>JBEKXJ010000013.1:0-71454 GCA_049512215.1 Solirubrobacteraceae bacterium
GAAAGATGGCATGAGCAGGGACCTCCTCAGCTCAAGCGCGGATAGTCCGCGTAGGTGTTTCAAACCGTGGAGCTTGAGGAGGCCCCAGATGACAATCGTAATGGGACTTGACCAGCACAGAGCGCAGATCACTGCCGAGTGGCTCGATAGCGGAACGAGCGAGGTGTCCAGGGCGCGTTTGGCGCCGGCACACCGCGAGAGCGTGCGACGATTCCTAAGCCGCTTCAGCGGCCAGGATCTGGAGGTCGCGTTGGAGGCGACGACGGGCTGGCGCTTCGTGGTTGAGGAGCTACGCCGGGTGGGTGCGGGGGTGCATCTGGCTGAGCCGGCGCAGACCAGCGCGTTGCGTGGCAACAAGAAGCGGCCCAAGAACGACCGGGCTGACGCGCGGCATCTGCGCGAACTGTTGATGATCGGGCGGCTACCGGAGTCCTGGATCCCGCCCGATCATCTGCTTGATCTGCGCTCCAAGGTCCGCTTACGTCACACGCTCGTCGACCAGCGCGGTGAGTGGCAGCAGCGCATCCGCGCAGTGCTCTACCACCACGGACTGCCCCACCGCCGCGAGCTGCACCTTCTCAGTGGCGAAGGCCGCGCCTGGCTTCAGGACGTCGAGCTGCCGGACGCGGCGCGCGAGCAGATCACCGTCGCGATCGCGATGAGCGAGTCACTGGACATGCAGATCGCCCCGCTTGACCGACAGCTGCGCCTCTACGCCCGCCGCCAAGCGGGGTGCAAGGCGCTCCAGGCCCACTACGGCATCGGGGAGCTGACGTCGGTCGCGATCCTGGCCGAGCTCGGTGATTGCCGGAGGTTCTCTTCCTCGCGCCAGGCGGTGCGCTACGCCGGGATGGACATCACCGTTTATGAATCTGACCAGCGCCGAAGCCCCGGACATCTCTCGCGCCAGGGCCCGCCGGCGCTGCGCTGGGCGCTTTATGAGGCCGCGCAGGTCGCCCGTCGCGCGGGCAGCCCCGACCGCGGCTACTACGACCAGGCCACCGAACGGCTGGGCTCTAACCGCGCGTGCCTCGCGGTCGCGCGCAAGCTGCTGATGCGCGCCTACCACACCCTGCGTGAGCTCGGCGAGGAGGCGCTCCAGCCCGCATGACCCCCTCGCTGCGCGCGAAAGCCCTCACTCACACAGATGCGCCGCGGCCGGCTCCCGGCAGCCTGCTGCCGACACCCACGGGTGGACGGCCTAGAAAGACTGAGCGCCCGCAACGCTTCCCCCAGCGGGAAACACACCCCATAACCATCATGTCACCGACCTTCTCATGGTCGCGGACCGAGATAAGCCTGGGCGCCCGCGCGCACGACGAACCGAACCGCCTCACCACCCGCAACCACTCACCGCCCAGATAAGCAGGGCTCTGGCTTCAGGGCCTCCGGGAAGTCTCGGGCCAGTCCATCGTCCGCCCGGCCAACAGGGCCAGTTTGTTGGTGTTCCACAACACGCGCGTGCACATCCCTGGTCCCTCCGATCGGATTGTTCGCCGCAAGGGCGGTGCGCGCCATTCTGCCTGGTACTGGCGCGGGACTGCTCTTCGATGGCAGACTGGCGTTGGGGCTACGGGCGAATGCTCGCCTCGCCGCTTGCCTTCTTCCGTGGGGCTGCCCTGATCATGGCCAGCGATCTGGCGGGCACACCGACCACGGGGCTGACCGTGCAGTGCTGCGGGGATGCTTACCTGTCGAACTTCGGCGTGTTCGGCTCGGCCGAGCGACGGCACATGTTCGACATCAACGACTTCGATGAGACCCTCGGGGGGCCGTGGGAGTGGGATGTCAAGCGTCTCGGCGCGAGCATGTTGATTGCTGCACGGTCGAACGGCTTCTCACCGAAGGGCCAGGATCGCGTCGTGCTCGACACAGTGAAGACGTATCGAACGGCGATGACAGCGTTTGCCGCGATGAGGAACTTGGAGGTCTGGTAGTACACCCACGTGGACGTGGAGGACACCCTCACTCGACTGCGCCCACAGCTGGGATCGGGCGTTGTGACGCGAACCGAGAAGAACCTCGCGAAGGCACGCAGCGTCGGAATTGCGAGACCGAGCGCCTCTGCGGCCCGAAGCTCCGGGTGGCGCGAGACGAGGATCGAGCGGATCTGCCACGAGAGCAGCCCGACGAAGACCGCGAGCCCGACCAGCAGCTTGATCACGGTGCCGATCGAGCCGCCCCGTATCGGGATCACGGCGTAGACGAGCAGCAGGACGGCCGTCGTGGTGATGATCTTCAGCGTCGATCGAATGACCAGCCGACGGCGCTGGCTGCCATCGAGGTGGTCGAGCGAGGTCCTGCTCATACGCTCCCTCCTCCGCTGGCCCCGAGCGAGCCTTCACCCGTAACGGCCTGCTCAACGGGCGTCGCAGTCGCCAACGCGGCACCGAGCTTGATCGCCCGCACCGCTCCGGTGGCCCCAGCCTGGAGGGTCAGCCCGACCGCCACGGTGATCAGGCCGGGGATGAGCAGGACGTGCGAGCCGAGCATGAGGCTGCCGATCCGTCCGAGCAGGTACGGCGGCGTGCATACGGTGAACGCAAGGACGCTGCTGAGGAAGGACGCCGTGACCTTGTCGCGCCGCGAGGCCGTCCTCTTGACTCCGATCAGCCGGGATGGTACGGCGACGTAGGTGATCATCATCACGCCCACGACCACGCCCAGGGTGAGGGTGAACCATGGCGGACCCCAGCGTGGCGCCACAGTCAGCGCGAGCGCGAGCGCCGCTCCGACGATGCCACCGAACAGCATGACCGATCGCAGGTTTTCGCGGGCCCGCTTGAATGCGGCCCTGATGTCCGGCGGCCGTGCGCCCGCGATCGCGAACGCGAACACGGCGTTCAGGAAGAAGCTCGCCATCGTGAGGGCGAGCGTCACGAGACCGATCGGGATGAGGATGGGCCCGCGGATCTGGTGCAGGGACCGGCCGTGCAGCACATGGATCTTGAGGTCGAGCATCGCCGCCCACACCCAGATGGCCGGGACGATCTGCACAAGCATCAGCCGCCAGTTGGAGAGCAGGAGCTTCAGGCCATCGATGAGCATCGCGAAGGCACCGACGCAGAGCGCAAGGGGGGCGAGCACGCGCCGCGATCGGCTCAGGCGCACGACGGCATCCGTCAGCTCGACATCGTCGTCGCTGATCGCACGCACGAGCTCACGAACGCTAGCGCGGAGGCCCTCGTTGCTCGACTGTGTGCACGGCGTGCTCACTCGTCGAGCCTAGCCCGCCGCGTTCAACGCCACGGACCCCGAGTTGAGCTCCCTGGCGGCCCCCACGATGTCGCCCACCTGCCATTGGTCGACCGCGATCAGCGTCGGCACCCGGTGTCGCTCGCGTGCGCATGAAGGCGGCTCTGCGGGCGCTCATAGAAGGAAGTCGCCTTGTAGCTCCTAGCGATTTGGGTGCGGCAGGCCGCCGCCTGAGCCGCGTGGCAACAGGTCTGGTGCAGGCGCAGGAGTAATAAGCTCGCCCGACACGCCCAACGAAAGGACCCGCAATGGCCGTCGGACTCAGAATGAAGTTCCCCGGGGGAACACAGGAGCAATACGTCGCGGTCCACGATCACCTCGACATCGAGAACAGGCCACCCCACGGGCTGATTTTCCACTCGTCCGGCCCGGTCGACGGGGGCTGGGGCGTCCTCGACTTCTGGCACAGCCGTAACGCCTTCGACGAGTTCGCTCAAAGCCGGCTCATGCCAGCCGTCGAAGAGCTCGGCGACCGTGCGTTCCCCGAGCCGCCCGACATCAAGGAGTTCGCAGTCCACAACTACAGCGCGCCCACGCTCTAGCCCCCTGGCCTCGCGCCCGCGTGTCCGGCAGGCGACGAGGCGCGGCGAGGACGAGAAGGCCGCGCTGCGAATGCTGGTGGAGGGCATCCGGGTCGATGCGAGCGAGAGCGTGCCAGCGCCGGTCGGGGCGTGATGCCCTTGCCCCGACCTCGCGTACGCCCAGGCGTGGCAGGGACCGTATTGAGCCGTTGCTCCCGCCGTACTGGAGGTTCGTACTGATCAGCCGCCGCCCTCTTGCTTCGCACGCCGGTTCACAACATTCGGGTATAGTTCGCTCGAGCGCCTCCAACGGTGCTGCCACCTGACGTTTGGCGACCCGGGGGTTGGTCACCGCCCACGATCGTAACCACTACTAGCGTGGCGACGTTGCCGCGCTAGAGGTCCAAGCGCGGGTTGCCCCTATCGCGTGAGACTCTGCAGGCGTCGTGGCGGCCACGGCGTCGCGAGCCGCTGGCGCCGCACGGTGATACCGGTGTGACCGTCCCATGAACTACAGACTGGAGCTGATGCGTTGGCAGCCTACGCGAGCGCGGCCGCGCCGATCGAGCCGATCCCTGAGACGTCCCCTGCGGAGCGGGTTGTCGCCGACATGCAGGCCATCGGCGCGCCGGCGGCAGTCGCCGAGCGCGTCCGCGATTCGGTTCCGCTTTGGTTTCACACCTTCGCGCTTGCGCAGGGGGTCTACACGCCGGGGATCGCACGCGACCATGGCTATCGCCTTGCGGTGCTCGGCGCGGATCGCTTTGCGGGGCGCAGCGTGCTTGACGTCGGCGCGTTCGACGGCTTCTACAGCTTCCTCGCGGAGGCCCGCGGTGCACGGCGCGTTGTAGCCCTCGACAATGAGCAGTACGTCGACTGGGTGCGTGCTCGCTTCGGCGTGACGCTGACGGGCGGTGCCGGCTTCCGCGCGATCGCCGGGCTCCTCGCGTCGCGGGTCGAGTATCGCCGCATGGACGCGCTGGACGTGCGCGAGCTCGGCGAGCGCTTCGACGTTGTGTTGTGCTTCGGGATCCTGCACCGGGTGACCGACCCGATCGCGCTGCTTCGGGCGCTCGCGGACGTGCTGGCGCCGGGTGGCGAAATCGTGCTCGAGACCTACGGCTCACGCCTGGCCGCCGACGCCCCGGCGATCGAGGTTCACGAGCCTGGCGACGTGTACGCGCGCGATGACTTCGTCTACTGGGGCTTCTCCCCGGAAGGTCTGCGGCGACTGGGGCGGATCGTCGGCCTCGACGAGTTAGAGGTCGTCGACGAGCTGGAGATCGACGGGCACCCGCGGATCGTCGCACTGCTACGAGCGGCCGGCTGAGGGCAGCTTGCGGTCCCGCCGCTCAGGCCGCCAGCGACGTCGCGGCGAGCTCGCGGTACAGCGCCGCCGGTCGATCGGTGGTGATGGCGTCGACGCCAAGAGCAGCGGCTCGCGCGGCGAGCGTGGCGTCGTTGATCGTCCCGGTTGTGACGCTGAGGCCATCAGACCGCAGGCGCTCGACTAGCGCAGGGTGCAGGAGGAAGTGCTCGATGCAGACGCCGCCGACGCCGGCAAGCGCCGCCCATCGTGCGAGCGCGGCGGGCATGTAGTCGGCCCACGCGACCAGCCGCGTCCGCATCCCGTGGCG
Organism: Solirubrobacteraceae bacterium; assembly: GCA_049512215.1. GTDB lineage: Bacteria > Actinomycetota > Thermoleophilia > Solirubrobacterales > Solirubrobacteraceae > Palsa-744. The sequence goes on from JBEKXJ010000013.1 coordinate 5,414, forward strand.
CGCGGCCTCCTCGCACGCGGTCGTATGGAAGGAGAGAACCTCCACACGGTCGCGGTCCGCTCGCTCTCCCGCCACCCGGCACACCGCGGCGGCGGTAGCCCGTGCCAGCGCAGGATCGCCGTGGGCCTTGATCTCGACCTGCACCGGAACGTCACGGGGCGCGCCGTCCAGCAGCTCGTCGAGGAGCATCGGCGTCTCGTTCGTCGGGGCGCCGTCGCGGTCGCGCAGGCGGGCAGGGCGCAGGTCGCTCCAGACCGTCTGGTGCGCCCAGCCGCGCAACGTCGTAGCGCCGCTCAGCCACGGCTCGTGCAGCAGGACCAGCCGTCCGTCAGCGGTCAGACAGGCATCGGTCTCGAGACCACCGACCGGGCCAGCGAGCGTGGCCTGCAGGGCTGCTCGCGACGAGTCGGGCCCAGGCTCGCGGCCGAGGCGGTGCGCGTACAACGGGGTCAGTGTCGCCACGAACCCCAGTGTGGCTGGCTGTTCCCGCTCACATGTCGCGCGCCTGTTACCGAACCGTTGTCGTGTCGTGAACACGAAGCCGAGGCCGGCCGAGCCGCGCATCGTGCGAGCCGGGGGAACCGGCTCACGGCTCCGCGTCTCGTCACCCGGTGCCATTGCTGGAGCTTCGCCCGGAGCCCCCGTAGAGAGCCGATGGCGCGAAGCCCTCGGCCTCAAGGACGTCCAGGATCGATTCGCCCGTCCCCGGGTCGACGGTCGGACAGGCGTGGATCGCCTGCTCGTGCTGCTCGGCGTCTACAAGCGCCCATCCCATGCGCTCGACTAGCTGGGCAGCGTAGTGCTCGGTGCTCGGTGAGCAGGGACACGTCCCGGCACTTCGGTTAGAACCTCAACTCGCGGCATGTGCGCCCCCTTGTTGGTTGGAATGCGGCCTCGCCTGCGCGCTGACCAGTCCCATTTGCTGTGCGTCATGGTCTTCAAGCCTGCCCGTCCCTCTGTTGGGTCCGCGCGGACGACGCGCGAGCGCCTCGGGAGTGCGACACGGACTAGTCTGCCAGGCGATACTGGTGCGGTGACCGATCGCAATGTGCTCGGTGGCGAGCTTGAGCCGTGTGGCATCGACCCCCTCACCGGCTTTTACCGTGACGGGTGCTGTCGGACCGGTCCGGAGGACCGTGGGCGCCACGCGATCTGCGCGGTGGTCACGTCCGCGTTCCTCGAGCACCAGCGTCGTATCGGCAATGACCTGATCACCCCGATGCCTCAGCACCACTTCCCTGGGCTCGCGCCCGGCGACCGCTGGTGCGTGACCGCGTTGAACTGGCTGCGGGCGCACGAGGACGGCGCGGCCGCCTACGTGGTGCTGGCGTCCACCCATGAACGGGCGCTTGAGGTCGTTTCTCTCGCCACGCTCAAGGAGCACACCGTCGACGTCCCCCCGGATCCGGGACCTTTCGGGGGCTAGGTCGCGAGGCGCTCGACCCGGCCCTGCCCTGTCGGGAAGACGCTGTAGAAGGAGTGGGGACTGATTATGGTTCTCCGTAAAGGACCACACCTGGCACTGAAGAGAGGGCCAATCTGTTCCCTGCGAGCACCCCCGCTCACTCCGGACGTCGGGGCGCAGCCGCGCAAGCTTGGCCGCGAGCTCAAGCCGATCTCCGAGCGTAGGTCGTCTACGCTTCAGCCGCGGTGAAGGTCGCTTACGTCTTTTCCACGTCCGGTCACACGGCCAGTTACAAGCTGGGCAAGATGATCCTGCCCCAGTTGGAGCAGGGAAGCCACGGAGTCGATGTCGTGGGTATGTTCTTCTTCGACGACAACACGTATCTGCTGCGCGAGGGCGACCCGATCGGTGAGCGTCTGGGTAGCGTGGCAGCCGAACACGGCATGCTGCTGATGCTGTGCGACCAGTGCGCGCTGGAGCGCTGTCTGGCCGAGGGTGAGATCGGTTCAGCTGTGCCGAAGGGGACCGTCGCTGGCGTGCGGGTGGGCTGCTTCCCGGATCTGTACGCCGCGCTGGCCAGCGATCCGCCGGACCAGGTCATCACGCTCTAGACCGGCCGCGCTCCTGCGCGCCGTTGCACCGTCGGAACGCAGTTGCGGGCCAGGCCCTCGGTGTCGGCCTTATCGCTTGAGAGGACCAAACTGGTGCTCAGTTGGCTCCGCACAGCAAAACCAGGGCTCGGTGAGCCGAGGCCGTCCCTCCGTCGAGCCCATCGTGATCGCTTCGCATTCGCGCACGCCGTCTCGCGTCTTCCCAGCCGCGTCGCGCACCGCCGCCCGGACTCGCGAGAAGACCGGCCCCATCGGTTCCTGCGCGGCCATGCTCTGCTCGACCAGTCCGCTCAGGCGGCCCTGCAGCCGGTCAGCGGCCGGGTCAGCCGACCGCCAGGGGTAGCTCAGGCGTTCGGCGTCATAGGCCCCGAGGTGCTCGCGCAGGTCCTCCCGCTCCAGCAGCAGAGAACCCTCGGGCACCAACAGCCGGATCGTGTAGTGAACCGCATCAACGTTTGCCACCAGGTCGTGCGCGACGACGAAGTCCAGGATGTCGAGCACGTCAGCCGGCGTCGACCAGGGAGTGAACGGCATGAAAGAGGGTCGCGTCTCAATCCCCTGCTCGCGCAGCAGGTCGATGGCTAGTACTGCCTCCTCGGTGGTGTGGCCCTTGTCCAGGCGGGCCAGGATCTCGTCGTTGACGCACTCCAGCGCGCTGACCACGAACAGGCAGCCAGAGGCGGCCATGTCCTCCCACACGTCGGCGTGCTCTAGCACGTGCTCGACCTTGGTGGTGCAATCGAATGTGAGCGTCGGGAAGCGCTCGTGAAGGGCGCGAACGATGGCGATCGAATGGCGTCGGCCGTTGAGGAAGTCCGGGTCACCAAACGTGATATGACGGGCGCCCATGCCCACCAGACGCTCGATGTCGCGCAGAACCGTGTCCGCCTGCACGATCCGTATGCGCCCGTCATAGACCGCGGGAACCGGGCAGTGCCGGCAGCGGTGCACGCAGCCATGGCTGGCCTCCACGTAGCCGACCAGGCGCTCCTCGCCGCGCACCGCCAGGCGGGCGTAGCGCTCGAGCGGAGGCAGCAGCTCGCGCGCCGGCGGGTCGAAGTCCCCGCGTTGAAGGTGGATGATGGGCTGCTCGTAAGCCGGGGGGAGGGCGCCGGGGCTGGCCAGTCCGCTCGCCCAGGCCAACAGCGCCGGCTCGTACTCACCGGCGATCGCGCGGCCCGAGAGCTCGCCGACCACCAGCTCGTGGCTCACCGGCGCGTACAGGCCGTAGAAGCAGATCGGCAGCCGCGGGTGCTCGCGGCGAAGCCGGCGGGCCGCGTTCAGCGCCAAGCGCATGGCGGTGTGCATCGGCACCGAGAAGCCGACTCCCTGCGCCCAGTCCAGTGCATCGGGATCCCAGGGCTGCACGCTCAGGTCCAGGCAGCGGACTTCGTGCCCGGCGCGGCGCAGGGCGGCGGCCGGGGACGCGACGTGCAACGGCTGGTGGCCCAGCTCGTAGGTGGAGATCAGCAGGACGCGCACGCGGCCCCCACGCTAGCGCACCACTACGGCCTCAGGTAGAGGCGTAGAAGGCGACTCGATCCGGATCCCCAAGCATGAGTGGGCATCGCGCAGGGAGCGCTCGACTGCGTCCGCCGTCGACCCGCGCGCAAACAGGAAGCCCAGGTAACGATCGCCCTCGGGAAGGGGCACGACCGGGCGCCCGCGCGCGATCGTGATCTCGAGGCCGCCGACGCCCGGCACGGCGCGGGCCTGTTCCTGACCGTCGACCTGCACCAACGTGCCGCCGCGGGGGATGGGGATCATCATCACCCCGGCCGCCGGGGACTCGCGAGAGAGGTCCTCAAATGCCAGTCCCAGGGCGTGGCGGAGGATGAGCTGCTCCAGGCTGACGCCAGCGCCGAAGCGCAGGGCGCGCGAGCACAGCCCTCCGATCGAACGAGCCGCCAACTCCAGCACGCCCACGTGCCGGTCGCTCACACGCAGCTCGGCGTGTACGGGCCCCTCCCGCAGCCCGAGTGCCTCTGCTGCCCGAGCGGTCACTCGCCTGACCTCGGCCAGCACCGCGGTGGGCAGCCGCGAGGGTGTGACGTAGAGAGTCTCCTCGAAGTAGGGTCCCTCGAGTGGGTCGGGCTTGTCGAAGATCGCGAGCACCTCCAGCCGCCCCGACCGCAGCAGACCCTCGACCGCCACCTCCGCGCCGGGCATGTAGCTCTCGAGCAGCAGCGGTGCATCGGCCGGTCGTCCCGCTGCGGCGAGGATGCGCCGTACCCGCTCGGCCGCCGACCGCGCCTGGTCGAGGTCGTCAGCCCGGATCACACCTTGGCTCCCCGAGAGTGACAACGGCTTGACCACGCAGGGAAATCCGATCGTCCGCGTCGCAGTGGACACGTCAGCCCCCGGCGGTAGCAGCACGAAGCGCGGCTGGGGTATGCCCGCGTCGGCCAGCGCTTGGCGCATCGCCGCCTTGTCGCGCGTGCGAGCGACGGCCGCCGGCGGATTGTGCGCCAGTCCCAAGCGCTCGGCGGCAAGCGCCGCGGCCATCACGCCCTGGTCATCGACGCCGACTATCGCCGCGAATGGCGTGTCGCGGGCACGGGCGATGATCGTCTCGGCGGCGTCTTGGGGGTCCGACAGTCGCAGTGTCAGCGCGCCGTCACCCATCGTCTCCGACATGGTCGCTCGGCGCTCGCTGGCGACCGTGATCGCCACACCCATTTCCCGGGCCGCGGTCATGAAGTCCGCCGCGCGGTAGGTGGCCGACGGCAGGATTATGAGCAGGCGATCCACCTCGCTATGGTAGATCGGTGCGCGATATTTCCATCGTGGCGATCACGCAGACGGCGCTGGACAGAGTTCATGCTTTTCGGGCCGACATGGCGGAACCTGACGGCTTTGGGTTGTCGGTACGCGTCACCGGCTCAGCCGACGGCGAGTACACCTGCGCGCTGTCGCTCGATCCGCTCAGCCCCGCGGGCAACGACAACGTCGTCCAGCACGAGGGCGATCTGCTCATTGTGATAGCTGCCGACAGCGTGGAGAACCTGCGCGGCGCCACGATCGACTGGAGCGAAAGCCCGCTGCGCACCGGCTTCAGGGTCATCAATCCCAACAAGCCGCCTGCTCCCCGCGCCCTTCCCACGCTGCCCATGAGCATGGCACCGGGTGTCGGTGCCCCGGGGCCGCCGCCGGTGCCGCCCAGACCGCTACGGGGAGACCTCGACAGCGAGCTTGCACGCCGAGTTGCGGCGGTGCTCGACCGCGACGTAAATCCGCGCATCGCCGCGCACGGGGGGCACGCCGAGCTGGCCGGCATCGAGGGCGGCACAGCCTACTTGCGCCTGGGTGGCGGCTGTCAGGGGTGCGGCATGGCGACCGTCACTCTCAGCCAGGGCATCGAGGTCGCGATCACCGAGGCGGTGCCAGAGATCGTCGACGTGGTCGACGTCACCGACCACGCCTCGGGCAACAACCCCTACTTCGAGGCCGCCAAGAAGTAACCCCGACCAGGCCGCGTGTCCACGGAGCTCAGTCCCGCCTACACCCAACGCCGGACATTCCCGACGCGTCCGGAAAGCATGGAACCCGCCCCGCCCGGGCAGAGGCCGGCCGCATCGAGGCTGTCCTACACCCAAGATGTAGCGACACCCGCTCATCGAGCGACTCCCGCCGGACACCACCTCGGTTTGTGGTGCGACACGGAGCCGCAGGGGCTCGCTTGGTGCTCGTGTGGACTCTTGGCTTGTCGCCGGCTGGCGACTGTGTCGTCCCTGTCCGCACGCTGGACGCAGCCGGTTGCGCTCTTTTCCGCCGAGGTCTACATCGGCTCAGTCCCAGACAACGCGGCGCCAGCCTCCAAGTGATCAACACCCGAGAGGCCAACGCGGGGAGCATGCACCAGAGTGCGTCGCACCCCGGTGGCGATTTCCTTCGCGATCCGTCGCGCCGCCATCACCGTGCGATCCTCCGAATCGAGCGAGGGGTCATAGGCGGTGATCGCAGCCCCGGCGACTGTGAAGCGCTCGCATGAGAGGCGTACGCATTGGGCGAGGCGCTCCAGGCTCGGCCCCCCGGGCGCCGCGTACTCGTTCGCCCTTGCCTCGGAGCTGTCGAGCGAGTCGAGATCCACGTGGAGGTAGATCCGCGACACGCGGGAGGACAGCTCCGAGAGTGCCTCCGCGAAGGGCTCTGGTTCGATCGAGCCGGGGACCGCGCAAACCTCGGAGGCATCGAGACGCCGACGTTGGTAGGGCTCGAGGTCTCGGACGCCGGCGAGGATGACGTCGGACTCGGGGATCGGCCGGTGACCGGGAATCGTGCCACGAAGTGCATGCCATCCCCGACCGGTAAGCATCGCGAGTCCCATCACGTCGAAGAAGCCGCTGGTGTTCTCCTCGGGGTCGTCGAAGTCAGCGTGGGCATCAAACCAGACAACGCCGAGGTCCTTCGCCCCGATTCCAGCGACCGTTCCGAGGCAGCTGTTGCAGTTTCCGGCGAGCACAAGTGGAAATGCGCCGTCCTCGACGGCGACTCGCACCCGGCCGGCGAGGCGACGCACGAGCTCCATGACCCGCGCGATCTCGGCCTCGGACTCGTCGACTGGGTCGACCTCGTCGCTTGACACTGGCCAGCTCGCGGCTTCAAGCGCCGCGCGCAGGCGCTCGTCGTCGGCGAGTCGCGCCGCGCCAGCGCCCATTCCAACCCCCCGCAAGCCATTGTGGAACGGCCACGAGATGAGGCGTATCCCGTCGGGCATTGCGACAGGATAACCCGGGAATCGCAGGACGAGATCTACCGAAGTCGTCGCGCAATGGCCCGACAGCGGCCCCGGGACAGGGACCGGAACGCCGGCGATGCGACCGACCGTCACCGCTCGCTTAACGGGTGGACTCAACCCGCCGCGCGTTCGCATCCGCGTGACAGCGAACGTCCGAGCAAGGGTCGCGCCCACACTCGCGTGGGACGCCTTGGCTTGGACGACCAGTCAGCGCTGACCGCTTAGACTTGGTTCACACTCGTTTGCGCCTGGCGATGCGCGGTACCACCCGCCGATGGTTAACGGAGGATCGGAGGATCCATGTCCACGCACGTGCAAGATCTGGATGACGTCCGGGCTGTCATCCAGTTGTACATTGACGGAAACAACGGTGACGTCGCTAAGTTGCAGCAAGCTTTCCATCCTGCCGCTCGAATGGCGGGACACTTCGGCACCGAAACGGACGACAACGTCCCGATCGCGGACTACTTTTCCTGGGTTGCATCACGGCCGGGTTTGGCGGGTGCCAACTTCCGCGCGGTCCTTCGCACAATCGATCTTTGCGGCGATGCAGGAATGGTCGTGCTTGTCTCGTCGGACTACGCAGGTTGCGACTTCGTCGACTACCTATCGGTGGCGCGGTTCGACGGCCGCTGGCAGATCACGAACAAGACCTACGCCCACACTGGCGGCGCGCCTCCGGCCGAATAAACGCTGCGCTCCGGCGACGCGCGCCTGCGACGCGGTTCCGGGCGAGTCGGGGCGTTCGACGGAGACCGCGGAGAGAGCCCTGTTTGCGAGGGGGGAGCGGAAGCATCCGCCATCCGGCCCGACGCTATCGCTCGGGACGACAAACAGCAGCGCCACTGATCCCGTTTCGGCCAGCTTCTTAGGCTCGTCCGCCACCGACACGGGTGCGGCGGGCGGTGGTCCGGCGGCGGGTGGAGCGGCGGCCGACGGCGAGAACGTAACCGGGAGAGCCGTTGGCGAAGGCGAGGCATTTGCCTTGCGGAGCTGGCTGATGATAGGAACGAGCTTCGCGCGGAGTTCGGAGGCCGTGTACTTCTCAGTCTGGAGAATTACCTCCTCACCCGACCGGAGCCTTGCGATTAGCACGGCCGACTTCTGGGTCTTCTTTTGGGCAGCGCTTACGCGTGTCCGTCCACTGCCTGTGAAGCGAGCGCTGTCCCACTGAGCTACGCCGCCGCGGCCACCGCCCTCGCCTAGGATCCCAGACGCACCCCGACATGGGGGTGCAGCCGGTCGGCCGCTTCTGAGTAGGCGTCCGCCAGCGCGTCCACTTCGGCTTGGCTCAGAGCCGTTCCGAAGACGGCGGGTCCACCGAGCCGGCGGTAGCCGGCGCGGAGGGCCTTACCGATCTGGGCGAGGGTGAAGTGGGCGTCGTAGACGCTCTCCAAGTAAAGAGCGACATTCGCCCGGGCGAAGCGGGCGGCCACGGAGGAGCCGTGTTCGATCTGCTCGATCATCGCGTCGATCAGCTGCCATGCGCGCTCAGAGAGCCGGCTGTAGCTCTGAAACAGGCCTGCCAGCCCGGAGCCGGGACCGGTCAGGGAGGCCGCCGTCGGTTCTTCCAGCAGTGCCGGCACCACGAGCCGTGCAGAGCTTTCGGCGGCTGCCTGGACGACGGGGCGGGCGCTCGGGCTGGTGTCGGCGGGGAGGCCGTTCGCGACTACCCGCCACGCCCTCTTCGTGGCCGCGACCTCGCTTGCGACGGGTCCCTCGACGCTCGTCAGTGCTCTGCTCACCGCGATCAGGTCTTCGCGTCTCAGGCTCGCTTCGGCGGGGCTCGGCTTCCTGGCTGCCCCGCAGCCGGCGCCGAGGATCGCGCAGGAGCCCAGGAGGAGCAGCGCCGTGTCTTTCAGAAGTGTCTTGCCGGAGCCCGGCGTAGGTCGCCTAGGTGCCTAGGAGGTCGATCACGAACACGAGCGGAGCGTTGGCCGGAATCGTGGGCGGCGAGCCTTTGGCGCCGTAGGCGAGCACGGCCGGGATGGTCAGTTCGCGGCGTCCGCCGACTTTCATGCCCGACAGGCCCTGGTCCCAGCCGGCGATCACCTGGCCCTTGCCGAGAACGAACGTGAATGGTTCTTTCCGTTTCCAGGAAGCATCGAACTCCTTGCCTCCCTTGAACAGCACGCCCACGTAGTTGACCGTGATCGTCTGGCCGGCCATCGCTTCCGCGCCTGTCCCGACGATCAGGTTCTTGACCACGAGTTTCGTCGGCGCTGGGCCCGGGGGCGGCGTGACCTTCGGTTCTTTGGACAGCGGGCCGCTCGTCGGCGTCGTGGCCGCGTACGCGCACGGCGTCGGAGTCCCCGACGGGCACTTCCCTGTCGTCGAGCTGGTTGAGGTGCCGGTACCGCTCACCAGCGCGTTGTCGGCCGTGTTCTCGTTGCCGACGGTGATCGTGCTGTTGGAGCCGCTCGAGCCGCAGGCGGCGATCAGCAGCGAGGCGCCGATCGCCGCGAGGCCGAGTGCCGTGCGGGAGCGGATGGTTTGAAGGCCGTTGAAGTAGCTCACGGCCGCGCAGACTACCTGAAGTCAGCGCGCCGGGGTGCGTTAGGATCCAGAAGGACCGTGCTAGGCGGGGAGATAGCGGTGCCCTGTATCCGCAATCCGCTCTAGCGGAGCCGAACTCCCCTCCGAGGGGTTTTGCTCCGGTCGCTCCGTCGTTCGGGGCGTCGATGGTCCGGGTCCCGCGCGGTGTCGGCTTGTGAATCAGGTCAGGTCCGGAAGGAAGCAGCCTTAAGCGATCCCCGGCAGGCGCAGCGGGAGCTCCCGGACCGGAGTCGCGGGCGGCGATCGGCGTCCGGTGGCGGGATCTCGACGAGGGGTGCACGGTCCTTCATGAGCAGCGCTGGAAGACCCGCCATGAGCGGTTCGCGTGCGTCTCGATGAAGCCTGGTGGCACCGCCACGGGCAGATGCGGGTCGTGGGGGTCAAGGACGTAGTCCTCTTCGACTTCCTCGCTCGCCGGGTCGAGGTAGGTGCCCTTGCTGATGGGCCGGACCTGGGCGCTCACGATGTTCTTGGGGCTCGTCTTCAGATACAGCGCAAGCAGCGGTACCGGCGCGTGGTTGGGGACGCCGATGGGCCCGCAGCGCAGGGTGATCGAGTGGTCTTCGACGAGCGCGAGCAGGTCGCCTTCGATGCTCTGCTCGCGGGCCAGTTTGTCCAGTTCGCGGTGCGCCGAGTCATACTGGGAGGGGGCGTATGCGACCAGCGCAACGAGCACGATCGCGCCGCCGAGCATCCACCAGCGCCGCCGCTGATCGCCCGGCGCGAGCGTCATCCAGCCGAAGACGCCCGCGCCGGCGAAGATGCAGAGGATCGACGCGGCGAGGAAGGCGTAGCGCGTGTCCAACGGCAGCCCGAAGGCGGCGAAGAACGCGAACACGCCCACGGCGAGCACGCCGGCGATCGCTCCGAGCAGGCTCCGCGCGCGCAGCCACAGCAGTCCGAGCACGCCGCCGAGGGCCGCGCCGAGGAGGACCGGCGGGCGCAGGATCTCGCCGATCCGCCGCGGGATGTACTCGGGCACGTTGGCGATTCCCCTGACGCGGTCGAGCGTCGCGGCGGTGTTGCGGGTGTTCGTGAGTGACCACAGAGCGTTGCCCGTGATCGCGAGGTCGCTCAGCACCCATATCAGCGGCGCTGCCGCCGCGAGCAGCGTGAGGAGTGCCATCTGCCCGGGTGAGCGGGGCGCGCCTTTCGCGGGGGCGTTCTTTGAGTCCTCGTGCGAGTGCAGGGCGCCCATTCGCGCTCTCAGGCCTCGCGGCAGCCAGTCGATCAGATACAGCCAGTAGATCCCGGAGAACGCCCATGCCTCCGGTCGCAGAAGGCCGGCGAGCGCGAGCAGGGCGAGCACGGGTGCGCCGGCCCGCCGGCGGCGGGACTCCACGAGCAGCGCGCAGAGGATCAGCAGGATGTAGGGGATGTCGACGTAGGCGCGTACGCCGTAGGAGAGCACGGGCACGCGGGTGAGGAGGATCAGCCCGGCCAGCGCCCCGGCGGGCCACCCGAACCAATCGGCGGCGAGTCTGTAGATGACCCATCCGCAGGCCGCGAGCGCGAGGAAGCCGAGCGCCACCGTGACATCCTCGGCCCCGCGCGGCCCGAGCGGTGAGAGGAGCACGCCGATGGACTCGAGCAGCGGGTGAGGCGTGGAGGCGATCGGGACGCCGTAGGCCGGGGTCTGCCCGCGCGAGAGCTGCCCTCCCCAGGCGAGCGCGTAGAGTGTGTCGTAGTTGGCGAACCCCACGCCGGTGGCGACGCGCAGGAGCACCGCCACGCCCGCGATCCAGAGCGGGGTGCCCAAACTCCTCCAGAGGCGCTTGACCTGAGCCGTCACGAGCGCGGACGCTATCCGCTCGGCCGGGGGCTCGGGCGGGGCCCGGCCGTGGGTAGACTCAGCCGACGGTGTCCTCTTCAGAGCAGCAGCACGAGCAGCCGCGGTCGCTGTATCGAGCCTACCGCCCGCGCACGTTCGCCGAGGTCGTCGGCCAGGAGCCGGTCGTGCGCACGCTTCGCAACGCGGTCGAGCGCGGGAAGGTGCACCACGCCTACCTGTTCGTCGGCTCGCGCGGTACCGGCAAGACCTCGATGGCGAAGATCCTCGCGGCGTGCCTGAACTGCGAGCGCGGGCCGACGATCTCCCCGTGCGGGGAGTGCGACTCGTGCAGATCGATCGCGCGCGCGAACTCGCTCGACGTGATCGAGATGGACGCGGCCTCGAACAACTCGGTCGACGACATCCGCGAGCTTCGCGAGAGCGTCGCCTACGCCCCGGTCTCAGGGCGTAGGAAGGTGTACATCCTCGACGAGGCCCACATGCTCTCGACGGCCGCCTGGAACGCGTTCCTGAAGACGCTCGAGGAGCCGCCGCCGAACACGGTCTTCGTGCTCGCCACGACCGAGGCGACCAAGATCCCCGCTACGGTCGTGGACCGCTGCCATCGCTTCGACTTTCACCGCCCGACGGTCGAGCAGATCGCGATCGTCGTGCGCCGCGTCGCGGAGGCTGAGTCGATCGAGATCCCCCCGGCGGCGGTGGCCGCGATCGCCCGCTCGGCGACGGGCAGCTTCCGCGACGCGCTCGGGACGCTCGAGCAGCTGGTCACCTACAGCGGCAGGGAGATCGCCCTCGAGGACGTGCTCGCGGTGCTCGGGGTCGCGGATGCCCGCCTGCTCGAGCAGACGATCGACGCGATCGCCGCGGGCGACTCTCGCGGCGCGCTGAAGGCCCTCGAGGAGTGCGTCGAGCAGGGCAGGGACGCGGGCTCGTTCGTCACGGACCTCGAGGTTCGCGCGCGCGAACTGCTCGTCGTGCAGACGCTCGGGTCGGTTCCGGACGAGCTCTCGCTGACGGAGGAGGCCGATGGCGCCCTGAAGGCGCAGGCCGAGCGGGTCGATCACGCCACCGTCGTCCGCCTGCTCGAACTGCTCGGTGAGGCGATGGAGGGTGCGCGGGCGGGCGCGGACCCCCGCACCCGGCTTGAGCTCGCGCTCGTGAAGGCGGCAAGGCCCGAGGTCGACGGCTCGATGCGTGCGCTGCTCGCCCGGATCGAGCGGCTCGAGGGCGAGCGCGGCATGCCCGCCCCCGGCGCGGTCGAGCACGCCTCCCTCGCCCGCGAAGAGGGTCTGCCGGGGGGAACCGCCGAGGGGTCACCCGCCGCGCAGGGGCCGGCTCCCGGTGAGCCCGCCCCGAGCGGCCCGCAGGCGAGCGTGGCCCTCGCGCCCGCGCCACAGAGCCCGCGGGCCGAGATGCCGACCGAGGCTCAAGGCGCCCCGCGGGCCGCCCACGAGCGCCCAGCGCTCGTGGGCGGCGACCTGGATGCGCTGAGCTCGCTGTGGCCGGCGGTCGTCGAGCTCGTGCGCGGCGAGAACGCCCTCCTCGGCGCGCTGATCGCAGAGGCCCAGCCGGTGGCCGCGCTGGAGGGGGAGTTGACGCTCGCGTTCGTCTCCACAGCGCAGTTCCTGAAGAAGAAGGCCGAAGATCCGACGAACCGCATGACCGTGACCGAGGCCGTGCGGTCGATCGCGGGTGGGCGCTGGCGCGTGAGCTACGAGCTGCGCGAGGGGCTTCAGAGCGGCGCGCAGCCGCAGCCGGCGGGCCACTCCGAGGAGGAGTGGGTGCGGCGCTTCATGAACGAGTTCGACGCCGAGGAGATCTCCGGCGAGTGGGAGCCGGCCCAGAGCCACCCGCCGGCGCAGCAAGCGCGCAGCGGCGCCGAGGCCGTGACGAGCAACGAGAAAGGCGCCTAATGCCCAAGCAGCCTCGAGTGCCGAACATGCAGCAGATGCTCCAGCAGGTTCAGAAGATGCAGAAGGACATGGAGCTCGCGCAAAAGGAGCTGAAGAACGAGGTCGTGGAGGCCTCCGCGGGCGGAGGCATGGTTGCGGTGAAGGTAACGGGCGACCTCGAGCTCAAGGAGGTGAGGATCGATCCCGCGGCAGTCGACCCCGAGGACGTGGAGATCCTGGCCGACATGGTGCTCGCGGCGGTCAACGAGGCGCTGCGCATGGCCCAGGAGCTGGCGGCCCGCAAGATGGGTGGCGCGACCGGCGGTCTTGACCTTGGGGGGCTCGGCGGGCTCGGACTGCCGGGCCTGTGAGCAGCTCCTACGCCCCGCCTGTGCAGAGGCTCGTGAGCGAGCTCTCCAAGCTGCCGGGCGTCGGCAATCGTACCGCCCAGCGCCTGGCCTTCCACATCCTGCGCGCCTCTGATGAGGACGCGGGCGCGCTGGCCGATGCGATTCGCGAGGTCAAGGAGAAGATCGGGCTGTGCGAGATCTGCTTCAACCTCACCGATGAATCGCGCTGCCGCATCTGCCAGGACCCGCGGCGCGAGCAGGGGCTCATCTGTGTCGTTGAGGAGCCGAGCGACGTGATCCCGATGGAGCGCACACACGAGTATCACGGCGTCTATCACGTGCTCGGGGGCGCCCTCTCGCCGATCGACGGCATCGACCCCGAGGACCTGAAGATCGCCGAGCTCTTCGCCCGCGTCGAGGCCTCCGCGGGGCCCTCGCCGGTGCGCGAGGTCGTGCTCGCGACGAACCCGACGACCACCGGGGAGGCCACCGCGCTCTACATCGCCGAGGAGCTCCGCGCGCGAGCCCCGTCGCTGACGGTCACACGCCTGGCCAGTGGGCTGCCGGTCGGCTCGGACCTCGAGTATGCCGACGAGGTCACCCTCGGCAAGGCCTTCGCTGGACGCCGGGCCCTCTGAGAGCTCTGCGGAGGTGCCGGGCCCGCTGAGAGCTCTGAGGAGGTGAATATCCTGCGGGTCGATGCCTGAGCTGATCATCATGAAGTTCGGGGGTACCTCAGTTGCCGACGCCGAGCGGATCAAGCGCGTCGCGCGCAGGATCGTCGAGAAGCGCGAGCGCGGCAATCGCGTGGTCGCGGTCCTCTCGGCGCGGGGCAAGACGACCGACGAACTGATCGCGCTGGCCGAGGAGATTTCACAGGCGCCCGACCCGCGCGAGATGGACATGCTGCTCTCCTCCGGCGAGCGCATCTCCTGCGCGCTGTGTGCGATGGCGATCCACGATCTCGGCCATCGGGCGATCTCGCTGACGGGCTCCCAGGCGGGAATCGTCACCGATGAGTCGCACACCAGGGCGCTCATCCTCGACGTGCGCGCGGACCGCATCCAGGCGGCACTCGAGGAGGACAGCATCGTGCTCGTGGCCGGCTTCCAGGGCGTCTCGAACACCGCCAAGAACGTGACCACACTCGGTCGCGGCGGATCTGACACGAGCGCTGTCGCTGTCGCCGCCGCGCTCGGGGCGGAGGTGTGCGAAATCTACACAGACGTCTCGGGCGTCTACTCGGCGGACCCGCGGATCGTGCCCGACGCCCGCAAGCTGAAGACGGTCTCATTCGAGGAGATGCTTGAGATGGCGGCCTCGGGCGCGGGTGTGCTGCAGCTGCGCGCAGTCGAGTACGCCCGCAACCACGGCGTGCGCATCCACTGCCGCTCCTCCTTTGAGGATTCGCCCGGTACCGTTGTGCTCTCAGAGAAGGACACCATGGAGCAGCCACTGATCACAGCTGTCACGCATTCCACTCGCGAGGCGCGGGTGACGCTCCTCAGCGTGCCCGATGAACCGGGCGCCGCGGCCCGCATCTTCGCGGCGCTGGCCGAGGCGAACGTGAACGTGGACATGATCGTCCAGAACGAGCCGGCCTCGGCGGGCGGGCGGGCGGAGATCTCCTTCACGATTCCCCGCGAGGATCTCCGCGTCGCGCGCACGGCCCTCGAGCCGCTCAAGGGCGTCTCCTTCCTCGATCTGCACACCCACGAGGAGATGGGGAAGGTTTCGATTGTCGGCGCCGGCATGCGCTCGCACCCGGGCGTCGCGGCGAAGGTGTTCGCGGTGCTCGCGGGGGAGGGCGTGAACATCGACATGATCTCCACCTCGCCGATCAAGATCTCCTGCGTGATCGACCGCGAGCGGGTCGAGCAGGCCGTGCGGGCTCTGCACAGCGCCTTCAAGCTCTCGGGCGAGGGGACGATCGGAGAGGAGGAGCCGTTCAGCTCGACCCAGGGGACCTAGCTCCGGCCCACAGGACCTGGCTCGGACAAAGAGGAACTGGCCAGGAAGATGTAAGATCCAGGGCCTCGCAACGGACAAAGAGGAACTGGCCAGGAAGATGTAAGATCCAGGGCCTCGCAACGGACAAAGAGGAACTGGCCAGGAAGATGTAAGATCCAGGGCCTCGCAAGGTTAATCGCCGATCACGTACAAGGAAGTTACGATTGCGCACGGTTAAACGACCCCGTCGTTACCTTTCCCGCCACTGGCTGCTGATTCTGAGGCCGGTGCTTCGCTACAGCCACGCGCGGGAGGCGTTCGTGCTGCGTGGCGTGGGGCGCTCGGTCGGTCCCGTGCTGCGCGTCGATCGCCGCCGCGTGCCCCGGCGCCCGTTTCAGGGAGTCGAGCGGCGCCGGGAACGCCTCGCCGCCTAGGCTGGCTCTCGGCCGTCGAGTGAACGCTGGAGCGCCTCCAGCACGCGCACCACGCGAAGCCCGCTGTTGCCGTCCGAGCGGGGCGGGACGCCGGTGCGGATGGACTCCACGAAGTGCTCGCACTCGGTGCGTAGCGGCTCGAGATTCGAGATGCGCGGGGAGAAGATGTCACCCGAGCGGGCGATGTACTCCCCCCAGGAGCGCGTGTCCTCGTCGAAGCCCTTGTCGTAGACCGTCAGCTTGCCCTCGATCAGCATGTCGTCGAAGGTCGCCATCCTGCGCGCGCCGACGACCGTGAGGCGACGCTCCTTGTGCGGGTCAAGCCAGGAGAGGTGCAGGTGGGCGACGACCCCCGAGGGGAAGCGCAGGTAGCAGAAGACGACGTCCTGCACGCCCTCGCGCACGTAGCAGGCGCCCTGGGCTAGGCACTCCTCGGGCTCTTCGCCGATCAGGTGCAGCACGACCGATACATCGTGCGCGCCGAGGCTCCAGAGCGCGTTCTCATC
Source organism: Solirubrobacteraceae bacterium (assembly GCA_049512215.1). Classification (GTDB taxonomy): domain Bacteria; phylum Actinomycetota; class Thermoleophilia; order Solirubrobacterales; family Solirubrobacteraceae; genus Palsa-744. The sequence continues at coordinate 21,648 of JBEKXJ010000013.1, forward strand.
AGCCCTCAGCTTGCCGAGGTTCAGGCGGTTGCCGTAGATGTAGTAGAGCGGGCCGAGCTCACCGCCGTCGAGGAGCTCCTTCAGGCGGGACACCGCGGGGTGGTACTCGAGCAGGTGCCCGACCATCAGCAGCTTGCCCGCCGCCGCCGCCGCAGCGACGGCGCGTTCGGCGTCGGCTGCGGTCGTCGCGAGCGGCTTCTCCACGAAGCAGTGCTTGCCCGCCTGTGCGACCGCAACCGCCAGCTCGGCGTGGGTCGGCACGGGCGTGGCGAGCACGACCGCGTCGAGCTCAGAGTCGGCGAGCAGGTCCCCGAGCTCGGCGCTCGTGCGGGCGCTCGGGAAGGACCGCGAGAGCGTCTCGCGCGCCTGCGAGGAGGCGTCGCAGAGCCAGCTGAGCTCGCAGCCGGGGATCGCGGCGAGGTTGCGCGCTAGGTTGGGGCCCCAGTAGCCGAGCCCGACGACCCCGACGCGGACGGGGCTCTGCTCGCCGTTCATCGGCCCGTCCTCTCCCGGTCCGCGCGGCGGGCGGATTTCAGGCTCATGCTCGCGCCCCCCTGCCCAGGGCGAACGCCTCGATGGCACCCACGCAGCGCTCGGCGGCATGGCCGTCGCCGTAGAGCTCGGCCCGCTCGGACGGCGGCTCTCGCTCGAGCGCGTCCAGCGCGACGGCGATGTCGAGGTCGACGAGCGTGTTCCAGCCGCTCTGCACCGTCTCGACCCACTCGGTGTTCGCTCTGAGCGTCACGCAGGGCACCCCTGCAAGGTAGGCCTCCTTCTGGACGCCTCCCGAATCGGTCACCACCGCGCGGGCCTGGCAGAGGAGCGCGCTGAACTCGACATAGCCGAGCGGCTCGGTGATCTGAAGGCCCCCGATCCGCTCGAGCTCCCCGAGCAGGCCCGCTTCTTCAAGGCGCGCGCGGGTGCGGGGGTGCAGCGGGAACAGGACGGGCCCCGGCAGCGCCTTGATGAGCTCCAGGAGCGCCCGCAGGCGCTCGCGCGGATCGACGTTGCCCGCGCGATGGGCCGAGAGCAGCAGGTAGGAGCCGGCATGCAGGCCGTGGGCGGCGAGCGTCGCGGAGTCCGCGCGCGCCGAGGGCTGGCGGCGCAGGGCGACGTCGATCATCACGTCCCCGACGACCTGCACCTCGCCGGCGACAGACTCGGCCCTGAGGTTCTCGGCCGAGACCTCTGAGGGGCAGAGCAGCAGATCGGCGAGATGGTCGGTGAGCACACGGTTGAGCTCCTCGGGCATCGTGCGGTCGAACGAGCGCATGCCGGCCTCGACGTGCACGACCGGGATCTGGGCCTGCGCCGCGGCGAGCCCGCCGGCGAGCGTGGAGTTGGTGTCGCCGTAGACGAGCGTGGCATCGGGCTGGGTCTGCGCGAGCAGAGGCTCGAGCGCGGCCAGCATGCGCGAGCTCTGGGAGGTGTTCGTCCCGCCGCCGATGCCGAGCTCGCGCTCGGGCCGAGCGAGACCGAGCTCACTGAAGAAGACCCGCGAGAGGGAATCGTCGTAGTGCTGGCCGGTGTGCACGAGGACCTCCTCGTGACGCTCGCGCAGGAGCCCCGAGACGGCTGCGGCCTTGATGAACTGCGGCCGGTTGCCGACGACGGTGAGGATCCGCACGCGCGCAGCCTAGTCGCTCGCGGGCGCGCCCAGCGCCACGATCGGCCCGGTCGGGGTGCGTTTGAGGCCGGGCGGCGTGCTCAAGCGGCGGCGCCGACGACCGACGTCGACCAGTCGATCACCGAGGTCGGGCGCACGACGTGGCGGTTCAGCCCGAGCGCCTTCGGCTCGAGGCCCAGCGCGAGGCCCACGAGCTGGGGCAGGTGCAGGACCGGCATGTTGAGTTCCCTGCCGACGACGCGCTCGGCGAGCGGCTGCTGCAGGTCGAGGTTCAGGTGGCAGAGCGGGCAGGGTGTGACCAGGCAGTCCGCGTCAGCGTCGAGCGCGTCGCCGAGATGGCGGCCGGCCTGCTTCAGCGAGGCCTCCTTGTTCATCGTGATGATTGGAAACCCGCAGCACTTGCGCATGCCGGCGTACTCGATCACGGTGCCGCCGAGCGCCTCGATCACCTGATGCAGGTAGTGGTCGCGGGGGTGCTCATCGTCGATTCCCAGGCGGTTGCGCGGGCGCACGATGTAGCAGCCGTAGAAGGGGCCCACCCTGAGTTTCTCGAGCGGGCGCTTGACTTTCGCGCGCAGGCTCTCCAGGCCGATCTCCTCCACGAGCAGCCAGAGGAAGTTCTTGTTCGTCAGCCCCCGCTCATAGCTGAGCCCCTCGGCGGCGAGCGTGCCGTTGACGTGCTCGCGGTACTCGGCGCTCGCGTCCAGACGTTCCTGGCACTCGCTCTGGGCGCCCTGGCAGGTCGAGCAGATGTTCATCATCAGCTCCGCCCCCTCGACCTGCTGGGCGAGGGCGAAGGTGCGGGCGTTCAGCGTGTCGGCGAGCTCCTGGTTGTGCTCGGCGATGACGCCCGCCCCGGTGCAGCAGGCGCGGTCGAGCTCGACCAGCTCGATGTCCAGCAGCGGGGCGATGATCGCCATCGAGCCGTGCAGCTCCGGGGTGAAGCCGCGGCTCACGCAGCCCGGCCAGTAGGCGACCTTCATTGGTGCGGGCTCGCTTCGGGGCTCGCGGGGGCCGCTGGACTGCCGCCGTCCTGCACGCCGGCCAGAGCGGGGACGGGAGCCTGAAGCTCGTCGCTGCCGCTGATGTACAGGTTCAGCTCATAGCGCTTCTCGCGACCCTCGATCTTCGCGTAGATCGACTGCACGCTCTTCAGGTCGCTGTTGGGGATCTTGTGCGGTTTCAGGGCGCCCAGGGGGGTGACCTTGCCGCGCAGGAACGCCTTCAGGATCGCCGGCAGCGAGCTGAGCAGCTCCTTGCCCGCGGGCGGGGCGAATTTGCCGAACCACGAGTTCCCGCCGTATGAGCGCGGCAGCAGCTCGGCCTCCCACAAGAGCCCGTTGTCCCTGACGAGCGTCACGAAAGCGGCCTCGTGACGCTCGCCGTTGTTCTGATCGACGATGTGATGATCAGCGATCGCGATCCGCCGCAGGCGCATGATCTGGCCCATCGGGTTGACGTCCTTCGGGCAGGCCTCCACGCACTTGAAGCAGTGGGTGCAGTCGAAGATGCCGTGCGGGTCCTGGGCGAGGTCGTTGAGGCGCTCGAGATGCTGGGCATCGCGCGGATCCCCGACGAAGCGATAGGCCTTGGCGAGCGCCGCGGGGCCGACGAACTCGGGGTCGACCTCCATCGCCAGGCAGTCCGATACGCAGGCCCCGCACTGGATGCAGGCCATCGTCTGGGTGACGTCGACCATGCTCTCGCGATCGACCAGGTACTCGCGCTCGGGCACCGGCTGCTTGGCGAGCAGCCAGGGCGTGACCCGCTGGACCTTCTTCCAGTGGACCGCGTCCATGTCGACGATCAGGTCCTTGATGACGGGCATGTTGCCCATCGGCTCGATCTCGATCACGCCGTCGCGGGCACCGGCGAGCGCGGCATCGAGATGGGTGTGGCAGGCCAGCGCCGGTTCGCCGTTGACGCGCACGCCGCAGGAGCCGCAGATGGCCTGCCGGCAGGAGCAGCGGATGCCGATCGATCCGTCGAAGCGGTCGCGGGCCTGAAGGATCGCCTCGAGCACCGAGCGGTGGGGCGCGAGCTCGATCGTGTGCTCGTCCCAGTAGGGCGCCTCGCCGGACTCCGGGTCATAGCGGCGCATCCTCAAGGCGAACGACTGGGGCGGGCGGTCGTGCGTTTCTGCCATCAGCGGCGCTCCTCGGGAAGGCGGGTGAGAGATGCGCTCGCGCGCGGGTGCTCGTGGGCCATCAGTACTTCCTCTCCTCGGGCTGCCACTGGGTGATCGTAACGGCCGAGTAGCTGACCTTGGGCCCGTCGCCGTTCATCGAGATGTCGATGTGCTTGAGCCACTGCTCGTCGTTTCGCTCCGGATAGTCGGTCCGGAACTGGGCGCCGCGGGACTCCTTGCGCTCGATCGCGGCCAGGACTGTCGCCTCGGCGCAGTCGATCATGAAGCCGAGCTCGATCGCGCCCAGCACATCCTGATTGAAGACTGTTCCCTGATCGTCGATCCACGCGTGCTCGGCCTCCTCTTTCAGGCGCCTGATCGTCTCGCGGGCCGTCTGCAGCCCGGCCTCGTCGCGGAAGACCGCGGCGTAGCGGTTCATCACTTCGCCCAGCTCGCTCTTTATCTCAGAGACCCGCCGGCCGTCGCGCGGGCGGGCGATGATCGAGTCGATGCTCGCCATGTCCCTGCGCAGCTGGGGACCCGGATCCACCCGGGGCATCGGCATGCTCGCCGCGCGGGCCGCCGCGTGCTCGCCGGCGCGGCGACCGAAGATGAGCGTGTCGAGCAGCGAGTTCGCGCCGAGCCGGTTGCCGCCGTGCACCGAGACGCAGGCGACCTCGCCCGCCGCGTAGAGACCCTCGATCGGCGTGCGCCCGTCGACGTCGGTCTGGACTCCGCCCATGATGTAGTGCTGGCCGGGACGGATCGTGATCGGCTCACGGGTGATGTCCACGCCGGCGAAGTCTCTCCCGAGGTTGACGATCTCACGCAGGGCCTCGAGCGTGCGCTTGCGGGGAACCACGGTCACGTCGAGGTAGATGCCGCTGCCGCCGGGCCCGACGCCGCGGCCCTCGTCGATCTCGATCTGCTCCGCGCGCGAGACGACGTCGCGGGAGGCCAGCTCCATCTTGTTGGGAGCGAATTTCTCCATGAAGCGTTCGCCGTTGGCGTTGAGCAGGTGGGCGCCCTCGCCGCGCGCGCCCTCGGTGATCAGTATGCCGGTCTCGACCAGGCAGGTCGGGTGATACTGGACCATCTCCATGTCCATCAGGGGGGCGCCGGCGCGGTAGGCCATCGCGATCCCGTCGCCGGTCACGATCAGCCCGTTGGTCGTCGGCTTGTAGGCCTGGCCGGCGCCACCGCAGGCGAGGATCACGTTCTTGGCGGTGAACGCCTCCATACGCCCGCTGCGCACATCGCGGGCGATGACACCGCAGCAGCGGCCCTGATCGTCCTTGAGCAGTGAGGTCGTGAACCACTCCACATAGCTCTCGACGGTTTCGTGATGCTTCATCAGCTGCTCATAGAGCACGTGCAGGAGCGCCTGCCCGGTGATGTCCGCCACATAGGCGGTGCGCTTCATCGAGGCCCCCCCGAAGGCCCTCAGGTCGAGCTCGCCCTTGTCGTTGCGGTGGAAGGTGACGCCCATGTGCTCGAGGTGCATGACCTCGCCGGGGGCCTCCGAGCACATGATCTCGATCGCGTCCTGGTCGCCGAGGAAATCCGAGCCCTTGACCGTGTCATAGGCGTGGGAGCGCCAGTCGTCATCGACGCTGATCGCCGCGTTGATGCCGCCCGCGGCGGCCACCGAGTGTGAGCGCACCGGGTGGACCTTGCTCATGATCGCGACGCTCGCGCCCTCGCTGGCTGCCGCGAGCGCGGCTCGCTGGCCCGCGAGACCGGCTCCGATGATCAGGACGTCGTGTGCTGGCATGTCTTTGGTGGACTCAGGTTCGGGTACTACAAGGAGTTTGTGGGGTGGACTCTATAACGCGTGCGCCGGCAGGGACCCCGCTGGCGGTCCACCCGATGGCGGCATCGCCGCTGCGCGGCGCGGCGGGCAGGGCGTCTTTCAGCGGGTGGCCGGGCTCAGCGCCCGGCGAACCTGGGCGAGCGTGACGACGCCCTGAAGGACGCCGTCCTTGTCGACCGCGACCATCGCCCCGAGCCGCCCGAGGCCCTCCGAGCGCAGCAGCGATTCCAGGGGCGTCTCCCCGCCGATCCGCACCGGCATGTCCTCCTCGAGCACCTCGGCGACCGGCAGGGCGGGCCGTCCGGCGGCGATCTCGCTCTCGACCCGCTGCTGGCGCACGACGCCGAGGAAGTGCCGCGCGGGGTCGACGACCGCGAACCACGGCCAGCGGTAGCGCAGGAAGAACTGCTCCTGGGCGTCGAGCAGGCTGAGGCCGTCCGGGATCGTGACGGGCTCGCGGTCCATGATGTCGGCGACCGTGACGTTCTGGATGCGCCGGCCGAGGGCGCCCTGCAGCACCGCCGCGCCCGCCGCCTGGTAGAGGAAGAAGGCGAGCAGCATCGTGAAGAGCCCGATCGAGGAGCCGCCGCGGGAGAACTGCCACAGCCCGAACAGGCCGATCGCGAGCGCGAAGCCCTGTCCGGAGCGCCCCGTGGCGTGGGTGGCACGGTTGCGATCGCCGGTCCGCCACCAGATCAGAGCCCTCGCGATGCGCCCGCCGTCGAGCGGGAATGCGGGAACGATGTTGAACACGAAGAGGACCCCGTTGATGAAGACCAGCCAGCCGATCAGCGCCACAGCGGGGGTCGTGATGGAGCCCTGGCTGCTCACGACATCGCCGATGCGCCCGCTGCCGGGCAGGGCGACGGCGCCCGCCAGGCAGAGCGCGAAGAGCGCCAGCGTCACTGCCGGGCCGGCCGCTGCCACCTTGATTTCCTCGCCTGCGCTCTGGGGCTCGCGGCGCATGTGCGAGAGCCCCCCGAAGAACCACAGGTCGATCCCCGCGATGGGGATTCCCAGGCGCCGCGCGACGAGCGCGTGACCGAGCTCGTGGAGGACCAGCGAGGCGAAGTATCCGAGCGCGGCGGCCACCGCCACCGCATAGGCGGTGCTCTGTGAGCCGCCGAGCACTTCGTGGAAGTATTCAGAGAGCCAGTAGATCAGGAAGAAGAGAACGAAGAACCAGCTGGCGCTCACACCGATGCGGATACCGAAGATGCGGGCGAGCTGGAAGTTGGTGCGGGGGACCATGACTAGATGGTAGGCGCCCTGCGCCGCCTTGCCCGCACGCACGCCGATCGCTCAGCGGGGGCTCAAGCGGCGCGAGCGGACGCTCAGCGACCTACGTCTGCGCGTGGCCTCGGGCGATGATCGCCTCGAAGTCGCAGCCCGGCGGGAGCGTCCCGTACTCAAGCCCTCCCTCGCCGGCCAGGCGCGAGGCGCAGAAGGCGTCGGCGAGAGCCGGCGGAGAGTGGCGCACGAGCAGCGAGCCCTGCAGGCACAGGGCCATCGATTCGACCACCCGCCGCGCCCTGGTCTCGAGCGTCGCCGGGTCGCTGAACTGGCGCTTGAGCGCTTGCAGCGAGGCGTCCAGGCGCCGGTCGGCGCCGGTCGCCTGTTCGACCTCCTCGAAGAAGACCTCGAGCGAGCGTGGCGCGCGCGTGAGCGCGCGCAGGACATCGAGGCTCATCACGTTCCCCGAGCCCTCCCAGATTGACGCCAGCGGCGCCTCGCGATAGAGGCGCGGCATGCCGGACTCCTCGGCGTAGCCGTTGCCGCCCAGGCACTCGAGCGACTCGAAAGCATGGTTGGGGGCGCGCTTGCAGGCCCAGTACTTGCCCACCGCGGTTGCCAGGCGCTTGAAGAGTTGCGCGTCGCTTGTGTCCTCGCCGGCCTGCGCGTCTGCGTCCGCCTCGTCGTAGGCGCGTGCGAGGCGCATCGCGAGCACCGTGGTGGCCTCGGACTCGAGCGAGAGGTCGGCGAGCACGTTCCTCATCAGCGGCTGGTCGATCAGGTTCTTGCCGAAGGCGCTGCGGTGGGCGGCGTGATGGCTGGCGTTGACGACGCCGACGCGCATACCGGCAGCCGTTCCGATCACGCAGTCAAGGCGCGTGTGGCCGACCATCTCGATGATCGTTCTCACGCCCCGCCCCGGCTCTCCGACCATGCGGGCGAGGGCCCCGTGCAGCTCGATCTCGCTCGAGGCGTTCGAGTGGTTGCCGAGCTTGTCCTTCAGGCGCTGGATGTGAAACGCGTTGCGACTGCCGTCGGGCAGGATGCGGGGCAGCAAGAAGCACGAGAGCCCCTCCTCGGTCTGGGCGAGCACGAGGAAGATGTCGGACATCGGCGCCGAGCAGAACCACTTGTGGCCCGTGAGCTCGTACTCCCCGCCCGGGCCACCTCCGTTCAGAGCCCGCCCGACGGTCGTGTTCGCGCGCACATCCGAGCCGCCTTGCTTCTCGGTCATCGCCATGCCGGCGATCGCCGAGCCCTTCTCCGCGGCCGCCGTCAGGCGCGGGTCATAGCTCCTCGCCGTCACCAGCGGCTCCCACTCGGCTGCGAGCTCGGGCTGGGCGCGCAGCGTGGGCACGACGGCGAAGGTCATCGTGATGGGGCAGGCGAAGCCTGCCTCGGCCTGCATCGCGGTCATGTAGAGCGCCGCTCGAGCGGTGTGCGCATAGGGCTCCTCGCTCGTCCAGGGCAGCGAGTGCAGCTCGTTCTCGACGCCCATCTTCATCAGCTTGTGCCAGGCGGGGTGGAACTCGACCTCGTCGATGCGGTTGCCGTAGCGGTCGTGCGTCCGCAGCACGGGCCTGTTCTCGTTCGCCAGGCGCCCCCAAAGTTGCTGCGGCTCGCCGCCGACGAGCCGTCCGAGAGCCGCCGCCCGCTCGCACACCCAGCCCGCGCCCTCGCGCTCCACGGCCTCGCGCAGGGGAACGTTGCTGGAGAACACGTCGACTCCCTCGAGGGCCGGCACCTGGTTGAAGACCGTGTGCGTCTGCCAGGGCGCGTGCTCGTTGGGAATCTGTGAGGCGCTGCTCGTCATCTGAACGGATAAGTGAAGCAGAGATCGAGGAGCCGGGCGTGCGGGGATCGGCCGGGCGGCCGCCTGGGAGAACGCGCGGGCCGGGGCGGCTGCTTGTAAGTACACGCGCGATAGCATCGCCGGCGAGCCGTGGTTGTCAACCCGGCTGCGAGCCGGCGCTCCAGGACTCGCAGCCCCAACGAGAGGACCAAGCCGCAGGATGGCCAAGATCAAGGTGAAGCACCCGCTCGTCGAGCTCGACGGCGACGAGATGACACGGATCATCTGGTTGTTCATCAAGGAACAGCTGATCCTGCCCTACCTGGAGATCGAGCTCGATTACTACGACCTCGGTATCGAGAACCGCGACGCGACGAATGATCTCGTCACCGTTGAGGCAGCCAACGCGATCAAGCGACACGGGGTCGGCGTGAAGTGCGCGACCATCACCCCTGACGAGGCGCGCGTCAGGGAGTTCGACCTCAAAGAGATGTACCGCTCCCCGAACGGGACGATCCGCAACATCCTCGGTGGCGTGATCTTCCGCGAGCCGATCGTGATCTCGAACATCCCGCGGCTGGTGCCGGGCTGGACCAAGCCGATAGTCATCGGCCGCCACGCGTTCGGCGATCAGTATCGCGCGAGCGATCTGCTCGTCCCGGGCGAGGGCAAGCTGACTCTCACCTTTACGCCCTCAGATGGCGGCGAGCCGATCGAACTCAACGTGTACGACTTTCCCGGCGCGGGGGTCGCGATGGCGATGTACAACCTCGACTCCTCGATCCGGGACTTCGCCCGCGCCTCGCTTCGCTACGGCCTGGAGCGCGGCCTGCCGGTTTATCTCTCGACCAAGAACACGATCCTCAAGCGCTACGACGGCCGCTTCAAAGACATCTTCGAAGAGATCTATGAGAGCGAGTTCAGGGCCGACTTCGAGAAGGCGGGCATCAGCTATGAACATCGTCTCATCGACGACATGGTTGCCGCGGCGCTGAAGTGGGAAGGCGGCTACCTGTGGGCGTGCAAGAACTACGACGGCGATGTGCAATCGGACACGGTCGCCCAGGGCTACGGCTCGCTCGGGCTGATGACGAGCGTGCTGATGACCGCGGACGGCAAGACCGTGGAGGCCGAGGCGGCGCACGGCACGGTCACCCGCCACTACCGCCAGCATCAGCAGGGCAAGCCCACCTCCACGAACCCGATCGCCTCGATCTTCGCCTGGACACGCGGCCTCGCCGCGCGCGGGCGGATGGACGGCACGCCGCTGGTGAGCGGCTTCGCCGAGACGCTCGAGCGCGTCTGCGTTCAAACTGTTGAGAGCGGGAAGATGACCAAGGACCTCGCGCTGCTCGTCGGCCCCGATCAGCCCTGGCAGAGCACCCAGGAGTTCCTCGCCTCGATCGACGAAGAGCTCAGGCGGGCGATGTCGGCGGGCCCTTGAGCCGCGGGTATCGAGTGTCCTCTTCGATCCAGCGAAACCTTCGATCCAGCGAAACCTTTATACGCACAGCACATCAGCGAGGAGATGAATCGTGAGCAACCCCGTAAGAGTCACCGTCACCGGCGCCGCCGGACAGATCGGCTACAGCATCGTCTTTCGCATCGCCAGCGGACAGCTGCTCGGTTCAGAGCAGCCGGTCGATCTGCGCCTGCTCGAGATCCCGCAGGCGATGGGAGCGCTCGAGGGCGTCGCGATGGAGCTGATCGACTGTGCCTTTCCCCTGCTCGCGGGCCTCGACCTGCATGATCAGCCCGAGGAAGCCTTTGACGGCGTCAACTTGGCGCTCCTCGTCGGCTCGCGCCCGCGCACTAAGGGCATGGAGCGAGCCGAGCTGCTCGGTGAGAACGGCAAGATCTTCACCGTTCAGGGCAAGGCGCTGAACGAGCGTGCCGCGGCGGATGTGAAGGTGCTCGTCGTCGGCAACCCGGCCAACACCAACTGCCTGATCGCGATGAACAACGCGCCTGATATCCCCCGCGGGCAGTTCACCTCGATGATGCGCCTGGACCACAACCGCGCTGTGGCCCAGCTGGCGGGGAAGCTGGCTGTCCCCGTCGGGGACATCTCCAGGATGGGCGTCTGGGGGAACCACTCGCCCAGCATGTACGCGGATCTCTTTCACGCCGAGGTGCGCGGCGTGCAGGCGGCCATGGTCATCGACGATCAGGCCTGGATAGAGGACGAGTTCCTGCCCAATGTCGGCAAACGAGGTGCCGCGGTGATCGAGGCCCGAGGGGCCTCGAGCGCCGCCTCTGCGGCGAACGCGGCGATCGAACACGTGCGCGACTGGGTCACCGGCACGGACGGGAAATGGGTTTCGATGGGGGTCGCCTCGGACGGCTCCTACGGCATTCCCGATGGGCTCATCAGCGGCTTTCCATGCACCTGCGCGGACGGACGCTTCGCGATCGTCGAGGGTCTGGAGATCGATGACTTCTCGCGCGCCAAGATCGATGCATCGGTGGCCGAGCTCGCGGGCGAGCGCGACACGGTTGCAAGTCAGGGTCTGATTTAGAGACTGAAGAGGCGCGGCGTCCAAGCCGCGCCTCTTCTTTTCTCAAAGGCTGCCGATGGCGGGCGGTGCGACTAGGACTTCGGGTGCCAGCCACGTCCCTGCTTGGCGACCTTGCCTTCCTGCTGCAGGCCGGGGAGCACGCGGTAGAGGTAGTTCTGCTTGATGCCCATCTTCGCGGCGAGCTCGGGAATGGTGATCCCGGGCTGTCCCTGCACGAAGGAGAATGCCTCCGCTGCGCGCGTGCCGCTTCCTTTGCGCCGTCCCGCGCGGCGGCGGCCGGCGGCTTTTTTGCGGGCGGGTTTCGCCGGTGCCTCGGCGGTGCTCGTGCGGTTCACAGATCCGCGTGGGCGTCCCGGTCCCCGCCGGCGTGGCGTGGCCGCCGTGGCGCGCGCCGTGGCGCCGGCCGTGTTGGCGGACGCCGCTCCGCCCACCTTCGCCAGAGCTGAAGCGGCGGACTCGAGGCGGTTGTACTCATCGACCATGGGCTTGAGCTCTTTCAGCCGCTCGGTGATCTCTCGGCGCTTCTCTTCAAGGAAGTCGGTCACGATCAAATCCTCTTCACTAGTGTCGATGTGATCTGATTCACATCGTTTTCGGGCTTGACCTTACACTAATTTCCTTGAGACATCCCCCGCTCGAGGTGAGCGCGCAGGCGCTCGAGTGTGCGCTTTGCCTCTCGCTCGGGTAGGCCTCCCACGAGCGCGCGGCCGACGATTGCGCCGAGGGGGCCGAGCGGGGGGCGGAACTCGTTGAGATAGTCAAAGCGCGTGCCCGAGTTTTCGGCGCGCAGGGCATATTCGGTTCGGGCATGCGAGCGGGCCGGACCGCGGCCCTCCCAGACCGCCAGCTCGTGAGCGCGACAGTCGACGAGCTTCCAGTGAACCTCGAGGGTCACGCTGCGCATGTGGATCTGCTGGTCCATCTTGAATCCGACCTTCGGGGAGCCCTCGTCGGCGTGGATGAGCCGGCGGTGAATCGTGACCCACTCACCCAGGCGAGCGGGATCCATGATCAGCTCCCACACATCTGCGGGTGCGGCGGCGATCTCGATGGAGGCTGTGACAATGCTCATGGGGCGCTCCGAGCGGCCCGCGGGCCGCGGGCCGCGGAAACCGTAGCTGCTGAACCGCTCGCCGGGGCGCCCGAGCGTCAGCGCGCCGCCAGCTGCTCTGACTCCTCCCATTCGCGCAGAGCGTGTTCGACGGCTGAGTCGAAGGAGTGCAGGTTCACGTTCAGAAGCTCAGCGGCGTGGTCATCGGCCGGCAGGAGATCACCCTGAAGGCCTTCCATCAGCGGCAGCACCAGCTCGGGATCCTCACTCGCTATCGCCGCCGCGAGCCGGGCCGCGACCGGGGTCACGCTGAAGCCGAGCCCGAGCGCAGGACGGTTAACGAGCATCAGCTCGGCGATGCGGGCGACGATCTCGCCGTAGGTGAGCACATCGGGTCCGCCCACCTCCAGCGATCGACCCGCGAGCGGGGCCGTCGCGCAGGAGGCGAGCATCTCGATGATGTCGCGCGCGTCGATCGGCTGGGTCTGGAACCTGCGCCAGGCGGGCAGCGCGAGCACGGGCATGCGCTCGACGAGATGAACGAGGAAGCGGAAGGAGCGCGAGCGCGCGCCGATCACGATCGAGGCGCGCAGCGCGATCGAGTCGGGGACGCCGTCCAGCAGGATGCGCTCCACAGCCTCGCGGCTGGCGAGATGGGGCGAGGCGGGCGCGGGCCCCCGGGCCGAGCCCCAACGCGGCACGAGCCCGCCGAGGTAGACGATCCGCTGAACGTTCGCCCGTGCTGCCGCGGTGGAGAAGTTCAGCGCAGCAATCCGCTCGCGCTCGGCGAACGGCGCGGAGTGCGCCGGTGCGCGCTCCATGGAGTGGATCAGATAATAGGCGACCTCGACCCCGGAGAGGGCGCGCGCGAGGCCCGCGCCGGTGAGCGCGTCGCCGCGCGTGAGTTCGACCTTCGCCGGCTCGAGCGTTCCCGAGCGGGCGAGCGCTGCTTCGAGGCGAACGAGATCACGTCCGAGCGCGCGCAGCGCATGCCCTTCCTCGAGCAGCCGTGGAATCAGCAGTGAACCGACGAAGCCACTGGCGCCAGTGACGAGGATGCGCATCGAAACGGATGATGACGCCGTCGGGCGCCGCGCCTCTCAGACGCCCGGAAAGTGCGGGGTAATCAAGCACGTTGTCAGAAGGAAAGTGACTCCTCCGCGGCTGTTTGCGCGTAGAAGATCTTTTCCCTGCGATTTGCGGAGTGGGTCCTTCAGCACCCCTTGACGCCTTCAGGAATGCTGCTTTGATCGCTCGCCTGGCGTTCAATCCAAATGAGGACTGGGGGGCGATGGCGGTACAGGCAAAGCAGGTCAAGCGGCAGTCCACCCGGGCCCCGCGCAAGGTGAGTTGTGAGGAATGCTACTTTCACGTCAACCTCCTCTGCGCGCTCGATCTGCCTGAGCCCTGCGCGACGTTCCGTCCCCATGAGGCTCAGCTGAAGCCGCCGCAGCAGTTGCGCTTCGTCTTCCGTCAGGAGCGCCGCTCGCGCGCCGCGTGGGCTTTCCCATCGGCGCAGGAGCAGGCCGCCCTGCATTCATAGCTCCCGCTCAGCGCGAGCCTGACAGCGCGAGCTTGACGAGCTCGACGATCTCATCGGCGCCTGCGAGGAAGCCCACGCGCCCGTCCGCTCGGCGCAGGCTGCGTTCGCATGCGCTCTATAAGCGGGGTATATTGAACCGACCAACAAGCTTTCCTGGAGAGGCGGTGGAGAAGATGGCAGCGAAAGACAGGATCGGCAAGGCCGGCCAAGCGGCGCAGGCCCTGAAGGGCAATCCGTACCTGCAGCGGCTCATCGAAGACGAGGAGCTTCGTGGCAGCCTGCTGGCTGCCTACGGCGCAGCGCGGAGCGCCTATGGGCGCATGAGCAACGGCAGGCCGCCCACCGAGGCGTTGATGAGGGATCGCAAGCTTCAGCGCGAACTGAAGGAAGCGGCGAGCTCGCTGCGCGATGCTTCCAAAGCGCTTCGCGAACCCGCCAAGCGCCGGCGCCGCAGAGGCGGGTTGGGCCGCTCGCTGCTGTTTCTGGGCTTCGCCGGGGGGCTCGCGCTGATCCTCAGCGAGGACCTGCGCTCGAAGGTCCTCGACCTGCTGTTCGGGGCCGAGGAGGAGTTCGACTACAGCTCGAGCACCTCGCCGGCCGAGCCCGCCCCCGCCGCCGCCACGACCGCCTGAGCCCGGGGCGCGGCTCGCGAGCATGACCCCCGCCGGCGTCGAGGGCGCTGCGCTTGAGGTTGACGCCCCGAGCAAGGGCGCCGGTCGCTTGCCGTCCGCCGGCTTGCCGGCTGGCGGCTCGCCGCCGCGGTCGCTCTCGGGCGAGAAGGCCCAGCGCATCGTCGAGGCGATGCGCCAGAGCGTCGCGCGGCGCGGGAGCGCCGGCTCGACCTTTGACCGCGTCTCGCGGGAGGCCGGGGTCTCCAGGGGCCTGCTGCACTATTACTTCGGCACCAAGGAGCAACTGCTCGTCGAGGCGGTGCGGCGCGACTGCGAGGTCCGCATGGAGCTGCTCGAGAGCCAGCTCTCGGCCGCGCAGACGGCTGAGGATTTCATCGACCTGATGGCCCAGAACCTGCAGGCGATGGTGCACGCGGAGCCAGACTTCGTGACGCTCTTGTTCGAGCTGTTCACGCTCTCGCGGCGCAACGCCGACATCGCCGTGGAGTACGCCGCTCTGATGCGCCGCACCCGCGAGCAGGTGGCCGGGTTGCTCGCGAAGGCCCAGCGGGGAGGGATCCTGCGCCTGCACGCCGAGCCAGAGGTGGTCGCCGAGGTCCTCTTCTCGCTCGCCGACGGCTTCGCGTTGCGGATGCTCGCCGAGCCCGAACGGGACTTCACGGCGACCTTGCGCGCCGGCATCGACTGCGCCCGCGCGCTCCTCAGCGACTAGCGGCGCGCGGTCAAGTGCACGAGCGAAGCCAGCGATCGGGGCCGGCCGCTGGCACTCTTATAATCGGAGTGCCAATGCCAACCTACGAGTACAGGCGCCCCGACGGAACGACCTTCGAGATCCGGCAGTCGTTCAGCGACGACGCGCTCACCGTCGACCCCGAGACGGGTGTAGCGGTCGAACGCGTCCTGCACGCCCCCGCCGTTCACTTCAAGGGGAAAGGCTTCTACAACACCGACTACGGCACGCGCAATCGCCAGCGCGAGAGCGCCGCCGCGGCCGAGGGATCCTCGGGGGCCGGCGACTCATCGGTGAAGGACTCAGCCGCGAAGGAGCCCGCTTCGAAGGACTCATCCTCCGGCGCGGACTCCGCCGCCTCGAGCAGCTCCGATGGCAAGGGCAAGAGCGGCAAGGACGCCGGCAAGCAGAAAGACTCAAAGCCGGTCGCGACCGGCAGCTGAGAGGTGCGCGGCCTTGGCCGCTCAAGCAGCCTCAACCGCTCAAGAAGCTCTTGACCGCCGCCCGGCGTTCGCCTTCGGAGACGCTCAGGGCTTCTCCCCCGCCCGGCAGGATGACGCTGCCCGAGGGTTTGAGCACGCGCGTCGGAGGGCTTCCCGATGTCGCGAGCGCGCCGAACAGGCCGAGCAGCGTCGGGCCGCTCATGTCGGAGATGATCGCCGGCGGGGCGTTCCAGGCGATCAGGGGCAGGCGCAAGAAGCTCGACAGCGAGAGCAGCCGGCTCTTCATGTCGGTGAACAGCACCTGCTGGCGTTCGTCGCGCTGCAGGTCTGTCTCGTTGGGGGCGCAGAGGTTCTCCCGCGTGCGGGCGAGCGCGAGCGCCTGCTTGCCGTCGAGATGGTGGGTGCCCGCGCTCAGCCGCAGCGTGAAGCCCCCGCGGCTGAAGCCGCCGTCCAGGAGCGAGATGATGCAGCCGCCGGTGTAGGTGACACCGCCCATCGCGTCGATCAGCTGGGGGAAGTTTTCGAAGTTCACTTCCACTACATGGTTGATCGGGATGCCCAGCCAGTGTTTGATGACCGTGACCGAGAGCGCCGCACCGCCGAAGGCGTGGGCGGCATTGATCTTCTGCAGGCCGTGGCCGGGGATTTCGACGACCGTGTCGCGCGGGATCGACAGGCGCGCGGCGTGCCCGACGCCCGTGCGCAGAAGCATGATCGTGTCCGAGCGGCCCGGGCCCGTGGTTTCCGCTCCTGGTTCCTTGCTGTTCTTCTGGCGCGTGTCTGAGCCGAGCACGAGGATGTTGTTAGCCGAGGTGAGCGGATAGCCGGCTGGGTCGAGCACGGCCTGGACGTTCGCCGGCAGGGAGGTGCGCTCGAAGTGCGAGCTGATCAGGAACAGCACGAGCGAGAGTGCGAGCCAGGCGAGCACGAGCGTGAACAAGCCGAGCAGGACGCGCTTCGGGCGCATCCGGCGGCGCAGCGAGGCCGCGGCATCCGGCAGGCCCCGGCGTACGTGCTCCGCCTCGGGGCGGCGGGGAGAGCGCCGCAGTTCTTCGAGCACTCCAGGCTGCTCGCGGGCGCGCAGCAGCCGGCGTCCGGCGCGATAGCGCTTGTACTGCGGTGGATTCTTGGGATCGACGGGCATCTGAAGGACCCTATATTTGCGAGATGAGCCCCTCGCATGCGCCGCTCGGCCGGTTGGTCGTGTGCCCAACCCCGATCGGCAACCTCAAGGACGTGACGCTGCGGGCGCTCGAGGTGC
This sequence comes from Solirubrobacteraceae bacterium, assembly GCA_049512215.1. Taxonomy (GTDB): domain Bacteria; phylum Actinomycetota; class Thermoleophilia; order Solirubrobacterales; family Solirubrobacteraceae; genus Palsa-744. The sequence continues at coordinate 38,420 of JBEKXJ010000013.1, forward strand.
TCGCAGAAGCCGAGGTGGTTGCGTGTGAGGACACGCGACACACGAGGGTACTGCTCGCGCGCTACGGGATCAGCGCGCGACTCGTCAGCTACCACGAGCACAACGAACGCTCGCGCGCGCAGGAGCTGCTCGCGCGCATCCGCCGGGGGGGCGTGGTCGCGCTTGTCTGCGACGCGGGCACACCGCTGCTCTCAGACCCCGGCTTCGCGCTCCTGCACGGCTGTGTGAGCGAGGGGCTGGCGGTGGAGGTCCTGCCGGGCGCGAGCGCGGTCGTGACCGCGCTGATCGCCTCCGCGCTCCCGGCCGAGCGCTGGCGCTTCGTCGGCTATCTGCCGCGCAAGGCGGGCGAGCGCGATGATCTCCTGATGAACGCTCCCGAGACGCTCGTCGCGTTCGAGTCCCCGCGCCGGCTGGCCGCCTCGCTCTCGGCGCTCGCCGCGCGCGACCCTGCACGCGCGGTGGCCGTCTGTCGCGAGCTGACCAAGCTCCACGAGGAGGTCCGCCGCGGGAGCGCGGCCGAGCTCGCGGCCCACTTCTGCGCCAACCCGCCGCGCGGGGAGATCGTGCTCGTCGTCGGCGCGTGCGCTGAGGGGCAGGCGCGGCGCGAGCAGGCGCTCGCGGCCTTGCGCGAGCTTCTGAAGGCCGGCGCGAGGGCGCGCCCGGCGGCCACGGCGGTCGCGAAGCTCACGGGGATGGGCGCGAACGAGCTCTACCGGGAGCTGACGAGCGAGCGCTGAGAGGCCCCTTCCTTAGAAAAAGCCTTCGCGGCGCGGGAGCCCGGCGGCGGCGCCGGGCGCCGTGCGCCGGGACGCCAGTAGCCTCCAGGCGAGCATGTCCTTCTACGTCACCACGCCCATCTACTACGTCAACGCGGCCCCCCACCTCGGGCACGCCTACACGACGATCGCCGCCGACGTGATGGCCCGCCACCATCGCCAGCGCGGAGAGGATGTCTTCTTCCTGACCGGCACCGACGAGCACGGCGAGCCGGTCGCCGATGCCGCCCATGCCCTCGGGATCGACCCCCAAGAGCTCGCCGACGAGAATGCCGAGCGCTTCAAGGCGCTCGCGCCGCTGCTCGCGGCGACGAACGACTTCTTCATCAGGACGACCGACCCACAGCACATGCTGAGGGTCCAGGAGGTGCTCACACGGGTCAGGGAGAACGGCTTCGTCTACGAGGGGACATATGAGGGGTGGTACTGCCCGAGATGCGCCGACTTCAAGGCGGAGAACGAGATAGACGAGGGCAGGCGCTGCCCGATCCACCACATCGAGCTGACGCGCGAGCGGGAGGAGAACTACTTCTTCAGGCTCTCGAGCTTCCAGGAGCCGCTCGAGCGGCTGTATGCCGAGCGCGAGGACTTCGTCGCGCCGCGCACGCGCTACAACGAGGCGCTCTCCTTCATCCGCTCGGGTCTGCGCGACGTGCCGCTCACCCGGCACAAGCTGACGTGGGGGGTGCCGGTGCCCTGGGATAGCGAGCACGTCTTCTACGTCTGGTTCGACGCGCTGTTGAACTACTACTCGGCGCTCACATATGCACGCGATGAGGATCTGCGCGGGCGCTTCTGGCCGGCGAGCTACCACCTCATCGCCAAGGACATTCTGCGCTTCCACGCCGTCTACTGGCCGGCCCTGCTGATGGCCGCCGAGATCGAGCTGCCCGAGCACGTCTTCGTGCACGGCTATCTGCTGATGGAGGGCGAGAAGATGAGCAAGTCGCTGGGCAACGTGCTCGATCCGTTCGCCGTGATCGAGCGCTTCGGCGCCGATGCCCTGCGCTTCTATCTGCTGCGCGAGGTCCCCTTCGGCCAGGATGGCTCGGTCTCGACGTCCTCTTTTGAGATGCGCTACGAGAGCGAGCTGGCCAACGAGCTCGGCAACCTCGCCAGCCGCACGATCGCGATGCTCGGGCGCTATCGCGCCGGGGCGCTGCCCGCGGGCGAGCTCGACCCCGTGCTCGCCGGGGATTTCGCCGGTCTCCCCGAACGCGTCGCGGCGCATCTCGACCGCGCCGAGCTGACGCTCGCGCTCGATGAGATCTGGCAGCGGGTCAGGCGGCTGAACCGCTATGTCGAGGAGCAGTCGCCATGGCAGCTCGCGAAGGACCCCGCGCGGCGCGAGGACCTCGACCGCGTGCTGCGCACGCTCGCCGAGGGGCTGCGCGCTGTCACGGTGCTGCTCTGGCCCTACCTGCCCGAGAGCGCCGAGCGCCTGCTGGCAGCGCTCGGGGCGAGCGAGCTCTCGCTGGCAGGCGCCCGCTTCGGCGCCGGGAGGATCGCCGAGGTGAGCCCGATCGAGCCGCTCTTCCCGAAGGGCTCCTAGGGGCTACGCGGCACTGTGATCGACTCTCACGCCCACCTGGACCTGTGCGAGGCGCCCGAGGCGGAGCTCGTGGCGGCGGCCGAGGCCGTGGGGGTCAAGCGGATCCTCACGGTCGGCATTCAGGGCGCCTCCTGCCGCGCGGCGCTGGCTGCGGCCGAGGCGTTTCCGCAGGTCTACGCCGCGATCGGCCGTCACCCCAACGAGGCCAGGGGCTTCGACGATGCCGACCTGGCCGAACTGCGCGCCCTCGCCGCCCACCCGCGCTGCCTGGCGATCGGGGAGACCGGCCTTGACTTCTACCGCGAGGGCGCGCCGCGCGCCGACCAGGAGCGCGCGTTTGCCGCGCAGATCGCCCTCGCGCGCGAGACCGGCAAGCCGCTCGTGATCCACACGCGGGCCGCCGCCGAGGAGACGCTCGCGCAGCTCGCAGCTGAAGCGCTCCGAACGAGCGTCGTGATGCACTGCTTCTCGATGCCCGAGTGGCTCGAGCAGTGCCTGGAGCGCGGCTACGCGATCTCGTTCGCCGGCAACGTCACCTACAAGCGATCCGAGGCCCTCGCCGAGGCCGCAAGGAGGGTGCCCGAGGATCGACTGCTGGTGGAGACTGACGCCCCCTACCTGACGCCTCAGGCCGTGCGCAAGGAGCGCAACCAGCCGGCTTTCGTCGCCCACACGCTCGCCTTCCTGGCGCAGCTGCGGGGGGTCACGCCGGCGCAGCTGGGCACGAGCGTCGAGCGCAACGCGGCCCGCATCTTCGGCTGGGGATGAGCTCCGTGGCAGAGCACCCCGCCCAGTCGAGCCTGCGACGGATGCGCGAGTTCGGCGTGCGCCCGGACCGCGATCTGGGTCAGCACTTCCTGATCGACTCGAACATCCTCGGTGTGATCGGCCGGGCCGCCGAGCTGGCCGGGCAAGACGTCGTGCTGGAGATCGGCGGTGGTCTCGGGGTGCTCTCGGAGTACCTCGCCGAGCGGGTCGAGCACGTGCATGTCGTGGAGCTGGACGAGCGCCTGCGCGAGGCCCTCAGCGACGCGGCCGACCCTCACCCGAACGTGACGGTTCACTGGGGGGATGCGATGAGGATCGACCTCGCGGCGCTGAGCCCGCAGCCGACCAAGCTGATCGCGAACCTTCCCTACCAGATCGCGGCGGGGGCGCTGCTGCGGACGATCGAGGAGCTGCCCGGGGTGGAGCGCTGGGTGGCGATGGTCCAGCGCGAGGTCGGCGAGCGCCTCGCGGCGACGGCGGGGAGCGGCGCCTACGGCGCGCCCTCGGTGATCGCCCAGCTCGCATGCGAGGTCGAGGTTCTCAGGGCGATCCCGCGGAGCGTCTTTCACCCGCCGCCGAACGTCGACTCGGTGCTCGTGGGCATGCGCCGGCGCGCTTTCTCCCCGGCCGAGGCCCCCTCTTCACCGGCGCTGCGCGGGCTCGTCGCGGGGGCGTTCGCGCACCGGCGCAAGACGCTGGCCGGCTCGCTGATGCTGTCCGGTCGCGTGCAGGGGCGCTCGCGCGAGCAGGTGCGCGACGCGCTCGAGCGGCTCGGTCATCCCGCCGACGCGCGCGCCGAGCGCCTCAGCGCCGAGGACTTCCGCTCGCTCGCGGGCCTGCTCGGGCTATGAGCGTGCACCGCGTGCTCGCGCCCGCGAAGGTCAACCTCGGGCTCTTCCTCGGCCCCACGCGCGACAGCGATCACCGTCATGAGCTCGTGACGGTGATGCAGTCGATCTCGCTGGCGGATGAGCTCACGCTCACGGCTGCCCCGGCGGGGGTGGTGGAGGACGAGGTCCTGTGCCCGGGGCTGGCGGGGCCGCCCGGCGCGAACCTGGCGGCGGCGGCACTCAAGGCATTCCGCGTGCGCACCGGCTGGGACGCCCCGCCGCTGCGCCTTCAGATCGACAAGCGGATACCCGTGGCGGGCGGCCTGGGTGGCGGCTCGGCCGATGCCGCCGCGACGCTGCGCCTGGCCAGGCACGCCTCGGGGCTGGGCGATGAGGAGCTGCTGCTCGAGCTCGCCGCCGGCCTGGGTGCCGATGTCCCCGCCCAGGTCTCGCCCGGGTGCTGGCTGGCGAGCGGCGCCGGCGAGCGCCTGCAGGCGCTGGCGGAGCCGAGCCCGTCCTTCGCGGTGCTCGTGCTGGCGCTCGACGCTGAGCTCTCGACCGCCGCGGTGTACGCGGAGGCCGACCGGCTGGGGCTGGGACGTGCCCCGACCGCGCTTGAGGATCGCCGGCGCGCGCTTCTGCATGCCTGGCGGGCCCCCGCGCCGGGGCAGACCCCGCCGCTCGGGCAGGGCCGGGAGCTCCTGCACAACGACCTGGAGCCGGCCGCGGTCTCGCTGTGCCCGCAGATCGCCGATGTGCTCGCCCAGGCGCGCCGGGCGGGGGCCGAGCTCGCGCTCGTGAGCGGCTCGGGCCCGACCGTGATCGGGCTCGGAGGCGCTGGGCCGGCGGCCGAGCGCCTGCGCGGGCGCGTGCCCGGGCCGATCTGCGCGACCCCTGTGGGCGCCGCCTTCGCGCGCGCGGTGACGCTCGCGAGCGAGGGCTCCTAGGTGCGAGCAGGCCAGGCGCGAGCTGCGGGGCCGCGCGAGCGACATCCGGGTGCGTCACAATCAGCGGCGAACGAGATGAGCAGGACAGCCATAAACGACCTCGTCGCCGTCTGTGCGGCAACGTTCGGCCTCGCGCTGTATGCCGGGCTGATCCTGCTGCCCGCCTGGACCTCCTACTCGCGCTTGTGGGAGCGGCTCGCGGCGACCCTGCTGTCGCTGTACGTGCTCGCGGTGCTCGTCGCCGTAGGGGTGGCCGGGGCACTCGCCGCGGTCTACTTCTGGGGCTAGCGGTCATGTCAGACCTCGGGGCCTTGGACGCGATCACGGAGGCGGTTGAGTCGGGGGCCGGGCTGCCCGAGGTCGTCCGCGCGGCGGCCAAGGCGCTCGATGCGAGCCTCGCGGTCTCCGATGCCTGGGGGGCGACCCTGGCCGTCGCCGCCCGCTCGCCGGCGGAGGAGCGCGCGCTGCTCTCCGGGGGCAAGGGCGTGGCCAGCACCGCCCTGCGCGTCGCAGACACGGTCGTGGGAACGCTGCACATGCGCGTCAAGACCGAGCCGAGCGCTTCGATGCGCAGGCTGCTCGTGACGATGATCGCCTCGGAGGTCGAGCGGGTCAGAGCCCCAGAACGCGTCTCTGAGACAGCCGCGGCCGACTTCCTGCGCGCCCTGCTCGCCCGCGAGATCTCAGGGCGTGAGGAGCTGCTCGCGCGGGCGAGGGACCTGTCTTTGGACCTCGAGGCGGGAGCGAGCATGATCGTCGCGCGCGCCCACCCGCAGGCGCCCACCGAGGAGGGCTGGCGGGGACGGGTGCGGGCCGTGGCAGAGCGCGGCGCACGGGCGGTCGTGAGCCGCTCGATCGCCGCGCTGTCCGAGCGGGAGGGAATAGCGCAGGGCTCAAGCCAGTCCTCGGGGCCGGGTGCCCGCTGGGTCGGCGCCGAGGTACTGATGCTCGTGCCAGGCGGCGATGAGGCGACGGCTGCGCGCGCCGCCGAAGCGGTCCAGCGCGAGATGGAGGCGGGCCTGCCCGGCTACACGTTCGCGGTCGGGCGCAGCCGCATCGCGGAGGACCCCGCGGATCTTCCGCGTGCCGCCAGCGAGGCGCTGCTCGCGGCGAACGTCGCGCAGGGGGGCCACGACGGACGCGCGCTCGCCTTCGAGCAGACCGGCGCCTACCGGCTGCTGCTCTCGGCCATGAGCGAGAACCCGAGCGAGCTTCAGCGTTTCTACGCCGAGACGGTGGAGCCGCTGGTGGCTTACGACGAGCAGTACGAGACCGACCTCGTGCAGACGCTCGAGACCTTCCTGGAGGCGGACGGCAACGTCGCCGGGACGGCCCAGCGCCTGTTCACCCACCGTCACACGATCTACTACCGCCTGGAGCGGGTGCGCGAGCTCTCGGGGCTCGACGTGAGCTCGAGCGACGGTCGCGAGAAGCTGAGCCTGGGGCTGAAGTCGATGCGGGTGCTCGGAATCTCCTCCGCGGGCGGTCCTGCCTCGGAGGCCGGCGCCGAAGGCGGCCGGGTGCCGCGCCGAGCGGGCAGGCGCTCCTGAAGGCCCTCGGGTAGCGGCGCGGGCCCTCGGGTGGCGGTGCGCGCCGAGCTCGAGGACCCTCGGTTTCGCTAAAGGCCGGCCCCGATCACCTGGAAGCCCTCGGGAAGTGGCGCGCGCCGAGCTCGAGGACGTAGGTCGCTCCGCTCAGGTCGGCCCCGATTACGGCCGGCACCGCGGCGCTCGCGGCGACCGCGGCGTCGCGGTATCCGCCGGTGAGGATGATCTTGCGGTGCGGCGGGGAGGCCATCCACCCGGCGACGAGCTGAGCGGGGGTCGCGAGCGCGCCCGTGCCCCAGCCGATGTTCTGTCCGATCGACAGGCTCACGGCGTGGGTCGGGTAGCGGGTCGAGGCAATCAGCGACAACGGCGTCTGGCCCGATGGGCGGTCGTCGGCGAAGTAGTCTGAGCGCAGCATCTCTTCGACCTGGCTGCGGGCCAACGCCCCGAGTTCTCCGTTGTGTCGCAGCAGCGAGAGGTGATAGGCCCGGCGGATCCGATCCAAGAGGCAGAGCGTGGCGGCATCCACCGCCGCGAGGTTCACCGTGCTCGGGCGCAGCTTGGCTCCCGGGCAGGCGCTCGCCGCGGCCGCGCGCGTGCCACCGCCGAACGCGCCCGCGCAGAAGAGCAGCGCGGCAGCGAGCACGACGGCGAGACTCCTCCCAAATCGGTGGGCTCGCCCTGACAAGAGTGCCGGCATGATTGCAGGAAGCGCCGATGAGAGGGTTATTGCGTTGTGAACGCCTCTGTCTTGGGGCCCTTTATCTCGCTCGAGGGCGCCTCCAGCGGTGAACACGTGCGACCATGTGCCCGCCCCTTGGGGGGTCGTCCAATGGCAGGACATCAGGTTTTGGTCCTGAGAATCGGGGTTCGAATCCCTGCCCCCCAGCTGCTGCGTGCACCAAGCGAATAGCATTTCTGCGGTGAGCGCCCCAATCGTCCTCGTCCTCGCCGCCGGCCAGGGCACGCGCATGCGCTCCCGGACGCCGAAGGTCCTGCACGAGCTGTGCGGCCTGCCGATGGTGCTGTGGCCCGTGCGCGCGGCACTCGGGGCGGGAGCGGGAACGGTCGTGGTCGTGGACTCCCCGGCGAGGGCGCTCGAGCCGCTGTTGCCGACCGGAGTGGAGCTCGCCGTGCAGGAGCGCCCGAACGGCACCGGCGGAGCGGTCGTGGCCGGGATGTCCCAGATCGACCCGCGAGCGGCGGCCGGGCTCGAGTGCGAGGAGCCGGTGCTCGTGCTGAGCGGCGACGTGCCGCTGCTCGACAGCGCGACGATCAGCGGGCTCTTGCAGGCGCACGCGCGCAGCGGCGCCCACGCCACGATGGCCACGACGGTCCTCGAGAACCCCGAGGGCTACGGGCGGGTGGTGCGCGATCAGAGCGGAGCGCTCGCGCGGGTCGTCGAGACGAAGGCTCACGGAGACTCCACCGAGTCAGAGCGCGAGATCCGCGAGGTCAACACGGGCATCTTCGTGTTCGATGCTTCCGCGCTGCGCCGGGTGCTGCCACGGCTGAGCGCCGAGAACGCCCAGGGCGAGCTCTACCTGCCGCAGGTTCTCGACCTGCTCACCGCCGAGGGGTCGGTGGTGGCGGCCCATCTGCTCGAGGATGAGAGGCTCGTGCTCGGCGTCAACGACCGAGTGGCGCTCGCGCAGGTCCGTGGGCTGGCGCAGCTGAGGATCCACGAACGCCACATGCTCGCCGGCGTGGAAATCATCGATCCCTCCAACACGGTGATCGACGTCGACGTCGAGATCGGAGCGGACACGGTGATCGAGCCGTTCACGACGATCAGGGGCACCACCAAGATCGCGGGCGGCTGCACCGTCAGGCACTCCTACCTCGTCGACTGCGTGCTCGAGGAGGGCGTGAGCGTCGGGCCGTTCGCCTATCTGCGCCCCGGCACCGTCCTGCGCAAGGGGGCGAAGGCGGGGACGTTCGTCGAGGTCAAGAACTCCGACATCGGCCCGGGGGCGAAGATCCCCCACCTCTCCTACATCGGGGATGCGGACGTCGGCGAGGGCTCGAACCTCGGTGCCGCGACGATCACCGCTAACTACGACGGGCAGTCCAAGCATCGGACGAGCGTCGGGCGCGGCGTGCGCACGAGCGTCGACACCACGCTCGTGGCCCCGCTCACGATCGGAGACCGGGCCCAGACCGGCGCCGGATCGGTGATCACCGAGGACGTCCCGCCCGGGGCGCTCGGCATCGCACGCGAGCGTCAGACGAACATCGAGGGCTACGCCGAACGGCCGAAGAGGCCCAGATGAGCGGTCGGGACGGCCAGACCTTTACACTCCCTCGCGAGATGAGCGCGATGGACACGCGCACGCAGTCCTCGCGGGCGAGCCTGCCGATCGACTACAACAAGCGGCTGATGCTGTTCAGCGGGCGTGCGAACCCGCAGCTCGCCGTGGACATCGCCGACAAGCTCGGCGTCGACCTGGGCCCCGTGACCCTGAAGACCTTCTCAAACGGCGAGGTCTACTGCCGCTATGAGGAGTCGATTCGCGGGGCGGACGTGTTCATCGTGCAGTCGACCTGCGGGAACCCCAACACGGGGGTGACGGCGAACGACTCGCTGATGGAGCTGCTGTTCATGATCGACGCGGCCGTCGGCGCCTCGGCGCACAGGGTGATCGCCGTGACGCCGTGGTTCGGCTACTCCCGTCAGGACAAGAAGTCGGCGCCGCGCGAGCCGATATCGGCGCGGCTCGTGGCCCGCATGCTCGAGGCGGCCGGTGCGGACAGGGTGCTGACGATGGACCTCCACGCGGGCCAGATTCAGGGCTTCTTTCAAAAGCCGGTCGACCACATGACGGCGCTCTTCATGCTCACGCAGTACTTCGCCGACCTCGGGCTCAGTGACCTCGTCGTGGTGGCCCCGGACGCGGGCAGGGTGAAGCTGAACAAGAAGTTTGCCTCGAAGATCGGCGCCGAGCTCGCGATCCTCGACAAGGAGCGCCCAGCCCAGCAGGTTGCGGAGATCGGCTACGTGATCGGAGACGTCAAGGGCAAGACCGCGGTGATCGTCGACGACATGATCGACACCGCAGGCACGCTGAAGGCCGCGGCCAAAACGGTCAGCGAGGAGGGCGCGGCGAGGGTCTATGCGGCGGCCACCCACGCCGTCTTCTCCGGTGATGCGTTCGAGAACCTGAGAACCTCGGGGTTGGAGGAGATCGTAGTCACCGACACGATCCCGGTCAGTCCAAACCGCCCCCGGAACATTCGCGTGCTCCCCTGCGCGGAGCTGTTGACCGACTCGATCCGGCGGATATTCGTCGACGATTCGGTCAGCGAGGTGTTCGGCGGCGAGAACCAGCTCTTCTAGGCCCTGACGCCATCTGCAGAGGTGAGGCTCGACGGTGGAGATCGCGCGAGCGGCCGAACTCGCCGCTCAGCTGATCGGAGCGTGCCTGCGCGATAATGGCCGGGCGATGTCCCAGCAGAACATCGAGATCGTGGGCAACCCCGGCGGCCGCCGAGGGCCAAAGCCGATCGGTGGACGCTCAAGGCCGATGGGGTGGATAAGGAGGCAGCATGGTCGCGCATGAAGCGATCGTCCTGGCGGCTCGTGAACTGGTCGTCTTGATCATCCTCGTGGCGTTCGTGGTGTGGGTCGCACTTCAAGTCGTTTCAGGACAACGCCGCTAGCCAGCAGGCAGAGCGCGCCGGCGACCGCCCTTGACGCCGGTGCAATGCCCCTCATGCCAGGATTCCAGCGGCGTCGATCCCGCATCAATTAGCGAAATATGGCCCACATCGCCACCCTCTACTAAGAGCCGGCTGTCCTGAAACGCATCCTGCTCATCTGCGTGGCCGTCGTGCTGTTCCTCGCCGTCAGCGGCCTTCTGGCGCGGTTCCTCTCAGCCGAGAACGTCGAACGCGACGACGACTTGGCGCTGATCCAGGCGCAGGCGAAGGGCGACGTGAAGGCGATGCTGAGCCAGCTGAGCGGATGCAGCAGAAGCCCGTCCTGCGTGGCCACGGTGCGGGCGAACGCGAGCAGCCCGCGCCTGCGCAGAGCAGGTGCGCTGAAGATCCTGTCGCTGACGTCCGCCACCGCCTACTCGCTGACGGGGGCCACGGGGAAGACGCGCCTGGCGTGGACGGTGATCGGCACGCTGCCGGTCGTGCAGTGCGTTCTGGTGCGCCGCAGAGGGAACTTCTTCAAGGGCATCACGGTCACGCTGCTGGGACTGAGTGCCCCGATACCGAACGAAGGCGATTGCTAGAGTCAATCGCCCGCCATGGCCGAGACGACCACGAAACTAGATGTGAAGAGCCGCGCCGCCGAGGGCTCGCGCGCGGCGCGACGACTGCGGCGCCGCGGGCGTGTGCCCGGGGTCCTCTATGGCGGCGACGCAGAAGCGGTCTGCTTCGACGCGGACGCCCGCGAGCTGCGGCTCGCGCTGGCGGGCTCGGGCGCGGTGCTCGATCTGAGCCTCGACGGCAAGAGGGCGACCCCGGTCGTCCTGAAGGAGGCCCAGCGCCACCCTGTGCGCGGGGAGACGGTGCACGTGGACCTGCTGCGGGTGCGCCTTGACGAGGCGATCAGTGCGGTCGTGCCGCTGGAGCTGGCCGGGGCCGATGACGCCCCGGGCGTGAAGGAAGGCGGTGTGCTCGAGCAGATCACCCGCGAGCTCAACGTGGAGGCGCTACCGACGTCGATCCCCGAGTCGATCGTGCACGAGGTCGGCGGGATGCAGATCGGCGAGACGATCCTGCTGTCCGCCGTCGCGATCCCGGATGGTGTCACGCTCTTGGACGACGCCGAGGAGACGGTCGTGGCGACCCTCTCCCCGCCGCGGCTGCAGGCCGCGGTAGAGGAGGAAATCGAAGCCGAGACGGAGCTCGTCGGAGAGGCCGCCGAGCAGGGCGAGGCCGCGGAGGCCGGCTCCGAGGGCTCCTCCGGCGCGGAGTAGCAGCTCCTGCGAGCGCCGTTCGGCGGCGGCGGGGCCATCGACTGGCTCATCGTCGGGCTCGGCAACCCCGGGCGCGAGCATGCGGACACGCGGCACAACGTGGGTTTCATGGTGGCCGCGGCGCTCTACGAGCGCTGGGGACTGGGGCGCACGAAGGAGCGCTTTCGCGGGCGCATCGCGCAGGGCCGGATCCCGGCTCGGCCGGGTGGGCTCGCGACGCAGGCGGGCCCACGCGTGGCCGTGCTCTGCCCGCAGACCTACATGAACGACGCTGGTCGCTCCGTCGGTCCGGCGCGGGGGGCGTTCAAGCTCCCGCTCGAGCGGGTGCTTGTCGTGCACGATGAGATCGACCTCCCGTTCGGCGAGGTGCGCACGCGCACGGGCGGCGGGCTCGCGGGGCACAACGGGCTGAAGTCGATCGAGCGCGAGCTCGGCGGGGCCGACTTCGTGCGCGTGCGCGTCGGCGTCGGACGTCCGGACTCCAGCGACCCCGAGATCGTCTCGGCCTACGTGCTCGGACGTTTCAAGGAGGGTGAGGCGCAGGTGGGCGAGCTCATCGAGCGCTCCTGCGAGCTCATCGAGCGCGTCGTGCTGGGCGAGCAGGGCCTCGCCGCAGGGAAGGAGCAGTAGATGGCGCGCGCGGCCTCCGCTCTGCGCACGCTATTGGGGTTGGTCGCCGAGGACGAGCCGACCCTGAGGCTCGCGCGCGAGGGTGGTCACGCGTTCGTCTCCGGCTCGCTGCAGCCATATCTGATCGCCGCGCTCGCGGAGATCGACGAGGCAGCGCGCGGGCGCGCGACGCTGGTCGTCGTCGGCGATGATCGCGCCGCGCGGGACCTAGCCTCCGATCTGCGCGCTTGGCTTGAGCCCCGGCGCGTGCGCTACTACCCCTCGCGGGGGGTGGCCTACGAGTCCCATCTGACGCCCCCGGCGCATCTGGTGGGCCTGCGGGTCGCCGCGCTGGACGCGCTGCTGGCAGCGAACGCGAGCACGGGGGAGAGCCCGCGCGGGAAGGACCCCGAGCAGGCCGGTGGCCCGCTCGTCGTGGTCAGCGCCGTGGCCCTGTCGGAGAAGGTGCCCGATCCGGCGCTGCGGCCGCGCTCGTTCACGCTGCGCGTGGGCGAGCTCCTGGACCTCGAGGAGTGTGCCTCGGAGCTCGTTGGAGCGGGCTATGAGCGAACTGAGCAGGTGGAGGAGCGCGGGCAGTTCGCGCTCCGGGGAGGCCTCCTGGATGTCTTCCCGGCCACCGAGGAGCGTGCGGTGCGTGTGGACATGTTCGACCTGGAGATCGAATCGCTGCGCTGGTTCTCGACGTTCACGCAACGCTCGCTCGGTGAGACGGAGGAGGTCGAGATCGCCCCCGCCGCGGAGCTCGCATCCGAGCACAGGGAGCTCGCGGAGATCGCGGCGGCGGCCGCCGACTCGCGCCCGGGTGCCTCCGAGCGCCCCGATATCACTGAGATCCTGCCCGTCGAGCGCTTCGGCGCGCTGCTCGACCTGATCGGTCCGCAGACGGAGTTGATCGTGGCCGCGGAGGAGGAGCTCGCACCGGCGCTGAGCGACCACTGGACCGATGTCTGCGCCGCGTTCGCGGATGCCGAGGCCCACCAGCTCTACGTGAGCCCGGAAAGCATCGCCGCGACCGTGGACGAGCGCGCGCGGATCTGGCTCTCGGCGATCTCCAGCGGCCAGGAGATCGAGGTGCGCGCACAGTCTGCCCAGACGGCGGCCCGCTCCCTGGCCGACGCCGAGCCGGAGCTCGAGAAGCTCGTGCGCTCCGGCTACAGGACGGTGGTGGCGTTTCCCCAACGGGGCGAGGGGGAGCGCGCCGCCTACAACCTCGCGCGCCTGAAAGCAACCTGGCTCGGCGAGGACGTCGACGTCGGGCGCCGCGTGCTCGAGCCCTCGCTGCGCTTTGTGCCCGCGTCGCTGCGCGAGGGTTTCGTCGCACCTGCACTGAAGCTCGCCGTCTTTCCCGAGCACCGCCTGCTGCGCCGTCGCCGGGCCGAGCGCCGCGACGGCCCCGGGACAGACGGCGGCCCGGGTGGCCTGCGGCGGGGTGCCCTGCGCTCGTTCACAGAGCTGCGCACGGGTGACATCGTCGTGCACGAGGACCACGGCGTCGCGCGCTTCGCGGGCTTTGAGACGCGGACGGTGGCGAACGTCACGCGCGACTACCTCTACCTCGAATTCCAGGGGGACGACCGTGTGTTCGTGCCAACCGACCAGTTCGCGAAGATCTCACGATATGTCGGCGCCGGTGGCGAGCACCCGCCGCTGAGCAAGCTCGGGGGAACGCGCTGGGAGACGATGAAGGCGCGCGCGCGGCGCGCTGCTCAGGAGCTGGCTGGTGAGCTCCTGAGCCTCTACGCGGAGCGAAGGCGGCGACCCGGGCACGCGTTCGCAGCCGATTCGGAGTGGCAGCGCGAGTTCGAGCAGCGCTTCCCGTTCACGGAGACCGCCGATCAGCGCGAAGCGATCGAACTCGTCAAGGCCGACATGGAAGCGCCGCGACCGATGGACCGCCTGATCTGCGGAGACGTCGGCTACGGCAAGACCGAGGTCGCGCTGCGCGCTGCCTTCAAGGCGGCGAGCGAGGGCAAGCAGGTGCTGATGCTGGTGCCCACGACGATTCTCGCCCAGCAGCACTACGGGACGTTCTCCGAGCGGCTCGCCGACTACCCGATCACGCTTGAGCAGGTCTCGCGCTTCCGCTCGGCGGCCGAGCAGAGAGCCGCGGTGACGGGCTTCGCGCAGGGGCGCATCGACATACTGATCGGTACCCATCGGGTGCTCTCGCGCGACGTGCGCGCGAAGGACCTCGGCCTCCTGATCATCGATGAGGAGCAGCGCTTCGGGGTCAAGCAGAAGGAGCTCCTGCGCCAGCTGAAGCTGAGGGTCGACGTGATCTCGATGTCGGCGACGCCGATCCCGCGCACGCTGCAGATGTCGCTGGCGGGGCTGCGGGACATCTCGGTGATCGAGACTCCGCCGGAGGGCCGGCGGCCGGTGAAGACCTACGTTGGGGAGTATGAGGAGGAGCTCGTCAAGCGCGCGATCCTGCGCGAGCACGAGCGCGAGGGGCAGGCTTTCTTCCTGCACAACCGGATCGACTCGATCGAGGAGACCGCCGAGCGGCTGCGCGCGCTCTGCCCGGGCGTCCGCTTCGCCGTCGCCCACGGCCAGATGGGGGAGGGCGAGCTGGAGACGGTGATGATGGACTACCTGCGGGGAGGCGCAGACGTGCTGGTGTGCACGTCGATCATCGAGTCGGGCATCGACATCCCGCAGGCGAACACGCTGATCGTCGAGAACGCGGACACCTTCGGGCTGGCCCAGCTCTACCAGATCCGCGGCCGCGTCGGGCGCAGCCGCGAGCGGGCCTACGCATACCTGCTCTACGACTCCGCGGCTGCGCTGACCGCCGAGGCGGCGCAGCGGCTCTCGGCGCTCTCCGACCACACTGAGCTGGGGGCCGGCTTTAAGATCGCGATGCGCGATCTGGAGATCAGGGGCGCGGGCAACCTGCTCGGCGACGAGCAGTCCGGGCACGTCGCGGCGCTGGGGTTCGAGCTCTACATGCAGATGCTCGACGAGGCGGTGCGGGCCGATCTGGACTCAGGGAGGGAGGGGCAGGCGCCGGCAGAGCCGGTGCGGCTGGATGTCAACGTCGATGCCTATGTGCCGGCGGACTACGTTCCCTACGAGCAGGCCAAGATCGAGGTGCACCGGCGCGTCGCGGGAGCGCTCGAGGTGGCCGACGTGGAGCGGCTGCGCGAGGAGCTGATCGATCGCTTCGGCCCGGTGCCCGAGCCGCTCGAGAACTTGCTGGCGCTGCAGCGGGCGCGCCTGAAGTTCGGTGCTGCCGGGGCGCGCACGGTGAGCTTCCGCGGCGATCGCCTCGCGGTCGTGCCGATCGAGCTGGACTCAAGTCAGGCGCGACGGCTGCGCGAGGAGCTGCCCAACGCGTTGTATGAATCCGGGCGCTCGCAGGTCTCGGTCAGGGTCCCGAGAGAGGGGGTCGAGCGCTTTCCCGAGGTGGTGAAGGCGGCCGACATGCTGCTCGCGGTAATGCGCGAGGCCGCTTGAGGCGGCTTAAGGAACTCGTTAACCACGGGCTCTCGGCTTTCCGCTAGAGTGGCGCGTCGTGTCCAAAATGACTCGCTTCGTTCCGGCGCTAGGCGCCGTTTTATTTGCCGTCGTGGGGTTGGCGGCATGCGGTGGCATTGCCGGCAACGCCGTCGTGCAGGTTGGTGGCAACCCGATCACCAAGTCGACGTTCGACCACTGGATGGGGGTCGCGGCAACCTCGAGCACCGCGGCGACGGAAACGGCGAGCAAACCTGTGGTGCCGGAACCGCCGAACTACACCGCGTGCATCGCCCATCTGCAGGCGACCACGCCGAAGCCGGCCAAAGGCCAGTCGGCGCCCTCAAACGCCGAGCTGAAGAGCCAGTGCGAACAGCAGTACAAGTCTCTGCAGCAGGAGGTGCTGGGCTTCCTCGTCTCTTCACAGTGGGTGCTCGGCGAAGCGTCATCGCTCGGCGTGAAGCTGTCTGACAAGGAAGTGACGAAACAGTTCGAACAGATCAAGAGCCAGGAGTTCCCCCAGGCCGCGACGTTCGAAAAATTCCTTCAGAGCTCCGGCCAGACGGTCTCCGATCTGCTGCTTCGCGTGAAGCTGAACATGCTTTCCTCGAAAATTCAGCAGAAGATCGCCAAGACCAAGGGCAAAGTCACCCATGCACAGGTCGTCAAGTACTACAACGAAAACAAGCAGCGCTACGGGACGCCGGAAAAGCGCAACGTCGACATCATCCTCACTAAGACCGAAGCGGCCGCCAAGAGCGCCAAGAAGGAAGTCGAATCGGGCAAGAGCTTCGCGAGCGTGGCCAAGCGCGTCTCGATCGACCCGACGAGCAAGGCCAACGGCGGGTTGCTCACAGGCGTGGTGAAAGGGCAGGAGGAGAAGGCGCTCGACACCGCGATCTTCAGCGCCGCCCAGAACGTCCTCAGCGGCCCGGTGAAGACGGTCTTCGGCTACTACATCTTCGAGGTGAAGAGCACCTCGACCGGCAACCAGCAGTCGCTGGCGCAGGCTGAATCGACGATCAAGCAGCAGCTCACCGCCAGTCAGCAACAGGCGGCGCTGAGCAAGTTCGTCAAAGAATTCAAAGCCAAGTGGACGGCCAAAACCGAATGTCGCGCGGGCTACGTGGTGGCCGACTGCAAGGAGTACAAAGCGCCCAAGACAAGCTCCACGGGCACAAGCTCCACGCCGTAGAGCGGCACGTCGAGTCACCTCGGTGTGCACCTGCTCAAGCGCAGAGAACTCACGCCGGTGCTGCCGGCGCCAGCTAGGGGGAGGTCCGCGTCATGAGCCAGATCGAGCGAATCCACGCCCGGCAGATCCTCGACAGCCGCGGCAACCCCACGATCGAGGTCGAGGTGGGCCTGCGCTCGGGCGCTCACGGGCACGCCGCGGTGCCCTCCGGCGCCTCCACGGGGGAGTTCGAGGCGACCGAGTTGCGCGACGGCGGAGAGCGCTGGCAGGGCAAGGGTGTGACGCGCGCCGTCGCGAACGTCGACGGCGAGATCGCGCGGGCGGTCGCCGGCATCGACGCCTCTGACCAGGCAGGCCTGGATCGCGCTCTGATCGCGCTCGACGGAACGCCCAACAAGTCGCGTCTCGGCGCGAACGCGATCCTCGGCGTGTCGCTCGCCGCCGCCCACGCCCAGGCGGCCGAGGAGGGGCTCGCGCTGTGGCGCTACCTCGGCGGCGAGGCAGCTCGCGTGCTGCCGGTGCCGATGATGAACGTCCTCAACGGCGGTGTGCATGCCGACAACAAGGTCGACTTCCAGGAGTTCATGGTCGTGCCGCTGGGCGCTCAGCGCTTCTCCGAGGCGCTGCGCATGGGCGCCGAAGTCTTCCACGCGCTCAAGCGCACGCTGCACGAGCGCGGGCTGGGCACGGCCGTGGGCGACGAGGGCGGGTTCGCTCCCGACCTGAGCTCGAACGAGGAGGCGCTGAAGATGCTGATCGCCGGCATCCAGGCCGCCGGCTACCGCCCCGGGGAGGATGTCGCGATCGCGCTCGACCCCGCGGCCAGCGAGCTCTACCGAGACGGGGCCTACCAGCTCGAGCACGAGGGACGCACCCTGAAAGCGGCCGAGCTCAGCGAATACTGGGCCGACCTCGTTTCGCGCTATCCGATCGTGTCGATCGAGGACGGCATGGACGAGGAGGACTGGGATGGCTGGAACACGCTCAGCGAGCACTTGGGCGCGCGGGTGCAGCTCGTCGGGGACGACCTGTTCGTGACGAACACAGACCGGCTGCGCAGGGGCATCGAGGCCGGGATCGCGAACTCGATCCTGATCAAGGTCAACCAGATCGGGACGCTGACAGAGACGCTCGATGCGATCGCGATGGCGCGGGAGGCGGGCTACACCGCGGTGATCAGCCATCGCTCGGGCGAGACCGAGGATGTGACGATCGCAGACCTCGCGGTCGCGACCGGGTGCGGACAGATCAAGTCGGGCGCCCCATCGCGCTCGGACCGGGTGGCGAAGTACAACCAGCTGCTGCGCATCGAGGAGCAGCTCGGAGCAGACGCCGAGTTTCCCGGCCCAAGCGCCTTCTCCAGAGCGTCCAGCCCCAAGAGCTGAGCGCGCGCCTGCAGGATCTTCGCCTGCGGAGGCGAATGCCCGGAGAACATGCCCACCGCATCGGCAACCCCCGCGCGCTCGAGCCGCTCTGCCCGAGCGGGAGCGAAGACCCGGCGCGGCGCTCGCCTGAGAGGCGCGGCAGCGATCGGGGCGGGCGAGCGCGTGCAGTGGGGCCGGTTCGGGCGCATGGCGATGCTCTGCGTGCTCGTGGCCCTCGTCTACCTCTACGCGAGCGCCGGGCTGCGCATGCTCTCCACCTGGCGTCAGGCGCGCAGAGACGGCTCAAGGGTTCTCTCGATGGAGCGCGAACACAGGCTGCTCGTGGGCCAGCACGAAGCGCTGGGCCGCCGCTCCACGCTTGAAGTGCAGGCACGCCGGCTGGGGATGATGAGAAGCGGCGAGCAGCCCTATCTGATCAGCGGCCTGCCCAACGACTGAGGGCCCCCGGCCGGGCGCGTGGGCCCGCTCGCGGCTGGGCGCTGCTAGCCTCGGCGCGTGTCGTTTGAGAATGCGATCTATCAGTGGCAGCAGGGAGAACGCCGTCTCACGGCGGCGCCCCCCGAGCGCCGCCAGCGGCTCGAGCGCGTCACCGAGGCCCTCGTGGCTGAGCTGCGCCGGCGGCTGGGCGGGCGCTTCTCCTCTGAGGAGCTCGTCGAGCTCTACGGGCACGGAAGCGCCTGGTGCCTGCAGGTGGCGATGAGCGTGGCCCCCGAGGATCCCTGGGCATGGGAGGCGGGGGTGGTGGTGGATGCGGCGTTCGGCATGTACCTGCGCGAGGCCGCTGACTATGCGGGCGGGCGCAGGGAGATCAGCGCGTAGCAGCTAGTCGTCTTCGCCGGCGCGGCGGATGACGATCTGGTCCTCTTCGACCACGACCTCGACGGGGCGGTGCCCGGCCCAGTGCTCGGCGTAGATCGGGTCCTCCTGGATGGCCGGGTCGAGCCACAGGCCGTAGCCCTCCTCGCCGTGGTCGAATGTCCCTTCCAGAGGGGCGCCGGCGCGTGCCGATCCGCCGGGCGCGCCTTCGGAGGCCCGATCGGCGGCTGGGCGGCGCCCGCGGCCGCCGCGGCGCCCGCGCCTGCGCGAGCGCGGGGCGTTCTCCTCCTCCTCCTCGGACTCCTCCCCGGAGTCCTCTGAGTCCTGGCTGCTAGCAGCGGCGAGCGCCCGCGAGCGCTCGGCCTCGATTTCAGCCGACTCGAGCTCGGCGGCGATGAGCGCGTCGTCCTCGGCCCGCAGGTCGATCTCCTCGGGGTAGCCGATCGCGGTCGCGCCCTCGGCGGGCTCCTCATCGCTGACAAGCTCGTTCTGGCGCCTGAACTGCTCGATATCGCGGACGGTGACTTCGAGCTGATGGGCTATCCAGGCGTCGGTGCGGCCCTGTCGTACCCAGGCTCGAATCTGGTTCAGGTGGGGGCGCAGAGATCGGCGAGGCATGAGCGGTGCGGGAGACTAGCGCAAAGCGCCCGCGGCGCGGCGAGGATGGGCGCCGGAGACGTTTCCAGACGCGCGGCTGGACGCAAACTGGGACAAACCGGGTGGTGGGTTCGCTTTCCCCCGATCCGACCTCTATGCTTGGCGCACCGGCGGTTCGGGGGACTATGCCGGGTCGCCTGTCGGCAATGAGGAGGTGCAATGCATGCTGGTTCTGACGCGCAAGTCCAACCAGAGCATCATGATCGGGGACGACATCGAGGTTTCGGTCCTGTCTGTCATGGGCGAGAAGGTGCGCATCGGTATACAGGCGCCTCAGGCCGTGCCCGTGTTCCGCAAGGAGATCTACCTCGAGATCCACCGGGAAGACGTCGAGGCGGCGGCCGAGCACGAGCAGGAGGCCGGCAGCGAGGTCTCCGATTCGCTGCGCGAGCTCGGCGAATCCTCCTAGACGGACGAGCCGCTCCGCGGCTCGAAGCGAAGCCTTGAGTCTCTAGCCCAGCAGCAGGTAGAGCGTGCGGAACATCACGACGGTGACCACGACCGCGGTCCCGATGAGCGTGAGGACGAGCATCACGAAGTGGACCGAGCCGCGCTTGTGGCGCCGCTCGACCTCGCGCTTGATCGTGCGCTGCTCGGCGGTGCGCCGCAGTGAGTCGCGCCTGCGGCGATCGAGGGTGATCTCGTTGACAAATGCCCGCTCCCAGTCGGCGAGGCTCTGTCTCATCTTCATCGCGAACCGCCTATCCGAGGGGAGTCTTGGCGCGCTCGTAGACGCTCACGAAGCGCAGGTAGTTCTCGGCGATCTTTCGCGCCCCGGCGGCGCGTTCGGTCTTCCCGTCGACGTAGGCTTTGAGCGGGTCCCACCAGATCGAGCGCCCGATCGCGAAACCCACGAAACCCTCCACCGGCGCCGCCTGTGTGAGCCATTGGTCGACCTTCGCATCATCGGCGCCGCGGCCGAGGACGACGCAGACGACGCCGTCGCGTCCACCGGAGCGGGCCTGTTTGACCAGCATCTCACAATCGGCGCGCTCGTCGACACCCTCGATCTTCCACACGTCGACCTCGATGCCGGCATCCTGGATCTCGGCGATCGTGCGGCGCATCAACTCGGGACGGAGCTCTGAGTCATAGCGGTCGCTGTCCCCGCCGACGGCCTTTAGCTGGGAGTCCTCGGCGGGCACGAGCAGCTCAAAGAGGAACTTGCGCTCGTGCTTCTTCAGCCAGTCGCTCAGCCGCTTGAGCTTCTCGAGCTGCCCGCCGTTTGCCGCGGCGTCGCCGTCGGGGTTGTAGCGGACGAGGACCTTCGTGAAGTCGGGGTCAAAGCGCTCTATGTGCGCCCCGAAGTCCTCATATTGGAAGTCGAACATGCTCTGGCCCGAGCGCTCGGCGGGCATCGCGAGCCTCAACCCGCTTGCGCGCGCCTCGCTGGGCACGGTGGATCCGAACTGCTCATCGACGAGCACGCCGGTCACCGAGGGGTCGGCGCCGGCGCCCACGGCCTGCAGGAGCCCCTCGTAGATGAGGTGCTTGGCGTCGGCGATTATCGCTGTCTGCTCGGGGTCCGGCTCGCCCTCAATCCCGAAGAACTTCTTCTGAAAAGAGCCGCGATGGTCGAACGCGAGGATGTAGAGTTTCTGGTCGTAGCCGAGGTTCATGGCATTGAGTATTTCAGAGGCGCGCGGCTCGGGGTCGGGAGGTCCTTAGAATAAATCGATCATGTCCTCCGGCGCCGATCTGTTCGTGGTCTGTAAGCAGTGCGGCTCGGAGGTCAGCCCGTACATAACCGAGTGCCCTTACTGCGGCCACCGGCTGCGCAGGCGCGCCCCGAAGCTGCCCCGCGCGCGAGCCCCGCGGCGCTCGCCCGATGAGCAGCCAAAGGGCCGCGGCCTCTTCGCTCGCTCGAAGGCGAGCCCCCTCGGCATGCCCCGCCGCCGCGCGAGCCTGCTGCACGATCGCTGGGCCGCGTCGCGGCCGTACGCGACGATCGCCCTCGTGTCGATCAGCTGCCTCGCCTGGGTTGTGGCGCATGCCACTCCCTCCTTCTACGAGAAAATGACGCTCGTCGGGCCCCTGCACGGCGACTGGTGGAAGCTCTTCAG
The DNA here is from genome assembly GCA_049512215.1 of Solirubrobacteraceae bacterium. Taxonomy (GTDB): domain Bacteria; phylum Actinomycetota; class Thermoleophilia; order Solirubrobacterales; family Solirubrobacteraceae; genus Palsa-744. Next base: position 59,976 of record JBEKXJ010000013.1, read on the forward strand.
CTGGCAGTTCGTCTATGGAAACGGGCTCTATGAGTTCGTGGTGCTCGTCCCGGTCGCGCTCTTCGGCTGGCTCCTGGAGAGCCGCCACGGGCCGGCCGTGGTGCTCGCGCTGTTCCTCGGCGCGGGAGTCTCCGGGGCGCTCGTGGCGGAGGCCGTGTACCCGCTGCCGTTCCTGATCGGGGCCAACGCGGGGGCGCTCGCGCTGCTCGCGGCCTGGGCCGCCCCGGATCTGATGGCGGCTCGCGCCGGCAGCTACTACGAGGGCGATCTCCTCGGAGCGGGAGCGATCGCCGCGATTCTGCTGGCGATCCCCTTCGCTCGCCCGGAAGCGAGCTGGCTGGCGGGGGTGACGGGGGGAGCGCTCGGTCTGATCCTCGGGCTCGGGCTGCGTTACACCGGGGAGCAGGGGCCGTAGTCGGAGCGGTCCTAGTCGGAGCGGTCCTATGATGGTCGGCCTATGACGTTGACCAACGCGGTGGTGCTGATCGAGGCCGAGCGTGACGCGCTCTCCACCCTGGGAGGGGCCCTCGCCGACATCGAGGGCGTGGCCGAGGCCTACTCGGTCACGGGAGAGTGGGATTTTGTCGCGATCGTGCGCGTGCCCGACCACGAGCAGCTCGCGGATGTGGTCACCGGCGCGATCGGTGGGCTCCCCGGCGTGACGCGCACCCGGACGATGGTCGCGTTCGCGGCCTACTCCCGGCACGACCTCGAGGCGCTGTTCTCGCTCGGGGAGTGATTCCTGACGCGCGATGGCCGCCGTGCCGATCAAGCCGGAGCACGGGCCGACGCTCGGGCGGCTGCTCTCGCCACGCTGGCGTGAGGCCTCGCGCGCGACGCGGGCGGCCGTGATCCTCGCCGGCGTCGGGCTTCTGGCGCTCCTCATCGCGGCAGGCCTGACGCTCGAGAACGCCCACTACTCCCACGGCGGGAGGGTCCCGTTCAGCTTCAGCTATCGCAGCCTCTACCGTGTGGCGCCCGACCCCGGCGGCTATGTCAAGGTTCAGCGGCGCCGCTCCGATGGCTCGCTCGAGGATTCCTTCGCGGTCGAGCCGCTGCGCTTGGCGCCCTACTCCGGGGCTCTCTTCGGCGAGCTGCCGCTCTACGCGGCGGGTTACGTGCGGGAGCTCGAAGGGCGCTATCAGGACTTCGTCCTGCACGGCGAAGGCAAGACGAAGGTCAACACCGTCCCCGCCTACGACATCCTCTACAGCGCGCTCGTCGAAGGGCGCACGATGTGGGGTCGCGACGTCCTCTTGCTGCCCGAAAGACCCGGAGCGCGCGAAGGTGTGGACATCGTGATGCTGACCTCGCCGACTGCAAGCCGCCAGGTCACCTCGCCGCTGGAAGTCGCCTCTGCAGGGGTGCTCCTGCGGCCGCTGCGCTCGTTTACGGTCGGCTAACGCCCGCCCGGCGCCTTCGGCGCCGATCGGCGCTCGAGCCGGTGGAGGGCGCTCTGGTGCGCGGACGGGAGCTCGCCCGCCGGGGTGCCGCCGGTCTCCTGGACGCTGACCGCGCCGCTGCCCGCCGGTGAACCCGCCGGCGGCCTGCTCGCGGCGCTCACGCCGGGCGCGGGGGTCTGGGCTTCGACGGCTTTCGCCGCGACAGGGGAGGGCACAGGCGGCGACGCTTGGGCGGCGGGTGAGGCCGGAGGCGCCTGCGGGGTCGTGTTCGGAGCGCTCGTGGGGACAGGCGTAGTGCTCGCGGGCGTGCTCGACTGAGCTTCGCTCGCCGGCGTCGAGGGCAGCTGGGTGGTCCCGGTCGTGACCTCCGTGACCTGGGTCCCGGAGGGCTGGGTCCCCGCGGGCTTCGGCTCGGGCGGCTTGGCGGCGGCCCCGAGCAGCGCGACGGGCACGGCCACCGCACCCGCCGTCGCCGGGGTGCTTGCCACGACGGTCTTCTTGGCAAGCAGGACCGGCTTGCCCGGCTTGTGACGGCGGCTCAGGCGCGCGAGGCGCGTTGCAGGGGCAATGGTGGCGTTCCCGGGGCTCAGCGGCTGAGCGCGCACAGCGACGACGACCGGCTTGGCCACGCCGGGCGCCGGCTGCACGCTGATGGAGGCCGTGATCGCGGCGTGATGATGGCGGTGGACCGCCGGCGCAACCGCGACGGCACCCGCGGTGACTATCGCCGCGGCAGCCAGCCCCGCGACGGCCTTGGTCGCCAGGGCACCCGCTCCCGCGGTGAGGATCCCGCCGGCGACGCCCGTGCTGCCGGCGGCGCCGACGCCGGCAGCGGCTCCGGCACCGACCGTGGCGGTCGCGCCGACTGTCGCTCCCGCGCCGACTGTCGCTCCCGCGCTGCCGGCGACATGTGCGCCTCCCGCTGAGGCGGTCGAGCCGAGCTTGGCCAGCAGGAGCTTCTTGATTAGCAGCAGCGGACCGACGGGAAGCATGGCCGCGAGCGCGTGGTTGTTGTCCTTCAGATGCTTGCGGAAGGCCCTGCAACGGTCGCAGCTGCGCACGTGGCGGCGCGCGGGGCTGCTCAACTTGACGAGGCCCTCGGCGACCTCACCGAGCTCGAGGCGCACCTCCTCGCATGTCAGCTTGCGTGCCTCGGCGGCCTCGGCCAGGGAGATGCGGGCGCGCACGAGCAGCGACTTCACCGAGGGGACGGTGGTCTCCATCGCGAGGGCGATCTGCTCGTAGGAGAGGGCGTCTATCTCGCGCAGCAGCAGGGCCGTGCGCTGTGTCTCGGGCAGCTGGTGAACGTCGGCGATGAGCTCGCGGAAGCTCTCCCTGCGGATTGCCCGGTCGCCGGTCGAGAGGCCGTGGTCGGCGTAGTGGATGTCCATCGAATCCACACCGATCGCCGAGGCCCGGCGCAGATGGTTGAGCGAGCGGTTGCGCGCGATGCGGTAGAGCCAGGGCCGGACGTTGATCTCGCGCCCGTCCGCGAGGACGGCGTTGTAGGCCGCGGCGAACACCTCCTGAAGGACGTCCTCGGCATCCTCGCGCGACGCGAGCATGTGCCGGCAGAAGGAGAGCAGACGGGACTCATAGCGAGCACAAAGCGTCTCGAAAGCGGCGGGCTGCCCGCGGCGCGTGAGCGCGATCAAGCGCTCATCCGACTGCAGCCGGAGCAGGGGCGATGGCCCGCGCAAGCCCGGCATGCTCGCCGAATGTGTAAGTGCCGAGACCTCCATGGAGGGTCCAATCCTGCTTGCCTACCCTATGGACACGGTATCAGCCCGCTAGTTGCGCTTTCCAAATGCGCTCTCGCGGCGCCCCGCCGGCAGGCGGCGAGAGCGCCAGCGGGCCAATCCAGCGGGCCAATCAGCACCCCGCGGGCCCGCGCGGGGTGCGCGCGGGCATCACCGGTCTGGCTTGCCGGCGCCTTCAGTGCAGGCACCCCGGACGGGTCCGGGCAGCCCTTTGGACGATACGATCGCCGTGCCCGGGTAGACAAACTGGCAAAGTCAGCGGACTTAAAATCTGCCGCTCGCAAGAGCCTACGGGTTCGAATCCCGTCCCGGGCATTCTCCCTGGCATGCACTGGACAGGCGCTCGAGCGGATAGAGTCGCGGCCCGATGGCCACCACCAAGGAGACCGGGCAGACCTATCACGGCGGGCGGCTCCTGGCCCGCCGGCTGAAGGCCCACGGCGTAAGCAGGCTCTTCACGCTCTCTGGCGGGCATCTGTTCTCGATCTATGACGGCTGTCGCGAGGAGGGGATCGCGATCGTGGATGTCCGTCACGAGTCGACAGCGGCATTCGCGGCCGAGGGCTGGGCGAAGGTGACGCGGGAGCCCGGCGTATGCGCCCTGACGGCGGGACCGGGCGTGACGAACGGGATGAGCGCGATGGCCTCCGCGCAGGCGAACCACTCGCCGATCGTCGTGCTCGGCGGCCGTGCGCCGGCTATGCGCTGGGGCCAGGGGTCGCTGCAGGAGATTGACCACGTGCCATTCGTGCGGCCTCTGAGCAAGCTCGCGGCGACGGCCGGGAGCACTGCGGAGATCCCGGGCCTCGTCGATGACGCGTTCGCAGCGGCGCTCACACCGCATGGGGGGCCGGCCTTCGTGGACTTCCCGCTCGACTACGTGTTCATGGAGGCCGCGGAGGCCGCGGAGGCCGCCGAGGCCGCGGAGGCCGACGAGGGCGCCGAGGCCGACGAGGGCGTAGAGCAGACCGGGCTGCCGGGGGGCGTCGCCCGCCAGAGCGGGAAGGGAGCCGACAGCGAAGCGATCGAGCGGGCCGGTCGGCTGCTGCGAGGCGCCGAGCGGCCCGTGATCATGGCCGGGACGGACCTCTACTGGGGGCGTGGCGAGCAGGCGCTGCTCGAGTTGGCCGAGAAGCTCCGGATCCCCGTCTTCCTCAACGGGCTGGCGCGCGGCTGTGTGCCCGGCGATCATGAGCTGTTCTTCTCTCGCGCGCGCTCGCAGGCGCTCAAGGGGGCGGATGTCGCGCTCGTGGTGGGCGTTCCGATGGACTTTCGCCTCGGCTTTGGTGCTTCCTTCGGGGAGGACACCGAGATCGTGGTTATCGACGTGGCCGAGCCCGAGCGGCCCCATCCGCGGCTGGTCGCGGCGGAGTGTTACGGGGCGCTCACGGCGACGCTCACCGATCTGCGCGCAGCGGCGGGGGACCAGGCGCTGGGGAGCGAGCGCTGGATCTCCGAGCTGCTCACGGCCGAGACCGAGCGTCGGGAGGCCGAGCTGGCGGAGTTCAAGGACGCCAGGGAGCCCTTGCATCCAATGAGGCTCTACGCCGAGCTCGCGACCGTGCTCGAGCGCGACGCGATCGTGATCGGCGACGGGGGGGACTTCGTGTCCTATGCGGGGCGCGTGGTCGACAGCTACCAGCCCGGCTGCTGGCTCGACCCCGGGCCGTTCGGCTGTCTGGGCTCAGGCCCGGGATATGCGCTCGCGGCGAAGCTCGCGCGGCCGGATCGCCAGGTGCTGCTGCTGCTGGGCGACGGCGCCTTCGGCTTCTCGGGGATGGAGTTCGACACGCTCGCGCGCCACGGGGTCAACGTCGTCGGGGTGATCGGGAACAACGGGATCTGGGCGCTCGAGAAGCATCCGATGGAGTTCCTCTATGGCTATTCGGTCGCCGCGGATCTGCGGCCGGCGACGCGCTATGACCAGGTCGTGGAGGCACTGGGGGGGCATGGCGAGTTCGTCGAGCGCCCGCAGGAGCTCCGGCCCGCGCTCGAGCGGGCCTTCGCCGCGGGAAAGCCGGCGCTCGTGAACGTGCTCACCGATCCGAGCGTTGCCTACCCGCGCAGGTCGAACCTCGCCTGAGCTTCTGAGCCCGCAGGTCGAACCTCGCCTGAGCGCCGGCTCAGCCCACGCCGGCCACGCGCAGCGCGCCGCCGTAGAGGATGTCGTGCTCGGAGATTTCCACTTCGTCTAGCTCGAAGGCCCGCAGGGCCTCTGCGAGCAGGATCATGCCGGCGACGATCGTGGGAGCGCGGTCGGGATGCAAGCCCACGACCCTGCGCCGGTCGGCTTCGGTCATCTCGGCCAGACGCGCGAGCAGCTCCTCGACGGTGGCGAGCAGCAGCATGTAGCCGTGGACCTGCGAGGGGTCGTAGGGGTCGAGCTCCTGAGCGATGGCCGCGGCGGAGGTGGCCGTCCCGGCGACGGCGATACCGCGCTTGACCTCGTCACGCTCCTCGGGCGGAAGGCCTTCCAGGAGGGTGGTGCGCACGTCGAGGGCGAGGCGCTGAAGCTCCTCGGGCGCGGGCGGGTCGGTGTGTATGTGGCGTTCGCTCATGCGCACCACTCCGGCCGGGAGCGACACGTGAAAGCCGGCCTTCTTGCCGCGGCCGACGATGAACTCGGTGGAGCCCCCGCCGATGTCTATGACGACCGTGGGCTCGCTGGGCGCGGCGCGGCCCGACATCGCGCCGAGGAAGGTGAGCTGGGCCTCTTCCTCGCCCTTCAGAACGCGGGCGTCGAGATCGAAGTCCTCGCGCACCCGCGCGGCGAAGGCGGCGCCGTTGGCGGCCTCGCGCGCGGCCGAGGTGAGGACGGCGAGGTTGGCCTCGCAGGCGTAGGAGACGATCGCGGCGCGGTAGTTGGTGAGCGTGCGCCGCACGCGATCGATCGCCTGCGCCGAGAGCAAGCCTTGAGAGTCGACACCGTCACCGAGACGGGTGACCTCCGAGCGTCGCAGGAGCTCCTCCACAGCACCGCTTGAAGGATCGACATCGCCGATCAGCAGGCGCGTAGAGTTGCTTCCGATGTCGACCACGGCGACGCGCACGGCCGGGATGCTAGAGGCTGTATGCAGCAAGCAGCGAAGCGGCTAGTCCCCACGAGCGAAAGGGCATCGATGAGCGAGCAGCGCAGCAGCGGCCTCGCGCTGGTGAGCGGCGCGAACCGGGGGATCCGGTCGGGAGGTGGCCGCCAGCTCGCAGAACGCGGCTATGAGGTTCTGCTGAGCGCCCGCGACGGCGAGCAGGCGCCGCCGCGGAGGAGCTCGCAAACAGCACCGGCGGATCCGTGCGGGCATTGACGCTGGATGTGGCCGACCCCGACAGCATCGCAGCGGCGGCCGAGCGGATCAGGGCACACCCGGGGCGGCTCGACGTGCTCGTGAACAATGCCGGCGTGGGCAGCGACTTCGGCGTGTCGGGAACGTGAAGACCGACATGGGCGGGCCGATGGGCGCGCAGAAGCCGGTCCAGGAGGGCGCCGCGCTGGCGACGCTCCCGGACGACGGGCCGACGGGTGGATCCTTCAGGGACGGCGAGCCGATCGCGGTCTGAGGGCCGTGTGTGGGCGGCACTTTTGCTAGAACATAGGGAGCGACGCGGGGTGGAGCAGTCTGGTAGCTCGTCGGGCTCATAACCCGAAGGTCGCGGGTTCGAATCCCGCCCCCGCTACTACAGAAAAGGCCCGCCAGCGCGGGCCTTTTCGCTATCTACGGCTACCTACCGGCCGGCCGATATCGCCGTGGGGTAGCAGCTTTGGGTAGCACTTAGGCTTCGCGAGAGCATGTTTCGGCCCACTGTGGCGTTCTGTCTCGTGTGCCGATAACCTAATCAGGATGGGTCACACGAAGAAAGCTCTCAAGAGCACGATGAGCGACCTCAAACGCGAGCATCCGACGCTAGAAGATCGCTTGGTGCGGTACCGCGAAAAGCGGAGCACCTATGACGCCAAGCGAATCAGTGGGGGCAAGCCGCCCACGACCTCCGATCAGGGTCGTCCGGTCCGCCACGCGTACCGCGACTTTAGTGGCTGACTCGGAGTCGGCTCCTCTGCCCATTCCGGGGCAGACGCCGCTCTTTCACGCCCTTGAGAGGGCGCGATACGACCGCCAAGAGCAGATTCGGGCCATCGAAGGTAGGACCGGCAGGCGTCTGATCGCGTACGTCGCCGGGCCGATGACATCGATCTCGGCCGTAGACATCCCGCCATTTGTCGACATCCTGGATGATGTCGAGCAGGACAGCGACCTGGATCTCCTGCTCCACACGCCCGGCGGGGACGTCGACCAAGCCGAGAGGATCGTCCTGCTTTGTCGCAAGCGGGTCGGGAAGGGTTCGTTTCGCGTAGTGGTGCCCGACAGCGCAAAGAGCGCCGGGACTCTTATTGCCATTGCGGCCGACGTGATTGTGATGGGCGAGCCTTCGGAGCTTGGTCCGATCGACCCACAGGTGACGATCACGACCGCAAAGGGCGAGCCGATGGTGCGCCCAGCTCAGTCGTTTCTCGACGGATTGGACTCCATCGTCAAAGGCGCTGGTGACGAGCTTTCGGCAGCATATTTTCCGCTGCTGGATAAGCTGGACCCCGCGCTCATCGACTTCTGCCGCAAGGCGTTGCTGCGGTCCGAGCAGTTCGCTGAAAAGTTCCTCACGAAGTACATGCTCAGCGGCGATCCGGCGAAGGCAAAGGCGGTCGCGCACGCCCTAAATAACGTCGAGGAGCATCTGTCCCATGGTGCCGTGATCGATGCGGATCGCGCCCTGGAACTCGGCCTAACGATCGAGCTACTGTCTCACGACAACGACCTTTGGCAAGCCTATTGGCGCCTCTATTGCGAGATGCGCCTGGCGTTGACGGGGGCCAGCTCTCGTCTGTACGAGGGACGCAAGGCATCCCTGAGCTACGACGGGGGCAGCTAGTAGCGAGCCCAGCGCGTTCGGCGGCCCGTCCACGTGGACCTCGGCCAAGCGAGGAGAGGTCAGGTGCCGGCATCCAACGTGAGGTCGCGCTCGTCGAGCAGGAGGGCTTCGACGTGCTGGCGCACATAGAGCCGCCTGCGGCCGATCTTGCGCGATGGGAGAGTGCCCCGGCGGGCGAGGTGTTCGACGGTGCTTGTCGGCATGTGTAGGAGCTCGGCGACCTCGCAGGCGGTCAGCACGTCGGCGGCGGTGAGCGGGCGGTGCGCCGTCGAGTCCGCTTGGGCGGGCGCCCCGCTGTAGAGGGAGGCGCTCATGGTGCCCCTGGGTTCTTCGCGTTCATCTTGCTATTGACCGCGACTGCCTCGAACGGACAGCGAACTGGCGACTGGCACCGGCCAGGGGCGTTACTCGGCCGTGTCACGCACACAGCAATTGCTGTGCGATTGCTGGCCCGTGCATCTAGTCTGTTCACGCTTTGGCGTTGGCGGGCTTTGGGGGGCGCGCAAGCAGTCTGTGGGACGGGCGTTGGGCGCGGGACCGGTGGGCGTGCGTGGACGGTCATTCGAGGAGTCCCTTGGCGGCGAGGCGCTCTAGTTCGGCGTCCGCCGCAACCGATGGGTGCAAAGGTGCCGACCCCGTAGGGGGGCTTGCACTTTGCACCGGCGTCTCCCCCTCGGTGCAAGGGTGCAAACGGTCGGTTTGCACTGCTTGCACCTTCACGTAGTCGTGGCCCTGGCGAGCGAGCTTCCCATCCTCCACCAGCGCGGAAAGCGCGTTGCGGACGCTGCCATCCTTCGACCCCCGCTCGACCAGCTCTGCGATGGCAGCGAGGCGTAGAGGGCAGTCGTCCATGCTTGCGAGGATTGCGTCGCTGAGCTTCGCCCGCACGGGCTGTGCGGCTGGGCGGCTCACCGCGTCGGGCGGCTCGGCTTGGTCGATCAGCACCCGCCCGCGGTCGATGTCTACGAGGAGCCAGCGCCGCTCGGGCTCGGCGGCCACGCGCATCTTGCGGCAGCTCAGGAAGCGCCTGCGCGGGTCTGGGTCCTGATCCTCGCGGCCGAGATGCCAGAGCACGTCAACCGAGTCTCGGATCGCGCTCGCGCCACGGAAGTCCCGTCCGCCCTTGTTCGCATGGTGGATCAGCAGGATCGCGGTGCCTGACTCGTGGGCGAGCCGTCGTAGCGGGTCCAGGGCGCGGGCGGTCTGCGCCGTGTCGTTCTCGTCCATTCCTGGTGTCATGGAGCGCAGCGAGTCGAGCACGAGCAGGTCCGGGCTCGCCTCCGATACCAACGCCTCGACGTCGGCCAGGTGGCCGCGCAGGTCGAGCCCCGCGGCATCCGCTACACGTACCCCGGAAGCTGGCAGTCCGAGCGTGTGGACTCGGCGATGTATCTCGTGCTCGCCGTTCTCGGCATCGAGGTAGACGGTCATACCGTGCCTGCACGCGATTCCAGCGATCTCCCCGCCGTGTGCGATCGCCGCGGCCAGGGCCATCGAGAACAGCGACTTGCCATCGCCGCCAGGTGCGTAGAGCGCGATGAGCGCGGCGCGAGGCAGTATTGGCGGGGCAAGCCAAGGTACCGGCGGCGGTGGTGTGCTCGCCATGCTCGCGACGTCGAGGAAGCGAATCGCCGGCGTGCTCATCGGCCCGCCCGATCGACTTCGTCGGCGGCCCATCTAACTTCCCGAATCCGGCTCGCAGGCCAAGAGCGCGTGATGCGATTGGATCGGATCGTGCCGCCCACCCTACGTCTGCGCCACTGGCCCGTCGCGTAGATGAGGGATTGGACTTGCCAGCACCGCTCAGCATCGAACGGGTCCAGGTCCCCCGCGATGAACAGCAGGGCAGGTGCACCGCCGATAATCCTGCCGTCTGTGCGGCTACGCTGTGGCTGCGTGTAGTTCGGGGGCGCCCCTAGCCGGGCGCTCTCGCCGTTCATAGGGCCTCTCGCTCGGCCGCGGCAAGCGCATCGAGGATGCGTGGCACGACCTCCGACCGTCGCGGCAGGACCCCAGCTTCGAGGTTTGCGACCGACGGCAGCGAGCAGTCTGCGGCGATGGCGAGTTCGCGCTGCGTCATCCCCGCCGCGATGCGGCGCTCGCGCACCGATGAGGCTGTCTGTTTGTGTGCTTGCTGTGCTTGCATTACTCCATCGTGACCGCACGACACCCGCCCGCCAATGACCGCAGCGACGCCTGTGCGGTCACCCCCGGCGATGCGTTGCGGGAGACAATCCTCGACGTCGCAGCGTCCGGTCGGCCGGCCTGGTCCGTCATGTATGGCGTCAAGGTGCCTCGCCTCGAGCTCGTGCCAGTAGACGTGCCGTACGGCAACGGCCGCGCCTACATATCCCCGGGCGAGTCCCTGGACCGGGGGCCTCGTCGAGCCGTGCTGCGTGACGCGACCCTACTCGCGATAGAGACGCAACACCCCGACCTCGTCGAAAAGGCAAACCGGGACCCAAAGGCCGAGGCGCAGCTGCGACAGCTTGCGGGCGCTGCCCTCCATGACATATGCGGCCTGCCCTACTTCGACCGTGGTGCGCCATGTGTAGCCGACGCCCTCGGGCTCGGCAGCGAGCGCGCCGCGCAGCGGGTTGTCTCTACTGGACGGCGGCTCTGGCCTACGCTCGCCGCATGGCCGTGGTGGCTGCTCAACCCAAGGGGTGGCCGACTACCAGCCAAGTGGTGGACGCAACCACGCGTCTTGGAGACTTTCGCCGTGTGGCGGTCAGGGTAGGCTCGCTCGCCGCAGCGGCCTTTTTACGTTGGGGAGAAGGGCCTTCACAACGGGGAGAGAAATCCCAGACCCCGCGAGTCGCGTCAAAGACAGGTCGGAACGGCCGGTACCCCCGGCTTACGCGCGGCGCAAAAAAGCCCTGACCCCGGCGGTCACCGTCAGGCGGCCCCGACCTCGGAGGCCCCCGGTGGCTTCCATTCGGGCGCGGACCATGAGCGCCGCGTCGTTATGCGGATATTCGCGGGTCATCCCGGGATTTGATCGGTGGCGTTGCGCAATTGCGCTTGCGTGGCCACGCGAGTACTCGCTTAAGGGCTCAGCGTAAAACGTTTGGGGACGCCGGCGGTCACCCCGATCTCGGTCCCGACCTCGAAGACCCCCGGGCATCTCTCTGACGCACGCCTGCTGCTTTCGCGGAGGAGCGCTAGCGCGGCGTGGCCCCACCGCGACGCCCCCTATTCGTCTCTATGAAGAAGGGCCCGTTGTCAAGTAGCGCTCTGTAGTTCGGTTCGTCCTCCTCTCGGGACGTGGTTTGGAGCGACGCTCATGTCTCTATGGCCTCCTCGTCGGGAGGATCAGGCGAAATTGGATGTTCGCTCGGGCGCAAGTCCGAAAAGGGCGGTCAGGCCGCCAGACGAAAAGCGGCGCCTCGGGGA
>JBEKXJ010000014.1:0-64292 GCA_049512215.1 Solirubrobacteraceae bacterium
GTCGGCGACGATGTTGAGGCCGATGTCGGTGGCGCGCTCGCCGCCGGCCTGGCGGGCATTCTCGTGCGCACCGGTAAGTTCCGCGAGCAGGCGCTCGAGAGCTCGGGCGTCGCGCCCACCAAGATCGTCGACTCGATCGCGCAGGTGCCCGGCCTGTTGCGCGCCGGCTGGCGCTAGAAGACGGGCGTCTCGGTGTAGTCGCCGAAGACCTGCTGCAGCGACTGGATGATCTCGCCCTCGGATGCGTGCGCGCGGGCGCAGGCCAGCAGCGGGTCCATCAGGTTGCGCTCATCGTGGGCGGCGTCTTCGCGGAGCGCCGCCAGGGCGCGCTCGACGGCGGCGCCGTCACGCTTTGCGCGCGTGTGCTGGAGGCGGCCGATCTGCTTGCGTTCGAGGTCCGGGTCGATGCGCATCGTGGGTATCGGCTGCTCGTCGGCGAGCTCGTAGCGGTTGACGCCCACGACGATCCGCTCGCCGGCGTCGATTTCCTGCTGGAGCGTGAAGGCGGCGTCGGCGATCTCGCGCTGGGGGTAGTTGCGCTTGACCGCCTCCACCATTCCGCCCAGCTCGTCGATCCTCGCGAAGTAGGCGTAGGCGTGGCGCTCCATCTCCTCGGTGAGGGCCTCGAGGAAGTAGGAGCCGCCGAGCGGGTCGACCGTGTTCGTGACGCCGGTCTCGTGCGCGATCACCTGCTGGGTGCGCAGGGCGATCCTCACGGCCTCCTCGGTCGGGAGCGCGAGCGCCTCGTCGTAGGAGTTCGTGTGCAGCGACTGGGTGCCGCCGAGCACGCCCGCGAGCGCCTCGATCGTGGTGCGGACGATGTTGTTCAGAGGCTGTTGTGCGGTGAGGCTGACGCCGGCGGTCTGGGTGTGAAAGCGCATCTGCCATGAGCGTGGGTCCTTCGCTCCGAAGGTCTCCCTGAGCTCCCGGGCCCAGATGCGCCGCGCGGCCCGGTACTTGGCGATCTCCTCGAAGAAGTCGATCTGGGCGTTGAAGAAGAACGAGAGGCGGGGCGCGAAGTCATCGACGTCGAGGCCGCGCGCGAGCGCCTGCTCGACGTAGGTGAGGCCGTCCTTGAGCGTGAACGCGAGCTCCTGCTGGGCGGTGGAGCCGGCCTCGCGTATGTGGTAGCCGGAGATCGAGATCGGGTGCCAGCGGGGCATGTGGCGTGTGCACCACTCGATCATGTCCCCGCACAGGCGCATCGCCGGGTCGATCGGGAAGCACCACTCCTTCTGGGCGATGTACTCCTTGAGGATGTCCGCCTGGATCGTCCCCGACAGATGCTCAGGCGCCCTCGGGTGGACGGGATCGGACTCGGCGGCGGCGACGTAGAAGGCGAGCATGATCGCCGCGGGGGCGTTGATCGTCATCGACACCGACACCTCGCCGAGATCGATCCCGGCGAACAGCGTCTGCATGTCCTCGAGCGTGTCGATCGCGACGCCCTCCCTGCCCACCTCGCCGAGGGAGCGGGCGTGGTCTGAGTCGTGGCCCATCAGCGAGGGCATGTCAAATGCGGTCGAGAGACCGGTCTGGCCGTGGTCGAGCAGGTAGTGGAAGCGCTCGTTGGTCTCCTCGCTCGTCCCGAACCCCGCGAACTGGCGCATCGTCCACAGCCTTCCCCGGTACATCGACTCGTGGATCCCGCGCGTGAACGGGTAGGCGCCCGGGCGCCCGATCGGGTCATCAGGTCCCCCGATCCCCGCCGGCAGGTCCTCCGCCGTGTAGAGCTCACGGACGGGCTCGCCTGAGAGCGTCCGGAAGCCCGGCTTGCTCGCCTCCGCGGAGGGCTTCGCGCTGGCGGCCATGACAGATCCCCATGCTACCTGTCGCGCTAGCCTGGCTGCTGGAGCTATGAACAGTGAGCTGAGCCGGCTGGTCGGCGCCGAGCATGTGCTGCAAGGGCCCGACGCATCGCCGTATGACCGCGACGCGTCGCGGCGGCGGGGCGTGGAGGGGCGTGCCGAGGCGGTGGTGCTCCCGGGCAGCGCAGCCGAGGTGGCCGCGGTCGTGGAGTGGTGCTACGCGCACGACGTGCCGATCGTCGCTCGCGGCGGCGGCACGGGCATGACCGGCGGGGCTGTGGCGACGCAGGGCGGCGTGGTGTGCTCGCTCGAGCGCCTGCGCAGGGTCCGCGAGCTCGAGCCGGCGTTGTGGCGGATGTATCCGGAGGCGGGCGTGAGCACGCGCCATGTGCAGCGGCTCGCGCGGGAGAACGGCCTCTTCTTCGGCCCCGACCCCGGCGCCTCCGAGCAGTCGCAGATCGGCGGCAACGTGGCGACGAACGCCGGCGGGCCGCATGGGCTGAAGTACGGGGTCACCGGCGCCTGGGTGGCGGGCCTGGAGGTGGTGCTCGCCCCGGGGGAGCTCGTGGAGATCGGCGGATGGGCCGGCAAGGACGTGGCCGGGTATGACCTGAAGAACCTCCTGATCGGCTCGGAGGGAACGCTCGGCGTGATCACGGCGGTGAGGCTGAGGCTGCTGCCCGCGCCGCAGGCGGCGATCGCGCTGGTCGTGTTCCTGCGCACGCGCGCCGAGGGCTGCGAGGCGATCGGCGAGGTGTTCGCGGCGGGGTTGCGCCCGGCGGTGCTCGACTTCCTCGACGGGGAGACGCTTTCGATTCTCTCCGGCGCCTATCGGGCGGTGGGCGGCGAGGACGCGGGCGTGCCGGCGCAGGCGGGGTTCGCGCTGATCGTCGAGCTCGACGGGTCGCAGGCCGAGGCGCAAGCGCAACGAGAGGCGCTGGTCGAGCTGCTCGGCGGCATGGCGCTCGCGGTCCACGAGCCGCCCGAGAGCGAGGCGCTGTGGCGCTGGCGGGACGGCGTCAACGGCGTCGTCACGGGGGTGCGCGGGGCGAAGGTCAGCGAGGATGTCGTGTTCCCGCGCGAGCGGCTCGGCGAGGGCCTCGAGCGGTTCGAGGCGATCGCGACCGCCCATGGGCTCAGATCGTGCGCGTGGGGGCACGGTGGCGAGGGGAACGTGCACGCGACGGTGCTCGTCGACCCCGCCCGCGAGGCCGAGCTCGACGCGGCCCAGGCCGTCGGGGAGGAGCTGTTCGCGCTCGTGATCTCACTCGGCGGATCGATCGCTGGAGAGCACGGCGTCGGCTGGTGCAAGAGCGGCCTGCTCGAGTCCCAGTGGGATCCCCGGGCGCTCGAGCTGCACGAACAGATCAAGCGGGCCTTCGACCCCAAGGGGCTTCTCAACCCCGGCAAGAAGCTGGCACGGTACCCTGCCCGCTCGCCGGTCACATCCACTTGAAAGGAAGCGCTTCATGAACAAGTCCCAGCTGATCGAGGCCGTAGCCTCAGACAGCGGCCTCTCAAAGGCGGACTCCTCGCGTGCGATCGAGTCGCTCATCGACACCGTGGGCAGGACGTTGAAGAAGGGCGACGAGGTCAGCATCACCGGCTTCGGCAAGTTCTCGGTCGTCAAACGGGCCGCACGCAAGGGCGTCAACCCCCGCACGGGCGAGCGCGTGACGATCAAAGCGTCGAAGGCTCCGAAGTTCTCACCGGGCGCGACCCTGAAGCAGACGGTTAGCCCCAGGAAATAGGGTCGCTGATGGCGCTCGTCAGCGAGCTGGAGCTTCCCGCCTTCGACTACACGGATCCGTCGATGCGCGGGGAGCGCTTCCATGCCGCGATGCGCGAGCTGCGCTCTGAAGGCTGGCTGGCGCAAGGACCGTTCGGCTACATGGTGCTCGACCGGGAGTCGGGCGAGTTCTTCCTGCGCACGCGCTCGGCGATCTTCCCGGGGATGAAGATCGCCGAGATCTTCGACGTCACCGACGGGCCGCTCTATGAGCAGATGAAGCGGAACATCCTGCACATCAACGGCCCCGATCACACGCGGCTACGAAGCCTCGTGAACCCGGCACTGTCCGCACGCGCGGTCGAGCGCTACCGGCCGGCGATGAGGGAGTTCCTGCAGGAGCTCTTCGCCCAGGCGGTCGATCGGGCCGGGCCAGGGGCCGAGGTCAGCTGCGAGTTCGTCGAGGCGTTCGCGAAGCCCTACCCGGCGCAGGTCATCGCCGAGGTGATGGGGGCCCCGCTGAAGGACGCGCCGAGGCTCAATCACTGGTCTAACTGGATTCAGAGGCAGTTCGACGCCGTCAGCATGGCGAACGAGCGCGAGGGCATCGAGCGGGCGGTGGAGGAGTTCTACGAGTACGCCGAGGCGCTCGTGCGAGCACGGCGCGAGGACCCGGGCGACGACCTGATCTCGAAGCTGATAGCGGCCGAGGAGCAGGGGGACCGGCTGAGCGACGTCGAGTGCATCAACCTCGTGTTCAACGTGCTGGTCGGCGGGGTGGACACGAGCCAGAGCCAGCTCGCCCACGCGATCCGGCTGCTCGCCGAGCATCCCGAGCAGTGGGCGCTCCTCGCAGAGAACCCGACGCTGGCCGGGCGGGCGATCGAGGAGGCGCTGCGCTACGAGCCGATCACGCCCTTCACCGCAAGGATCCTGACCGAGGAGATCGTCTTCCGCGACGTGAGATTCCCCGAGGGGACGATCATGATGGTGTGCGCCTTCACCGCCAACCGCGACATCGAGGGGCAGGCGCGCGACGGGGAGGCGGACGACCCGGAGCGCTTCGACATCACAGCGGAACGCGCCCGCGCCCGGCCGCTGACGTTCGGCGCTGGCGTGCACTACTGCCTCGGCGCGAACCTCGCCCGGCTCGAGCTGCGGGAAGGTCTCGAGTTCCTCGCGCAGCACATCCGCGGATTGAAGCTCGACGGAGAGCCGGTCTATGAGAGCGTCTCGGGGATCTACGGGCTCGCGCGCCTGCCGATCACCTTCTCGGTCTGAGAGGGAGCCGCCGCCCCGCACACGCGGCGCAGCCACGGCTCAGCCGGCGGCATTTCGCACGCCCAGGACCTGAAACAATTCTCGAGGGGGGTCATCGGGGCTCCCGCAGCGACATGAGGTTGAGATGCTGCTCGAACGGATGTCGAAGCGCGTGTTGCTCCTGGCGGGATTCGCATCGGTGGTCCTCGCCGCCTTCTTGACGGCTGGGATCGCCGAGGCGGGCGAGTACCACGTGTACAGCTGCCGAACCCCCTCCGGCGAAAGCGCCCCGGCAGACGGGTGGAGCGGGTCTGTGGCTGCCGGAGGCGCGTTCGACGACTACGCGAAGAACACGTGCGCCGAAGGCGGCGCGTTGATTGCCGCGCTCGGTGATCAGACGGTCCATATTGTCCACACCGACGTCGCCACGTGGGCGTTTGCCGCCCCCACCCCTGACACCATCGCCGGGGCCACGCTCTGGCGCGCGGGTGACACGGACGGGGGTGCTGCCGCAGGCGTCACTTACCAGTTTTGGCTGTCAGGGCCCAGCGAAACAGCGATCTTTGACGAATGCCTGTTCGCGCTGAATTGCAAGGCGGAGGGCGAACTTGAGCAGCCCCTATCTGCAGTGAATCGCATAGTCGTTCCTGGCGCCAACCTCGGCTCGCGTCTCTACATCAACGCCTCCTGTGGGGGGCTCGAAGGAAATCAATGCCCGGCGGCCGCCGGCGACTCGAACAACTACGCCGCCGCCGTCTATCTCTTCGCCGCCGACATCAAGCTCGAACAGAACGAAGGGCCCAGCGCGAGCGGGGTCAGCGGCGAACTCGCAAGCGCTCCCGCGGTCAGCGGCTCGAGCGACCTGGCCTTCAGCGCGACCGATCCCGGGGCCGGCGTGTATGAGGCGCTGTTCAGCGTCGATGGGCAGGTCGTGCAGAGCACGGTTCTTGACGAAAACGGCGGTCACTGCAGGAACGTGGGCCAGACCACGGATGGGCTCGCGGCCTTCCTGTACGTGCAGCCGTGCGAGCGGTCGGTCAGCGTGGACGTGCCGTTCGACACGACGAAGGTGAGCGACGGCTCCCACCATCTGCTCGTGAGCGTGATCGACGCCGCCGGGAACTCGGCGCCGGTGCTGGATCGTGAGATCACGGTCGCGAACCCGCCGGGCGGGAACCCGCCGCCGGCGGCCCCCGCGGCCGCGAACGGGACGAACGCTTCGGCCCAGGCGACGCTCACGGCGAGCTGGAAGGGCACGAGCAAGGAGCGTCTGACCAGCGGGTACGGTCGAGCACAGACGATCATCGGGCGGCTGACGGGGCCCGGCGGCGTGCCGATCGGCGGAGCGCAGATCGATCTCATGGCCGTGCCGGCCTATCTGGGCGCGAGGCCGGTGGCGATGGCGAGCCCGCGCACCGGGCAGGACGGGCGCTTCAGCCTGCGGGTCACGGGTGGCCTGTCCTCACGCACGCTGCTCCTCGCCTACCGCAGTCACCTCGGCGACGCGCTGCCGGCGGCCACGCGCACGTTGATCCTGAGCGTGCGCGCCGGGATCCTCCTGAGCGTCCGGCCGGCCGTTTCGGGCGTCGGACGGAGCATCTTCTTTCGCGGACGACTGCAGGGAGGGCCGATCCCGCGGGAGGGCAAGCAGCTCGTGCTGGAGGCTCGGTCTGCGGGCAGCCCGTGGATCGAGTTCGATGTGATACGCACCGATACCCGCGGGCGCTATCACGCCAGCTATCGCTTTAAGTTCCCGGGGCCCGTCGATTACCGGTTCCGGGTGGTCTCAGAACCGGAGTCCGACTACCCCTACGCAGCGGGGTCCTCGGACCAGGTGACGGTGAGGGAGCGGTGAGCGGAGGGATTGACGTGGGGGGCGTCCAATAACCTCATCCGCCGTGAAGGCGGTGATCCTCGCCGGTGGTTTCGGCTCGCGACTGAGCGAGGAGACCGCCGTGCGTCCCAAGCCGATGGTCGAGATCGGCGGAAAGCCGATGCTCTGGCACATCATGAAGATCTACGCGGCTCACGGGATCGAGGAGTTCGTGATCTGCCTCGGCTACAAGGGCTATCTGATCAAGGAGTACTTCGCGAACTACTACCTGCACACGTGCGACGTCTCCTTCGACCTGGCGAGCGGCGCGATGGAGGTCCATCGCTCGCAGACCGAGCCCTGGCGGGTGACGCTGGTGGACACGGGCGATGAGACGATGACCGGGGGCCGCCTGGAGCGGGTTCTGCCCTATCTCGGCGAGGAGGACTTCTGCTTTACCTACGGTGATGGGGTCGCCGACGTGGACGTGACGGCGCTCGTGGCCTTTCACCGCGAGCAGGGGGTGAGCGCCACCGTCACCGCCGTGCAGCCGCCGGGCCGTTTCGGCGCGCTCGACCTCGAGGGCCTGCGGGTGCGGGAGTTCGAGGAGAAGCCGCGCGGGGACGGCGGCTGGACGAACGGCGGCTTCTTCGTGCTCTCCCCCGCGGTCGCCCGCTATCTCCACGGCGACGACACCGTCTGGGAGCAGGAGCCGATGCGCGCGCTGGCACGCGCCGGGGAGCTCGCCTGCTACCGCCACGACGGGTTCTGGCAGGCGATGGACACGCTGCGCGACCGCAACCACCTCGAGCAGCTGTGGAGCTCGGGGGAGGCTCCGTGGCGGACATGGGCCTAGCACCATGAGCGCCGCTTCAGATGTGGTCTCAGGGCCCCCGGCGGGCGCTGTCGACCCCGGTTTCTGGCAGGGCCGGCGTGTGCTGCTGACGGGCCACACCGGCTTCAAGGGCGCCTGGCTCGCCCTCTGGCTCCAGTCGCTCGGCGCGCGGGTGACGGGCTTCTCGAGCGATCTGCCGAGCACCCCGTCGCTGTATGAGCTCGCGCGCGTCGGCGAGGGCATGGAGAGCGTCATGGGCGACGTGCGCGAGCACGGGGCGATCGCCGCCGCCGTCGTCGGGGCCGCGCCTGAGGTTGTCTTGCACATGGCGGCCCAGTCGCTCGTGCGCCGCTCCTTCGAGAAGCCGCGCGAGACCTATGAGACGAACGTCATGGGCACCGTCAACGTCCTCGACGCGGTGCGCGTGAGCGGGAAGGATGTGCGGGTGATCGTCAACGTCACCTCGGACAAGTGCTATGAGAACCGCGAGTGGGAGTGGGGCTACCGCGAGGAGGAGCCGATGGGCGGGCACGATCCCTATTCCAGCTCGAAGGGCGCCTCGGAGCTCGTGACGAGCGCCTTCCGGCGGTCGTTCTTCTCCGTTCCAGAGGGCCCCCGCCTGGCCTCCGCCCGCGCGGGAAACGTGATCGGAGGCGGCGACTGGGGAGAGGATCGGCTCGTGCCCGACCTCATGCGGGCAGCGCTCGCCGGCGAGCGCGTGCAGGTGCGCAACCCCAACTCGATCCGCCCTTGGCAGCACGTCCTCAACCCATTGAGCGGCTATCTGCTGCTGGCCCAGGCGCTCTGGCAGGAGCCCGCGCACGCGTGCGGCTGGAACTTCGGCCCGCCTGAGCAGGACGCGAGGCCGGTGGGCTGGATCGTGGAGCGCGTGGCGGCGCTTTGGACAGAGGAGTTGCGCTGGGAGCGCGCCGGCGGCCGGCACCCCCACGAGGCACGCTACCTGAAGCTCGACTCCTCCCGCGCGCGAACGCGCCTCGGCTGGCGTCCACTGCTCGGGCTCGACGCCGCGCTCGAGGCGACCGTCGGCTGGTACCGTCAGCTCAAGGGCGGAGCCGACATGCGCGCGGTAACGCTCGGGCAGATCGAGACCTTCCAATACGCCGGCGCTTCGCAATGAGCCAGACGGCCTGTCGATTCTGTGGTGCGCCGGTCGAAGCGGCCTTCGCCGACCTCGGGATGTCGCCGCTGGCCAACTCCTTCCTGACGCCGCAGCGAGCCAACAGCATGGAGCCGTTCTATCCGCTGCGCGCTCTCGTCTGCGGCAAATGCTTCCTCGTGCAACTCGAGGAGTTCGAGACGCCCGAGCAGATCTTCTCCGACTACGCCTACTTCTCCTCGTACTCATCGAGCTGGCTCGAGCACAGCCGCCGCTACGCCGAGCAGATGATCGAGCGGCTCGGCCTCGACGAGTCAAGCCACGTCGTGGAGATCGCCTCCAACGACGGCTACCTGCTCCAGTTCTTCCACGACCGCCAGATCCCGGCGCTCGGAATCGAGCCGGCGGCCAATGTCGCGAAGGTGGCCCTTCAGAAGGGCATCCCCACGCTGGTCGAGTTCTTTGGGCAGGAGACCGCGCGATCGCTTGCCGGTACGTCCTCGGCCGACCTGCTGCTGGGCAACAACGTGCTCGCCCACGTGCCCGATCTGAACGACTTCGTCGCCGGCATGAAGATCCTGCTCAAGCCCGGTGGTGTCATAACGATGGAGTTTCCGCACCTGATGCGCCTGATCGAGGACAACCAGTGGGACACGATCTACCACGAGCACTTCTCCTACTTCTCGTTGCTCACCGTCAGCCGGGTGTTCGAGGCCCACGGCCTGCGCGTCCTCGACGTCGAGGAGCTGCCCACACATGGCGGCTCGCTGCGCATCTACGGAGCCCACGCCGAGGACGGGGTGAAGCCCGAGAGCGAGGCTGCCCGCGAGCTGCGCGAGCGCGAGCGCGCCGCCGGTTACGAGCGGCTGGAGACCTATCTGGGCTATGGCCGCCGGGTGGAGCAGGACAAGCGTCAGATCCTGGCCTTCCTCATCGATCTGAAGAACCAGGGCCTGCGCATCGTCGGCTATGGGGCTCCGGCGAAGGGGAACACCCTGCTCAACTACTGCGGCGTGCGGCGCGATTTCATCGACTACACCTGCGATCTGAACCCACACAAGCAGGGGCGCTTCTTGCCCGGCAGCCACATCCCGATCCGCTCGCCGGAGGCGATCCGCGAGGACAAGCCCGACGTCGTCCTGATCCTGCCCTGGAACCTCAAGGAGGAGATCGTCGAGCAGTTGAGCTTCATCGGAGAGTGGGGCGGCCGTTTCGCGGCGCGCACGCCGGAGTTGACGCTTCTCTCGTGAGCGTCGCCGCCGCTCAGCTGACGCCCGCGGTCGGCATGGGCCGGGAGGTGTGATGCGGTTCACTCAGACGCCACTGCCTGGAGTCTGGGTCATCGAGCTCGAGCTGCTCGGCGATGAGCGCGGCTGGTTCGCGCGGACTTTTGACGCAGAGGAGTTCCGCTCGCGGGGGCTGGATGATCGCGTCGTGCAGTGCAGCGCTTCGTTCAACGCCCGGCGCGGAACGCTGCGGGGGATGCACTACCAGGCAGAGCCTCACGGCGAGTCGAAGCTCGTGCGCTGCGTGCGCGGCGCGATCTTCGACGTCGCAGTCGACCTGCGAGCGGAGTCGCCCACCTATGCTCGCTGGCACGGACTGAAGCTGGGCTCCGGGAACCGCCTTGCGCTCTACATTCCCGCCGGGATGGCCCATGGCTTTCAGACGCTGAGCGACGACTGTGAGGTCCTCTACCAGATGGGGCATCAGTACGTGCCCGAAGCGGCCCGGGGCGTGCGCTGGGACGATCCGGCCTTCGCCATCGAGTGGCCGCCGGTCGAGGGCACCCGTGTCATTTCCGAGCGCGATCTCGCGTACCCGGACTTCGAGCCGTGAGCCGGGTGATGCTCACCGGGGCGACGGGCTTCGTCGGCCGATCTGTGCTCTCGGCGTTCCTGGAGGCCGGCGACGATGTGCACGCGCTCACGCGGCGCCCCGCCCCCCCGCCGCTCGCAGGGGTTACGTGGCATGAGGCCGACCTGATGGCAGGATGTGAGCTGGTGGGCGAGGTGGAGCCCGAGATCCTCGTTCACCTCGCTTGGTACGCGGAGCACGCCAAATTCTGGTCCTCGATCGAGAACGTCCGCTGGGTCGAGGCGTCACTGCGGTTGCTGCGTGCATTCGCGCAGGCCGGCGGCCGGCGGGCGCTGGTCGCCGGGACCTGCGCGGAGTACGAATGGGGTGGCGAGGAGGACCTGCAGGAGAGCAGGTCCCGGCTGGGCCCGCTGTCGCTCTACGGCGTCTGCAAGGACGCGCTTCGCCGCATCGCCGCCGCCTACGCGAGCGAGGTTGAGCTCGAGCTCGCATGGGGGCGGCTGTTCTTCCTCTACGGGCCGGGCGAGCAGCCGACACGGCTCGTGCCTGCCGTGATCCGCGCCCTGCTCGCCGGAGAATCTCTTGCCACGACCAGCGGCCTGCAGGTGCGCGACTTCATCCACGTGCACGACGCGGCCGCGGCGCTCGTAGCGCTGGCGCACAGCGACGTGAGCGGACCGGTGAACATCGCCTCGGGGCACGGCGTGGCTGTAGCCGAGCTGCTGGAGACCATCGAATCTCTAACGGGCGCTCTGCACCTCATCGACCGCGGTGGGCGTGCGACGCCCGCGCTCGAGCCGCCGCGAATCGTCGCAGACGTCGGACGCCTGGAACGCGAGGTCGGCTTCCATCCGGCGATCTCGCTGGGCGACGGCCTCGCCTCTACGATCGAGTGGTGGCGCGGGCGGCTCCACACGGCTACGCCGGCGGGATCCTGACGACATGACTCGCTGCATGATTCGTTAGGCCATGGCGGTAGAGCCACGCAGCGAGGACGAGCCGGGGACCGCCCACGTTCTCGACAGCAAGGGCGCGGGCGCGGTGGCGGTGCGCGGGAGCGCGCTTCGCTCGGCCGGCTATGTGGCCGGACTCGGGCTCTCGCTTCTGTCCGCTCCGCTTCTGACCCGCCATCTCGGACCGGTGGGGTTCGGGCATTACATCGCCGTGATCTCGCTGGTGACGATCGTCGCCGGCCTCACGGAGGGGGGGTTGAACTCGATCGCACTTCGCGAGTATGTGGCTCGTTCGGGCGTCGAACGAGTCACGGCGATGAGGGACCTGATCGGGATTCGCCTCGCGCTCTCGCTCGCCGCAGCGCTCCTCGCGGTCGCCTTCGCTGCGGCCTTCGGATACTCCCACCTGCTCCTCATCGGCGCCGCGGTCGCCGTGTCCGGTCAGATGCTCCAGGTGTTCCAGACACTCCTGGGAACGAGCCTTCAGGGTGAGATGCGCTTCGGCTGGATCACCGGACTGGAACTCGTGCGCCAGGCGGTGAGCGTCGCGCTGATAGTCGCCCTTGTGCTGCTCGGTGCCGGGCTCCTGCCGTTCTTCACGGTTCCGATTGCGGCGGGGTTGGCGACGCTGTCGCTGACCCTGCGCCTCACCCGCGGACTGATTCCGTTGCGCCCGAGCTTTCATCCTTCGCGCTGGTTCCCGCTGCTGCGCGAAACGCTTCCCTTCGCCGCCGCGATCGCGGTCAGCGTCCTGTACTTCCGGGTCGGTGTGATCGCGATGTCGCTGCTTGCCTCGAACCTCCAGACCGGCTACTTCGCCGCGTCCTTCAGGGTCATCGAAGTGCTCGTGGGTGTCCCCTCCCTGATCGCCGGTACCGCGTTTCCGATCCTCGCTTGGACGGCTGCGCAGCGCCACGAGGAGCGGCTCCATTACGCCGCGGGGAGGCTCGTCGAGGGGACGGTCGTGCTCGGGACGTTCCTCGCGCTGTTACTCGCTCTTGGCGCCAAGCCCGTGATCGCCGTGCTCGGCGGGGCCAAGTTCGCTCCGAGCGTCCCGGTACTGCGGATCCAGGGGGTCGCCCTGATCGCCACGTGCATCGCCGTGTCCGCAGGGTATGTCCTGCTCGCTCTGCGCCGTCACCGCGCGATTCTCATCGCCAACGGGACGGCGCTGGCCGTGAGCGTGGTCCTGTCGCTCGTGCTGATCCCCTCGATGCACGCGCAGGGGGGAGCGATCGCGGTTGTGCTCGCGGAGTTCACCCTCGCCGCAATGCAGGTTCTGATGCTCGTGCGGGCCCGTCCCCGCCTGTTCGAGGTGCTGCTCCGGCGTCCAATCGCGATAGTTGCGATGGGCGCTCTCGCGAGTGCCGTCGCGCTGATTCCGGGGCCGCCGCCTGTTGCGACCGCGGCGATGGGAGCGCTCGTCTTCATCGCGCTGCTCGCGCTCACCGGATTTCTGCCGCCCGAGATCCGTGAGCTCTTGAGCAGGCCCGGAGCCTCAGAGGAGGCGTAGCCGCTCCTCGGAGCGGGGGCGAACGACCGCGCTTTAGACAGGGTGTCGGGCGCGCCAGCTGTCGCGCAGCGGTCCCGTGACCCCGATCACGCGGCGGTGCAGGACCAGGGGCCCGATCGTGTCCCACATGATGTCGAATGGATGACCGACGATGATCGCTGCGCCGGCACCGAGACCGAGCGCAACCCGCCGCGCTCGGGGCAGGCGCTCGTACGCGCTTGAGGAATAGGCGATATCCCGGAACTGGTTGAATGCGATCGCCAGATGCGGGTTGCGTGTGGCGCGCCGAGACAGTCCCGATACGGCGGCGATCCGCTCGAAGTTTGCGCTCGCGCCTCCCCGCGAGCGATTGAGGTGGGTGTCGGTCGTCGTGACCGCGCGCCCGGCGAAGGCCAGCGCCGCGACGAACAGCCAGTCGGCGCCCATCACGTTCGGGATCGGAAGCGCTCGCTTGACCGAGCTGGTGCGCAGGACGCCGTAGAACGCCGCGCTCGACCAGCTGTGGCGCAGGTAGCGCATCACCCGGCGCGCGCTCGAGGCGTCGGTCAGCGTGGTGTTGAGCACCAGGTCGGGCGGCGCGTCACCCTCGTAGTAGCGGGTGGCGCCCGCAACGATCGAAAGCGACGGGTCCGCTTCGATGATCTTCAGGCAGCATTCGACGTAGTTCCGGTCAAGCCAATCGTCGTCGGCGAGCATGAGCAGGAACTCCGTCTTCGCCTCGGCGAGCAGCCAGTTGAAGTTGCCGACCGGGCCGAGATTGGCCGGCTGGCGGAAATAGCGCACGCGCGGATCGCGCCGCGCATATCCTTCACACACCTCCGCGGTGGCGTCCTGCGATGCGTTGTCGGAGATGAGCAGCTCGAAGTCGCCGCGCGACTGCCCGAGCACCGACTCGATCGTGCGCGAGAGGGAGCTCGCCCGATTGTAGGTCGGCAGGAGTACCGTCAGACGCGCCTGCGCACCGGCCACTGCTCAGCGCAGCTCGCTGTCAGCCTCAAGGCGCCGGAGGAAGCCGCTCTGGCAGTAGGTGACGTCGAGACGGTTGAACGAGGGGTCGACCTCGAACTCCTCGTGCCGGGCGAGGAAGTCGCTGACCGCGTCGAGGGGGTTGTCGTGCTCCCAGTTCTCACCCGCGCTGGGGGCGTCACTGACCATCGTCATGACGCTGTCGAAGACGACACAGTAACTGCCCGGCGTCACCAGCGGGGTGTAACGCTCGAGCTCTGCCGTCACGTGACTGCGGGTGTGGTTTGAGTCGAGCGCGACCATCACCGTCGCGCCCGGTGGTATCTCGGCGCGCACGCGGGCAAGCGTGGCCTCCGCGACCGAGTCGCCCTCGATCAAGGTGATCCGCTTGCTCATCGGGTGCGCTTCGATGGCGAGCCGGTTGTACTTTCGGATTTCCACATCGACACCGAGCACCCTGCCCTTTCCGATCGCATCGAGCAGCGACGCATAGAGGATGAGCGCACCCCCGTGCGCCACACCGGACTCGATGATCACCTCGGGACGCACGCGCCAGATGAGCTCCTGCATCATCAGGATGTCCTCGGGCAGCTGGATGATCGGGATTCCCATCCAGACGAGCTCATAGGTGAACTTGCGCTCCCAGCCCGAACGTGTCCACAGGTGCGAGAGTGCCCTGAAGCCCTCCTCTGTGTAGATGTCGATCTCGCGCGGCCCCGCGGGCGTCTGGACCGTGACGATGGGGCCGAATTCGGCGGCGTCTGAGCGAGCTATCTTCCTCACGGACGTGGCAGGATAGCTTCTGTGGCTTCGCCCTTCTCTCCGCTCTCGCGCACGCACCCCCGGGCTCGCGGGTACTGCTGCCTGGCCCATGCGGCGTCTTGACGCTCAAGGTCGGCCTCAACCTCGCCTACCTCATCGAGGACTCCGGCGGCTCCGGCACATATGCCCGTCAGCTGCTGCCCCACATGCTGCTCGCCGAACCGGGCCTCGAGCTGACTGCCTGGATCGGAACCACGGCTCCGGCGTGGCTGGCGCGCGAACCGTGGGCGGGGGAGGTCCGTTGGATCAGGCTGCCGGTGCCCGGGATCGGGACGCCCTGGCATCTGTGGCATGAGCTCGCCGGCATCGGGCTGGACGCTGCTCGACGCCGGCTCGACGTCGTTCATGGCCTGGCCAACCTGGGGCCGCTCGTGCACCCCGGCGTGGCCACCGTCACGACGATCCTGGACGTGATCTGGATTCATCATCCGGAGGCCACGGGCCCGCGCTTCCGCGCCGTCATGGGGACCCTGGCTCCGGCTGTGGGGCGGGCCTCGACCCGCATCATCGCGATCTCAGAGGCCGCCCGCGACGACATCGCGGCGACGCTTGACCTCGATGTCGAGAAGTTCGACGTGACGCCGCTGGGAATCGCTCTGCCTGCGCCCCGGCCGGCCGTGGATGCACGCGCGGTCCGCGACAGACTCGGCCTGAGCGAGGACCCGATCGTCCTCTGCGTCGCTGCCAAGCGCGCCCACAAGAACCTCCACGGTCTCATCCGCGCGTTCGCCCTGCTCGCCGACGGAGCGCAGGCGCCGCCGGCGATGCAGCTCGTGCTCCCTGGATCGCCGAACGCCTATGAGCGGGAGCTTCGCGCGCTCGCGCGAGAGCTGGGCGTCGAGGCCGGCGTCCGCTTCCCCGGCTGGATCTCCGAGGCCGATCTCGAGGACCTTTACGGTGTCGCGGCGTGCTTCGTGCTCCCCACCTTCCAGGAGGGCTTCGGCCTGCCCGTGCTCGAGGCGATGGCACGTGGTCTGCCGGTCGCGTGTTCGGACATCGCTGCTCTCAGCGAGGTGGCGGGGGACGCGGCGATGCGCTTCGATCCCCACGACCCGTCCTCGATCGCAGCTGCGATCGCCCGCCTCATCGAGGATCGGCAGCTGGCGAGCGAACTCGTGGAACGCGGTCGCGAGCGCTGCCGAATGTTCAGCTGGGAACGGACGGCTCAAACCACGCTTGCGAGCTATCGCCGCGCGCTCGGCCGTGACTGAGGGTGCGGCTCGCGAGGGACCGCCGCCGAAGCACGTCGGTCTCAACCTGATCTTCCTGGTTCCCGGCGAGACCGGTGGCATGGAGGTCGCGGCGCGTGAGCTGATCCCGGCGCTGCTCGCGCAGGCGCCGCCCGGGATGCGCTTCACCGCCTTCATCAACCGCGAGGCGGCCGCCGCGGAGGATGGGCCCTGGGGCGAGCTGCTGCCGGCGGTGACCGTGCCCGTGAACGCGCGCAATCGCCCGCAGTGGGTGCTCGGGGAGCAGACGCTGCTGCCGCTGCTGGCCGCCCGCGCAGGCGTGGACCTGCTGCACAGCCTCGCGAGCACCGCCCCGCTGCGCGGGCGATTTCACCGGGTCGTGACGGTGCACGACCTGATCTATGCCCGCTTCCCTGAGGCGCACACGGGCATCCGTGAGAAGGGGATGAAGGTGCTCGTGCCTTGGGCTGTGCGGCGCTCGCACAGGGTGATCGCCGATTCCCAGAGCACGCGCAGGGACCTCATCGAGCTGCTGGGCATCGCAGCCGAGCGAATCGACGTGGTGCCGCTGGGCGTGGGCGCGGTCCGCCGCGAGCAGTCGTTGGGGGAGGCCGCGGCGCGCGCCCGCTTCGATCTGGGCGAGCGTCGCATCGTCCTGAGCCTGTCCGCGAAGCGCCCGCACAAGAATCTCACCGCGCTGATCGGCGCGCTGGGGAGGATCCCCGAGGGGCAGCGCCCTCTGCTCGTGCTGCCTGGTTACCCGACCCGGCACGAGCGGGAGCTTCGCGCGCGTGCCTCGAGCGCCGGCGTCAGCGACGATGTGCGCTTCCTGGGGTGGGTCTCGGGCTCGGAGATCGAGGGCCTGTGGGCGAGCGCAGAAGCGTTCGTGTTTCCCTCGCTCTATGAGGGCTTCGGGCTGCCGGTGCTCGAGGCGATGGCGCGCGGGGTGCCGGTGGCGTGCTCGAATGCCTCCTCGCTGCCGGAGGTCGCAGGCGACGCCGCTCTGCTGTTCGACCCGCTCGATGAGTCGGCCATCTCGGGAGCGCTCGAGCGCCTGCTGAAGGACGCCGCGCTGCGCGAGGATCTGCGCGCGCGTGGCCTTGAGCGGGTGCACCGGTTCACATGGGAGCGCACGGCGCGCCTGACCCTGGCGAGCTACGCGCGGGCGTTCGCGAGCGCGTAGCTCGCCAGCACTCTGCGCAGAGATGACTCGAGCGACAGCCGCTCTGCGTTCTGGACGAACCAGTCGGCCGTGCTCTGGCGCAGCGCCACTCCCGCCTCGTGCACGCGCACGATCGCATCGGCGATCGTCTGAGGATCGTCCGCGGTCGCGACTATCCCGTTGACGGCGTCGTCTAGGAGCTCGACGGAGGCGTTGTCCTCGCCCGCGACCACCACGCTGGGCGTGGCGTGCGCGGAGGCCTCTACGACGACCATCCCGTAGCCCTCGCGGCGGGAGGTCGAGAGCATGCACATCGCGCGGCTCATGGCATCGTCGATCCGCGACGCATCCACGAACCCGGGCGCGCTCAGGCTCTCAGCCAGGCCGTGCTCGGCGATGGCTTCGAGCACCGCCCGGCGCTCGGGTCCATCGCCGTAGAGCTCGCCTTTCAGGCCCTCCACGCGCGCGGCGGCCAGGGCGAACGCGGCCACAGCCAGAGGTGCCCGCTTCTCGGGGATCAGCCTTCCGGCGAACACCACCAGCGGCTCGACGTCGTGCACGACGGGAGCCCCCAGCGAG
The DNA here is from genome assembly GCA_049512215.1 of Solirubrobacteraceae bacterium. Classification (GTDB taxonomy): domain Bacteria; phylum Actinomycetota; class Thermoleophilia; order Solirubrobacterales; family Solirubrobacteraceae; genus Palsa-744. The sequence continues at coordinate 17,566 of JBEKXJ010000014.1, forward strand.
CCGGCGTACCCGCCCTCCAGCACGATCGGCTCGCCCCGCAGGCCCTCGGCCCGGAGCCGTCTTGCGTGCAGCTGCGAGAAGCAGAATGCCTCTTGCGGCACGCGCGCGCAGAGGCGCTGCACGGCGTGCCCTATCGTGCCAGCGGTTCTGCCGAGGTAATCGCGCCAGTAGCGGGCGCTCCACACCTCGAACCAGTCGACGATCAGCCCGTAGCGGCCCAGGCGCCGCGCCAACCCCGCCGCGAGCAGCGAGAAGTAGGGAAACGAGCACGTGTGCACGACATCGTAGGCGCGGCCGTTGCGCAGCAGATGCGCGAGCACCCCCAGCCCGAACACCAGCGGTGGCAGCACCCGCCGGCGGCCATCGGGCGTGTAGAGGTCCATGCGCGGGCCCACCGCCACGACCCGCACCGAGCCGGCCAGCTCGGGCTGCTCGCCTCGGTCCCACTGGCGCAGCGTCAGGTAGGTGACCTCATGCCCCGCTGCCGCGAGGCGCTCGGCGAGGTTGCGGTACCAGCGCTCGGCCCCCCCGACCGTGTACGGATACAGGCAGTCGTATATAAGGCACACGCGACGCACCTCGCTAGCATCCCATCTCCTCTGCGCGCCGATGGTTCCCACGCGGAGCTTCGCCCGTGCTCGCGCAGGCCAGCCCGCCCACTTCGCCGGCTTCCGCTCGTCGGCCCGCTATGACGGCATAGCTCGCCGCCCACGCCGTTGCGGACCGCCGATGAGACACCCACCGAGATGGCGTTCCTGCGCCGAGCGCATGCTGCCGTCTTCGCCGGCGACCGCCGCGTATGGCGCTGGGCGGCGATCTGCGTGGCTCCGCTCGCGCTCCTGCTGCTCGCCTACTGCGTGCTACCGCGCTCCTACTACACGGGCACGAACAGCGTCGAGGATTTCACCGGCGTAGCGGTCGCGGGGCCACGTGACCGGGTGTGCGTGCCGCAGCTGCAGATACCCGCCGGCACCGCACGCCTGCGCTTCACGCTCGCCTCGGCCACGCGAGAGCGCCCGGCCCTGGGACTCGCGTTGCGCCTCGGCGGCCACACGATCCACTCGAGCCTCGCGCCCACCGGGGTGGCCGCAGATCGGATCAGCACGGCCATCTTCGCGATCCCGCAGACCTCGGGTCATCCGACCACAGCAGCTTCCGCGTGCCTGACCGCGAAAGGGCTGGTCAACTGGCGCGGCACGCCTTTGCCGCCCTCGAGCGCGTCGCCGATCAAGAACGGAACGCAACGCACGGGAGCGCTCGCAGTCTGGTACATGCCGCCCGATGGATCGCAGATCAGCTACCTCTCCGAGCTGGGGACGATCCTGCGCCGGGCTTCCCTGTTTCGCCCCGGCCTGGTGGGACCCTGGCTGTATCTGCTGGTGCTCGCGATCGTGCTCCCGCTGCTGGCGCTCGCGGCCGTCCGCGCTCTGGCGCTCGCGGTGAGCGGTCGCACCCGCCGGCTGGCCGCCTGGCTGTACGCGATCGCAGCGGTCAACTTCGCGTGCTGGGCGCTGATCACACCTGTCTTCAACGCACCTGACGAGGTCGACCACTTCGCCTACACGCAGTCCCTCGTCGAACGGGGAGCGGCCCCGTCTCGAAACCCGGCCTCGTCGCTCGCACGCTGGTCGAGCTCTGAGGTCCTCGCGCTGGAAGGCATCGGCTTCTTCAGCGACCACCAGGTTGGAGACTCGCGGCTTCCCTGGCTGTCCTCTGAGCAGCAGAGCTACCGCGCGCTCGTAGCGCGCGAGCGCCCGTCGGCCAGCGACGGTGGAGGCAACGAGACGGCGGCCACGCACGGAGTGATCTACTACCTGGCGCTGGCCCCCGCCTACGCGGTGGCCGGCTCCTCGCCGTTCTCCCAGCTGACGCTGATGCGGCTGACCTCGGCGCTGATCGGGGCGCTGACCGTGCTCTTCACGTTCCTGCTCGCGCGCGAGCTCGTGCCCGGGCGACCGTGGCTGGCCGTGACCGCGGCCCTGCTGATCGCCTATCAGCCGATGTACGGGTTCATCTCGGGTGCGGTCAACAACGATGTCGGCGTGAACGCCGGAGCTGCGGCGCTCGAGTTTCTGCTGATCCGGATGCTGCGTCGCGGCGTGACGCTCCCTTGGGGTCTGCTCACCGGAGGGCTGCTGATCGGATTGCCGATCGTCAAGGGCACCGCCTACTCGCTCTACCCGGTGGCGGCGCTCGCGTTCCTGCTCGCCCTGCGCCGCCACCATCGCCGCTCTGACCTCGCCGGCTGGGCAGGCGTGGCCGTCGGCGCCGCGGTTGTGTTCGCACTGTCGCTGAGCCTGGCCGGTGTCTTCTTCCCCTCGACCGGCAACACGCCGGGGGTCGGCTCGAGCGTGAGCGCGACCAGTGGGGCGCTGGAACATCCCCTGGACTTCCTGGCGTACCTGTGGGAGGTGTTCCTGCCGCGGCTCGGCTTCATGACACGGCACTTTGCGACGCACGGCCTGCCCGCATTCACGATCTTCGTGGAGCGGGGCTGGGGCGCGTTCGGCTGGTATGACGTGCTCTTCCCCCACTGGGTGTACGTGGTGATCCTCGTCGCGATGCTCAGCGCGGGTGTGCTTGCGATCCGGGCCGCGCGGCTGGAGTGGGCGTTCGTGCGCCGCCGCGCCCCTGAGCTCGCGGTCCTGGTGCTCACGCCGATCGCGGTGGTGACCGGCTTCGAGGCGGCCTTCTACACGCCTGGGGCGAGGTCCCAGATCCTCGAATTCGGCCGCTATACGTTCACCGCGATCGGCCCGCTCGCGGTGCTCGTGGTGGCCTGCCTGGTGGCCCTCGGCCGGCGGCGCGCGGTAGCGGCGGGCGTCGGCCTGCTGGCCGCCATGATCGCGCTGAGCTACGCCTCCCAGCTGCTCACGCTGACCTCCTTCTACGCGTGAGCTTCTGCCGCAGATGCGCATCCCGCTAGCATCTGATCTCGTCGGTGCACCCGCCTCCCCGCGCCGCTTTCCGAGTTCCCGAGCGTTATAAAGACCTCGGCGCCTGCCTCTTTGAAATCCGGGCTATGAAGAACATAAGCCGATGAGCACACTCGCTCCCACAAGCGCCTTTCCTTCGGCGCCGGAGCCTCCGGATGCCGGCGCGCCGCTGGTGTCGGTGGTTATCCCCTGCCTGAACGAGGCCGAGAACATCGAGTCATGCGTGACCGCTGCCCTGGAGGCGATCGAGCGGATGGGGGTTCCGGGCGAGGTGGTGGTCGCCGACAACAGCTCTGAGGACGACTCGGCGGAGCTCGCCGAGCGCGCGGGCGCGCGCGTCGTGGTCGAACGCAGGCGCGGTTACGGCAGCGCCTACCTGGCGGGCTTCGCGGCCTCAACCGGCCGCTACATAGTCATGGCCGATGCCGACCTGACGTATGACTTCAACGAGATCCCACGCTTCGTCGCGGCGCTCGAGGAGGGCGCGGAGATGGTGATCGGGGATCGCATGGACAACATCCACCCGGGCGCGATGCCCTGGCTTCACCGCTATGTCGGGAACCCGATCCTCACGGGCCTGCTGAACCTCTTCTTCCGCACCGGGGTGAAGGACGCCCACTGCGGCATGCGCGCGCTTCGCCGCGAGGTGCTCTCGCGTCTGGACCTGCGCACGACCGGGATGGAGTTCGCTTCGGAGATGGTCATCAGGGCGTCGAAGGAGAACCTCAGGATCGCGGAGTTCCCGATCGAGTACCACCCGCGCGGGGGCGAGAGCAAGCTATCGAGCTTCCGCGACGGCTGGCGGCACCTTCGCTTCCTGCTCGTGCACAGCCCGAACCACCTCTTCATAGTCCCCGGCGCCGCGCTCGCGGGCCTCGGCACGCTGATCGTGGTGCTCGTCGGAGCGGGCCTTGACTTCTTCGGGCGCGCCTGGGGCCTGCACGCGCTGATCGGCGGCGCGTTGCTGATGATCGTGGGCACGCAGGTGCTCGCGCTCGGGCTGTGCGCGCACGCGTACGGCACCTACTTCATGGGCGAGAAGGACCCATGGTTCGACCGTATGCGCGCGCGCTTCCATCTCGAGCAGGGCCTGCTCCTCGGCGGTGCCTTCACGCTGATCGGATTGATCATGGGCGCGGTGATCGTGGCCACCTGGATAGCCCACGGATTTGGCTCGCTCTCAGACGAACGCCTGGCTGTGATCGCGGCCTCGCTCGTGATAGTCGGGATCCAGATCTTCTTCTCCTCGTTCCTCTTGTCGATTCTCGGACTGCGCCGGCGCTGAGCGTGGGGACCGTCCGCCGGATGCTGGCGGCCGTCTTCGCGGGCGACCGCCGCGTCTGGCGTGCCGGTGCGATCTTCGCCGTGCCGGTGCTGCTGCTGACCGGCTTCTACTGCCTGCGTCCGCGCTTCTACTACACGGGTACCGACAGCGTCGAGGATGACGGCCACGTGGTGCAGGCTCCGGCGGGAGCCCCCGTGTGCGTTCCCGCCCTGCGGCTGCCGGGGCAGACCGCGATCGTGCGTCTGCGCGCGGTCCCGCCCACCCGCGAACGCCCGGCCCTGCGCGTCGCACTGGCGGAGGGGAACCGGACGATCTACTCCGAGCTGCCCGCACAGCGCGTGCCGGAGAATCGCGTCAGCTCCGCCGACTTCCCGATTCCCCAGACGCCCGCCCGCCCGACGACGAGCCCCGCGTCGCTGTGTGTGACCGCGGACGGACCGATCCAGTGGGGGGGGACGTCGCTGGCCGCGGCGGAACCAGGCTCGGCGAGCCTCGCCGGCAAGCCGCTGGCGGCGCGCCTTGCGGTCTGGTACCTGCCGCGCCCCGGCGCGAGGGAGAGCTATCTGCAGCGCGCCGGGGCGATCTTCAAGCGAGCGGCGCTGTTCCGGCCGGGCTTCGTCGGCGCGTGGACCTACCCTTTGCTGCTCTTCCTCGTGCTCCCGGGTCTCGCGCTGCTCGCGCTGCGCTGCCTTGCGCTTGCGGTGGGCGGGCGCACGCGCCGTCTCGCGGCCTGGCTGTTCGCGATCGCTGCCCTCAACGCCTGCTGCTGGGCGCTGATCACGCCGGTCTTCCAGGGCCCCGACGAGGTCGACCACTTCGCCTACACGCAGTCGCTGGTCGAACGGGGTGAGAGACCCAGCAGCGACCCGCACTCGCCGCTGCCGCGCTGGTCCAGCTCAGAGAACCTCGCGCTCGAGGACACCGCCTTCCTCACCGACCATCAGGTGGGGGACTCCCGTCCGCCCTGGCTCGCGCTCCAGCAGCGCAACTATGTCAGTCAGGTGGCAGCGGTCCACCCGCGCGCGGACGACGGGGGCGGCTACACGACCTCGGCCGTGCATGGGCCGCTCTACTACCTCGCCCTGGCTCCCGCATACCTCGCCACCCGGCACGACTCGGTCTTCTCTGAGCTGACGCTGATGCGACTGACCTCGGCTCTGCTCGGCGCGCTGGTCGTGCTGTTCACCTTCCTGCTCGTGCGCGAGCTCGCACCCGCTCGCCCCTGGCTGGCCGTGCTCGCTGCGCTGCTCGTCGCCTACGAGCCGATGTACGGGTTCGTCTCGGGATTGGTGAACAACGACGTCGGCGTGAACGCTGGCGCGGCGGCGCTCGAGCTGCTGTTGATCCGCCTGCTCCGGCGCGGGATCACGGTCCCATGGGGCGCGCTCACCGGCGCGGTGCTGATCGCCCTGCCGAGCATCAAGGGGACGGGCCTCTCGCTCTACCCGGTGGCCGGGCTCGTGTTCCTGATCGGGCTTTGGCGCTACCACCGCCGCGCCGATCTCGCCGCCTGGGTTGCGCTGGCGCTCACCGCCGTCGTCGTCGGCGAGCTCATCGGGCATGTCCTCGACGGCGCGTTTGCGCCCGCCTCCTTGACCGCTGCAACGAGCGCGTCCTCGGCGATCAGCACGAACGCGAGCGCGGTCACCGAAGCGCTTCACCACATACCCGACTTCCTCTCCTACCTCTGGCAGGCGTTCCTGCCGAGGCTGCCGTTCATGACGCCCCACTTTCCCGCGTCCGTCCACCCCGCTTTTGTGATCTTCGTCGAACGCGGCTGGGCCGCCTTCGGGTGGTATGACGTCTTCTTTCCCCACTGGGTATACGTGGTGATCCTCTTCGCGATGCTCCTCACGATCCCGCTCGGCGCGTGCGCGGCACGGCGCGAGTGGGGCTGGCTGCGCCGACATTCACTCGAGGCGCTCGCCGTGGTCTTGATGCCCGTCGCAGTGATCGTCGGCTTCGAGGCGGCCTACTACACCCCGGGTTCGCGCCCTGTGATCGCCGAATTCGGCCGCTACGCCTTCCCCGCGATCGGCCCGCTCGCGGCGCTCGTGGTCGGAGCTCTGCACGCCTTCGGACGGCGCCACGTGCTCACAGCGGGCATCGGACTGCTCGTCGCGATGATCGCTCTGAGCTATGCCTCCCAGCTTTTGACGCTCACCTCCTTCTATGCCTGAGGTGAGCGTCGCGATCCCCGTGCGCGACGGCGGCGAGCTGTTCTGGAGCGTCCTGACCGCGCTGTCCACCCAGAGCGTCGAGCATGAGCTGATCGTCTGCGACTCGGGCTCGACCGACGGATCGCCCGAGCGCGCACGGGCGTACGGCGCCCGCGTGCTCGAGATCGCGCCGGAGCGCTTCAGCCACGGTGGCGTGCGCAACCTGCTGATGGCGGAGGCCGGCGGCACGCACGTGGCGCTGCTCACCCAGGATGCCGAGCCGGCCGATGAGCGCTGGCTCGAGCGGCTCCTGGACGGCTTCGCGCTCGCGCCCGACGTGGGAATGGTCTACGGGCCCTACCGTCCGCGCCCACAGGCCGCCTTTCCCGTGCGTCACGAGCTCGAGCGATGGTTCGCCTCGCTCGCACCCGAGGGGCGTCCTGCGCTGGAGCGCCTGGCGGCGGCGGAGCGCTCGCTGCCGGCGCTGGAGCTCCTCGGGCGGCGCGGATTCTTCACCGACGCAAACGCCTGCCTGGCGCGCGAGGCCTGGGAGCGGGTGCCGTTTCGCGACGTCCCCTACGCCGAGGACAGGGTGCTCGCGATCGACATGCTCCGTGCCGGCTACGCGAAGGCCTTCGTGCCCGCGGCGGCCGTGATCCACTCCCACGAATACACGGCCGCCGAGCAGCTGCGCCGCTGCTTTGACGAGTGGCGGGGCCTGCGCGAGGTCTACGGCTGGTGTGAGCCCGCCTCGCCCGCGCGCCTCTGCAGGCAGTTGCGGGGAGAGCTCGCAGGCGCGCGGGTGGCGCTGATCGCCGAAGGTGCCTCCCCCCGACGCCGGCGCGCGACGCTCGCGGCGGTCAGCCGCCACCATGTCGTCTGTCGCGCGGGAGCACTGCTCGGCTCGCGCGCCGAGTGCCTGCCCGCGGGCGCGAGGCGCAGGCTGTCGCTCGAGGGTCGAGCGGGCTTTGCGCCCCTGGACCTCGACGGCGAGCAGATGCCCCCACCAACCACCCTTCCAGCTGATGAGCGATAACCCGATCGAGGGACGCCCCCAGGGCGCCCTCTCGAACCTCAGGCGGCGGATCTACCTCACCTACACGCACTTCGGCCTGCGCACGACTCTGTTCCGGCTGATCACCTTCCCGCTGCGCTTCACTCCGCTCGCGCGGCGCCTGCGTCTACGTACGCACGCGCGCGACCAGGAACTCCGCCGCGCTGTGAGCTGGTATCGCGAGCACGGCCGGCCGGTGGACATCGTCATCCCGAGCTACCGTGACGCCGCGCGCGTCGCCACGCTCGCGCGGAGCATCTCAAAGACCGTTCGCGACGGGATGGCACGGGTGATCGTCACCGACGATTGCAGCGGCCCCGAGCATGTCGCGGCGCTCAGGCAGATCAAGCGCATCGACGTCCTGCTCACGGCCGAGCAGAACGGGGGCTTCTCCGCGAACACCAACCGCGGCCTGCGGGCCAGCGCCGCTGACCGCGACGTCGTCGTTCTGAACTCCGACGTGGAGGCGCTCCCGGGGTGGCTGGAGTGCCTGCAATACGCGGCCTGCCGCTACGAGGACGGCGGCATCGTCGGCGCGCAGCTGCAGTATCCCGACGGGCGCATCCAGTTCGGCGGCACCGTGCGCAATCGCGACCAGCCCGAGTGGTTCGACCACCGCTATCGCTTCAAGCCCTCCGGCTGGGGTCCCGCCGCGCAGACGAGCCCCGCGCTGGCGGTCACGGGGGCGTGCATGTACGTGCGCCGCGAGGTCATCGAGCGTATCGGCCTGCTCGACGAGCGCTACGCGATGGCCTACGAGGACGTCGACTGGTGCCTGCGCGCCTGGCAGGCCGGCTTTAGCGTGCTCTATTTCCCGGCCGCCCAGCTCGTGCACCACGAGTCGGTCACCCGCGGCACCGAGGTGGGCGAGCGCGAGCGGGCTTCCCAGCGGCTCTTCTGGGAGCGCTGGTCGGACTTCTTCGACGCGCGCGAGGTCACGGCCGGGACGCGCGCGAGCGCCGGGGGGCAGCGCGCGAGCGCCGGCGAGGGGCGTGAGGGGGACCTCCACGAGAGTGCTCTGAACGCTCGGCTGCGCATCGTCTACGTGACCGAGGACACCGGCGTGGGTGGTGGGCACCGCGACATCTTCGAGCACCTGAACCGGCTTTCCGCGCGCGGGCACGAGGTTGCCCTCTACACGCTCGGCGAGCCTCCTGAGTGGTTCCCCCTGCACGTCCCGGTGCACAGCTTCGCCGGCTATGAGGAGCTCGAGCGGGAGCTCGCCGCGCTCGACGCGATCAAGGTCGCGACCTGGTGGATGACGGCGGTGCCGGTCTGGCGCGCGAGCATCCCCCGCGGCATCCCCGTGTACTTCGTCCAAGACATCGAGACCTCCTACTACCCCGACCACGAGCGGGCCCGCCACGCCGTGCTCGACTCCTACCGTCCCGAGTTCCGCTACATGACGATCTCCTCCTGGAATCGCGACAGGCTGCGCGAGCTCGGGCTCGACGCCGAGCTGATCGCGCCGGGGATCGCCCTGGAGACCTTCCACCCCCGCCCAGAGGTGGCCCGCCGCGAGGACATGGTGCTCGCGCTCGGGCGCTCGAACCCGCTGAAGAACCTGCCCCTGACCCTCGCCGCGTGGAGGGCGCTGAAAGAGCCGCGTCCGGAACTGTGCCTGTTCGGGATCGAGCCCGAGCTGGCCGAAGGGGAGGGCATGCGCTACGTCGAGTCGCCTTCTGATGAGCAGGTCAACGAGCTCTTCTGCCAGGCGACCGTGTTCGTCCAGACCTCCACCCACGAGGGCTTCGCGCTGCCGCCGCTGGAGGCGATGGCGACCGGTGCCGCCGTCATCTGCACCGACGCGCACGGCAACCGCGACTTCTGCCTCGACGGCGTCAACTGCCTGATGCCCGAGGCGAGCCCCGGTGCGGTCAGCGCCGCGCTCGAACGTCTGCTCGCCGATCCCGCGCTGCGCGAGCAGCTGGGGCGCGCGGGATTACAGACCGCGCAGGACTACGCCTGGGAGCGGCGAATCGACGCGCTGGACGCGTTCTTTCAGAGGGTGGCCGCGTCGCGGCGGATGGCGCTCGCGGGCGAGCTAGCGCCGGAGATGCCTCCTGCGAGGGCGCGCTGAGGATTGCGCCGTCCCGCTCAGGCTGTCGTGCGCAAGGCGCGCCGCCGCAGGCGCCTGCGCCGTTGCGCAGAGCGCCACGCCGCCCACGCGGTGAGCAGCAGGCAGAGGATGATCGCCGCGCCCGTGACCGCCTTGCCGAGGACGACCGGGAGGGTATGGGCGGTGGAGAATGTGACCCTCGCCTCCTGCCCCTTGGGGGCAAGCGGCTCGATCGCGAGCTCATTGCTCGGCGATCGCCCGATGACGCGTGCGCCCGTCACCTTGACGAGGTACGGCCCGCCATAGACGTTCGTAACCATCGGGCGCGGGCCCGGCGAGGGGAACGTCACCACGCTGGTGTCCCGGAGGCCGTGGACGGGAACCGGCAGGATGCTCTCGCCGTTGCCGCCGGTGACCGTCACGCCCGGTACCGCGACGAAGTCCCCGAAACCGATCGCACGCATCGACGCATCCGCGTAGTCAAATTCGGCGTACCAAGACGGGGGGAATTTGTCGTTCGGCTGAAAGATCGCCCGGCGTGTGGGTAGCGAAGACTGCTGACTCCACTGCTGGAGGATGGCCTGCGTGAAGCTCATCGCTGCGATGAAAGCGATCGCGCCGATCGCGATCGCCCGCAAGCGTCGAGCGGCGATACGTGGCAGCGCGACGACGGCGGCGAGCACCAGCGCGCACACGCCCAGGGTGACGTAGGTCTGGGCCCTGTAAGGGAACTGGATGTGCTGCCAGGGGTTCGGGACGATGCTCATATTGGTGAGGATCAGCCACACGAGCACGCCGACGATCGCGAGCATTCCGATCGCAAAGCGCCGCACAGGGGCGGCTAGGCGACGCCAGGCCAGCGCGAGCGCCGCGAGCGCCCAGCCGAACGCGAGCACGGGCATCTGCACGTTGAAGGTGCCGGGGGCGTTAAGCCACCCTTCGCCGTTGCGCGGGGAGACGATCTCGTTTGGTTCGTTGCGCAGCGGGTCGAAGAGTAGGTGGGCCGTGTCGAACTGGAACGCCCCCACTCCTCCGCGCTTCGCGATGGCGGTGCGCCCGGCGTAAGCGAGTGTCGGAAACAGGTACCAGGCGTTGATGGCGGCGCCGAGCACGGCGAGACCAAATAGGGCGAGCACGCGCCGAGGGCGGATCTCACGCCTCGCCGATCCGACTGCGAAGAGCAGGACGATCGCCGTCGCCACGAGGAAGGTCGTGCCCCAGAGCGCCGTGATGTTGTGGCAGGCTGTGAACCACGCACTCGCGAACACGAGGATCGCGGCCGAAGGCAGACGCAGACGCTCGCCGCGCAGGACCGCGAGCGCGCTCGCCGCGACGAGCGGTATCGAGGCGGTCCCGACGAACTCGGGCATGTCGCCGCGGCCGAAGGAATTGGTGATGATGTACGGGGAGGTGACGTAAATCAGCCCCGGCATCTGCGCCCACCAGCCGCGCACCCCCACCTGGTGCGCCAGCCACGTCCAACCGGCGTAGGCGCCGGCGAAGGCGCCGATGATGACGGCGACGTAGGCAACCGTGGGATGTTCGCCGAGCAACGCCGAGATGCCCCCGGTGAAGGCATAGAACGTCCCTCCGTAGAAGGCGAAGAACGGCTCGTACACTCCCGATGCGGACTGCAGGAAATAGCTCGGATGCCCAAGTTGGGTGATGGCCTGGCTCTGCTGCCACACCAGCCAGAGGTGATCCGGCCAGTCGTTGCCGAACGTTCGGTCGGTGAAGAGGGGTAGTGCGAGGACGCCCACGACGAACACTGGGATACCCCAGGCCAGGCGCTGCGCGGTGTTCGAGCTTCGGAATCGCAAGCGCGGCACCTTACAATGCGAAGCGCACTTGAAGCGCTGGGTACCAGATTGCGCCCGGAAACACACGTCCACTCGGCGGCTGCGAGTGGACGTGGGCGCTAGAGATCCTCGGCGATGTGGGGCGCCTCGCGGTTGAAGACCCAGAAGCCGATCACAAAGATCGACGCCACGAGCGCCAGCGGCTCGAGCAGCGCCGCCCAGCTGCCCATGATCTGCCCGGCGCTGAGCGTCGCGCGGTTGATCATCGCGTGGCGGAACTGCTGGAAGATCGCCACCAGCGGGTTCAGCGTGTAGACGTGGTAGAGGACATGGTCGAGCGTGCCGTGAGCGAGCTTTTCGCGCACGGTTTCGGCGGGCAGGATCACGGGCGAGGAGTAGAAGAGGATCTGGCTCAGCACTTCCCAGATCGGTGAGATGTCGCGAAACCTCACGAACAGCGCCGAGAGCAGCATCGCGACGCCCGTACCGAGCACGCTGAGCATCAGGATGATCAGGGGTAGCTCGATCCAGCTGAGCATCGGCGTCACACCGGCGGCGACCGCGAAGATCATGACGACGACGAGGTTCAACGCCAGATTGAAGAGGGCGAGCAGCGCCACCGAGATCGGTATCGCCAGACGCGGGAACTGGATCTTGCGAACGAGGTTCTCACGGTCGACGACGCTGCGAACCGCCCCGGTGGTGGCTTCGCCGAAGAACGTGAACAGCACGATCGAGCCGAGCAGCTGTGCCCCGTAGAAGTGGGCCGCCGCGCCTTTGGCCTTGTCCACATGGAAGATCTCCACGAAGAAGACGTAGAGCACGCCGAACAAAAGCAGCGGCCGCACGACCTGCCACAGGTAGCCGAGCGCGGAACCGAAAAACTTCAGTTTGAATTCGCTGCGCGCGATGTTGTAGGCGAGGTGCCAGAAGCGCGGCCAGCTGTCGCCGAGCGCGCGGGGACCCCGGATCGGCTGCCCGAGCGGCTCGGCGAGTTCGCTCGGCTGCCCCGGACGCACCGAGACGCTCGTGCTCATCGGGCGCCTCCTGCGGGCTGAATCTCGCTCGCCGGCGCGTAGCCCCAGCGGCTGACCTCCGTCTCCACGGGTATCTCCACCATCCCCCCGCTCGAGGTCATGCCTGAGACGACGAACGACAGCCCGCCCGCGAAGCGGTCGATAACGTCCAGCCCCTCGCCGCGGCGGGTGATCGTCAGGATCGTGTGGTAGCGACCGGGGGCGAGCATGTTGTGGAAGGAGAACGCGAACACTGCCCATTCACCCTCCTTGAAGCCACCGGTCTGCTCCAGGTCCTTTGTGGTCGTGGCCACTACGACCGGCTGACGGTGCTCGTTGAGCAGTGTCAGGCTCACCGCCGGATCGAGCACATCCGTGTTGAACGTCACCAGCACCTTCAGCGTCATCGGCTCTGACTGGGGGGCTACGGTGCGGTGTTCGGAGCGGTCGTCGCCGAGCCACACGTCATTGACGCGCGCCGCGCCGTCGCCCATGCGGGCGCTGCCGACGTCGGGGTTCTCGTAGCCCACCTCGCGCCCGAAGGCGATCTCCAGGTAGCGGTCGGCCACGTCGCGCGGGTCGCCGATCATCACGATGGCGCCTCGCTCGAGCAGCATCGCACGATGGCAGAAGCGCGTGACGGCGCCCATGTCGTGCGTGACGAAGACGATCGTGCGACCTTCTTCGCGCATGCGGTTGAAGACGTCGAAGCACTTCTGCTGGAAGGACGCATCGCCCACGGCGAGCACCTCGTCGATCAGCAGGATATCTGCGTCGACCTGGATCGCGACGGAGAAGGCCAGACGCACGTGCATCCCGGAGGAGTAGTTCTTGAGCTTGAGGTCCTGGAACTCCTCGAGCTCCGCGAACTCGATCACGCGCGTGTAGCGGGCGCGTGCCTCGCGCGGTGAGAGGCCGAGCATGATGCCGTTCAGCGCGACATTCTCATACGCGGCCAGGTCGGGGTTGAAGCCGACGCCGAGCTCGATGAAGGTGGACATCCGGCCGTTGCACCAGATCTTCCCCTCATCGGCGCGGTAGATGCCGGCGAGGCACTTCAGCAGCGTGCTCTTGCCGCTGCCGTTGCGCCCGACGATGCCGAAGAACTCCCCCGGCTCGACCGCGAAGGAGATGTCCTTCAGCGCGTGCAGCTGCTCGTGGCGCGAGCGGCGCAGCGGGTGAAGCGCCCGCTCCTTGAGCGTGTGGCTGCGCTCCTCGGGGATCTTGAAGCGCTTATGTAGGCCCTGGGCGGCTAGAGCGGGGCGTCCTTGAACGAGTGTCGGATCAACGGGCACGGTCACTGGAGGGTATAGCGAGGAGGCGGTCGGATTGCCGGTTGTCCGCTCAGCGGGCCCGGCGCAGCCGGCCCCAAACGGCGCGATTGAAAGCTCGCGCTGCGAGGAACGCGTAAGCCAGGGCGCCGTACAGTGGTCGGCTCAACGCGGGTCGCGCGCTGAGGGTCAGCAGCGCGTGCTGGAGGTTCTCCGGCAGCGACCCCCGCGGTCCGATCAGGCTGAGCCCCGAGCCGACCTCGGCGTTGAGCTCGTCATACATCCGCTGAGCGTGCACCCGCTCTCCGATCAGCCGCTGCACCACGGTTTCGTGGGCGGCGGTCAGCCTGTGCTCGCGCTCGACCGCGTCGCGGCTCAAAGTCGCCGCGTCGCGCACGGGAGCGCTCGCCGCTTCCCGGTAAACCTCGACCATCGCGGCGGCCGTTGCTGCCCAGCTCAGACCGCGGGCCGCGGCGGACAGCGCCTGAATGTGTCGGGCGCGGGCATCAGCGTCAGTGAGGAGTACGTGCGCCGCATCGGCGCTCTGCGCGGGATCCCAGGGGAGGATCGTCGCGGTCCCCTCCGGCGCCGCCTCAGCCAGCGAGGACTGGGGCGCGAACACGCACGGCACGCCGCTCAGAGCCGACTCGAACGGGATCAGCCCGAAGCCCTCGTAGACCGAGGGATAGACGACGGCGCCGGCGTGCGCGATGAGCCAGGCCTTCTCCTCCTCACTGACCGAGCCGAGCTCCACGACCGCCTCGCGCAGCGCGCCATGCTGCTCCAGGAAGGCTCGCTCGAGTTGAAGCGACGAGCCGTGGGGGATGTGAGTGCCGGCGAGCACGAGGCTTCCGCGCCAGTCGTGATCTGCGTGCAGCCGCTCAAGCAGCCGCAGCGCGAAGACCCTGTTCTTATGACGGAAGTCGGTGCCGAGGCAGAGAAGGAAGCCGCGCGCGAGGGAGTCTCCGCGGCTATCCCCGAGTGCCGCCGGGGGGCGCGGTTCCGCGCGGGTGCGGTGGTCAAGGCCCGGCGGGACGACCCTGATGCGTGCCTCCTCGACGAGCGCATCGGATAACAGCTCCCGGCGGGTGTGATCGGAGAAGACGACCACCCGCTCGGCGGCTGACATGCCGTGGCGGCTCGCGCGGCGGTAGTCCTCCCAGGCGCCCGCGTCAGGGAAGTATCCGGGGTTCCGATAGGCGATGAGGTCGAGCTGGCTGAGCACGATCCACTCGCCGAGGCGAAATGCGACTTCGATGTCCTCCGGCGCGAATGCCTGTTGCGGTCGGTGGAAGACGGTGCTCCTCGGCGTCGTCTCGTCCATCTGCTCCTCCGACAGCAGTTCCGTTTCGGGCAGGCTGCGTAACAGCTTCAGGGTCTCCCCTCCGATCCGCTCCGTCCGGACGAGCAGCCGCAGTCGCAGCGCCCCGGTCTGCGCGAGCGCGAGGATCAGCTCGAGGATGTGGACCTGCGTGCCTGTGACGGCGCCGTCGAGAGCGCGCGCGTCGAGCGTCACCCGCAGCCGTCGCGGAGCTCTTCGCGCCGCCTGCAGTGCATGCGCGAGGATCGTGGACTCCGCGAGCGGCGTGGGCTCGGAGAGGTATGGGTAGCGCTCGAGCAGCCGCGCCGGCAGCTCATGGGCGTAGGGTCCCTGCGTCTCTGCGGCGTCCGTCCCCTGCCTCGGAGCGAGCCGCTCGACGACGACGTCATCAGCGGCGACGTGGGCGAGGCCCGAGAGCAGGCAGCGCTGGGCGAGGTCGACCTCCAGGGCGCTGCGCAGCTCGAGCTGCTCGTCGAGCGGACCGACGAGCTCGAGCGACTCTCGGCGCACGTACACGCACGGCCCGACGCTGCGGGTGAGGCGCGGGCGCAGTCTCAGGGTCTTCTTCGCGAGGTGCTCGGCGAGGCTCGCGAGGCTCTGCTCGCCGCCTTTCTCGCACAGCGCGAGCTCGCTGCCGGTGTCCGCCAGGGCGCTCGCGGTGGCGATGTTGGTGTCGCTGCGGGCCGCGTCGCGCAGGCGCTCGAGCCAGCCCGGCGAGACGCGGCAGGGCTCCTCGAGGATCACGACGTCGGCGGGCGCGAGCTGCTCGAGCGCGCGATTGACCGCGGCCGCCGTCGCCTCGACGCGCAGGATGGGGGTGTTCGCCTCGCTGTGCGCCTCCACGGACTGAAGGCAAAGGCGCAGCAGGTCTCGGTCATCTGCTGCCGCGATGAGAACACAAACGCTTCCCCGGCTGTTGGCTTGGCTCCTCTGGGGCAACTCGTTCACGCGCATCGGGATCCCGGCCGGCGGAGCAGGCAGCCTAGAGCAGTCGCGCGGCGAGTCGCAATGTTGGGTGATAATGCCCGCCAGCACGCGCCGATGACCGCCGACGATCAGACCACACAGGCAGCCGCCGGTCTCGAGGACCCGCTGCGACGCACGGTCCGGCGCCTGCCGGCCCTCGCGCGCCGAGTTCTGTTGCGTCTGGCGCGACCGCCGGCCCGCCGCCGCTCGCGCGAAGCGGAGATGGCCGCCGCGCTCGGACGCCTCCAGTCCGAGCTCGAGCACGTCGGCGGACGCCACAGCGAACAGATCGAGCGCTTGGAGGACCTCGCCCGCGAGCTCGTGCTCACGGCCGAGTCGCTGCGGCGCCAGATCAGCGAGTCCGCCGCCGCCGCCGAGAAGTCGCGCCCTGAAGCTCCGCAGGAGGGTGGGGTCGGGGGCTGATGCAGGTCGTCACCCTCGCGACCCTCGGCAGCCTGCCGCGGGCACGAGCCCTCGGGCGCTCGCTCGCGCGCCATCAGCCCGACTGGCCCTTCGAGGTCGTGCTCGTGGCCGGCGAAGAGGTCGTCGCGGCAGCAGATCGGCAGGAAGCCCTGCGCGTGCGCGCCGTCTCCGATCAGCTCGACCTCGAGATCGAGCCGCTGCTCGCTCAACATGACGAGGAGGATCTGAGCACGCTGCTGGTGCCTCGCCTGCTCGATCGCTACGCCGAGCGGAGCTCAGAGCCGATGCTGCACCTGCCGAGCAGCGTGTGGGTGCTCGGCGACCTTCAGCCGATCGCGGCCGCCCTCTCGGCGCGGAGCGTGCTGCTCGTGCCACGCATGACCGCTGAGGTCCCCGACGATGGCCTTGAGCCCTCGCGCTCACAGATGGAACGGGCGGGAAGGATCGAGGAGTCGATGATGGGAATCGACGGCGGCGCTGAGGGCCGGGCGTTTCTCGCGTGGTGGGCCGGGCACGTCGAGCAGACGCTCGGATCGCTCGACGCGAGCCGAAGCGGAGCTCGACCCGAGGACCGTCCCTGGCTCGCGCGTTTTCTCGAGCTCGCTCCCGCGCGCTTTGCGACGGGGGTGCTCGAGGATCCCGGCTGCAACCTGAACATGTGGAACCTGCATCGGCGGACGCTCGAGGCGACGCCGGACGGCGTGCTGGTCGACGGGCGCTCCCCGCTCCGTTTTCTCAACCTGCCGGGCTTCGAACCGGACCGTCCACACCGGCTAAACGCGCGAGCGAGCCGGGCCCGAGTCAGTCGCTCGCCCGTCCTTCACGGGCTCTGCGAGCGCTACGCATCCGAGCTCAGGCAGAGCGGCTGGCGCGATTCAGACCACCGTGGCCAGGTGGGCCGCAGGCTGGATGACGGGCTCGTCTACGACGAGTCGCTGCGGGCGCTCTACGCCACGGCGCTCGCGCTCGGAGAGCGGGTCGAGGACCTCTTCAGTGAAGACGGCACGCGGGCATTCATCGCCTGGCTGCAGGGGCCGGCCCCGAGGGGCAGCGCATACGGGATCAACCGCTATGTCTTCCACCGGGTGGCACGCGAGCGCCCCGATGTGCTGTGGGCCTATCCCGACCTCGACGGCGCCGACGGGGAGGAGTGCGTCGCCTGGTGCTGGGCATTCGGGCGCCACGAGCTTGCCATCCCCGATCGCTTCATGCCCCCCCGGCCCGGACAGGCGCCGGCGGCGCTCCCACCGGCCGCGAGCCCGCAGGCTCCCGCCGGCGCCGCTCCCGCGGCGCCCGCCCCGGGCCCGGTGATCGGGACTTCGCTGCCCCCGCCGGCCGGGCATTCTGCGCCGGGCGCTCATGACGGGCCGGCGGTGCGCCTCACCGGCTACCTGGGACAGACGCTCGGTCTCGGCGCGGCCGCGCGCGGCTACGTGCGGGCGCTCGGGGCCGCGGGTGTTCCCGTGAGGACGGTGAGCGTGCCTCTGCACCATCTGGCGCTGCCGACGGAGCTCGCCGCCGAGTACGGCCGGCACGCCTTTGAGGATCTCGTCCAGGAGGGTGCTCACGGCTTCGAGATCGTCGCGGTCAACGCCGACGAGCTGCCCGACTTCATCGAACGTCTCGGCGATGACTACTTCGAGGGCCCGCGCATCGGGATATGGGGTTGGGAGACGAACAGCATCCCCCCGCGCTGGCAGCGGGCTTTCGCGCTGATCGACGAGATCTGGGTCTACTCGCGGTTCATGGCCGAGAACATCGGCGCCGTCGCACCGGTGCCGGTGATCGCGCTGCCGCCCCCGGTCGAGCGGCCCGCGGTTGCGGCGGCCCCGCTGCGCCTGGGGGTTCCCGAGGGCTTTCTGTTCCTCTTCGTCTTCGACTATCTGAGCACCGTGCAGCGCAAGAACCCCGTGGGGTTGATCGAGGCCTTCAGGCTCGCCTTCGCGCCGCGAGAGGGTCCCCAGCTGCTGCTCAAGACGATCAACGCGCCGCTGCGCCCGCTCGCCGAGGAGGAGGTCCTGTGGGCCGCGTACGGGCGTCCGGACATCCACGTCCTCGACCGCTCGCTGAGCGGCGAGGAGCTCGCGGGGCTGATGGCTGCCTGCGACTGCTACGTGTCGCTGCACAGGGCCGAGGGCTTCGGGCTGACGATGGCCGAGGCGATGGCGATCGGCAAGCCCGTCATCGGCACCGGCTACTCGGGCAACGTCGACTTCATGACCGCCGAGAACAGCTACCTGGTCGACTACACGATCGGCCGCGTCGGCCCGGAATGCGAGATCTACCCGCCGGAGGGCGAGTGGGCCGACCCCAGCGTCGAGCACGCGGCGGAGCTGATGCGCCGGGTCTTCAGTGACCCGGTCGGGCCCGCGCGAATCGGCGCGCGCGCCGCCGAGGACATCGCACGGACCCTGTCCCCCGCAGCGACGGGGGCGGCGATGCGCCGGCGCCTTCTGGAGCTGGCGGGCAGCGGACCCGGGACCCGTAGGGGCCGAGCTCAGTAGGCCGCCGGGAGCGCGTCGGGCGGCGCCCCGCCCGGCTTCAGCAGCTCGAGCCACTCATAGCCGACGGGGGCGGCGCAGATCTGCGCCATCCTCTTTGCCGGCGCCACGTAGATGCGGTTGGCTGTTGAGGGTTCACGGCTGAACACGATCGCGCCGATCGTGCGCGCGACGGTTTCGATCGGGGCGTCTCCGCTGCCCGGATGCAGGCTGCCGCCTCCGCGCACCAGGCGCAGCGTGTGCGTACCCGCGCTGAGCGTGCCGCCGCCCACGAGCAGGAACTCGGAGGGGTAGCGCTCTTCGTAGCCGATGCTCGTCCACCGTCGACCGTCGACATACGCGGTGAGCGGCCGGCCGATCGATCCTTGCAGCCAGATGCTGTAGCGGCCAGAGCTCGGGATCATGACCTTCATCTGCGCCGTGCCGGCGCCGTAGGCGGCCAGCGTGGAGGGTCCGAGCGCTTTCCAGTAGTCGGGATGGATCCCTGTCACCGGGTTAGCGACCGCGCTGAGGGAGGGCTTCGTATAGGCGACCT
Organism: Solirubrobacteraceae bacterium; assembly: GCA_049512215.1. Taxonomy (GTDB): domain Bacteria; phylum Actinomycetota; class Thermoleophilia; order Solirubrobacterales; family Solirubrobacteraceae; genus Palsa-744. The sequence continues at coordinate 36,891 of JBEKXJ010000014.1, forward strand.
CGGCGTCCGGGCCGGCGCGCCGCGCTTGCGCGGTGAGCAGGCGGCACAGCGCCGGCGTGCGCTCGTGCGGCAGGCCGGAGAGCGGAGCATGGTGGAGGACGGTGCTCGACGGCCGGTCGCGACGCCAGACGTCGAAGTAGCGCGTCTCCTCGACCAGGTCGTAGTTGCTCGGGGCGCGGCTGGCCGTCGGGCTGCGCGGCTGGATGATCAAGCGGAAGTGCTGCAGGTAGGAGGGTATGAGCTGATTGAGATCCCAGCCGAAGCTCTGTCCGCCGGTGCCCAGCCCCGGCCGGACCTCGAAGCTGAGGTTGGCGGGGTCCACGATCGTGGACCCGCTCTCGCTGCGCAGGAGGTACTCGGCGTACTCGTCGAAGTAGGGGTCCAGGGTCGGCCCCTGCTTGGCGTAGCGTTTGGCGATGGAGGCAAGGTCGTGGTAGCGGGCGCCCGGTGCGAGCGACGTGTCGTGGTAGATCAGGGCGTTGCCGTAGAGAACCCCGCCGGCCACCGCCAGCCCGGCGAGCCACCCCAGGCCGCTGAGCCAGCGTCGCCGGCTCGCCTGCAGCGCCGCGGCGCCGGCGAAGGCGAGCGTGACGGCGAATGCGGCCGTGATCGTGAACGCCTTGAACTGGATCCAGGCGGTGCTGTGTTCGATGAAGTAGTAGAGCGCGATCGGCGCGGTGGCGCCGAGCAGGACGATCACCCAGCGGCGACGCAGGAGCGCGGCGAGCACGCCGAGCACCGCGAGGACGATCACGATCACGTCGAAGATGTGACTCGTGCCGGCGTGGGCGAGCGGATAGCGATAGTCGCCCGTGAGCCATACACCGGCGCTCGCCCATCGTGAGACCGGGGCGGCCAGGTTCCCGAGCCCGAGGTCAACTACTCCGCCTACAGCCGTGCCCGCGACCGTCGCCAGCTTCCCCGCGGTGATGAGTTCCGGGATCGAGATCACGATCGCCACCGCCGCGAACACCCCCCAGCTTTCGATCACGTGCCTGCGTCGAGGCCCTCGGATCAGCGAGATCACGAACGCGCCCGCGAGCAGCAGTCCAAGCCAGGGCACGATCCCCAGGCTGAAGGCGGCAAATGCGGCGGAGGCTGCCACTGCCAGCGGCACGGCGCCGAGCCGCCGCCCGGCGCCGGGAAGCCCCTCCGCCAGCACCGCCACCACGATCAGCAGCAGGGCGGCGGTCGTGAGCTCCTTGATGCCGGCCTCCAGCGTGTAGGCGTAGAGCACGTTGGGCTGAATAGCCACCGCTGCGCCGAGGGCGCGCATGACGCCGTTGCGCGTGACGCGGCCGAGCACGGAGAAGATCGCCAGCGCTCCCATCGCCGTCGTGAAAGCCAGGAACGCCTGGTAGCACCAGGCGACGTTGGTGCGGGTGAGCTTCGCCATCGCACCGAGCGTCGCCTGCGCACCGCCCGGGTAGCCGATGCCGAGGAGCTTGCTGATGACGATGTAGTAGGAGGAGTTTCCGTTGGGAGGCGACGCGCGCCCGGCGTCGGCGAGATGTTGGGCGAAGTCCATCTGGAAGGCGATGTCCACGATCCGCGTGTAGCCGGTCCAGCCCACGCTCCCGGTGAGGAACACCGGGCCGCCGACGGCGGCAAAAGCCACCAGCGCCGCCAGAAGCGGCCACAACCAAGGCCCGGAACGCAGGCGTGGCAGCGATATCGGGCGGGAGCGGGCCTCCAGCGCGAAGCCGACCACTGCGACCACGGCGACGATCGGCCCGGCGCCCGGCGCCAGCCAGCCGTAGGAGGTCGCGAATGCGCAGATGACGACGAGCAGGGCGAAGCCCACGGGTGTGATCAGCAGGGCCGACAGCTCACCGCCGGCGACCCTGCGCACGAGCAGGCCGGCCCCGACGCTCGCCGCCAGCAGCACCAACGGGAAGAGGACCCAAGCGCTCAGGAACGATCCGATCAAGCGGGCATCTATAGCGGCTCGGGCGGCGATGATGCGGCACGTGCCGGCGCTCACGCCCCTCGGTCGGAGCCATACTCTCGGCGCATGCGCTCTCCCGAAGACGCCCCGAGCGCCGCCGAAGACACTTCGAGCGCGGCCACAAGCGCTGCCTGGTTTGCGATCGTCCTGAGCTGGAACGGGCGCGATGACACGCTGCGCTGCCTGGAGTCGCTGAGCCGTGTCGAGCACCAGGAGTTGCAGATCGTGTGTGTCGACAACGGCTCCAGCGATGGCTCACAGCAGGCTGTTCGGGAGCGCTTTCCGGGTGTCATGCTGATCGAGGCCGCCACCAACCTCGGCTACGCGGGCGGCAACAACCTGGGCATTCGCCGGGCGCTCGAGCGCGGCGCGAGCTGGCTGATGCTCGTCAACAACGATGCGATCGTCGCCCCGAACGTGATCGAGGGCTTCAGGCGAGCTGCGCGCGAGCATCCCCGCGCGGGCATCCTCGCCGGCAAGGTCTTCTTCGCCGAGCGGCCGCAGACGATCTGGTTCGCCGGGCAGCGCGTCAACGAGCGCCTAGGCTACTCCGGACGCCCGCGCGGATACGGCCGGCAGGATGGCCCGCGTTACAGTCGGGTCGGTCCGACGGGACGCGCCGTCGGGGCGCTGATGGCCGTATCGCGCGAGGCGGTCGAGGCGGTCGGGCTGCTGGACGAGGAGCTGTTCGCCTACGTCGAGGACGTCGACTGGGCGCTGCGCGTTCGAGCCGCCGGGCTCGAGGTCGTGTTCGCTCCCGGCGCGCGCGCCTGGCATCGCGTCTCGGCCTCCACGGGGGGTGCGGCGAGGACGACCCACACGCTCTACTACGGTGTTCGCAACACGGTGGCCGTGCTCGAGCGCCGCCGGCCGCTCGGGTCGGTGGGCACGGCCGTGCGACGCGGGGCGATCCTCACCAGCTTCTACCTGCACGCGCTCGGGCGCCCCAACCGTCGCGAGGCGCTGCGCGCGGTCCGTGCGGGCTTCGAGGACGCTCGCAACGGCCGCTTGGGGCGGCGTCCGGATGCGTCCGGCTAGTGGCTGCGCGACCGGGTGCGACGCCAAGCTGAGCGCATCATGGCCACGGCGACTCCGAGGAGCCCCGAGACGCCGCCTGCACCCCACCCCGCCCAGCCGTAGCTGGCGGCGATTCGCCATTCCCGTCGCCCGGCGCGCCGCCGGGCCTGTCCGAGCATGATCGCGGCGCTCATCGTGCGCGCTCGGCGCTGCAGCTGTGGATGTCTCGCGGTCACGATCGCCATCGCCATCAGGCCCTCCTCGTAGGCGACGCCCGACTGCTCTGCTCGCGTCGTGAAGTTCTCGGCGTGGCGGCGGTAGCGCACCAGAGCGTCGTCGATCGCGATGAGGCGTCCGTGTCGAAAGACCTCGATGTCGAAGAGCCAGTCGTTGGTGAACGTCAGACGCTCATCGAAGCCGCTCGCCGGGCACAGCTCAGAGCGGATCATCGTGGCGGAGGGAAGCATCTTGTAGGTCGGGTCGAACCACAGCTCGATCCCCCCGCTTCGCAGCGGTCCGCCGTTTGCCACCGTCGAGAAACGACCGATCACCCGGCCGCTGTCGGAGTCGAACATCTCCGCGTCGTGAGCGCATCCAGCCGCCTGCCGATCGGCATCGAGCGCCGTCACCTGACGCTCGAGCTTGTCCGCAAGCATGACGTCGTCCCCGTCGAGCCAGGCGATGAGCTCACCGCGGCGGACTGCGAGCGCGCGGTTCAACGCGAACGGCTTGCCCTGGTTCTGCTCGGCGCGGAGCACCCGGATCCGCTGCGGCTCGCGCTCGGCAAACGACTGCGCAATCGCGAACGTGGCGTCGCTCGACCCGTCGTCGGAGACGATGATCTCGAAGTCCCCAAAACTCTGGGCGAGCACGCTCTCGAGCGCCTCGGCGAGATAACGCTCCTCGTTGTAGACGGCCATGATCACGCTCACGCGGGGGGTGTCGTTCACTCCCCAATCATGACCGGGCAGCTCGAGCCGTGTGGCTGACGTTCTGCTCGGCGCCCTCAGAAGCGTGCGCTCAAAGCCAGGTGTGTCTGAGGCACGCCGGGCGCCACGGAGATGCACGGAGGGCGCGAAGGGCGAGCGCGTTGCGAATGTAGCGCACAGTCTCGACCACGCCAGTGGGGGGATATGACGAGCGGCCGCTCGGAGCGTCGATGGCGTAGGTCGCGGTCAGCGAGGTCGCGCGGAGACGGCCGTGGTGGCGCATGTGGGCTGCGACCCGGGCCTCGAAGACGTGCGCCTTGTGGGCACCCGGGTAGGAGATCCGGGCGATGCACCGCTGGCGGTAGATCGGAGCCGCCAAGTCGGCTCGCGAGGCCAGGAACACCTGGTCGCTGAAGCCATGGCCAAGCGCGAAGCCCGCCCCGCTTTCAATTGCCTCTCGTTCGACGCCGGCCCGCCGATCGTTCGCGTCGGGGAGCTCCCAGCTCGGGTTGGCGACCATCACGCGTGTGTCCCGCTTCATCAGCTCGAGCGCGGGCGTGATCCAATCCATCGGCTCGAGCAGCCGCGCCTCCGGATCCCAGTACAAGAGCCAAGGGCTTCCCGGAAGAGTCGCCGCCACGAGCGGCGCGTCGCTGTAATGAAGCAGTGGCTCGAGCTCGCGCCGGCGCAGGCCGGCCTTCTCCAGGGCGTCGTCGAGATGATCGGCGACGAAGTGGAAGCCGTCTATCCCGCCGTCGTCGAGGAGTCGCTGGGCGCGGCGCGCGGCATCGGAGGGATCATCGACGTTGTTGATGAGGATGATCCGCCTGGCAAAGGGGTGCCGGTTGGCGGACTGCACGCCTGCGAGCGCACCAGGCTCGAGCGCGCGCCGGTAGGTCCGCTCGAAGGTGTTGATGACCAGGTCGACCGCGTCGGGGGAGCCCTCGGTCATGAGCCAATGATCTCAAGGTGGTGGTGAGGCATGCTCGGTGGAGCTCCTCTGCACCGTTCGACCCGGAGGGCCTGGACCCGAGCGCTTTCGTCGGCTGCGATCTCCTAGTCTGGTCCGGGATGGAATCGGTCGAAACCGCGTCCGCGAGGCCGGGCTCGGTATCTGCATGTCTGGTGGTGCGCAATGAGGAGGCGGTCATCGAGCGCTGCCTCGAGAGCCTGGACGGCGTGGTCGACGAGATCTTGCTCGTGCATGATGGCGAATGCAAGGACAGAACGCTCCAGATCGCGAAGCGCCATGGATGTCGTGTCTGCGTGCGCCCTCTCGTCGGTCATGCGGAGGCTTCGACCGTGTTCGCGTACGAACAGGCTCGGGGAGAATGGATCCTCTCGATCGACGCGGACGAGTATCTCAGCGAGCCGCTGCGCACCCAGCTGCGTGAGCTCGTTCGCGAGGAGAGCGTGAACGGTTATGAGCTTCTGTGGCGGATGTGGGACGGGCGGCGCTACATCACCGAGAACGGCCCGTACAAGCTTGCGCTCTTCCGGCGTGCCAGTGTGCACCTGCTGGGCATGATCCACGGCATCGAGCGAGTGGACCCGCCCATCCGCAGGATTGATCTTCAGCTCGAGCACCGCCCCCCTTACAACAACTTCGCGCTGGGAACCGTGCGGACGAAGTGGCGCCGCTGGGCCCAGATCAACGCATCGGAGTTCCTCATGCGCTTCGCCGATCTGCCCAAGTTCAACTGGGAGGGGTCCTTGGACTGGCCGGCCCGCCGGCGAATTCTCAACCTGCTCTCGCCCCTGCTCTTCCTGCCCTATGTGCCCGTGGTGTTCGTCATCAACCTTCTGCGGGAGCGGGACGTCTACAGGCTGCGCGAGAACCTACGGCTGTCGCTCTACCAGGGACTGTACGCCGGGATGGTGCAGTTCTACGTGGCGAAGTACAGCTATCTCGGTGGCAGCCCGTCAGCGGCGGCCGATCCGCCGCGTCCCAGCGCTGGCCGCTCATGAGCACTCCCGTCGGTGACGTGTCTCGCGGCGGTCAGTCGATCGATGAGATCGGGGCGCCGGCGAAGGTCGCGCTGGCGTCGGTGGGCGACCCTCGATCGCCCGCCACGTGGTCGGGCGTGACCGCGGGCATCCTCAGCGGGCTGCGCGAGCTCGGCGTTGCCACACGGGCGCTCGACCTGGCGCTGCCCCGGCGGCTCGAGCAGGCCCTGCTCGTCGGTGCCGCCGCGCCCACGCGAAATCGCTACGACGCCGAGGGTGCGCCACTGACGATGCGCACCCGAAGCCTACTCGCGCGCAGACAGCTGAAGGGAGCCTCCGTCGACGGCGTGATCCAGATCGGGACGACATTCAGCTTGCCGTGCGGGGTCCGGTACGTGACGCTGGAGGACATGACATTGCGCCAGGCCGCCAGCAGCCATCCCGTCTTCAGCCGCATGTCCGGGCCCGCGATCGAGAGCTGGGAGCAGAGGCGCGCCGAGATCTACGGTCGCGCCATCATGTGCGCTGTCGCCAGTCACTGGGCCGGCGAGTCGCTGCGCGCTGACTACGGCATCGCACCCACCAGGGTGGCTGTCGTCGGCTTCGGAGCCAATCACCGCACGAACGTACCTGACCGCGACTGGAGTTCTCCGCGCTTTCTCTTCGTGGGGATCGACTGGCAGCGAAAGGGGGGACCGCAAGTCCTCAGTGCCTTCTCGCGCGTGCGCCGCGTCATTCCCACCGCGACCCTCGACGTCGTTGGCGGTCACCCCCCGCTGGAGGAGCCCGGCGTCAACGCCCATGGAGTGCTCTCTCAGGCGCGCGATCGGGACCGCGAGATCATGCTCGAGCTGTTCGCGCGCGCCACCTGCTTCGTGATGCCCTCGCTCATCGAGCCCTTCGGCATCGCCTACGTCGAGGCGGCCTCGGCCGGAGTTCCCAGCATCGCCAGCAGCGTGGGCGGACCCCGCGACGTGATCGGACACGACGGCGGCATCGTCGTCGAGCCGGATGACGCGGAGGGGCTCGTTGAGGCGATGCTGCGCCTCGCCGATCCAGATAGGGCTCAGCGGATGGGCGAGGCCGCACGCGAGCGATCCACCCTGTACACGTGGCCCAAGGTCGCCGAGCGGCTGCTTCGCGCGCTAGGCCTCCAGGCGCCGGATGGGCGGGAGCTGGCCGAGTTCCTGTTGTGAGCACGTAACGTACCCTTGTTGATGGCTTCGGGACCGGAGATCGAGGCAGCGGCGGCACGGCCTCCCACGGACGTTCTCGACCGCCCGGAGGCCGGCGCCAAGGTGATCCGCGGCGGAGCCATCAGGGGGATCACATATGCCGCGACGATCCTGCTCACGGCGGCTGCCGTTCCGCTTATGACCCGCCACCTCGGTGTGGCGGACTTCGGCCGCTTCGTTGTTGCCTCCTCGGTCGTGATGATCGTCGCAGGCGTGACCGAGTTCGGGCTCAGCGGGATCGGGACGCGCGAGTACGCGCTCGCGTCGCCTGCCGACCGTCGTGCCTTGCTTGCGAACCTTCTCGGCCTGCGTACGGCGTTGACGCTGGCCGGGCTCGCCGCGGCCGCGCTGCTGATGGTAATGGGTGGTTATCCGAAAGTGGTCGTCCTAGGCATGCTCGTCTCCGGGGCCGGGCTCATGCTGCTCAATGTCCAGCAGACATATTCGCTCTCCCTGACGGCTCAGCTGGACTGGGGGGTCGCCTCGGTCTTCGAACTGATCAACGCGGTGGTGGTGGCGGCAGGGACCGTCCTGCTGGTCCTCATCGGTGCGCAGCTGCTCCCGTTCTTCTTCGTGAGCGTCGCCTCCTCGGCGGCGGCGCTGCTGGCCGCCGCGGTCTACCTGCGCCGGCGTGTCTCGCTGCTGCCGCTCTTTGAGCTCTCCGAGTGGCGAGGGCTCGTGCACGACACCCTCCCGTACGCGGCCGCCGCCACAGTGGGGATCCTCTACCCGCGGGTCGGCCTGATCGTGGTCTCGCTCATGTCCGACGCCCACCAGACGGGCTACTACTCCACCGCCTTTAAGGTAGTCGAGGTCATCGGTGGAACCTCTGGGCTGATCGCGAGCTCCGCCTTCCCGATCTTCGCCCGCGCAGGCCGCGATGACCACGAGCGTCTGCGCTACGCGGTCGGGAAGGTCGGGGACACAGCCCTCATCGCCGGGGGGTACGTGACCCTGAGCCTTCTCGTCGCCGCGCCGTTCGTGATCGAAGTGCTCGGCGGCAAGGCATTTGGGCCGGCGGTGCCCGTGTTGCGCCTGCAGGCGATCGCGCTGCTGGGGGGTTTTCTGGCGGCGACGTGGAGCTACGCGCTGCTGTCTCTGCGCATGCACGGCGCGCTGCTGCGCGTGACTATCGCTGGCCTCATCGCCTCGATCGCGCTCTCTGCCGCTCTCGTTCCGAGCCTCGGCGCGGAAGGAGCATCGATCGCCTCGGCCGCGTGCGAGTTCGTGGTGGCCGGCGGGTATCTGCTCGCGCTCGAGCGCCGACATGCCCACCTACGCCCGAGCCTCGCGACGCTTCCACGGGTGGCGTTTGCGGCGGCGGCCGCGCTGAGCGCTCTGTTGCTGCCCCTGCCGAGCATCGCCCTGTGGGCGATCGCCTCGGCGGTTTACCTGATGCTGCTCCTGCTGCTGCGTGCCTTTCCGGCCGAGCTCCTCCACGTCCTGGTTCGGCGCGGCAGCTGATCACGGTTGTCAATGGCGCGCGGTTTGTCGACTGCGCGTGAGCATGCGTGTCATCTGCGGTCACTAGGCTGTTGGCCTGGATGGACGCGCCTGGGCACGCAGCGAGATATTTCGAGGTTGTCGCTGAACTGGCGCGGGCGGTGGACGTCGAGCAGGTGGACGCCATGGCACGGGGTCTCGCCGAGTTGCGCAACCGCAATGGGCGACTGTTCGTCCTCGGCGTCGGAGGCGGCGCTGGGCATGCGTCGCACGCGGTCAACGACTTTCGCAAGCTATGTCTCATCGAGGCCTATGCTCCAACGGACAATGTTTCCGAGCTCACGGCACGCACCAACGACGACGGCTGGGAGAGCTCGTTCGTAGGATGGCTGGAGGTCTCGCGCCTGGCTGAGCGCGACGGCCTGTTCGTGTTCTCCGTCGGCGGGGGATCGCGGGAGCGGAACGTCTCGGTCAATCTCGTGAATGCGATCGAGCGAGCGAGCGAGCTTGGCGCGGCGATCTTCGGCGTGGTCGGCGCCCCCGGTGGGACGCTGGGCCGCCTGGCGGATGTCGCGATCATCATTGACGCGCCCGCCACCCTGCGAACTCCGCTTGTCGAGTCCTTTCAGGCTGTCGTCTGGCACGCGCTCGTGTCACACCCCGAGCTCGCCGCCCGACCCGGGCACTGGGAGTCGCTGACGGCCGCCGAGCCCCGGTGAGCGCCGGCAGGCCCGCCATCTTCCTCGACCGCGACGGCGTGCTCAACGAGCTCGTCCCCGACTCCGACAGCGGACAGGCCGAGTCGCCGCTGCGGGTGGCCGATGTGCGCCTTATCCCAGGTGCGGCGGCGGCGGCATCGTCGCTGAGGGCGGCTGGCTACACGCTGGTGTGCGTCACCAACCAGCCCGCAGCGGCCAAGGCGAAGACATCCGTTTCCGAGCTCGAGGCGATCCAGCGGCGCGTGGGCGAGCTGCTCGCCGCCGAAGGAGCGCACCTCGATGCCTGGCGCATGTGCCTGCATCACCCGGCGGGTGTCGTGCCCGAGCTCTCAGGGCCCTGCGCTTGTCGCAAGCCGGCCCCGGGGATGCTCCTGGATGCCGCAAGCGAGCTGGGTCTCGACCTGTCCCGTTCCTGGTTGTTCGGAGATACCGACGCCGACATGCTCGCGGGAAGAGCCGCGGGGTGCCGAACGGCGCTGATCGAGCATACGGCGAGTGCCCACAAGCGATTGAGTGCTGAGAAATACGATTTGCTCGCAAAGAACCTCGCCGATGGGGTGGCGCAACTTCTCGCCCTGCACCGTTCTTATTAGCTTGCATGTCTGAACGGATCCGGTCGGTGGCCGACCAGCCAGGTATCGTGGCAGCGGTGCTAGAGCAGATTTCTACACGCATATTTGCCGACGGGGCAGACCTCGACGGCATCCTGGCGCTCGCGGCCGATCCACGGATCGCAGGGTTCACGACCAACCCGACGCTGATGTGGAAGGCGGGCCTCACCGACTACGCCGAGTTCGCCCAGCGCCTGCTCGAGCGGATCACGGAACACCCGATCTCCTTCGAGGTGTTCGCCGACGATGTCGAGGAGATGCGCCGCCAGGCTCGCATCATCGCCGCTTGGGGGGAGAACGTCTACGTCAAGATCCCGGTCACGACCACCAAGGGCGAGTCGCTGGCGCCGCTTGTCCGGGAGCTGTCCGAGGGCGGCGTGAAGGTGAACGTCACGGCGCTGTTCACGACGGCCCAGGTCGAGCTGATCACCTCTGCTGTCAAGGACGGCGCGCCGTCTTGCATCTCGGTGTTCGCCGGGCGCATCGCCGATGCGGGTATCGACCCCGTGCCGATCATGGCCCGCTCCGTTGACATCATGGTCCAGGCCCCTCGCTCCGAGCTGATCTGGGCCTCGCCGCGCGAGATACTCAACCTGGTTCAGGCCGACCAGGTGGGCTGTCACATCATCACCGTCACCCACGACCTGCTCAAGAAGCTCGACTGCCTCGGCAAGAACCTCGAGCAGTACTCGCTGGAGACGGTCAGGATGTTCCACGGCGACGCGGTGGCCGCGGGCTTCACGCTGTAACGATGAGAGCCATCCTCTACTGGCGGCAACCCCATGGCTTGGACATGCGCGGACCGAGTCGATGAGGCGAGCGTGCATAACGGGCGGCGCCGGGTTCATCGGTAGCAACCTCGCTGACCGGCTCGCAGCGAAAGGCGTCGAGGTGGTGATCGTCGATGACTTTCGTACCGGCCGGCGCGAGTTCATCGCGGACGCGCTCATGCGACCGGGGGTCAGGCTCGTGCAGGGCGACGTGCTCGACGAGGCGGTTCTCGATGAGGCGATCGCGGGCTGCGACTGGGTCTTTCACCTGCAGGCCAACGCCGACGTGCGACAGGGCCTCGAGCACCCTCGACGTGACCTCGAACAGAACACGCTCGCCACCTCGAACGTGCTCGAGGCGATGCGCGCTCACGGCGTCACCCGGATCGCGTTCTCCTCGACCGGCTCGGTCTACGGGGAGCCCGAGGTGTTCCCCACTCCCGAGGACGCGCCGTTTCCCATTCAGACTTCGCTCTACGGAGCGTCCAAGCTTGCCGGCGAGGGCCTCATCAGCGCCTACGCGGTCGGCTACGGCTTCACAGGGCTGATCTTCCGCTTCGTCTCGATTCTGGGCGAGCGCTACACCCACGGCCACGTCATCGACTTCTTCTCCGCGCTCAAGCGCGACCCATCCCGGCTGCGAGTGCTCGGCGACGGGCGCCAGGAGAAGTCCTACCTCTACGTCCAGGACTGTCTGTCGGCGATCCTGATGGCCGCCGAGCGCCACGCGCAGGAGCCGGGCGCCCACGTCTACAACCTGGGCACCGAGGAAACCGTCGTGGTCGATCGATCGGTCGCCATCATCACCGAGCACCTCGGTCTCATCCCGGAGATCGAGCACGCCGGCGGACGGCGTGGCTGGACCGGGGACAGCCCGCTGATCCGCCTGGACACCCGTCGCATCCGGAGTCTCGGTTGGAAGCCCCAGCTGACGATTCCCGAGTCGGTCGTGCGCACTCTGGACTGGTTGCAGGCCAACGAGTACGCCTGGCGCGAGCAACACGCCGTGCGATGACCAAGGCGATGGCACGATGAGCTTGATCTTCAGTCGCGCCCCCCTGCGGATCTCGCTCGGCGGCGGAGGAACGGACCTGCCCTCCTACTACGGTGAGCACGGTGGCTTTCTCGTCGCCGGCGCGATCGACAAGTACGTCTACATGCTGACGCACACCGTCTTCCAGCGCCGCTACAGGATGAAGTACTCAGAGCTCGAGGAGGTCGATGAGATCGGTCAGATCCGCCACCCGATCCTGCGCGAGACGCTCCTGCGTCATTGGCGGGGCAATCCGCTCGAGATCGCCTCGGTAGCCGACGTCCCGGCCGGCACCGGGATGGGCTCCTCGGGCGCGTACACCGTATGCCTGCTCAAGGGTCTGGCCCAAGCCCGGCGGACCTCGATCACCGCCGGCGCGCTAGCTGAGGCGGCATGCGAGATCGAGATCGACGTGCTCGGCGAGCCGGTGGGCAAGCAGGATCCCTACGTGGCCGCTCACGGGGGGATCTGCGCCTACACGATCCATCCAGACGGCGCCGTCGAGGTCGAGCCGCTCGAGCTCGACCCGAGCGTGTTGAGGCGAATGCGAGACCAGCTGCTGCTGTTCTACACCGGCGAGGCCCGCTCGGCTTCCAAGGTGCTCTCCGATCAGGACGAGCGCTCCAAGTCCGGCGATCAGCAGATGCTTGAGAACCTGCACCACACCAAGGAGCTCGGCCGCCGCAGCTATGACCTGTTGCGGGGCGGCGACCTGGACGCGTATGGGGAGCTCATGCACGAGCACTGGGAATACAAGCGCCGCCGCTCGCCGGGCATGTCCGATGCGCAGATCGATCGCCTCTATACGCTGGCCCGACGCAGCGGGTGCATCGGCGGCAAGCTCGTCGGCGCCGGCGGCGGCGGCTTCCTGCTCGTCTATGCCACCAGGCCCATAGACATCCGTCAGGCGATGGCGGCCGCGGGCATCTATGAGCTTGAGTTCGACTTCGAGTTCGGCGGCGCCTACGCCAGCGAGAGCGGATGAGCCGTGAGGCGCTGCGCGTGGCGATCGCCGGTTGCGGCTTGATCGGCTCCAAGCGAGCCGGCGCACTCGGCGTCGGGGACGAGCTCGTGGGCTGCTTCGACATGTCCGCGGCGACGGCCGAGGCGTTTGCGCGAGACCACGACACGCGCGCCTGCGCGAGCATCGAGGAGCTGCTGGAGCTCAAGCCGGCGGTCGTGATCGTCGCGGTCAGCCATGACTCCTTGGCCGAGCTGGCCGAGCGCGCCCTGCAAGCCGGAGCGCACGTGCTGGTCGAGAAGCCGGCCGGGCTGAGCCTGGCGCAGGTCGAGCGGCTGATCGCTGTCGAGAAGCTCAGTCAACGGCGCGTGAAGGTCGGCTTCAACCATCGCTTCCATCCCGGTCTGGCGCGCGCTGCCGCCGAGGTTCACTCGGGCGTCCACGGCGAGCTGCTGCACCTGCGCGGCCGCTACGGCCACGGCGGGCGCCCGGGCTATGACCGGGAGTGGCGAGCGGAACCGTCCCGATCGGGTGGCGGCGAGCTGATCGACCAGGGCATGCACCTGCTCGACCTCAGCCACTGGATCGCCGGTCCGCTGCCGCTGCACTGCGCGCTGCTGCGCACGCAGTTCTGGGATACCCCGGTGGAGGACAACGCGGCGCTGATCCTGGGCGAGGCGCAGTCACGCTCGGATCCCTGGGCGATGCTGCACGCGACGTGGACCGAGTGGAAGAACCTCTTCTCGCTTGAGATCTACTGTCGCACGGCCAAGCTCCAAGTCGATGGGCTCGTCCGCTCCTATGGTCCGCAGCGGCTACGCATCTACCGCATGGGCCCCGAGCTCGGGCCGCCGGAACTGGAGGAGATCGCCTATCCGCCAGAGGACGGCTCGTGGAGGGCGGAGTGGAAGCACTTCGCCGAGGCGCTGAGAGCCGCCGACGGGCGGCCGCTGCTCGGTGACCTGGCCTCGGCGCGCTACGCGTGGAGGCAGGTCGAGAGCGCTTACGCCTCGGGGCCCTATGCGCAGATGCGGGAGTCGCTCGACCTGAGCAGCGGAGGTGGCGCATGAGCATCGCGCCGCAGGCAAGATCCGCCCCTGCGGACGCGGCGAGCAATGGGCGCGGTCTACTCAGCGTCGTCGTCCCCGCCTTCAATGAGGAAGCCAACGTGGAGCACGTCTATGAGCGCCTGAGGGCGGTGCTCGAGTCGATTGAGATGGACTGGGAGCTGATCTTCAGCGTCGACCCGTGCACCGATCGCACCGAGGAGCTCATCCTCGCGCTGCGGACGCGGGATCAGCGAGTCAAGATGCTCCGCTTCTCGCGCCGCGTCGGACAGCCGATGGCCACGATTGCGGGGATGGAGATGGCGGGGGGCGACGCGGTCGTCGTCATCGACTGCGACCTGCAGGATCCCCCCGAGCTGATCCCCGAGCTGGTCGCTCGCTGGCGTGAGGGCTTTGACGTGGTCTACGCCCAGCGGCGCACGCGCGCCGGTGAGACGCTGCCCAAGCGCATTGTCGCGGCACTCGGATACCGGGTGATCAAGAGGATCGCCGAGGTCGAGATCCCCCCCAACACGGGCGACTTCCGGCTCATGAGCCGTCGAGTGGTCAAGAACGTCGTCGCGCTCAAGGAGAGCCACGGATTCCTGCGCGGACTCGTGGGGCTGGTGGGCTTCCCCCAGAGCAGCGTCCTCTACGAGCGCGATCCGCGCGCCGCCGGCTCGAGCAAGTACAACCGCTTCTGGGGCTCGCTGGTTATCGGGCTCAACGGCGTCGTCGGCTTCTCGCGCTATCCGCTGCAGATGATCTCGCTGGGAGGCATCGGCCTGGCGGGCCTGGCCTTCCTGCTCGGCGTCGCCTACGCCGTGCTCAAGATCGCCGGCCAGGGTTTCCCGGTCGGCAATCCGACGATCGTGATCGTCGTCTGCTTCTTCAGCGGTCTGCAGCTGCTTTCGCTCGGCGTCATGGGGGAGTACATCGGGCGCATCTACGACGAGGTCAGAAACCGGCCGAAGTACATCCTTGAGTCGAGCTACGGCTGGGAGGAGGGCCAGCGGTGAACCCTGCCACAGGGCCTGCCGGGCTTGAGCTCCCGCCCGTGTGCATCCTGGCAGGCGGCCTCGGGACCAGGCTCAGCGAGCACGTGCGCGAGGTGCCAAAGCCCCTGGTCGAGGTCGCCGGCGCGCCGTTTCTCGACCATCAGCTCCGCCTGCTCGCAGCCCACGGCGTGACCCACGTCGTCCTGTGCGTCGGCTACCTCGGCGAGCTGATCGAGCGCGAGATCGGCGCAGGACGCCACGGGATCGCCATCGCCTACAGCTATGACGGCCCCGGACTAGACGGCACGCTGGGCGCGATCCGGCGCGCCCGCCCGCTGCTAGGTGAGCGCTTCCTGGTCCTCTACGGCGACACCTACCTGCGCATCGACTATCGCGCCGTCGTCGAGAGCTGGCGGGCCAGCGGGCAGCCGGCGGTGATGACCGTGCTGCGCAACGAAGGCCGCTGGGACGCCTCCAACGCCGTTCTCCGCGACGGTATGGTCGTGCGCTATGACAAGGCCAACCCCACGCCGGACATGCGCTGGATCGACTATGGCCTCGGAGGACTCAGCGAGGATGCGCTGGCGGTGGCGCCTGAGGGTGAGCGCGACCTGTCCGGCCTGTACCGGCTGCTCGCCGAGCGCGGCGAACTGATGGGCTTTCAAGCCGAGGAGCGCTTCTATGAGATCGGCAGTCCCGCCGCTCTTGCCGAGACGGACGCGTTCCTGCGAGGACTGGGAACGCTGGAGGCGCGATGAGGAGCGTGCGGGGCACGATCAAGCATTTGCGCTCGCCGCATTCGGGCCTGCTCGGCCAGCTAGTTCGCTTCGGTCTGGCCGGAGGTTCGGTGGCTCTGCTCTATATCACCGTTACCACGGTGCTCTCGCAGGTGCTCGACGTGCCCTTCCAGCTGGCTCTCGCGATCGGCTTCACTTCGGGACTGCTGCTGCACTTCACGCTCCAGCGCGTGTTCGTGTGGACTCATCACGAGGAGTTTGCGCTTGCGCTGCGCCATCAGGTGCGCCGCTACCTGACGATGGCCGCAGCGCAGTACGGCGTTACCGCGGCATCGACGGCCGTGCTGCCAGGCGCGCTGGGAGTCTCCAACGAGATCGCGTACCTCATGACGATGGTGATCGTGACCACCGCCGGGTTCCTGCTCATGCGCTTCGTCATCTTCCACGCCGAGCCGCCCAGCCCGGATCCCCAGCCGAGCCCCGAGTCCGTCACCGTTACCCCGGCGGCGCATTCGTGAGCGGCGAGCTGAGTGGGCGCACCGCGCTGATCACCGGGGGCACGCGGGGACTGGGCCTTGAGATCGCCCGTCACTACCTGCACGCCGGGGCCGCCGGCGTGTGCATATGCGGCCGCGACGCGCGCGCCCTCGAGGCAGCCCGCGAGGAGTTGCGAGGCATGGCCGATGACGCCCAGGAGGTCTACGCCGAGGTCGCCGACGTGTCCCGGCCGGCCGATGCGCGCAGACTCGTCACAGCGACACTGGGGCGCTTCCCGCAGCTGACGATCCTCGTCAACAATGCCGGCGTCTACGGGCCCAAGGGGACGATCGAGCACGTCGATTGGCGCGAGTGGGCGCAGGCCATCCAGACAAACCTGTTCGGCTCGGTCTTGCCGGCGCGAGAGCTCGTGCCTCACTTCAAGCAGCGTGGTTACGGAAAGATCGTCCAGCTCTCCGGGGGCGGGGCGACTCGACCCCTGCCGGGCCTGAGTGCCTATGCGGCCTCCAAGGCGGCCGTGGTGCGCTTCGCGGAGACCCTGGCCGAGGAGCTGCGCGAGCACCACGTCGATGTGAACGCCGTGGCTCCCGGCGCGCTCAACACGCGCATGCTCGACGAGGTGCTCGCAGCTGGGCCCGAGCGGGTCGGACAGGCCTACTACGAGCAGGCGCTCGAGCAGCAGCGCTCCGGTGGAGTGCCGCCGGAGCGCGGTGCGAAACTCGCTGTGTGGCTGGCATCGGCGGCCAGCGACGGCGTGACGGCCAAGCTGTTGAGCGCCGTCTGGGATCCCTGGGCCGAGCTGCCCGAGCACCTCGACGACCTCGTGTCGGACGTCTACACGCTGCGCCGGATCGTGCCACGCGACCGCGGCCTCGGCTGGGGAGAGGACTGAGGTGTGCCAAGCGCCCGGCGATAGCTCGCCAGCGTCCCGTCGGCCGCGGCCGACCAGCTGAAAGCGGCTGCCCGGACGCGGCCCAGCTCGCGCAGCCGTCCCGCCAGATCGGTGTCGGCGAGCAGTTCGGCGATCCGTGCGGCGATCTGCGCCGGATCGTGGGGATCGAAGTACAGAGCCGCCGGGCCGGCAACCTCGCGCAGCGCGGGGATATCCGAGCAGGCGACCGGGAGCGACCGCGCCATCGCCTCGAGCACGGGCAGGCCGAACCCCTCGTGCAGCGTCGGCAGCACGAGGCAGTTGGCGAGCGCGTAGAGCGAGTCGAGCTCCTCGGTCGAGCGGCCCCCGAGCAGGCGCACGTCATCTGCGACCCCGGCGGCGGCCGCCCGCGCGTGGAGTGCTCCGTCGTCGGTTCCGTGGCCGACGATCACGAGCATCGGACGCTCCCCTGGGCTCATCAGTGCGAGCGCCGCGATCAGCACGGGCAGGTTCTTGTGGGGCAGGTTTGTCGCCACCGCGAGCACCACGGGCCGCTGTCCGAGCCCGTGGCGCTCGCGCACACCGGCGGTCGTCGGCGAAGGCCGCGGGGGGCGCACGCCGTTGGGGATCACGTCGATCCGCTCGCGCTCGACGCCCAGGCCGGCGGCGATCTCCTCCCGCCCTGCAGCCGAGACAGCGATGATCCGGTCCGCCCGGCTGGCGGCGAGCGAAACAAGCGCCGAGGTGCCTGCGCGCATCGGCCAGGACAACAGCTCTGGAAGCACCCGGTATTGGAGGTCGTGGATCGTCACCACGCGGCGGAAGTTCCCCCAGGCGGGCGCGAAATTGGCCATCGAGTGAAGCAGCGCTACCCGCGAGCGGCGCGCGGCTACAGACACGAGCGCGAGCTCGCCCAGCGCCCACTGTCCGCGCCGGCGCGGCGAGACCGGGATGACCACTGCGCGGATCCCTCCCGCGAGCTCCTTCGCGAGCTCCGGCCCGGCGTCCCGGTTCAGGAACGCCACGAGCTCGAGCTCTGGAGCACGCTCGAGCAGCGCGGGCACGAGTTCGCGCGCGTAGGTCTCCCGCCCGCCGGTCTCCCCCGGCACGAGGTAGAGCAGGTCAAGGCCGACGCGCATCAGCCCGCGAGCAGAGCCAGGGCGCCCCGGACGAGCCGCCAGTAGAGCGCCTGGGGCAGGCTCAGCCAGGGGCTGCGCGCGGCCGCCAGATAGGGGCTGTCCAGCGAGGCGGTGAGATGGGCGGCGAACTCGCGCGCGCCGATGCGCCGCCCGCGCTGCACGGTGCGCCGGCGCGCGAGCGTGTTCGGCAGCCCACGGATCGCCGCAGCCTGGGCACGCAGCTTCGCGCCGAGCCAGCCCTGACGCCCCGCAACGGCGAGCAGGCCCAGCTCGGCGGCAAGCAGCGCGGGCGCGAGCAGCGCGAGCAGCGCGGCGGGATAGACCGAGAGCACCGTTCGCCAGCGGTTGCGCTCCAACCAGAACCACTTGGAGCGCCCCTTGTCGAACTCGTAGCCGTGGTTGACGCGCGCCGAGGGCACGAGGCCGACCTTGTACCCGTGCAGCCACAGACGCAGGCCGAGGTCGAGGTCCTCGCCATACATGAAGTACTCGCGGTCCAACCCGTCCAGCGCGATCCATGCCTCGCGCCGCACGACCATCGCGGCGCCCGAGGGGAAGGCGATCTCGCGGTCCTGCCCCGGAAGTGCCGAGAGCGGGCCTCCGCAGTCCCCGGCCCAGCCCATGCCGAGGTAGTGGACCACGCCGCCGCTGGTGTTGATGTGCTCATCATCGAGCAGGACAACGGCCTGCCACGCGCCCCAGTCCGGATGCCGGGCCGCGGCGCGACGCAGCTCCTCGAGGCAGTCACGCTGAGGCTGGCAGTCGGGGTTCAGAAACAGCAGCAACGGCGCGCGCGTCGATCGGACGCCGATGTGGCAACCGCCCGCGAAGCCGAGGTTCTCGCCGGTCTCGAGCACCCGCAGGCGCGCCTGGAGCGAACGCGCGAGATCGGGCGTGCCGTCGGTGGAGGCGTTGTCGACGATCACCAACTCATCCTCGTCGCGCAGCTGCCCTGCGAGGGCCGCAACCAAGCCGGGGAGGTGCTCGATCGATTGGTGGGTCACCACCACCACGGCCATCGCATCAGAGCCGGGGTCGGCCAAGATGCTCAGCGGCTGCTCGAGAGCTCTTCGGCGGCCACCGGCCGGTGCGGGACCGGCGCGGACGCGGTCCCCGCGTCCGCGTCCCTTTCGAGCGCCTCGGACGCTCCGTCCGCTCGGGGCGGTTCGGTCTCCTCGATGCGCTGTTGGAGCAACCCGATGCGTTGGGCCAGGATCTTGTTCTGGTCGGATAAGCGCGAGACGGCGAGCGAGAAATGCAGCAGGATCATCGCTATCAGCCCGATCGCGACCGCGAACAGCGCCGACGGCGGATAGGAGATGCCGACGTCGTTCGAGAGAGTGGTGAGCAGCCCCTTCCACGCGGCCAGCACGAACAAGGTCGTGGCGGCCAGCAGCCAGAGGATCGCGTAGCGCTCTGACAGACGCTTGCGGCGCACCAGCTCGAATACGAGCAGGAGCAGGGCGAACGTGACCGCGATCGCCAGGCCGCGCTGAAGGGTCACCTTCGTCACAGCGCCTGCTCCGTGGCGATCGCCGGAGGCTGGTCTCTGGCTGGGGCGCTCGGGCGCCGGCGAAAGAGACCGACGAACACTGCGAGCAGCACCTTGACCATGTAGTAGACCGACTGGCTCGAGGAGATCACCGACTCGCCCGTCAGCCGCGGGCGCATCTCCACCGGGATCTCGCAGCTGCGCAGCCGATGGGCGTGCATCATCAGGATCGCCTCGACCTCTGGATAGTCGTGGGGATAGTCCCGAGCGAACAGCTCGATGCCTCGCCGGTTGGTCATCCGAAAGCCCGAGGTCGGGTCGGTCACGCGCTGGCCGGTGATCAGCGACACGACCCCCGAGAAGACGCGGATCCCCAGGCGGCGAGTCGTCGAGGAGCGGTGGCCCTCGCCGGCCGGGTCGAGAAAGCGCGAGCCGGTGACCATGTTCAGCTCGGGATCTGAGCGCAGGCGGTCGAGCAGGTCGTGGATGTGACGAGGATCGTGCTGCCCGTCGCCGTCGACCTGCACCGCCACCTCATAGCCGCGCTCCAGGGCATAGATGTAGCCGCCCTGCATTGCCCCCCCGATCCCCAGGTTGAATGGCATTCGCAGAACCGCGGCGCCCGCCCGCGACGCGATCTCAGCGGTGGCGTCTCCCGAGCCGTCGTCGACGACGAGCACATCGAAGTCGGGGGCCGCATCGTGGATCGCCGCGACGGTCGGGGCGATCGCCTCGACCTCGTTGAAGGCGGGAACGATGGCGAGATTGCGTCTCATGGCGAGCATCACGGTCGGCGTTCCTAGCAACGCCTCCGGGGGCGGTGAGTTGCGCACCCCCGCCTGGCGGCTGGGGGTTAAGTGTAGGGGCAACCTTCCCGGCCCCGGGGACAACGTCCATCCCCCCCGTCGGTAACCTCGGCGACCATGCGCGTTCTGATGAGCCCCGGTTCTCAGGGCACGCCTTCAACCTCTTGCCCTCCTCTTCGCTAGCGATGGACGCCGAGCAGTGGAGAGCGCAGCAGAGAAACGTCCGTGAGCTGCTGCGGGCCCGGCACGGTCCCCCCGAAGAGCCTGGGCGCGCTGCGGCGCGAGAGGCGCTCCCGCTCGCGTCGGTGATCGTGGTGTGCTGGAACGCGGCCGAAGTCCTTCGGCGCTGCCTGGATCAGCTGTTCGCGCAGGACTATCCGAACTACGAGCTGATCGTCGTCGATGACGGCTCAAACGACGATACGCTCGAGGTCGCAGAGCGGGCGTTGGCCCGCGGGGAGATGACGCTCGTTCGCAGTCCCCGCAATCGGGGCTGTCCTCATGCGCGCAACCTGGGCCTCCGTGAGGCCAAGGGGGAGATCATCGCCTTCATCGACGCCGACGGTTTCGCGGCGCCCGGCTGGTTGAGCCGCATCGTCGAGGCTTTCGATGCGGACGAGAGGATCGGTGGGGTCGCATCAACCGTGTTCTTCGAGGCGAACCCGCTGGTCATCAACGGGGCCGGCGGCACCGTCAACCGGCAGGGCTGGGCGGCCGACCTGTCGATGAACGAGTCCTACGAGCGCGCGCATATCGCCTCCGAGGCGCTCTATCCGATGGGGTGTGGCATGGCGCTGCGGCGCTCGGTGATCGAGCGCGTCGGGCCGTTCGACGATCGCATGCTCAACTACTACGACGACGTCGACTACGGCATGCGGCTCTGGCGCGCGGGCTACCGCGTCGTCGTGGCGCCCGACGCCTGGATCGATCACGGCTTCGGCCGCGCCGACGGCGACTCGAGCCAGAAGCAGATGCTCTGCGAGCGCCATCGCATGCGGGTCGTGCTCAAGCATGCCTCGGCACGCACGCTCGCGCGCTGGGCGGCGCACGAGGCGCGCGCGATCAGAGAAGCCCCGGCGCCCCGCCGCGCTGTGAAGCTGCGGGCGATGGCTTGGAACGCACGCCACCTCCCGAGCGTGCTCGCGAGCCGTTGGCGCCTGCGCCGAGCTCCTCGCTCCCCGGGTCGGCTCATCGACCCATCCTGGGGAGACGGCTTCCCCGCGGGCGTCCCATCTCTGTTGACGCCGCATCCCGAAAGTGCAGGCAGCAGCATCGACATGGCAGATCCGGGCAGCGAGGGGCAGTTGCTCTACGGCTGGTTCCCCCTGGAGCACGTCGACGGGCGAAGCTACCGCTGGGCAGGCGTCCAGGCCGCGCTGCTGATACGCCTGGAGGCGCCAGCCAGGAGGTTGCGATTCGACTACGCCCATGTGCCGGCCGACATGGGCGGGGTCGATGTCAGCCTCCGACGCCCGGGCTCACTCGACCCGCTTGCCCCAATCTGGACCGCCCGACTGTCGTGGCAGTACATCGAGCGCTCAGTGGAGAATCACCCGCTCGCGCTGGCTGGGGGTGACTACGAAGTCGTGTTCAGCGCCCGCGAACCGTGGTCAGACCCTCCGCGCGAGATTCGTTCGCTCGGGTTCGCGCTCGCCGGCCTGTCCTTCGAGGAATCATTCGAGATCGCCTCCGGCGGTCTGGATATGGCATCGCCCGAAGTCGAGGAGCAACTGGTGAGCGGCTGGTTTGAAGCCGAGCAGAGCGCCGATCGCAGCTATCGATGGGCTACCGGGCATGCAGCGGCCGTCGTGCGCCTTGCAGAGAGCGCCAGCACCGCTCGTCTGAGCTACTGCCTCCCTCCCGGTCCGATCGGGGGGTTGAAGGTCACCGTGTGCCCGCTGGACCAACGACGGCCAGTCTGGTCGACCAGCATCGCCTGGCTCGACGCGGCCTGGCATGAGGAGAGCTTCCCGCTGCGGCTGGCTGGCGGCGACTACCTCGTGTCCTTCGACGCCGAGACGGCTTGGTCTAACCCGGGCGGGGAAGACCCGGCATTCTGGGCGGAGAACCGCTCCCTTGGCATCGCCCTATCCTCGCTGTCCTTCGGCGGTTCAGGCATGGTATGAGCGTCGCGCGAGCAATCGGTAGTACCCTGCGGTCGGTGGCCGAGGGAGCGCAAGCAGCGGATGCCCGCGTCTGCATCGTCTCGGCGAGTGGACAGAATGTCTTCTTCGCCGAGCTCTTGGACGCGCTCGGCGACGTTCTGGCGGCTGCGGGACTCCAGGTCGAGCGTTCGCTGGACCGGTTCCCGCCCTGGCGCGAGGATGTCGTATACCTGTTCGTGCCGCACGAGTACATGCCCTTTGTCGAGGATGAGGCGCATCCCAGCTCGGCGCATCTGAGCCGAAGTGTGGTCCTATGCACCGAGCAACCGGGCACAAGCTGGTTCGAGGACAGCGCCGCAATCGCCTCCCGGGCGGCTGCCGCGGTGGATATCAATCTACTTGGGGCGCGTGAGCTGAGGAGACGCGGGATCGAGGCTGACTTGATGAAGCTCGGCTACTTCGCCGGGTGGGACACATGGGGGGGCGAGGACGAAGGCGAGCGGCCCGTGGATGTGACGTTCATGGGGGCCTACACTCCCCGCAGAGCACGAGCGCTCGCCCGGTGCGCGCGCTTTCTGGTGGGCCGGCGCGTGGAGTTGACGATGACCGAGAGCCTGCGCCCGCACTTGGAGGACTCGACCCACTTCCTCTCGGGCGAGCGTCGGTGGGCGGCGCTGCGACGCTCCAAGCTGATCATCAACGTGCATCGCAGTGAGCTGGGCTACCTGGAGTGGCTGCGGGTGATAGGGGCGATGCTCAACGGCTGTGTGGTTCTCACTGAGCACTCGGTCGGTTTTGAGCCATTGATCCCCGGTGAGCACTTCGTAAGTGTCTCCTATGACAGTTTGCCGTTTGCGATTGACGCTATCCTCGCCGATCCGCAGCGGATGGGCGAAATTCGGCACGCTGCGTATCGCTTCCTTCGCGACGAGCTCCCCCTGTCGAGCACGATCACGCCGCTCGTACGGGCGATCGGAAAGGTCGCCGCCACAAGGCTTGAGCCCAGTATTGCGATTCCGGTGCCGGTTTCTCCATCGCCGCGTCGCCCGAGCCTGCCGCCGATCGAGTACGAACGGATCTTTGCCAATCGCGGTGATCTGGACAGGGTTAAGGCTGCGATCAAGGACCTCCTGCTCGGGCAGGTCGAGATGCGTCGCCAACTCGTCCAGCTGTCCGTTGATGAGTCCCTGATGACCGACACGATAGAGCGCGTTGGCTCTCCTGATCACAACGTACGAGTCTCAGTGGTGCTGACGGTCTACAACTACGCCGATGTCGTGCGGAATGCGATTATGAGCGTAGCCCGAAGCGACTATGAGTGCTACGAGCTAGTGGTGGTGGACGACTGCTCGCGGGATGACTCGCTTACGGCGGTCCGCACTGAGCTCGCGAGTCATCCGCAAATGGCGGCGACGATCATCTCACGGGGTCGCAATCAAGGCCTCTCTGCGGCACGCAACTGCGCCGTGGAGCATGCTCGAGGCGAGTTCATATTCATCCTGGATGCGGACAATATGATCTACCCACATGCCCTTTCGCGGCTCGTCGCCGCGCTCGATGATGCGCCGCTGGCGAGCTTTGCCTACGGGATCATCGAGCAGTTTGGTCCCGAGGGACCGAGGGATCTAATCAGCTGGCAGGATTGGGATCCCGAGCGTCTACGCTATGGCAATTACATCGACGCGATGGCGATGATCCGCCGAGCCGCGATCATAGACGTCGGTGGCTATACGCTCGATCGCCGCCTACAGCTTGGTTGGGAGGATTTCGACTTGTGGTGTGCTTTCGCCGACCGTGGCTGGCAGGGAATACGGGTTCCGGAGATTCTGTCTCGCTACCGAACCGGCACGTACTCGATGATCTCGACCACAGACGTTGATTCTCAGGCGGCGTGGGGTGCGCTTGTGGAGCGACACACATTCCTCACAGCTAACTCAGCCAACTACGAAGTCGCCGCTTAACGGCACGTAGCGGGGCGGTGACGCGCCAGGTCAGCGAGCCGGTTATGTCATCTATCGTACCCTCGGCCCGGCGCAAGCGGTTCTCGAAGTCACGACGGTCCTGCTCGGTCTGCCACAAGAGTCTCTGCTGCTTCGCCATCTGTTCCGTAGCCCATTTCCTTAGCTCTGTCTCTAACGCATTCAGTTGCACGATCTGGTTTTGAGCGTTTGCGAGCCCGGTCTCGACAGCGAGCAACGCACGACCACGTTCCCTGCGTTCCTCGTCACGCTCGGCGCGCTCACCGTCGCGTTCCCTGCGTTCCTCGTCACGCTCGGCGTCCTTACGAACGAGCTCGCTCCGTAGTTGGTTGCGCTCGCTGGTGGCGCCATCAAGTTGCCCCTCCCACCAGCCAACCTCAAACGGCTTGCCCATAGTGACCAACGCCTCGGGTTCCGGCAGCTCGCCGTTCGAGGCCAAGGCGACAGTGAAGACCTCGTCACCAGGCTCGACCGAGCCTATCTTGACTACCCTCAGCATCAGTTCGGCCTCAATACCCACCGCACGACTCTGCTCGTCGTTCAGTATGGCTGCTGCCAGCCAGGCTGACTGCCGGTAGAGCTTTACGTTGGCGAACTCGCTGGTGAGCACCTGCGCTAGCTCCTCCGGAACGAACTCGTGAGTGTGATGGGGGTTGCCAGGTGGGTATACGTCGCGGTTGGGTGAGGAGATCGCCAGAAGGCCCCCAGGTCTCAGGACCCGTCGCAGCTCGGTGATCGCCTGTTGCTGATCCTCGACGTGCTCGATCACCTCGAAGCAAACTGCCAGATCGAACGTGCTGTCCTCGAACGGGAGCTGGTGCAGGTCTGCCAAGGAGAACTCCCTAGCCGATCCCGAGAAGGATGATCGCGCGTCCTCAAGGGCCTCGTGCGATCTGTCGATGCCAACCACACGCTGTGCCCCCGCGCCAGCGAGGATCTCTGTTCCGTAGCCGGTGCCGCATCCCGCGTCGAGCACCTCGCGTCCCTCAGCGAGCTGTCCAGCCCACCAGTAGCGCCCCCGGTGCTCAGATTCCATCAGGCGTCCAGCCATCTCGTCCGGTGTCGCGCGCTCGACGCTCAGCTCGGTGATGTGCTTATCGTCTGTCGACACGGAGTGACGTGGGTCAACTCGTTTTGTTTGCGGCGACTGCCGGCTCACTATCAGCGTGACGACCTGTCGATCGAGGTTGTGTGCGGCGCGGGCGTCAAGCTGGAGATGAGCTTAGCGAATGTCGCCCGGCGGCGTTTCAGCGTCGTGCCGCGCGAACCTGCGCGGCCACATTACGCAGCGGTCGAGTGACTCTCCAGCTCTTGCTCTGCTCGATCGTCTCGAGCCGACGGGCGAGATCGGACAGTTGCCGTTCGTGTTGGAGCATCTGTTCTCGCGCGAGCGCGAGCTCGGAGCTCAGGTAGTCACGCTCACGCCTCAGCTCCGAGCATTCGTCCAGCAGCTGCCTCACGCCGTGGGCAAGCGCAGACGTCTCGCGCATCTCCGTTGGATCCAGCGTCTCCAGAATGTCGGGAGTGATCGACGAGTCACGCTTGCGCATCAGGACCGAGCCGTGCCCTTCAGATGAGGCTCCGGGAAATCCATCGGGTGCGAGCGAGATGATCTCGAACGCGCGTCCCCAGTGCTCTTCGATCCACCATGGTGAGTGCAGTACCATCGGCCCACCCAGGTTCCAGCTCTGTCCGTACTTGAGGACGTTCATTCCGCACCTTGTCTCCTCCCAAGGCTCGCCCGCGATGACCTCGGACATGGCGCTGCCCATGAACGTTGCAAAGAGCAGACCATCCTTGGTAAGGACGCGGTGTAGCTCCAAGAGCCATCTGCTCCAGTTGTCGGTGAGATGCGTGAACACCGACACCGCCCAGATCAGGTCGAAGCTTTCGGCAGGATGGGGCAGCGGAGGCTCTGCACCGTTGGCGAAGACGTGAAAGGGCGGGCACTGGTTCTCTTCCATCCAGGAAATACTCGCCTCGTCGATGTCACAGCCCCAGACCTCCGCTTCAGATGCCTCGGGCGCGAAATGCCTCAGCGTGCGCCCGGCACCGCAGCCGAAGTCGAGTATGCGCTTGCCCTGGAACGTCCAGTTCGCAGGAAGCCTCCGCACGATATCCTCGCGGCTACACCGTCCGATGTCGTCGTAGAGCTTCCACGGGTCCTCTGATCCCTCGAGTGATCCCACCCGGTTGGCCAGCTCGAGCGGTGGATAGGGCAGGCTCGGCTGGTTCACGGCTCGGAGGCTAGCGCGTTCTCGTCGGAAACGGACGCGTTATGTCGGCTCGATGCTCCCTGGCTGGATCCCGTTTCATGCACTGCCATGCGGGTGAGCTGGGCCGTTCCCTGCTCCTGTCTCGATCAGAGCAGCCTCGATCTCGTCCAGGAAAGAATCGTCGAAGGTGAGGCTGGATGCGCCCGCCCAGCCATCGACCTGCTCCGCGGTACGGGCTCCGACGATCACCCCACTCACCCCCGGCCAGGCCAGCGTCCAGGCGATGGCCATCTCGGCGAGCGACGTGCCCAAGTCGGCGGCGATCGACTCCAGACGCTCGAGCAGACCCAGGGTTCGATCCAACCGGGGTTGCTGGAATTGCTCGCGTTCACGGCGCCAGTCACTCTCTGGAAGAGCCTGCAGCCGTTGCATCGAGAAACCTCCCGAGAGCAGGCCAGACTCAAGCGGGCTGTACACGAGCGCGTGCACTCCATGTTCGGCGGCCCACGGCAGCAGGTCCCGGCCCGAGTCGCGGCTGAGCAGCGATAGCGGAACCTGCGCTGCATCGATGGGACGCTTGCCGGCGCACCTGTCCAGGAGAGGAACGTCGAAGTTGCTCACCCCGGCCCAGCGGATTTTGCCCTCGTTCTGCAACTCCCCCAGGGTCTCCCACGCTTGTTCGACCACGCGCGGATCGTCCACCGGCCAATGCAGCTGGTAGAGGTCGATGCGCTCGACCCTCAGCCGTCGCAGTGACGCCTCACACTCCCGTCGCAGAGACACTGGGCGCAGGTCGCGGAAGGTGGCGCCACTCGAAGGATCGACCCGCAGGCCGCCCTTGGTGAAGACCAGCGGACGCTCGGGCTCAGACAGCTCGCTGAGCGTCATGCCCACGAGCTGCT
>JBEKXJ010000015.1:0-62188 GCA_049512215.1 Solirubrobacteraceae bacterium
CCGCAGCCCTTGACGGATGGCTCTGGTACTACAACCATCACCGAAAACACTCAGCCCTCAGCCACAAACCCCCGATCGCTCGCCTCAACGAGCGAACCAACCTTCTCGGTACTTACATCTAGGTACCCACCGAGGAGAGCAGCCACAGGCCGAAGCTCGTGAACGCGACCATCACGGCGAGCATCCAGTACTGGCTGCGCACGGCCTCTTCGGGGTCCCTGAACAGCACGAGCGCGCGGTCGTGCGCGAGCGCGAGGCCGCCCACGTGCCCGCTCACGAGCGCCGCCACCTGCACGTACCAGATCGCGGCGTAGGAGATGACGTGGTAGTCGATCTGATAGCCGCTCGTGCCGAACAGGTTCGCGCCGTTGCCGAGCGGATCGGAGGCCAGGTAGGCGATCGCCTGGCTCTGCCAGATCAGCAGCGAGAAGTAGTGCGCGACTACGTAGGCGAACCCGATCGGGACGAGCGTGTGGGCAAAGGTGCTCGTGAGCTCGCCGCGTCCGTAGCGGGCGCTGACGGTGTGAACCCCGAGGATCCCGACCCGGTAGACCGCCGCGATCAGGAGGATGCAGAAGACCAGGCCGACCGAGTAGGCGAGCTCTAGCGCGGGGGTCTGCGCGAACCCGAAATCGGCGAACAGGCTCTGCAGGCTCGGCTCGTTGTTGCGCCAGATCCCGCCGTTGCTGAACCCGTCGAAGGTGGTGGTGCCGATGATCGTGCAGATCAGCGCGACCATGCCCGGTCCGATCCGAAGGCCCGTAAGCCCGCTCAGCGGGCGCCTGAGGTAGACGGCGCCGTCCTTGCCGCGTGTGAGCGCCGAGAGCTTGGCGAGCAGCCCGAAGTAGGCGCCGAAGCCGTCCGCCTTTTCCCCCCACTCCTCCACGCCGAACAGGGCCATCCCGGCGAGCATCACCAGGAAGTACCCGAGCGACAGCGCCGCGAGCGTCGAGGGCCGGTCGCGGTCGGGAGTCACGTAGACGAGCTCCAGCCACGCGAAACCCACGATGCCGGCGACCGCTGGCCACATCCCGAGCCACTCTGGGTAGCGCAGTGGAGCCGCCCTCTGCTCGCCGCGGCGCAGCGAGCGCGCGAGCGCCGCCAGGACGCGAGCGCACGTCCGCCAAGGGTTCAGCGCGCGGAACACGTCACCGAAGAGCACGCTCGCCACCGGCATCCCGACCCAGAAGATGACGTAGATGAAGGTGACCGCGAAGTTCGCGTTCGGGACTTGGGCGCCGGCGAAGCCGCTGTAGAGGACCAGCGCGAAGAGGCCGACTCCGACAGCGCTCGCGAGCCATTCAAGCGGCGGCGCCAGCCCGAACAGCCGCCGCAGCGACGGCTTCTGAAGCTGGGGGGTCATCCACAGCGTGGAGAGGGCTACGAAAGAGACGACGAGCACGATCGCGGCGGTCCAGCTGAACAGCCACACGGGGATCGGCAGGTCCGCCTTGCCCACGATCCCGTGTGCCTGCGCGCTCTGCGGGAGCGCGAGCGCGAATACGCCCAGGCCGCCGATCAGCAAGCCGAGCCGGCGGGTGGGCGGGGCTCTCATGGGGAGGAGTCTAGGGAACGACTTTTCCTTGCTCGCCGGCTGGCGCTCTTCACGGCGGTCCCGCGCTCACGTACCCTGGACGTCGATGCTCCAGCTTCCCCTCGCCGTCTCGACCGACCTCCAGGCCGCCGTTCAGCTCGGTCCGCTCGCGCTGCTGGGCCTGCTCTATGCGAAACGCGTGCGCACGCTCGCGATCGACGGGCGCCCCGTGGCGGGGTGGCGCCAGGTGTGCTTCTACTCCGGCTTCGTCGTGATCGCAGCGGCGCTCACCTCGCTCGGCAAGGCGAGCGAGGAACTGCTCTTCGTGCACATGATCGAGCACCTGCTGCTCGGGGATATCGCGGCCCTCTTGATCGTGCTCGGTCTCACGGGCCCACTGATCGCGCCGATCC
Source organism: Solirubrobacteraceae bacterium (assembly GCA_049512215.1). GTDB lineage: Bacteria > Actinomycetota > Thermoleophilia > Solirubrobacterales > Solirubrobacteraceae > Palsa-744. The sequence goes on from JBEKXJ010000015.1 coordinate 1,948, forward strand.
TGACCGCCAAGGTCGGATCGGTGCGGGTCTTCGATCGCCTGCGTGTGCTCTCCCACCCCCTTCTCGCCTTCCCCCTCTGGACGATCGATCTCTACGTCTGGCACCTTCCGGTGCTCTACCAGGCGGCGCTCCGCCATACCGGCGTGCACGCTCTCGAGCACGCCATGTTCCTCGGCTTCGGCATCAACATGTGGATGTGCCTGTTCGGCCCCCTCCCCACGCCGGCCTGGTTCGGGAACCTTGGCAGGCTGCTCTACATCGTCGCCGTGCGCCTCGCCGGCACGGTGCTCGGAAACATCTTTCTCTGGTCGGGCACGGTCTTCTACCCCTTCTACCTGCATGGGGACGCGAGCTTTCACATCTCCCCGCTCGCCGACCAGAACATCGCGGGCGCGATCATGATGGTCGAGGAGTCGCTGCTCACGCTCGGGCTCTTCTGCTGGCTCTTCCTGCGTGCCGCCCGCGAGGGCGAGGAGCGTCAGGATCTGCTCGACTTCGCACGCCTGCACGGGATGGAGCTGACCGAGGCGCGCGCGGCGCGCGCGGTCGCCGCCGGCCGCGGCGCGGACCTGCGCCGGCGCCTTGAGGCCGGCGCACAGACCTCCGAGCAGCTCTAGGGCATCGGCCGTCGCACGGCGCTCGGCTGACCTCGCGCGAGCAGCCGCGAGGAGCGCAGCGGGCCCCGCCAGCTATCCTGTGCGCATGTGCGTCGGATGCGCAATGTGTGCAGCCTCGGCTGCGACCGGTTTTCGGACGTGGCTTCAGACTCATCACTTCGGCTGGCTCACGCCCCGGCGGATGCGCTCGTTGACGATCGGCGCGATGTGCGCGGCCGGTCTCGTCTCGACGATCGGCTTCAGCGGTTCATCGGCGCCTGCCGGCCACGCGGCGCCGGCCGCGGGGGCGCACGCCGCGGCGGCTCAGTCGCGCTAGCGCCCTCCGGCGACCGCGGGCAGGATCGTGAGCTCGGCCCCGTCTGCGACCGGCGTCTGCAGGCCATCGAGGAAGCGGATGTCCTCGCCGGCGATGTAGACGTTGACGAAGCGCCGCAACGAGCCATCGTCGTCTGAGATCCGCGCGCGCAGCTCGTCGAAGCGCTCGAACAGGCCGTCGAGCACCTCCTGGACGGTCGCCCCCTCGATCTCCGCCTCGGCCTCACCCCCGGCGACTGCGCGCAGCTGCGTGGGGATCTTCACGACGACGCTCATCAGACCGCCACTCGCTCGCTCACACCCGCCTGGAACGCCTCGAGCGTCGGTGCGATCGTGGTGGTCTGGAAGGTGCCGCGCACGGCGTCCAGCGTCTTTAGGCCCTCGCCCGTGATGACGAGCACGACCCGCTCCTCGGGATCGATGTCGCCGCGCGCAGCGAGCTTCTGAAGCACGGCGGTCGTAACGCCACCGGCCGTCTCGGTGAAGATGCCCGTCGTCTGAGCGAGCAGGGCGATTCCCGCCCGGATCTCCTCGTCGCTGACGGCATCGACCGATCCGCCTGTGCGCCGCGCCAGCTCGAGCACGTAGGGCCCGTCGGCGGGGTTGCCGATCGCCAGTGACTTGGCGATCGTGTGGGGCTTCACGGGCCGGCAGACCTCATGGCCTGCGGCGTAGGCGCTCGCCACCGGCGAGCAGCCCTCGGCCTGGGCACCGTTCATCCGCGGCAGCTCGCCCTCGAGCAGCCCGAGCTCACGCCACTCCTGAAAGCCCCTCGCGATCTTGGTGAACAACGAGCCCGAGGCGACCGGAACCACGCAGCGGTCGGGCAGCTCCCAGCCCAGCTGCTCGGCGATCTCGAACGCCAGCGTCTTTGAGCCCTCCGCGTAGTAGGGCCGCAGGTTGATGTTCACGAAGGCCCAGTCGCGTTCGGCGCACAGCTCGCTGCAGAGGCGGTTGACGTCGTCGTAGTTGCCTTCCACGCCCACGAGCCTGGTCCCGTAGACGCCGGTGGCGAGCACCTTCTGCTCCTCGAGGTCCGCCGGGATGAAAACGTAGGACTCCATGCCGAGAGCCGCCGCGTGCGCCGCGACCGAGTTCGCGAGGTTCCCCGTCGATGCGCAGGCGATCGTCTGGAAGCCCAGCTCGCGTGCCCGCGCCACGGCGACCGAGACGACGCGGTCCTTGAACGAATGGGTCGGGTTGGCGGCGTCATTCTTGACCCACACCTCGCTCAGGCCCAGGCGCTGGGCGAGCCGGTCTGCCCGGATCAGGGGTGTGCACCCAGCCGGCAGACCGACGCGTGAGGCCAGCCGGCCGGAGGGGCCGGGAGGGCCTCCGGCCAGGGGCAGGAAGTCCGCGTAGCGCCAGATGTTCTGCGGACCGCCCTGGATCCGACGCCGCAGCTCGCTGAGGTCGCGCTCGGAGCGGCTGTGGTCGTAGGCGACCTCCAGGGGACCGAAGCAGCGCTCGCAGACGTAGAGCGCCTCCAGCGGGTACTGCGCCTTGCACTCCTTGCACTCCAGGTGACTCACAGCCATTTGGGTTCCCTTCGCTATTGCCTTCGCCGTGTCACTCGGTGTGGCGAAGAGCACGAAGCCCGCCACACATCTCTCTGGAATTGGCACCTTCCCGCTGTGACGTGACGGTGGTTGCCGGGGTTTCGTAGGGCCAGTCCCTCCACCCCTCTGGATGTGTCAGCTATGTCTGGCGAGCAGTTTAGCAATGATCGCGGCGGGCCCGCAAGTCGATCGCAGGCCCGATGATGAGCCGGTAACCCCCGCGGGCCACCGGTGTAGCGGGTTTCGATGGGCGTCTCGGAGAGCACGCGCGAGCAACAGCGGCCGGGCCCCGCCGGCCTCGAGCTGGGCGCGCCGGCGAGCAAGCGGCGGATGCTGATCATCGTCAACCCCTACGCCACGACCGTCTCGGTGCGGCTGCGCCAGCTCGTCGTCTACGCCCTGAAGGGCCGCTTCGAGGTCGACGCGGTGGACACCGAGGCCCGCGGCCACGCGACCGAGTTGTGCCGAGAGGCCGCGCACGAGGGCTACGACGTCGTCGTCGCCTTCGGCGGCGACGGCACCGTCAACGAAGCCGCCAACGGCCTGCTCGGCTCGCCGACCCCCCTCTGCTGTCTGCCGGGAGGCTCGGCCAACGTCTTCGCCAAGATCCTCGGCATACCCGGCGATCTCCTCGACGCGACCGAGCACCTGCTCGCCATGGCTGATGACTGGCGACCACGCCGAGTCGATCTCGGGGTCGTCAACGGTCGCTGCTTCACCTTCGCCTCGGGCCTCGGCCTCGACGCGAGCGTCGTCGAGCGCGTCGATGCTAACCCCCGCATGAAGGCACGCCTCGGCGCCTACTACTTCACCTGGGTCGCCATCACGACCTTCATCCGCCGCTATCTGCGCTCGCCTCCGCGGATGAAGGTCTATGCGGGAGAGAAGACGCTCGAGGGGGTCACGACGATCGTGCAGAACGGCTCTCCATTCACCTACTTCCACGACCGGCCGATCGAGATCGCAGAGGACGCGGCGCTTGACTCGGGCGCCCTGGCCGGCGGGGTGCTGCACCGCGCAACGCCACTGGACATGCCATCGATCGGCTGGCGCGCCTTCTCGCAGCGGGGGCGCATCGTACGCCACCGCCAGGTGACCGGCCTCTCCGACATGACCGAGCTCACAGTGCGCTCGAGCGACGAGAGGCCGCTGCCCCTCCAGGTCGACGGCGACTATCTCGGTGACGTCACCGAGGCCCGCTACTCGATCCTGCCGGACGCCCTGAACGTAGTCGCGTAGGCCGGCCGGCCGGCCGTGCCGCGGAGCCGGCTCGTGGCTATGCCGCGCCGCCGGGGGTCACGCGGTAGGCGTCGAACACGGACTCAATGTTGCGCATGCGTGTGATCGCGCCCTTCAGCGTGTGCGTATCGGCCACCTCGACCACGAACCTGTTCTTGACCATCGGCGGGGTGGACAGGCAACGCGCTTCCAGGATGTTGGCCCCCGACTCCGAGAAGACGCGCGAGAGGTCCTCGAGCAGCCGGTGGCGATCCCACGCGTCGATCTGGATCTCCACGACGAAAGCCGTCGACTGGTCGCCCTCCCAGGAGACGTTCGTGAAGCGTTCGGGGTCCTTGCGCAACAGCGCAGCGTTCGGGCAGTCCTCGCGATGGATCGTGATGCCCCGGCCGAGCGAGATGTAGCCGACGATCTCATCGCCCGGGACCGGATGGCAGCACTGGGCCAGGCGCAGCATGACGTCGTCGACCCCTTCGACCTTGATCCCGTATCGGCCGGAGGACTTCGTCGGGCGCCGCCGCGGGCGTCCCACGCGAAGCAGGTCGACCGCGCTCGCCTCACCGTCGGCGGCCTCGCCCTGCTTCAGGCGCTGCATCACCTTGTTGACGACCAGCTTCGGCGAGACCTTTGCGGCCCCCAGAGCGATGTAGAAGTCATCGGCCTTCCGATAGCCGACCTCGCGGATCACGTCCGCCAACAGCGGCGAGCCGGTGATCTTCTGCGCCGGGAGGCCCTGCTTGCGTAGGTGTTCCTGCAGCAGGTCACGCCCGGTGTGCTCGGTGTCCTGCCTGGACTCCGCCTTGAACCACGCCTTGATCTTGTTGCGCGCGCGGGTGGTCTTGACCATCGCGAGCCAGTCGCGCGAAGGTCCCCGCTCGCGCTTGGCGGTGAGGATCTCAACGATGTCCCCGGAGCAGAGCTCGTAGTGCAGCGGCACGATCTTCCCGTTCACCCGCGCCCCCACACAGCGATGGCCGATCTCGGTGTGCACCTCATAGGCGAAGTCCAGGGGCGTCGCTCCCGCCGCGAGCGACTTGACCTCGCCCTTGGGGGTAAACACGTAGACCTCCTCCTCGAAGAGGTCGGTGCGGAGCGTCTCCATGAACTCGCGCGGGTCTGAGAGCTCCTTCTGCCAGTCGAGCATCGATCGCAGCCACTTCAGCTTGGCGTCCTCGCCCGGGCCGAACCAGCTCGCCGACCGGTGATCGCCGGGCCGGCTCTTGGCGGAGCCCGGCGGCTGCTTGTAGACCCAGTGGGCGGCGACCCCGAACTCCGCCATCTCATGCATCTCATGCGTGCGGATCTGGATCTCCAGCGGCTGGCCCTCGGGGCCGATGACCGTCGTGTGCAGCGACTGGTACATGTTGAACTTGGGCATCGCGATGAAGTCCTTGAAGCGGCCCGGCAGCGGCTTCCACAGCGAATGGATCACCCCGACCGTGCCGTAGCAGTCCTTCACCGAATCGACGATCACGCGCATCGCGGTGAGGTCGTAGATCTCGTTGAACTCGCGTCCCTTCTTGGTCATCTTCGAGTAAATCGAGTAGAAGTGCTTCGCGCGGCCCGCAATCTGCGCCTGGATGCCCAGCGCCGCCAGCTCGCTCGTGAGGTACTCTCCCGCCTCGCTGACGTAGCGCTCGCGCTCGTCGCGCTGCTGGGCGACGAGGCCCTTGATCTCCTGGTACTTGCGTGGGTGCAGCGTCGCGAACGCCAGGTCCTCGAGCTCCCACTTGATCGCATGAATGCCCAGGCGATGGGCGAGCGGCGCGTAGATCTCGAGTGTCTCGCGCGCCTTTTCCATCTGCTTCTGCTTGGGCATCGCGTCGATCGTGCGCATGTTGTGCAGCCGGTCGGCGAGCTTGATCAGGATGACCCGCACGTCGGTGGCCATCGCCACCATCATCTTGCGGTAGTTCTTCGCCTGCGCCTCATCGCGCGACTGGAAGGTGATCCCCGTCAGCTTGGTAACCCCGTCGACTATGCCCGAGATCTCCTCCCCGAAGCGTTCGCGCACCTCCTCGATCGAGGCCGAGGTGTCCTCCACGGTGTCGTGCAAGAGAGCGGCGCAGAGCGTCTCGGTGTCCAGCCGCATGCTCGCGCAGATCCGCGCCACGCCGACCGGGTGCACAATGAAGTCCTCGCCCGACTTGCGCCGCTGCGCGGCGTGGTGCTCGCAGGCGAAAACGAACGCCTCCTGGACGCGCTCGCGGTCGATCTCAATCGCTGAGTCGGCCGCGTGCTCGGAGACGATCGCGAACAGATCGCGCAGCAGCCGCCGCTCTGGCTCGCTGAGGTCCAGCCGCGCCAGCCCGGTCTGAGCCTTGCCGGGCGTGTGGGCCGAGCCGCCGTCGCTCTCCCCGCGCGCGTGCAGCGGCATCGCCTCCGCAGCGGCCACCCGGGGCCTTGGGCTCTGCGCCGTGAGGCTCGCGCCCTCGGCGGTTTCGGTGGCCTGCGAAATGTCGGGATCCTCGGCGATAGCCATGCCCATAGGGTAGGGGACCGACTACCCGGATCCAAGCGCCGGGCGCCCACTCCGATTCAGGCACCCCCGATCGCGACGAGGCTTTAGGGAAGGGCGAAGAGGACCAGCTCCTGCTCGGCCGTCGTCGGGGCCTCGCGCTCGTGCGCGGCCGTCGCCGGGGCCTCGCACGCTCGGCGCTCCTCGCCCTGCGGGTTCGCGGGCCTTGCACAGCGGAGCACCAGACGTGGCTCGGCGACCCCCCTCCACTCGTTGACCTCGAGCGTGAAGGTCGCCTCGGCCGGGGCGCCGTCCTTGACCGGCAGCCGCCCGCCGGTCCCGAACGCGACCGCGCGCGCGCGGGCCCCGCGCGATTCGACCGTGAAGCGAACGTGCTTGCCTTCCCCCATCGGCCTTGAGTCGGCGAACACTGCGTCCGCGACCAGCAGCGACACGCCGGGGTTGCCGCGCCCAAACGGCGCGAGCGTCCGCAGCTCCTCGGCGAGGGTCATCCCGAGCTCCCCGCCCGCGACGATGGCGTCCACCCGCTCGACCGCGACCATGTCCGTGTGACCGAGAACGCGCTCTGCATGGCCGCAGAGCTCCGCGGCGAACTGCTCCACCCGCGAGCGCTCTATCTCAAGGCCGGCGGCGGCCCGGTGCCCCCCATGCCGAAGCAGCTGCCCCGCGCACGCGCCCAGCCCCGCGAGCAGGTCGAACCCCTCGATGCTCCGCCCGGAGCCCTTGCCGGTCTCCCCGTCCAGCGCGATCAGCACGACCGGGCGATGGTGACGCTCAGCCAGACGTGAGGCAACGATGCCGATCACCCCCGGATGCCAGCCCTCTCCCGCGAGCACGTAGGCCGAGCGCTCTCCGAGCGCCGCGATCTGAGCCTCCGCCTGGAAGCGTATGCCCATCTCCACCTGTCGGCGCTCGCTGTTCGCGCGATCGAGCTCCTCGGCTACCTGCGCCGCCCGCAGGGGATCCTCGGTGAGGATCAGCTCGAGCCCGGCGTCGGCCCGGTAAAGGCGTCCCGCGGCGTTCAGCCGCGGCGCCAGCGCAAAGCCGAGCGAGCGCTCGTCGACCTTCGCGGGGTCGACTCTCGCGATCGCCATCAACGCGCGCAGCCCCGGCTTCGTGGTGGCGGCGAGCGCGCGCAGTCCCCGGCGGACGAGCGTGCGGTTCTCGCCCACCAGCGGCACGACGTCGGCGATGCTCGCGAGCGCCACGAGGTCGAGGTCCTCCTCCAGCCGGCGCAGCCGCCGCTCGCGCGCACCCTCCTGCTCGTCAGGGCCGGGCGCTTCGCCGTCTTCAAGGAGCGCCTGTGCGAGCTTGTAGGCCACCGCCGTCGCGCACAGATCCGGGCAGGGATATCCGCACAGGGCCGGATGCACGATCACTGCGGGCGGCAACACGCCGTCGGCGCGCGGAGCGTGATGATCACTCACAACGACCTGCATCCCCAGCGCCTGCGCCTCGGCGACCTCCTGCACAGCCGTGATCGCACAGTCGACGGTCACGAGCAGCCGCGTGCCTCGTGCCGCAAGCCGACGCACGGTGGACGAATTCAACCCGTACCCGTCGCTCGCGCGGTCGGGCAGGTAGCTGTCGACGTTCGCACCGATCCCCCGCAGCGCCCTCAACAGCACGGCGGTCGAGCAGATCCCGTCCACGTCATAGTCGCCGTGGACCGTGATCCGCCCGCCGTCTCGCGCGTAGGCGAGGATCACCTGCACCGCCTCGCCGATGCCTCTGAAGGCGGCGGGCGGGTGTTCCTCCGCGGCCCTCAAGAACGCGCGCGCGTCCGCCGGCTCTGCGTGGCCCCTGCGCACGAGCACCTGCGCCACAGCAGCACTCACGCCGAGCTCGCGCTCCAATCGCTCGACATCGGCGACGGGACAGTCGGAAATCTCAAAGCGGGGGCTCTGCACCCCGGCCACACTACGGCCGGGTCGGGACGGAATCGAAATGCGCCCCCGGCTCAGTCCCCTGCGCGCCCCTGCTCAGTCGCGTGCGGAGCCTGCCCCCTTCTCGCGCGCCCGCACCGGGCTCGCGACCGCGGGCTGGCGCTCGCGTCGAACGCCCTCCAGGTAGACCGCGGCGATGCCGATCAGCGCGCCCGGGATCGCATAGAGCACGACGGCGATGTCGGTCGCCTTTTCGCCCGGGACCCTCAATGCCGAGGTTTTCACGCCGTAGATGATCAGCCCGACGACGACCGCACCGACCAGCGAGCCGACTAACGCGCCGACGATGCCACCCCAGAAGCGGTCGGGCAGGAAGATCGTGAAGTGCCAGATCGCCAACCCCATTATCACCCATCCGAGCAGCCCCATCAGCGGCCCAGTCCGTTCGCGCGCAGGGTCGCCCGGCGCATCAGCGGGACCTACCATGGCGGCGGTTGCGCGGGCGCCGGCTCTTGGTGCGCCGCTTCGGCTCGTCCTTCAGGACGAGGTCCTCGGGGGTGAGGTCGGCCGCCGGATCGCGGCGCTCGGCAGCCGCCTCCTCCTCCTCGAGATCCTCCGCGGCGGTCTTCTGCGCGACGCCGCCGCGATCGCCCTCGACGTCGAGGTCACGCACAAGCTCCTGGAACTCGTCTCTGGATATCTGCTGACCGGGCTCCTCCGGGGCGACGATGCTGCCCCGCCGCGTTCGCCTGCGCTTCTGCGCCGGCTCGACATCCTCGGGCGCCCCTCCTGTGAGTGTCGCGTAGGCGGGGACCGCGCCCAGTTCGCGCACGATGCGGGCGCGCCGGCTGCGGAAGGCCGTCTCGCGCTCCTTCCAGTGGGTGAGCACCGGCGAGGCGATGAAGATCGAGGAGTACGCGCCGGAGGCGATCCCGATCATCAGCGCGAACGCGAAGTCCTTCAGCGTTTCGCCCCCGAACAGCAGCAGCGCCGTGACGGGGAGCAGCGTGCAGAAGCTCGTCGCCAGCGACCGGGTGAGCACCTCGGACATCGAGCGGTTGACGATCTGCGAGAACGCCGCGCGAGGCATCCGCGGCACGTTCTCGCGCACGCGATCGAACACAATGATCGTGTCATACAGCGAATAGCCGAGGATCGTCAGGAGCGCCGCAACCGTCGCGGTGGTGACTTCGCGGCCCGTCAGCGAATAGACGCCCGCGGTGATCAGCAGGTCGTGCATCAGCGCGATCAAGACCGGCACCGCGTACTTCCACTCGAAGCGCAGCGCAATGTAGGCCGAGATGACCAGCAGCGAGGCGATGATCGCGATAATCGCGCTGTTGGCGACCGTTTTGCCGAAGGTCGGCCCGATCGAGGTCGAGGAGAAGTTCTTCGTGCCCGGCACGTTGGGGCCTTTGCCGAACTTCGTGTCCAGCTCGGCCTGGACCTTCTTGACGGTTTCCGGACCGAGCGTCTTGGTCGATACCTGATAGCCGCTACCGCCGATGCTCGAGTTCGTGAACTTCTGCACCTCCGCGTTCGGGTAGCCGGCGGCCGCCATCGCTTTCGCCACTTCGCTCTCGGAGACCGGCCTGATGAACGCCGTCTGGATGCGCGTCCCGGACTTGAAGTCGATTCCGAAGTTCAGTCCTTTGCCGCCGATCGCCAGGGCCCCCACCAGCAGGATCGTGCCCGACATGGAGAAGAACCACTTCGAGGAGCCCATGAAGTCGAACGTCCAGCCGCTCCCGCGACGCGCGGCGCCGAGCGCCGACGGGTGCGAGACGGCGCGGGAGCGCCCCATCGCCCCGAGCGCCGCCTGCGTGGCGAGCACCGCGGTGAACAGGGAGACCAGCGTGCCGATCCCGAGCGTGAACGCGAAGCCCTTGACTTCGGCGGTGGCGAGCGCGAACAGGATGAACGCCGTCATGAACGTGACCACGTTCGCGTCGACGATCGCGGCGAAACCACGTTTGTAGCCCGTGGCTATGCCCGAGATGACCGAGCGCCCGCCCCGGATCTCCTCCTTCACGCGCTCGAAGATCACGATGTTCGCATCCGCGCAGACACCGATCGTCAGGATCAGCCCTGCGATGCCCGGCAGCGTCAGCGTGATCGGGATGAGCTTGATCAGCGCGAAGAAGTACGCGCCGTAGATGACCAGGCCGCCGACCGCGATCGCCCCGAGCACGCGGTAGAAGAGCAGCAGGAACAGGCACACCACGGCGAAACCCGCGAGCCCCGCGATCAAGCCCTGGTTGAGCGCCTGTTTGCCCAGCGTGGCCGACACCTGCGAGCGGGAGATGAGCGACAGCTTGATCGGCAGCGCACCGGACTGCAGCTCGTTGGCGAGGTTCTGGGCCGAGGTGATCGTGAACCCGCCCGAGATCTCCGATCCGGTGGAGGCGTCGATCCCTTCGGGGTACTTCGTGTAGTCGATCGAGGGGACGGTGATCAGCTGGCCGTCAAGCACGACCGCGAAGTGCTGGAGCGCCGCTTCCTTGCCCACGCCCGGCAGCTGGGCTTCCTGGCCGCGGTGCGCGATTTCCTTGGTGACCTTTTCGAAGACCGTCTTGCCGTGCGAGGTGAAGCCGAAGGTGACGTTCGGCTGGCCGTTGCCACCCGCGCCTTCGTCGAAGCTCTGCTGCGGGTTGGTGATGTCCGAGCCTTTCAGCACCGGTTCGTCGTTGAGCACGTACCAGCTGTTCGGCGAGGGCTGGGAGATCTTGCCGGCGGCGCTTTCGATCGGGTGCGCCTGCACGAGCACGGTCCCGGGGTTCACGCGCACCGCCTCGAGCTTCGCGCCCGCCGGCGTGTTGGGGAGGTCGGTGTGGAGGTTGTGTTCGGTTTCTTCGGGGCCACGCAGGACCTTTTCGTGCTTGCTGTCGAGCAGGTACCAGCTGCCGTAGATGCAGTCGTTGACCTGCTGAGGCGTGCAGCCGAGCGTCCACGTCGTGTCGGTGTCGCGCAGGATCGCCGGGCGTTTGGCGGCACGCAGAACCGCTTGGTACTCGGGCAGGCCCCCCGTCACCCCACCCGCCCCCTCGGATGTCGAATCGCCGGTGACGGTGCCTTCGGTCGGCGCCGGCTTGCCGCCTGGGCCGATCACGTTCGACTCCCAGTCATAGAAGTAGAGCTGCGCGGTCTTGCCCACCTCTTCCTGGGCGCGCGTGGCGTTGCTGACGTCCGGCAGCGCGACGTCGATTTCAGCGGCACCCGAGCGCTGGATTTCCGGCTGGGCCACCCCCAGCTGGTCGACGCGCTTGCGCATGATGTCGATCGCCCGTTCGAGCGATTCGGTGTCCACTTTCGACTGCGCGGTCGGCTTGGCCTGGTAGACGAGCTCGACGCCCCCCTTCAGGTCCAGGCCGAGCCGGGTCTTTTTCGTGGCGATCGTCGCGAGCGAGGCGGCGATCAGCCCGGCGACGATCAGGAGGATCAGTGCGTTGCGGCGGCGGTCCGTCATCTGCTGCTCAGCCTACTTCTCCGGGGTCAGGACGAGCAAGAGCCCGCCGTCGTCGTCGTACGCGGGGAACATGTCGGCCTTCGCGCTCGCCGGGACATCGCGTTCGCCGCTGACGTTGACCGGCACCTCGAGCGCGCGCACCCCCCACTCAAGGACGGTCGCGACAGGGTCATCACCGTTCGCAAACTCTAGCCCCAGCACCTCCTCGACGCGCTGGCCGATCACCTCCTCCTCCTCGAGGCCCGTGAACGCGAACGAGTTCTTCCCGCACCCGACCACGCGGCCCTGCCCGTCGCAGACGAAGAAAGCGGCATCCGGAGCGGGGTAGTAGTCGTCGAGCAGTTCGAAGAGAAACGCGAAGCCGCACTTCGAGCAGCCCTTGCGCTGACGGGTGAAGCCGATGTTGCGGTCGAGCTCGCTGGTGCGGTGACCGCAGTTTGGGCAAATGAAGGGGTGTGCCATGTTGTCATATACAGACTACGCAAGCCGGGCAATGAAGGCCCCGGTCCGGTCTTTCGCCCGAGCCACAGCCTTTGTCTTGGGCGTCGGGCGCGCCGAGGGGGCCCACCGGCCTTGAGCCTAGCCACTTGCCCGGGATAAACCCAGACACGGTCGGCGATGAGCTCGGTCTTGAAGCTGTAGGACAGGTCGGCCACCCACAGCCGGTCAGGCGCCGGGGCGGTGAAGTCGCGCTGCACGAGGTCCGCCCGGCGCCCGGCCTGCGGGCTCGTGGCGTCCGGAGAGCTGAATCTGGGGCAGTAGCCGCTTCTCGGCCGGGTTGCCCGGGGAGGGCCATCACCTCCCCGCGGCGCAGGCCCTCGTACAGCTCCATCGCCCAAAGCGCCTGATCCTCGGGCGGGAGCGTCGCGAGCAGCAGGTCGATCTCTTCGAGCGACGCAGCAGCTGCGTCGGAGACTGCATCCGCCTCCAACGGATCCCTGCGCTCAAGCCAAGGCTCTGGACTGCCGAAACACAGGTAGTCCCGGAGTTCTTTCCAAAACAATGCCCAGTTTCCTTGCCACGCCCCGGTCCGGCCACCGTCTTCGGCGGCGGCTTGCCCCATCGTCGATCGGCCGCACGCTCCGCTCCCTGCCCCAGCTCTGTCGCATGGCACTACCCGAGCGAGGGCACGCCTCGTGCTGGACTGCGAACCACACCCCTGCGCGGCTCGAGCCAGAGGACGGGTTCTTGCTCATCGAGGTCATGGTCAGCGCGCTGCTGGTCGCCTTGATCGCAGTCGCCACCCTCAGCGGCTTCGACGTCGCCAACCGCGTTTCGGCCGACGAGCGCCACCACAACCAAGCCGCTCTTCTCGCCGCCCAGTCCCAGGAGCAGCTCCGCACCGACCCCGCGAGCACGCTCGACGCGCTGCAAGCCGGGCACAGCTACACCCAGACCATCGGCGGCACGAAGTACACGATTGCGCAGAAAGCGACCCTCATCCCCGCATCTGAACCGAGCGCCGCCTGCAACGCCAACGAAAGCACCAAACAAACCGGCAGCTACGTGCAGATCGCCTCCTCCGTGACATGGCCACAGCTCCTCGCGGTCAAACGGCCCCCGGTCACACAGACAAGCGTGATCACCCCGCCAACTGGGTCAGCGCTCGAGGTCGACGTCACCAACGGCGCCGAACCGGTCGGCGTCGTCGTTCCGGGGGTGACGGCGCACGTCACGTACACAGCCGTCGGCGCCCCCTCCCCCACTACCCTGGAAGGCACGACGAGCGCGTTCGGCTGCTTCGTCCTCGGAGGCATCCCAGCGACGTCGGCCAAAGTGGAAGTCACCGAAAAACCCGGCCTCGTCACCAAGAGTGGGACCTTGCAGTGGCCGACCAAACAAGTGACGATCGCTCCGAACATCACCACCCACTATCACGTCACCCTTGCCGAAGGTGGCGCGCTGGAAGCTCAATTCGCCTATCAGGGCAGCACCAAATACGCGCCCGAAAGCAACACGAAACCAGGAACCAAACTATCACCCGAAAACGTAACAGGCGATACGTTCGTCGCGTACAACAAAGAAATGAACGCCGAACCCAACTTCGAGGTCGGCAGCACCGTGCCGAAATTCAGCTCCGCAGGGGCCTTCGAAGTCATACCGGGCACCTACAACTCCACCGCTACGACGCCCAAGCTCGAAGCAAAGTATCCCAACGGCAATCTCTTTCCATTTCCGTCGCCCGGTGCCTGGACCGCGTACGCCGGCGACTGTGTCGCCAACGACGCCGAAACGGTGAGTGCGAAAGCCGTAAAAGACGCCTCCGTGGTGCTGGGCGCTAGCGAAACGGCCAAAGTGACCGTCCCGATGGCCTACTTGGGGCTCAACGTGTACAAGGGCACCAAAGCCTCAGAAGGTTTCGAAGAAGCCACCTCCTACAAAGTCACGACCACGAATACGGGCTGTGCCAAAATCAAACCGAACAATGCGACCGAATTCAACGAACCGAAACGCGAACAGGAAACAACGACTAGTACGACCAACCCAGAACACGGTGGCCATCTCAAGAACCCATTCCAGCCGCTCGGCCCCATTAGGGTGTGCCTCGCCTGGAACAACACCGCCAAAACCGAATTCCGGACCTACACAGTTGCCTACACGCTCAAAAGCGAAGAAGAATATGTCGCCAACATCTTCCTGAAAGACACGGGCACTAAATACACATACGAATACGAACGGCTTCCTGCGAAAACGAAGGAAACTGTGGAAGTCCTCGTCAAAACCAACACCTCGACCACAAACAAATGCTCATGAGACCTCGAGCGACCGTTTCCTTGCTGGCGCGAGACATCCGCGGCTTCACCCTCATCGAGACGCTCGTGGCGATCTTGACCGGTGTCGTCGTCACCGGCGCGCTGTTCGCGATCCTCGAAGTGTCCCTGAGCGAGTCCTCCCGACTGAGCGACAGGGTCCAGGCCGACCGGCTCGGTCGCACGGCGATGACACGGCTTGTCGACGAGCTCCATTCCGCCTGTCTTGCTCCAGGCTTCGCACCGGTGCTCGCGAAGAGCACGGCCACCGAACTATGGTTCGTCAACGCCTACAGCGCTGCGGCCGTAATCCCGTACTCCGAAGCGCACGAGCACGAGATCCTCTGGAGCAAAGCAACCGAAACGCTGACCGACTACGAATATCCCAGCACCGCAGGCACGTGGCCGAACTTCACCTTCTCCTCGACAGCGTCTCCCGCGGGCGGGACGCGCGTCGCCAGCAACGTCACGCAGACCGGGTCCACTCCGATCTTCACGTACTACAAGTACGCGACGGCATCCAGCAGTGGGGAAACTGAATCCCGCTCCACGCTCACGGCGCTGACGCCCCCCCTCACGACCACCGCTCCCGAAGCGGCCTCGGTCCTCATCACGTTCACGGCCGGCTCCCCCCCCGACGGCGACACACAGCCCAGCCGCAGCGTTGAATTGAGCAGCCAGGTGACCTTCGCGTTCAGCGCGCCGGCGTCTGAAACCACGATCGAAGACTCGCCATGCGAATGACTCTCGCCGACATTACACCGCCGCGTGCCCGTTCGCAGGACGGCTTCACGATGATCATCGCTCTCGGCGTGATGTTCGTCACGAGCCTGCTGCTCGTCGCTGCCTTTACCGCGGTGCAGGGGGACATCCACCTCACCCACATCGACACGACGCAGAAGCAGGCCTATTACGCCGCTTTGGCTGGAGTGCAGGAGTATCAGTACCTCGAGGAGACCAACCCCGATTACTGGCAGACGTGCGGCACGCCCCAAGGCTCGGTACCGCAGGAAACCAACGCACGCTATGAAATCAAGTTGCTTCCGGCGAACAACACCACCGCATGCAGTACGTCAAATCCGTTCGGGACGATGATCGAATCGACGGGTTCGCTGGCCAATACGTTCAGGATCGAATCGGTCGGCTGCGCAGGGACGGCCAACTTGACAAGCTGCCAGGGCCACTCGCCCTCGACCGTGTCGAAACGCTCAATCGTCGCGACGTTCAAGGTCGAAGGATTTCTGGACTACGTCTACTTCACCCAGTACGAGGTTGAAGATCCGAGCGCATATCGCCCTGCCCCCACTGCAGACTGCGAAAAATACTACGAAGAAGCGGGAGTAAAACGTTCGTCGGAATGCAAAACGCTCATCTTCGCGCCACAAGACAGCGTCAACGGTCCGATGCACACCGACGATGCGGCACACGTGTCATGCACGAGCGAACTGACCTTTGGGCGCGAAAGTCACATTCCCCCTGACGTCGTCGAAATCAACGGTGGGACCTGGCCGGCCTGCGGCGCGTCTGAACCGACGTACTACACGGCGCCCAATGCGAAAGGCGTCAAAACCTACAGCAAAGGCATCGAAATAACGCCGCCCGAAAGTGACGGCAGTCTACGTTCCTACGTCGAACCGGTGAACGACGAGTTTACGGGTGTCACACACCTCGAACTCAAAGGCACCACAATCGCCGTTAAGAACGGAGGCAAAGAAAGAACGATCGAATGGCCAAGCAATGGCCTCATCTACGTGCAGAACAGCACGAGCGGTTGTACCTTCGAATACATCCAGGACGAATCTGACACCAGCAGCGAGGCCAGTGCAGAGGAACCGTGCGGCAACGTATATGTCAATGGCACGTACAGCAAATCGCTGACGATCGCGGCCGAAAACGACGTGATCATCAATAAAGACATTACCCCCACTGGCGTTACGGCGGGGAACGAACCGACGGGGACCACGACTCTCGGGCTAATCGCGACTCACTTCGTGCGGATCTACCATCCCTGCAAATCCGGATTCGGCGGCGGCAACGAAACGGGTTCGCTCACAAACCCCTGGATCTACGCCGCAATCCTGTCGACCAGCCACTCGTTCCTGGTTGACAACCACAGTTGCGGCAGCAAGCTTGGCGAACTCAACATATATGGCGCGATCGCGCAGAAGTTCCGTGGCAGCGTGGGAACCACTGGCAGCAACGGCAACGGCTACATCAAGAACTACATCTACGACGAGCGCCTTGCCACCGACGAGCCGCCCTATTATCTGAACCCGCTAAAGGCCGGCTGGAAAGTGGCGCGCGAGACCGCCCCTACGGGTGGGTAGCTCGGACTTTGGGCCATCCGCTCCGCGGCCCGGCACGGTGTCGGATTGCTCTGGCGAGCTCGCCGGTGAGCAGCAGTCGTTGCGTCCAGCAGATCAGGTCGTGTGCGATTCTCACGATCTCCAGCCAGACGCGGTTGTGAGCTGCGCGCCCGGGTGCGCGCGCTCACGGCGCACGAGCACCCGGGAGCCCTCAGGCCACCCCGTCAGCTCGGGATGGCTGGTGGTCTCGCAGACCTGACCCGCAGACCTGACCGTTGGGGGCGGGCTGCCGTCCTGGTCACTCCAGCACTGGAACGAGAACCCCAACGCCTTCATCTGGACCAAGACCGCCGACGAAATCCTCGACAACCTCGCCGGATACTGCAACGCAACTAACGCATCAGGACACTAGAACAGCGAGGTCCCGCCGGCGGTCGGGGGATCGAGTCCCAGGTGCGCGAAGGCGGCAGGAGTCGCGGCACGCCCGCGCGGGGTGCGCTTGATCAGCCCCTCCTTCAATAGATAGGGCTCATAGACGTCCTCAATCGTGTCCTGCTCCTCCCCCACAGCCACTGCAAGCGTGGAGAGGCCGACGGGCCCGCCGTCGAACTTCAGGCAGATCGTGTTCAGGATCTCGCGGTCCAGGCGGTCGAGCCCTCGCTCATCGACCTCGAGCATCTCTAGCGCCGCCTGTGCCGCCCGTGCCGTCACCACGCCCTCCATGCGCACCTCGGCGAAGTCGCGGACGCGCTTGAGCAGGCGGTTCGCCACGCGCGGGGTGCCCCTGCTGCGCGCGGCGATCGCCGTCGCGCCATCAGCATCCAGCTCGATCTCGAGGATTCCCGCCGAGCGGCGCACGATCGTCGCAAGCTCCCCCACCGCATAGGGCTCGACGCGCGCCTGGATGCCGAAGCGATCACGCAGCGGCGTGGTCAGCAAGCCCGTACGCGTCGTCGCGCCGACGAGCGTGAACGGGGGAAGCTCGAGCGTGACTACCCGCGCCCCCGCCCCCTGCCCTACCGTGATCGGCAGCCGGTGGTCCTCCATCGCCGGATAGAAGGTCTCCTCGAGCGTGCTCGGGAGGCGGTGGATCTCATCGACGAAGAAGACGCTCCGGGGCTCGAGCGCGGTCAGAAACGCCGCGATGTCTCCCTTGCGCTCGAGCGCCGGCCCGGCGGTCTGCACGAACGGCACTTCGAGCTCTGCCGCGACGATCTGCGCCAGCGAGGTCTTGCCCAAGCCCGGGGGCCCGGCGAGCAGGAGGTGGTCGAGCGCGTCCCCCCGCGCGCTTGCGGCCTCGATCGCGACGGCCAGCTGCTCGCGCAGCGTCTCCTGGCCGACGAAGTCCCGCAATCGACGCGGGCGCAGCGAGCGGTCGAGCTCGTCCTCCGCCACGAGGTAGGGCGTCTGGATGCGGGCGGTGTCTGAACTCACGACCCGGCCCGCGCTACGCGCAGCGCCTGCGCGATCAGCTCGTCTGCGCTCGTTCCCTGCGCATCGCGCAGCAGCTCCTCGGCCTCCCCGAGCGTGTATCCGAGCTCGATCAAGCCGTCTCGCGCGAGCATACGCGGCTGATGGCCCTCGCCGCGCCGGGCGATGATAGGCGTGACCGCGCCGCCCGTACTCTCATCCCCGACCTTCTCGCGCAGCTCGACGATGATCCGCTCGGCCGTACGCTTGCCGATCCCGGGCACCGCCTGAAAGCGGGCCGCATCGCCCGCCGCAAGCGCCGCGATCAGCTCACGCGGAGT
The DNA here is from genome assembly GCA_049512215.1 of Solirubrobacteraceae bacterium. Lineage (GTDB taxonomy): Bacteria > Actinomycetota > Thermoleophilia > Solirubrobacterales > Solirubrobacteraceae > Palsa-744. The sequence goes on from JBEKXJ010000015.1 coordinate 20,316, forward strand.
ACCCCCCGAGAGGACGGCGAGCGCCACCTTGGGGCCGACCGCCTGGACGGAGAGGAGCATCAGGAAGAGATCGCGCTCCTGCTCTGAGTGAAAGCCGTACAGGGTCATGGCGTCGTCGCGGATGATCGTGTGGGAGTGCAGCGTCACCCGCTCGCCGACCGCGGGCACGTGACGCAAGGTCTCGGCCGATACGGCAGCGCGGTAGCCGACGCTTCCGCAGAGGACGACGACGTGGTCGCTTCTGCGCACCGCGACCTCGCCTGCCAGCAGCGCGATCATCCGCCCACCCCGGCGAGCGCCGTCGCCAGCGGAGCGCAGTTGGCATGGCACATCGCGACCGCCAGCGCGTCGGCCGCGTGATCTGGCCGCGGCTCCGCCGCCAGGCCGAGGAGGGTCATGACCATGCGCGCCACCTGCTCCTTGCCCGCGCGACCGTTGCCGCAGACGGCCGCCTTGACCTGCTGAGGGGTGTAGCTCGCGCACTGCACGCCTCGCTGTCCGGCGGCGAGCATGACCGCACCCCGGGCCTGCCCCACGGCGAAGGCGGTTCTCACGTTCTGCCCGAAGTACAGCTCCTCCAGCGCGAGTGCATCGGGCTCGTGCTCGCCCAGCAGCGAATCGACGGCCCCGTGGATGTCGGCCAGGCGCCGCTCCTGAGGAGACCCGGCGGGCGTCTGGATCACGCCCCCGTCGAGCGCCAGCAGCCGCCCGTCGCGCCGGGCGACCACGCCGTAGCCCGTGTTGGCGAGGCCTGGGTCTATGCCGAGAACGATCACTGTGAAGTGATTCTGCGCCTGCCACCGGACGCCTGCCTGGCGTACCCTGCGCCTGTCATGTCCGCCGAGCAGATCGACTTCGCGGCCCAGGGCCTGCTGGAAGGGCTCGAGGGGGAGGAGCGGGCGGAGCGCCTGGCGCTGCTCGAAGCGCTCGCCGGCGAAGGGGTTCCGCTCTCAGAGCTGCGCCGCACGACGGCCACGGGCACGGTCATCTTCCTCCCCGCCGACCGTGTGATCGTGGGAAAGGAGCGCTACACCGCCGCGGAAGTGGCCGCACTGAGCGGGGTGGAGCCGGATTTCCTCGCAGCCGCGCGCCGCGCGATGGGGCTTCCCATCCCCGACCCAGAGGAGCCGGTCTACACCGAGGCCGAGGTCGAGACCGGCGCCAGGATCGTGCTCGCGCGCGAAGCCGGCATCTCTGATGAGGAGATCCTCGATCTCCTGCGCGTGCTCGGCCGCGGTCTCTCCCAGGCCGCAGAGAGCCTGCGGCTGCTGCCACTGAAGCTCGTCCTCGAGGCCGGGATGAGCGAGCGCGACCTCGCCGGTCGCTACGGTCAGGCCGCCGCCGAGCTCTATCCCCTGGTCGACCCAATGGTCAGCAACGTGCTCGCCCTGCACCTGCGACATACCGCCCAGAGCGAGGTCATCAACGCCCTCGAGCGCAGCGGCGGGCGTCTGCCCGGCTCGCGTAAGGTGGCCGTGTGCTTCGCCGACCTCGTCGGCTTCACCCGCCTCGGTGAGGAAGTCCCGCCCGATGAGCTCGGGCGCCTGGCGGTGCGCCTGGAAGCGCTTGCCTCTGAGGCCGCCGAGCTGCCCGTGCGGCTGGTCAAGACGATCGGTGACGCTGCGATGCTCGCCTCGACCGAGCCCGAACCGCTGCTCGAGGCGGCCCTGAGGCTGCTCGAAGCCGCGGACGCCGAGGGCGAGGACTTCCCCCAGCTGCGGGCGGGCGCAGCACTCGGCGCAGCACTCCCCCGGGCCGGCGACTGGTTCGGCCGGCCCGTGAACTTGGCGAGCCGGATCACGTCGGTTGCCCGCCCCGGGAGCCTGCTCGCCGCGCAGGAGGTGCGCGAATCCGCGCGCGAGTCCTACCGCTGGTCCTACGCGGGCGAGCGGCGTCTGCGGGGGGTCCGCGACCCGGTCACCCTCTTTCGGGCGCGCCGGCTACCCCAGCCTACCGGCTAAAGAAGGGGCCTCTCACTCCCAAAGCCGCCAGGGCGCCCTGCCGGCAGCCCACAGGTCATTCAGGGTGACAGCGTCCTTGTAGGTGTCCATGCAGTCCCAGAAGCCCTCATGCCGGTGGGCCCGCAGCTGGCGCTCGGCGGCCAGCCGCTCGAGCGGAGAGCGCTCGAGCACGCAGTCGCCGTCGAGGTAGCCGAAGATGCCCGCTTGAAAGCAGAAGAAGCCGCCGTTTATCCAGTGCTCGGAGCGCGGCTTCTCGCGGAAGCCGTTGACCGTGCCGTCCTTCGCGAGCTCGGTGACCCCGAACTGCAGCTCCGGGCGCACCACCGTCATCGTCGCAAGCGCGCCGTGCTCTGAGTGGAAATCGAGCAGGGCGTGCAGGTCGATGTCGGCCACCCCGTCGGCATAGGTCGCGCAGAATGCCCGCTCGCGGGCGAGCAGCGGCTCGAGCAGCTTGATCCGCCCGCCGGTCTGGGTCTCGGCGCCGGTCTCTACACACTCGACGCTCACCCCCGGCGGCCACTCATGCGTGCCGACGAAGCGCTCGATCAGCTCGCCCTTGTAGCCGGTCGCGAGCAGGAAGCGCCGAAAGCCCTGAACCGCGTAGAGCTGGATCACGTGCCAGACGATCGGCAGACCCCCGATCTCCACGAGCGGCTTGGGTATGTCCTGGGTGCGCTCCTGCAGCCGGGTACCACGCCCGCCGCAGAGGATCACGACCGCCGGCCGGCTCAAGCCTAACCCGCTACGCGCTCGAGCACGTCGGCGGGGACATCGAAGTTGGCGTGGACGGCGTTGACGTCGTCGTTGTCCTCGAGCGCCTCGATCAACCTCATCAGCTTGCCGGCCTGACCCTCGTCGATCGGCACGAGGCTCGACGGGCGGAATTCCATCTCGGCGCTCTCCATCTCCACGCCCGCCTGTTCGAGCGCCTTGCGCACACGCGTGAAGTCCGCCGGCTCGGCGACCACCTCGAAGACGTCGTCGTCTGTCGAGATGTCCTCTGCACCGGCCTCCACGGCGACCATCAGCTCGTCTTCGCTGTATCGCGCGGCATCGATCACGATCGTGCCCTTCTTGTCGAACAGGTAGGCCACCGAGCCCGGCTCGCCGAGGCTGCCGCCGTTCTTGGAGAACACGTGTCTGACGTCGGCTCCCGTACGGTTGCGGTTGTCGCTCAGCGCCTCCACCAGGATCGCCACCCCGCCCGGGCCGTAGCCCTCATAGAGCACGCTCTCGATCGCGTCGGCCTCACCGCCCTCGCCCGTGCTCTTCGCGATCGCACGTTCGATGTTCTCCTTCGGCATCGACGCTTCCTTCGCCTTGCGTATGGCGTTCTCGAGCGTCGCGTTGGCGTCGGGGTCGCCGCCGCCTTCGCGCGCCGCGACCGTGATCGCGCGTGTGAGCTTTGAGAACTGCGCGCCCCTGCGCGAGTCCACGATCGCCTTCTTGTGCTTGATGCTCGCCCACTTGGAGTGCCCTGACATATCGCAGAGTCTACGAATCCGCAGCGGGGGCAAGCCTGCAGGCGAGCAGGAGCCTCGCTCGCGCCTGCGCATAGGATTGCTCAGGATGAGTGGCTTCCCCCCGCCCGAGATCTTCAAGGCCTACGACATCCGCGGCCTCTACGGCGAGCAGATCGACGGCCGTCTCGCCGAGCGGATCGGCCGGGCCTTCGCACATGTGCTGTCCGGGCTCGCGCAGAAGCCCGTCTCGGAGTTGCGCATCGGATTGGGGCGCGACATGCGCCTCAGTGCCCCGGAGCTCGCTGCGCGCTATCGGGAGGGCCTGCTAGGCGCCGGCGTCCACGTCATCGACGCCGGCCAGGTCGGCTCGGAGATGCTCTACTTCCTCGTCGGCTCGCGCGAGCTGGACGGCGGCTTGATGTGCACCGCCTCGCACAACCCGAAGGCCTACACCGGCGCCAAGCTCGTGCGCGAGGGGGCGATCGCGCTCTCAGGCGACTCGGGCATCCAGGACGTCCGCCGCACGATCGAAGCCGAACTCGCCCCCGCGCAGCCCGGCGCGCCGGGGCACGCGGACGGCGAGCCGCCGCGAGGGACACTCGAGCAGATCGACCTCTACCGCGAGTTCCAGGCAGCCGCGCTCGGATTCATCGACGCCGAGGCTGTGCGCGCGGCGGCTCCGCTGAAGGTAGTGCTCGACGGGGGCAACGGCATGGCCGGACCGATGGTCGGGCCGTTGCTCGAGGGCCTCGGCCTCGAGCTGATCGAGACCTACTGGACGCCCGACGGGAACTTTCCCGACCATGAGCCCAATCCGCTGCTGCCCGAGAACCGTCGGCTCATCATCGAACAGGTCCGTGGCGGCGGCGCGGACCTCGGCATCGCCTGGGACGGCGACGCCGACCGCTGCTTCTTCATCGACGACACCGGCGCCTTCGTCGACGGCGACTTCCTCACGGCGCTCCTGGCCAAGTCGCTGCTGGGCAAGCATCCCGGCGAGAGCATCCTCTACGACGTGCGAGCCTCGCGCGCCGTTCCCGACACCGTCAAAGACGCCGGCGGAACCTCCTACATCAATCGCGTCGGCCACGCGTTCTTCAAGACCCGCATGCGCGCCGAGGGCTCGCTGTTCGGGGGTGAGGTCTCCGGGCACTACTACTTCCGCGACTTCTACTGCGCGGACTCAGGCACGATCCCGGCGCTGCTCGTGCTCGAGCTGCTCACGCGCGAGGGACGGCGCATGTCGGAGCTCCTGGCCCCCTATCGCGAGCGGTATTTCATCTCGGGCGAGATCAACTCCGAGGTCTCCGATCCCGTCGCGAAGATGCAGGAGATCGCCGCGCACTTCTCAGACGCCCGCCAGAGCCGTCTCGACGGCATCTCGATCGACTACGAGGACTGGCATTTCAACGTGCGCCCCTCCAACACCGAGCCGCTCCTGCGCCTGTGCCTGGAGTCGCTGGTGTCCCGCGAGGACATGGAACGCCGCCGCGAGGAAGTCCTCGCGCTGATCCGCTCGTGAGCGAGCCCGAGCCCAAGCTCAGCGAGAGCGACCAGGGCCTGGAGATCGCCGCGCAGGCCGGAATCCATCGGCTGGCGATCCCGACCCCCTTCCAGGTCGGCCGCGTGAATGCCTACCTGATCGAGGACTCCCCCCTCACGCTCGTGGACTCAGGGCCGAACTCTGCGAAGGCCCTGGACGAGCTCGAGCAGGCCCTTGCGGCGCGCGGGCACCGCATCGAGGACATCGAGCTGTTGATAATCAGCCATCAGCACCTCGACCACTTCGGCCTCGCGTCGATCCTCGCCCGGCGCTCGGGCGCGGAGGTCGCGGCGCTCGAGGGGCTTGTGCCGCTGCTCGAGCACTATGGCCGGGAAGCTGACCTCGACGATCGCTTTGCCGAGAGCACCATGCTCCGCCATGGCATTCCGCCGGAAATCGTCACGGCCCTGCGGTCGGTCTCGGCCAGCTTCCGCGGCTGGGGCGCGGCGGTCGATGTCTCAAGGCCGCTCGCCGACGGCTCTCAGATTCAGCTGCAGAGCCGCACGCTGCGCGTGCTGCATCGCCCCGGCCACAGCCCCTCGGACACAGTCTTCCTCGACGAGTCGCGCGGGATACTCCTGGCCGCCGACCACCTGATCGCCCACATCTCCTCGAACCCGCTGCTCGCCCGGCCGCTGGGCAGCGAGGGCGAGTACACCGGCCCCCGCCCGCAGGCCCTGGTCACATACATGCGGTCGCTAGAGCAAACGCGCGCCATGGAGCTTTCGGTCGTGCTCCCGGGCCACGGCGCGTCGATCCGGGATCATGTCTCGGTGATCGACGAGCGCTTCCGCCTGCATCGGCGTCGCGCCGAGAAGATCGAGCGCCTGATCGCCTCCCAGCCTCGCACGGCCCATGAGATCGCGCAGGAGCTCTGGGGCAACGTGGCCGTCACGCAGGCCTACCTGACGCTCTCGGAGGTGCTCGGGCACGTCGACCTGCTGCTACGCGACGGCGAGGTCGTCGAGGTCGAGGACGACGGGATCGTCCGCTTCCACCGCGCCTAGCCCGAGGACCCGAGCCCGTTGCGAGCCTGCAGGCCCAGCTCGATCTTGCTCAGGTACTCGACGTTCGAGCGGTCCTGCACATCGCTGCTCGCCTCGGCAGAGAGCCATGCGTCGAGGATCTCACCGAGCATCGCCTGGGAGGTCATGCGAAGGCTGAGCGCCAGCACGTTCGCGTCGTTCCACCGGCGCGCCCCGGCGGCGCTCGCCGCGTCGGTGCAAAGGGCCGCACGTACCCCGGCGACCTTGTTGGCGGCGATCGATGCGCCGGTTCCTGTCCAGCAGCAGACGATCCCGCTCTTCGCGCGCCCCTCGGCCACGTCACGGGCGACGGCCTCCGAGGCCCACGCCCAATCTGCGCGCTCGTCCTGGGTGAGGGCGCCGTGAGTGAGCGTCTCGTGCCCGCGGCGCTCGAGCTCGGCGAGCAGCGCCGGCGCGATGCCCGTCAGCTCGTCGGCTGACACCGAGATCCTCATCGGCGCCCCTGCCCGCACGCGCCCCGGCGCTCCTCCCCCACCCACTCCAAGAACAGCCTGTGCAGACGATCGTCGCCGCTGAGCTCGGTGTGGAACGCCACCACCAGCATCCTTCCCTGGCGCGCCGCCACGGCGTGACCGTCGAGGCGCCCGAGGATCTCGACGGCGGGGCCGTGCTCAGCGATCCACGGCGCGCGGATGAAGATCCCGCGCATCGGCCCCCCGGGGACGCCCCTCAGCGGGACGTCGGCCTCGAAGCTGCGGACCTGGCGCCCGAACGCGTTGCGCTCCGCGCGCATCTCCATCAGACCGAGGTGGTCGCGGTCGAGCATGATCAGCCCCGCGCAGGACCCGAGCACCGGCTTGCCGCTCCGCGCCAGCTCGCGCAGCGGCAGGGCAAGGCCCTCGCGCTGGACGCCGAGGGTCATGGTCGTCGACTCCCCGCCCGGCACCACCAGGCCGTCCAGGCCATCGAGGTCGCCGGGGACACGCACCTCGCGCGTGCGGGCCCCGAGGCCATGCAGCATCCGCTCGTGTGCCTGAAAGCCGCCCTGCAGAGCCAGTACCCCGATCAGCGGAGCAGCCGCCATCGCCAAGCCCGCGCCCGGCTCTAGGAGCCGCGCTGGGCCAGGAGCTGCTCGTCCCCGAGCTTTGAGCTCTCGATGCTCGCCATCGCCGAGCCGAGGCCGCGCGAGGCCTCTGCGACACGCTCGGGGTCCTGCCAGTGCGTGGTGGCCTGCACGACCGCGCGCGCCCGCGCCGGCGGGTCCTCGGCCTTGAAGATTCCCGACCCGACGAAGACGCCTTCGGCGCCCAGCGCCATCATCAGCGCGGCATCCGCCGGGGTGGCGATGCCACCCGCACAGAAGAGCACGACCGGCAGGCGGCCCTCGCGCGCGACAGCCCTGACGAGCTCAACAGAGGCACGCAGCTCCTTGGCGGCGCTCGCCAGCTCCTCGGAGCCGAGCATCCCGAGACGACGGATTTCGCCGGTGATCTGGCGCATATGGCGCACGGCCTCGACGATGTCTCCCGTCCCCGCCTCCCCCTTGGAGCGGATCATCGCCGCGCCCTCGCCGATCCTGCGCAGCGCCTCTCCCAGATCGGTGGCACCGCAGACGAACGGCACCTTGAAGTCCCACTTGTCGATGTGGTTGAGCTCATCAGCCGGGGTCAGGACCTCCGACTCGTCGATGTAGTCGACCTCGAGCGCCTCAAGCACGCGGGCCTCCATGAAGTGCCCGATCCGCGCCTTGGCCATCACCGGGATGCTCACGGCCTGCTGGATCCCGGCGATCATCTCGGGATCAGACATGCGGGCCACTCCGCCGTCGCGGCGGATGTCCGCGGGCACGCGCTCGAGCGCCATCACCGCGACGGCCCCGGCCTCCTCGGCGACGATCGCCTGGTCCGGTGTGACCACGTCCATGATCACTCCGCCCTTCAACATCTCAGCTAGGCCGGTCTTGACCCGGAAGGTGGCCTCGTCACGCATGCCTGCCAGTCTAGCCTGAGCCTGTCACGGCGAGGCTGTGAGCCCGCATCGCGGGAAGCTGGGGCGGGCGCTCGGCCCCGTGGCTACTTCAGGCGGAAGGCCTTGATGCGGTCGTCGTACTGCGCGCTGTCCTGCGCGTAGACGCCGTAGGCCAAGGCCTGGATAACGCTGAGCAGGGCCGTGTGCGAGCGCACGTAGGCCGGGCTGTTGGAGGAGTAGTAGAGCTTGATCTGCGCAAGCTTCGCGACCTCCGAGAGGGTTGCGTCGGTGATCGCGGCCGTGTGCGCCTGACGGTGGCGGGCCAGCTTCATCGCGCGTACCACGAGCGGGTGCGGGCGGCCGGCCGAGAGCCCGATCACGAGCGTCCCCGCATCGATCCGGCCGAGGCGGCTGAGCGCCTCCTGCGAAGGGCTCGCCACGACGTCGACGCGGAGGTCGAGCAGCATCAGCAGGTGGCGCATGTAGCTTGCGAAGAAAGCCATCTGGTCGGTGCCCGCGACGAGCACCTTCTCGGCACCGACGATCTCTCCGATGAGGGCATCGACCGAGCTTCGTGAGACCTTGCGCGCGGTGTCCTCTATGTTCAGGTGATCGGACGTGAGCGCCGACTCGAACTCGTTCTGGTCGAGCGAGAAGAGAGGCGTCGAACTCGGCGTGCCCGCGCTCGGCTCCGCCTTGGCGTGCACGCGTCGGTATTCCTCACGGGCGGCCGCCTGCAGCTCTGGAAAGCCCTCGAAGCCGAGGGCTTGGGAGAAACGCACGACCGTCGAGCTCGAGGTGTTGGCGCGCCGGGCCAGCTCCTCCGCGGTCTGGAAGGCCGCCTCATCGAGGTGGTCGACGATGTACTGCGCGACGTCCTTCTGGGAGCGCGAGCACTCCTCGAAGCGGGACTGTATGTACTTGGAGAGGCTCTGGTGCTCGCGCGTGCCCGCAGCCCCGCGAGCGGACGCCGGCCGAGGCTCGGTGGTGGGGCTCCCAGCACGTTTCATCGGCGCTCTGTTCGACGTGCCGGGCATGCACTCCTGCCGGGCCGCCGCTCCGAGGGCCCGGCGCACACCTCCGATCTCTCTCCCGGCCACGCAGGATTGGTGCCGATTGACCCGCCCGCGCCGGGGCGACGTACATATCCTCAAGGCCATGCCGATCCTCAGAGTCATCAAAGCCCACGGCCTGCGAGAGCCGTGAGGATCGCCGTCGTCGGCGCCGGCGTCTCCGGCCTGCTCGCCGCGCACCTGCTTCACCGCGAGCACGACATCGTCGTGTATGAGGCGAACTCGTATGCGGGCGGGCACACGAACACGCTTCGCGTTCAGACCGGGCGCTCGAGTCAACTCATCGATACCGGCTTCATCGTGATGAACGACCGCAACTACCCCAACTTCACGCGCCTGCTCGAGCGGCTCGGCGTGGGCACGCAACCGACGCACATGAGCTTCTCGGTGAAGGCCGAGGAGGAGGACTTCGAGTACGCAGGCACGCCGCGGGGGCTGTTCTGTCAGCCGCGCAACCTTCTGAGCCCGCGCTTTCAGCGGATGATCGCCGATCTAATCCGCTTCAACCGCGAGTTGCGCCGGCTCTTGAGCCACGAGGAAACCGGGGAGTCACTCGAGGGCTTCCTCACACGCCACGGCTTCTCTCAGATGTTCGTCGAGCGGCTGATCGTCCCGCAGGTCTCCGCCGTGTGGTCGGCCGACCCCCGCCGCATGCAGTCCTTCCCGGTTCGCTTCATCGCCGAGTTCTTCGCCAACCACGGCATGCTCGGGTTCCGCGACCGCCCGCGCTGGTCGACGGTCATCGGCGGCTCGGCGCGCTACGTCGAAGCGCTGACGGCGCCCTTCCGCGAGCGCATCCGGCTGAACGCTCCCGTCCTCTCGATAGCGCGCAGCGAGAGCCATGTCGAGATCGAGGCGGCCGGCCTGCCGAGCGAGCGCTACGACCACGTCGTCATCGCCAGCCACTCAGATCAGGCGCTCGCGATGCTGAGCGACCCCTCCGAACGCGAGTCGGAGCTTCTCGGCGCGATCCCCTATCAGCGCAACGAGGCCGTGCTCCACACCGACAGCTCCCTGCTGCCCCGCCGACGCGCGGCGCGGGCGGCGTGGAACTTCCATCTCTTGCCCGAGCCGAAGCCGCTGAGCACCGTGACCTACTACATGAATCATCTCCAGCGGCTGATGGCAGACCGTGACTTCTGCGTCACGCTCAACCACACCGAGGCGATCGACCCGGCGAAGATCATCCGCACGATCTCCTACTCACACCCCGTCTACACGCCGGCGGGCGTCGCGGCGCAGAGCGCTCATGCCTCGATCAGCGGGCTGGAGCGGCGCACGCACTACTGCGGCGCCTACTGGGGATGGGGTTTCCACGAGGACGGCGTGGTGAGCGCCCTGCGGGCGTGCGCGCCGTTTGGGGTGAAGCTCCAATGAGCGTCTCGTGCCTGTACGAGGGCTCGGTTCGACATCGCAGGCACAGCGACGTCGAGGACGAGTTCCGCTACCCGCTGTTCATGGCCTATCTGGATCTCGACGAGCTGCCCGCTCTCTTCGACGGGCGCCGGCTGTGGTCGGCACGCCATCCGGCGCCGGCCTGGTTTCGGCGAGCCGACTACCTGGGCGATCCAGCCGCGCCGCTGGCCGATGCCGTGCGCGAGCTCGTGCGCGAGCGCACCGGCGAGCGACCCGAAGGCCCGATACGCCTGCTCACGCACCTGCGCTACTTCGGCCACTCCTTCAACCCCGTGAGCTTCTACTACTGCCACGGCGCTCATGACGGGCGGGTGGCGGCGGTCGTGGCCCACGTCACGAACACCCCCTGGGGCGAGCGTCACGCCTACGTGATGCCCGTCGCCGGCGCCGCCGACTGCGGCACGGTGACGCTGATGCGCGGCCGCTTCGAGAAGCAGCTCCACGTCTCGCCGCTGATGGGCATGGACCATGTCTATGACTGGCGCCTCACCGAGCCGGGCGAGCAGCTCTCGGTGCACATCGAGTCTCGCCGAAGAGCAGGCGGGGAGTGCGTGTTCGACGCGACCCTCTTGCTGCGCCGGCGCGAGATGACCCCGCGAGCGCTGCGCCGCGCGCTCGTGCGCTATCCCTTCCTTACGATGCGAATCATGGCGCGCATCTATACCCACGCCCTGCGGCTGAAGCTGCGGGGCGCGGCCTACCACCCCCATCCCCGGAAGCGAGCGCCGGCGACATGAACGCCCGGCCGCGGGGGAGCCGCGGACGCATGCGGCCGCAGGAGCGATCGGTGCGTTCCTCTCGCCTGCCGGCCGATCGCCTGGCCCGGCGGATCGTCCTTGGCCTGCTCTCGCGAACGCGCGCCGGCGAGCTCGTGATCGTGGAGGGCGGCGAGCGGCTCACGTTCGGCGAGCTCGTTGCCGAGCGCCCGCTCCGAGCAACCGTGGAGGTCCGCTCGGCGCGCTTCTATCGCGACCTGCTGCGAGGCAGCGTCGGGCTTTGCGAGTCCTACATGGATGGGCTGTGGGAGTGCGAGGACCTCGTGGCCCTCACGCGCATCGCGGCGCTGAACGTGCGCGCGCTGGATGAGCTGCGGCGCGTCTTCGCGCCGCTGCTGATCCCCGTCCAGCGCTGGGCGCGCTGGCCCGCGCGGAACACTCCCGGGCGCTCGCGCAAGCGGATCGCCGCGCATTATGACCTCGGCAACGAGCTCTTCTCGCTGTTCCTGGATCCGACGATGATGTACTCGTGCGCGGTGTTCGATTCCCCGGACGCCACCCTCGAGCAGGCGTCGATCGCAAAGCTCGAGCGGGTGTGCCGCAAGCTCGACCTCGCCGCCTCGGACCATCTCCTTGAGATCGGCACCGGCTGGGGTGCGCTGGCCGTCTACGCGGCCGAACACTACCGATGCCGGGTCACCACCACGACGATCTCGCGCGAACAGCACGACTATGCGTGCGAGCGGGTGCGCGAGGCGGGGCTCGAGGACCGCGTGACGGTCCTGCTCGAGGATTACCGCGACCTGCGCGGAAGCTACGACAAGCTCGTGTCGATCGAGATGATCGAGGCGGTCGGCTGGCAGTACTTCCCGACGTTCTTCCGCCGCTGCTCGGAGCTCGTCGTGGACGACGGCGCGATGCTCCTGCAGGCGATCGTGATCGACGACCGCGCCTACCACGTGGAGAAGGCGGGCCGCAGCTTCCTCAACACCTACATATTTCCCGGCGGCTGCCTGCCCTCGATGGAGATCATCTCGCGCTCTTTGGCGCGCGTGACCGACTTCCGTCAGGTTCACCTCGAAGACATCACCGACCACTACACGACCACGCTCGAACACTGGCGCGAGCGCTTCCTGGCCGCCTCCGGGCGGCTCTCCGAGCTGGGCTACGACGAGCGCTTCCGCAGGCTCTGGGAGCTGTATCTCAGCTACTGCGAGGGAGGCTTCCGCGAGCGGCGCATCCAGGACGTCCAGCTGCTGCTCGCCAAGCCTCACAACCGGGCCGAGCCCTTGCACCCCTTCGCGGGCCAGACCCCGGCGAAGCTCGCCGCAGCCTGAGGCGCTCGCGGGTAGGGTGCCTTCCGCATGCGGCGCAGCCTGTTCACGGACGCACACGAAGACTTCCGTGCGAGCTTTCGCACGTTCCTCGAGCGCGAGGTGATCGGCCAGGACGGGCGCTACGGCGAGTGGGAGCGGGCCGGGATCGTGCCGCGGGAGGTCTTCGCCCTGGCCGGCCGGGGCGGCTTCTTGGGCATGGCGGTGCCGGAGCGCCACGGCGGCGCGGGAGTCGAGGATTTCCGCTTCAACCTCATCATCGGCGAGGAGACCCAGCGAGCCGGCGTCGGCAGCTTCGGGCTCGGCATCACCCTGCACAACGACATCTGCCTGCCGTACTTCTTGAGCTACTGCGGCGAGCAGCAGCGCGAGCGCTGGTTCGGCGGGATCGCCTCCGGCGAGCTGATCACGGCGCTCGCGATGACCGAGCCGGGGATCGGCTCCGATCTCGCCTCGATGTCCACCCGCGCCAGGCGCGAGGGGGACCACTACGTGGTCGACGGGACCAAGACGTTCATCACGAACGGCATCAACGCGGACCTCGTGATCACCGCTGTCAAGACGGACCCCCAGGAGCGCCATCGCGGCATCAGCCTGATCGTGATCGAGCGCGGCATGGAGGGCTTCGAGCGGGGACGGAACCTCGAGAAGATCGGCCAGCACGCGCAGGACACGGCCGAGCTCTCCTTTTCCGATGTGCGTGTCCCAGTCGAGAACCTCCTCGGCGAGGAGGGTGAGGGCTTCCGCTACCTCGTATCGAACCTCCCCCAGGAGCGCCTCTCGATCGCCGCCTCGGCAGTGGCGGCCGCCGAAGCGGCCCTCACATGGACGCTCGACTACGTCCGTGAGCGCCGCGCCTTCGGCCAGCCGATCGGCTCGTTTCAGAGCGCGCGCTTCACGCTCGCCGAGGTGCGCACCGAAACGGAGATCGCGCGAACATACGTCGATCGCTGCGCCCAGGCCCTCGACGCGGGCGAGCTAACGGCCGAGGACGCGGCGATGGCCAAGTGGTGGTGCACCGAGCTGCAGGGACGTGTCGTCGATCGCTGCCTGCAGCTGCACGGCGGCTACGGCTACATGCTCGAGTACCCGATCGCCCGCGCATTCGCGGATGCCCGCGTGACGCGCATCTACGGCGGGGCCAACGAGATCATGAAGGAGATCGTCGGGCGCTCGATGGGGCTCTAGAGCGTCTTTGCGAGCTCGATGAAATAGTCCAGAGAGCGGGGATCGGCCAGCGAGTCGGCGCTCGCAGCCTCATGTGGCGCGGCGCCCATGAGGATGCGCTTGACGGGCACCTCGAGCGCCTTTCCCGAGAGGGTCCGCGGGACCTGCTCGATCTGCAGGATCTCGTTGGGCACGTGGCGGGGCGAGCAGTCCTCGCGGATGCGCCGCTTGATCTGCGCCGTCAGTTCATCGTCGAGGAGCAAGCCGTCGCGCAGCACGACGAACAGCACCATGCGCAGCTCGCCGTCGCCCCCGCGCGCGGGGATGTCGACCACGAGCGCGTCGAGCACCTCCGGCACCGCCCCCGCCGCCGTGTAGATTTCGCTCGTTCCCATACGCACGCCCTGACGGTTGATCGTCGAGTCCGAGCGCCCGTATATGACCGCGCCCCCCCGCGGCGTTATGCGGATCCAGTCGCCGTGGCGCCAGACACCCGGGTACATCGAGAAGTAGCTCTCCCACAGCCGCTCCCCGACGGTCCCCTCCGCCTCGCGTGGCTCATCTCCCCAGAAGAAGAGCGGCATCGAGGGCAGCGGCTCGGTTATGACGAGCTCGCCGACCTCGTCGGTGAGGCTCCTGCCCTGCTCGTCCCAGGCCTCAACAGCGCAGCCGAGCGCGCGGCATTGCAGTTCGCCCTCATACACGGGCAGCAGCGGGCAGCCGCCCACGAAGGCGGTGCAGACATCTGTGCCGCCGCTGGTGGAGAAAAGCCAGATGTCCGGTCCGACGTGCTCATAGACCCAGCGGAAGCTCTCCGGGGCGAGCGGCGAGCCTGTGGAGCCGATCGCGCGCAGAGCGTGCAGATCATGGTCGAGAGACGGCTCGACACCCGCCTTCTCAGCGCTCGCGAGCAGGCCCGCGCTCACGCCCATGCAGGTGATCCCGGCGCGCTCGGCAAGGCTCCACAGCACGCCGAGATCCGGGTGCGCAGGGCTGCCGTCATAGAGCACGATCGCCGCGTCGCTGAGCAGGCAGCCGATCAGGAAGTTCCACATCATCCAGCCGGTCGTGGTGAACCAGAACATGCGGTCCCCGGGCCGCAGATCGAGGTGCAGGGCCTTCTTCAGCTGCTCGATCAGGATCCCGCCGTGGCCATGCACGATCGCCTTGGGCAGACCGGTCGTGCCCGAGGAGTAGAGCACCCACAGAGGATGGTCGAAGGGAACCTGCTCGAAGCTCAGCTCTGCGCCCTCGCCGCGGTCGAGCAGCTCACCCCAGGTGAGTCTCGAGCCAGCGCTCGCTCCCACGCCAAGTCCTGCCCCGGCGCCGCCGGCCGTCGGCCCCTGCCGCTGCGAACCGGACGGCGGCGATGAGCCAGCCGCCCCCATGGCCCGTTCAGGTGCCCGGGAGAGGTAGGCAAGCATCACGACATGCTCGACCGTCGGGAGCTCCTCGAGGATGCTCTCAAGGACGGCCGTGCGGTCGAAGTCCTTGCCGGCGTGACGGTATCCGTCGACGGCGAACAGAACCTTCGGCTCGATCTGGGCGAAGCGGTCGATCACGCTGCGCGCGCCGAACTCCGGGGCTGCGCTCGAGAAGATCGCGCCGATCGAGGAGGTCGCGAGCAAGGCTATGAGCGTCTCGGGGATGTTGGGCATGTAGGCCACGACGCGGTCGCCCCGGCCGACCCCCAGGGCGCGCAGCCCGCCCGCCGCGGCACCCACCTGCGCGGAGAGCTCCCCCCATGTGATCTCGGCGAGCTCCCGCAGCTCGGAGGCGTGCAGCACGGCCACAGCGTCCGGGTCACGCCCGCGGAGCAGAAGGTTCTCCGCATAGTTGAGCTCAGCGCCCTGAAACCAGTGCGTCCCGGGCATCCGGCGAGAGTCCAGCACACGCTCATAAGGCCGCGAGGCGCGCACCTCGCAAAACTCCCAGATGGCCGCCCAGAAGTCCTCGACCTGCTCGACCGACCAGCGCCACAGCTCCGCGTAGTCGGCGAACGGGCGCCCGCGTCGCTCGCCGGCCCAGGCCATGAAGCGGCTGATCTGGGCGCGCTCGCGATCCTCCTTGGTTGGCTCCCAGAGGGGTAGCTCCCGGTCGGCGCTGGGCATGGCGATATTCTCGCGGTTTGTGGACGTCTCCGCCCTGCGCGCCGAGTTCCCCGTGCTCGGTCGACTCGCCTACCTGAACGCGGGCACCGACGGCCCGCTGCCCGCGCGGGCCGTCCGGGCTGTCGCGCAGGAGCTGGCGCGCGAGTGCGAGGACGGGCGCTCACAGGCTCATTTCCAGCGGCACCAGGAGCTGACGGGCGAGCTGCGCTCGGCATACGCTCGCGCGCTCGGCTGTGAAGCGTCGGATGTCGCGCTCACGACCTGCACCAGCGAGGGCATCGCCCAGACCATCGGCGGCCTGCCATTCCAGCCCGACGATGAGATCCTCACAAGCGACGAGGAGCACCCAGGGCTGCTTGGTGCGCTCATCGCGGCGCGCGAGTTGCACGGGGTCTCGATCCGCGAAGTGCCCCTCCCCGCGATCGCAGAAGCGCTCGGGGCGCGCACACGTCTCGTCGCGTGTTCGCACGTCGGCTGGATGAGCGGGCTGCTCGCTCCCCCGGAGCTCGCGCAGGTCGAGGTCCCCGTTCTGCTCGACGGCGCCCAGGGCGTCGGCGCGCTCGATACGGAAGTGCGCGCGCTCGGCTGCGACGCCTACGCCGGCGCCGGGCAGAAGTGGCTCTGCGGCCCCGACGGCACGGGCATGCTCTATGTAAGCCCGAGCCTGCGCGAGCGGCTCCGAGTCTCCCGGCGCGGCTATGCCAACCTGGCCGATGCCAACGCCGGCCTGCAGGCCGGGCTGCACGAGGATGCGCGCC
Organism: Solirubrobacteraceae bacterium; assembly: GCA_049512215.1. Classification (GTDB taxonomy): domain Bacteria; phylum Actinomycetota; class Thermoleophilia; order Solirubrobacterales; family Solirubrobacteraceae; genus Palsa-744. The sequence goes on from JBEKXJ010000015.1 coordinate 36,812, forward strand.
GCCTCGATTCGCTGTCGCTGAGCGCCGAGGCGCTGGCCTGCGCCCTCGCCGCAATAGGAGTGCTCGAGACGGCCGGCTGGCGTGCCGTGCACGAGCGGGCGCTCTCTCTCGCCGCCCGCCTCGCCGGGCTGCTGGCCGAGCGCGGACGCGAGCTCGCGCCGCGGGGGAACACCACGCTGGTTTCCTTCACGAGCTCGGACCCCCCGGCCGAGCGCGCACAGCTTGCCGAGCGGGGAGTGATCTTGCGTAACATCCCTGCTCGGCCCTGGCTGCGGGCGTCCGTCGGGGCCTGGAACGACGAGGATGACCTCGATCGGCTGCTCGAGGCGCTTGCCGCGTGAGCCGCTTCCGGCACGTACCCGGACGGCGTACGCCCGGGATTCCCACCGCACGAGCCAACGAGTGTTCCGTCAAATGACCTCCGCGCAGCAGCCCACCGCCCTGCAGGCCCCGGCGACAACGCCGAACACGCCGGCCAGCGACGCGCCGCAGACGGGGCTTCGCGAGCGCCTCGCGCGAACGCGGCCGGCTCCGCGCCACCTCGTCCTCGCCGCGGCGCTCGCGCTCTCGGCGGTGCTGAACACGAACAGGCTCTCCCAGAACGGCTATGCCAACATCTTCTACTCGGCCGGCGTGAAGTCGATGCTGCGCTCCTGGCACAACTTCATCTTCGTCTCCTCAGATCCGGGCGGGCTGATAACCGTCGACAAGCCTCCCCTGGCTTTGTGGGTGCAGGTCGCCAGCGCGAAGCTGTTCGGTTTCTCGCCGCTCAGCCTGCTGCTCCCCGAGGCGATCGCGGGAGTGCTCGCGGTGGCGCTGCTCTACCACCTGCTGATCCGTCGCTTCGGCCAGTTCGCGGCGCTCGCCGGCGCACTGGCGCTGGCCGTCTTCCCATCCTTCGTCGCGGTCTCACGCGACAACGGAGTCGACCCGCTCCTGATCCTGCTGATGCTCCTGGCCTGCGCCGCCGGGCTGCGAGCGGTCGAAACCGGGCGTTGGCGCCCGCTGCTCTCGTGCGCTGTGCTCGTGGGCCTCGCCTTCAACACGAAGACGCTCGCCGCCTATCTCGTGGTCCCGGGCATCGCCGTCGCCTATCTGCTGTGCACACCGCTGTCGATTGCTCGTCGAGCGCTCCAGCTGCTCGCGGCCGGACTGCTGCTCGCGGCCGTGTCGGTCTGCTGGCTCGCGTTCGTCGACCTCACGCCCGCGTCCGAGCGCCCCTACGTGGGAAGCTCGACCAATAACTCGGAGTTCGGGCTGGCCTTCGAATACAACGGCTTAGGGCGGGTCGAAGGTCAGGTGGGGGGCCCCGGACAGGTTCCCGTGCGCCCGGGCGCGATCGCGCACCTCGTGCTGCCCGCCCCGCGGCCCCGGCGCCCGGTCAAGAGGCCTGCCCCCTCAACCCGCGCGCGCTCCACCCCGATCGCGGGCAAGAGCACGAACAGGAGCAAGAACACGGGGACGGGGACGAGCACGGGGAAGAGCACGAGCAGGAGAGCAACGACGCGGACTTCTGCGCGCGTGAAAGCCGTGAAGGCGGCTTCCGACAGCGCGAGAGCGCAGAACCCGATTGCCTTCGGTGGCCCAACGGGCCCTCTGCGGCTCTTCGGCGTGGGGCTCGGAGACCAGGGTGGATGGTTCCTTCCGTTCGCCTTCTTCGGGATGCTGGCGCTCGCGTCGCTCACGTTCACCGCTCGAGGGCGCAGGGCAGCGTCGCGATCGTGGGCCGCGCCGCACGGCGACCCCGGCCAGGGCGCCCTGCGGGGCGATCCGCGGCTGGCCGGGACGCTCATACTGGGCGGCTGGTTCCTGGCGGAGGCAGCCGTCCTCAGCCTCTCGAAGGGCATCGTCCATCCCTACTACGTCTCCGCCCTCGCCCCCGGAGCCGCGGCGATGGCCGGAATCGGCGCGGCGGCGTTCATCGGATTCGCGAGGGGACCGCGAGTCGACTGGCGGCTCGTGCTGGCCCCGTGTGCGATCGCCGGAACGGTTGCCGCGCAGCTGGTGCTCCTGAACCGCGAGCACTATATGCATTGGTTTATTCCGATCCTCCTGGCGGGCGCAGTAGCCGGAGCCCTCACGCTCCTGTTGGCGCGACGGCTGGCGGCGCCTGCCATCGCCTTCACCTTCTGCCTTTTGCTCGTCGCGCCTACGGCCTACGCGAGCACGACATGGCTCGCGCCGGTCGAGGGCACCTTCCCGGCCGCCGGGCCAACGCAGGCTGCGGGCGCGGGTGGAGTGGGCGTGTCCCCGGCCCACCTGCGCACCTACACCGCGGTGATCCGCTACGTGAACGCCCACCGGCCGGGCTCACGCTGGGCGGTGCTCGCCGACGCGGCGCCGACGGCCGCGCCATTCATCCTGCTCGGCGAGAACGCGGGCTCGCTGGCCGGCTACAGCGGCACGGACCCCGCGATCGACGGGCGCGGGCTGGCGCGGCTAATCGCGCGGGGAGAGGCGCGTTACGTCCTGCTGGGCGGGGAGTTCTCAACGCGCGGCGGCAACGCCGCCACTGCCGCCGTCCTGCGCGCATGCCGCCAGCTCCGCTTCAGTACCTGGCAGGATCCCAACCCTTCTCCGAACGGCCTCGTGCTCTTCGACTGCGCCGGGCGAGAACGCGAGCTCACCGCCTCCTAACTGCCCAAGGGCACTGGGCCCCGGCGGCGTGGGCGACCGGCGGCGCGGGCGACCGGCGGCGGGGTCGCTCACGCTCTCACGCACAGCCCGCGATGGAACGCGCGGGTGAAGACCTCGCTCTCGCGGCTCGCCGCCCAGCGCGGAACCGCCGCGTTGCCGTCGGCGATCAGGCGCAGCTCCACAACACCGTCGGCAAGCGCGATGCTCGTGTCTCGCACGAGCTGATCACGCGAGCGCTCGAGATCCTCCGCGAGACGCAGCAGGACAGCGCACCGATCCAGGCGCTCTGCGTCACCCTCGCCGAAGAGGGGCGCCAGCGGCCCGGGGAGGGGCACGCCCTTGCGGTGATAGCGGGCAGCCTGCGCCACGATCGCGGTCTCCACGGGCGAGAACCCGGGCAGGCCGGCGTTGAGGATCAAATAGCGCGAGTGCTTGTGGTGGTCGTCGTAGTCGACCGACATGCCGATGTCATGGAGCATGCTCGCCGCCCAGAGGAGCTCGCGCTCGCGGGCATCGCCGTCGTGCAGGGCGAGTCGCGCGAGCTCGTCGAACATGCCGAGCGCGAGCATCGCGACATGGCGAGTGTGGGCCATGTCGACGTGGTACTGGGCGGCGAGGTTCAGGACGCTCGCTCGGCGCACGTCGCCGAACAGCGGCGGATCGCGGTCGGCCAGGAGCCGCTCGAAGAAGACTCCCTCGCGCAGACCGGCCTCAGTGGCCTCAAGTCCGTCGAAGCCCCCGGCTTGCAGCACGCCCTGCACGACCAAGGCACCCGCGAGGATCAGGTCGGCCCGCGCCGGCTTTATGCCCGGAACGCTCGCGCGCTGCGCCGCGGGCAGCGAGGCGAGCCGCTCCACGAGCTCCTCGAGAGCCTCTCTTGTGATCATCACCCCCTGCACGCCGTTGGACGGCAGGCCCGCGGCCCGCTGGGCTGCGGCGGCCAGGTTGCGCACGGTTCCCCCGATGCCGACGAGCCTGCGACCGACGCCCTCAGCCGCGCTCGGCCACCGCACGTGGCCGAGCTCGCCAGCTACATGCTCGCGCAGTTCCTTGAGCTGCCTGCGCTTTGCCGGCCCGTTCGGGGGCAGGAAGCGCTCGCTCATGCGGACCGTGCCCAGGCGCCAGGAACCCGACTTGCGGGCGAGCCGCTCCGCGACGCTGACGAGCTGCAGCGAGCCGCCGCCGAGGTCGAGCACGCAGCCGTCGCTGAGCGTCGTGGAGTCGATCGCGGCGAGATACCCGTAACGGGCCTCGGCCTCGCGGCTGAGCACGCGGATCGGCAGGCCAAAGCACTCGCGGGCACGCGCCAGAAACTCCTCCGCGTTGCCGGCGTCACGGATAGCGCTCGTCGCCACGGCGTCGACCGCGCCTTCGCCGAGCCCGCTGGCGCGGCAGAAGTGAGCGAACACATCGAGGGTCGCCAGGGCCCGCTCCATCGGCTCGGCACCGAGCCTGCCGGTGGCCATCTCCCCTTGGCCGATGCGGACCGGCTCATAGATCTCATCGATGCGCTTCCACCAGCCGGCTCCCGCCATGAAGACGACGAGCCGGAAGGAGTTCGAGCCCAGGTCGATGACAGCCAACCTCTCATTCGGCAGCATTTCATGAGCGTATTCGGCGGGGCGGCGGTCTCGCGACAGCGCTGAGCGGCACCCGGCACGAGCGGCAGCCGCCACGCTCTTCAACCCCAGGGGGCCGGCTCTTGAGCCAGACGGGCAACGCGCGACCCTTCGGACATCGGCGACATCGTTAAGATGGCCTCTTCGCCGGCTCGGGTCGCTCAGGGTCTGCAGAGAGCGCCCCACCGGCAACTCACCCCCAGGGGTGAGCACCTGCGAGTTTCGTGGCCGGCCGGCCCTGCACCTACACCGGATGAGCACTCCAACCGATCAGATCGCCTACATCCCGCTCCACGGCGACGCGGAGATCCCACAACTCGGCTTCGGGGTCTTTCAGATCCCGCCGAAGGACACCGCCGAGGCCGTGACCCTCGCGCTGAGGGCCGGCTACCGCCATATCGACACGGCTGCCGCCTATCGCAACGAGGCCGCTGTGGGACAGGCCATGCGCGCCTCCGGGCTCGACCGCGGCGAGATCTTCCTGACGACCAAGTGCTTCAACGACGACCATGGCTACGAGCAGGCCAAGCGAGCATGCCGCGCGAGCCTCGAGCGTCTCGAGCTCGACCACGTCGACCTGTATCTGATCCACTGGCCGGTGCCCGCCCACGACCGCTACGTGGAGACATGGCGCGCCTTCATCGAGCTCCAGTCGGAAGGGCTGGTTCGGGCGATCGGCGTATCGAACTTCCAGCCGGCGCACATCGAGCGCCTGGTCGCGGAGACCGGCGTGACTCCGAGCATCAACCAGGTCGAGCTGCATCCCTACTTCCAGCAGGTCGGCCTCCGTCGCGAGCACGAGGAGCGCGGCATCGTCACCGAGGCTTGGAGCCCCCTCGCCCAGGGACAGGTTCTCGATGACCCGGCCATCGTCCGGATCGCCGAGGCACACGGCAAGACGCCCGGGCAGGTCGTCATTCGCTGGCACCTGCAGCTCGGCAACGTCGTGATCCCGAAGTCGGTGACACCGGAGCGGATCGAGCAGAACTTCGATGTGTTCGACTTTCACCTCAGCGACGCCGACATGCATGCCATCGGGCGGCTCGACGCGGGCAGGCGGATCGGCCCCGACCCCGACACGTTCGTTCGTCCCTGAGCGCTAGTCGCCGTCACCCCGACCGCCAGTGGCTGGGAGGGCGATCGCGTAGGCGAGCGCGTCCTCGCAGGCGCCGAGCGGAGGTCGGCGACGGCGACGAGCCTAGGGACAGCGAGATGGGGCGCGAGCGGCCAGGTTTGACCGGCTCTAGCGCGAGCAGCCGAGCGCTCCCCGGATCGCCTGGAGCGACTCGCGCGGTTCGACCGGGAGCTCAGCGAGCGCTCCAGCGATCTCCGCCGCCGCCTCGATGCTCGCGGCCGGTGCCTCGTTCAGCCAGCGCGAGAGCCAGCGACAGGACCAGTCGTCGTAGGAATCGAAGCGCTCAGCGGCAACCAGGGGCAGGAGCCTGAGCGCCATGTCGAGCCCGATCGGCCGGCCCTGCTCGCGGGCGAAGTCGCGGGCGATCGCGCCGGCCATCGCGAGATCGCCGCGCTCCAAGGCACGTTCGAGCTCGCGGATCGGGCGGTCGGGTCCGAGCCCCATACGAACACATGTTCCCACTCGTCGAGGCGTTCCGCGTTTACGGGCGATCGGGGTCGGCGCGCTACCCGCCTCACCAACAGTTCAAAGCAAAATCACGCCCCCCAGCGGGGCGGCCGCATGGCGCGCACCGCAGGGGGTTGTGATTCGCAGCTGGCCCCAGTCTGGGCGGTCCTTATTCGCAGTTCACCCCAGTTTTGGTGAAGAGGTCAAGGCCACCCTTGAATCCGTTGGTCTTCCATTGCGTGCGGCCGTCGATCTTGTGGTGTCCTGGCGGCACGCTGATTTCGACCGTGTTCGAGGCCGACGAGCCGTTGAACGTGAACGATCCGTGGTAGATCACCGCGCCGTCGAGGTAGATGGTCTCCCTGACTGTGTTGCCGGTCGTGTTCGGGAAGCCGCTGAACGTGAACGTCACCGACGTGCACGAGAAGGTGGCCGTGTTGGTCGGCGTCGGCAGTTCCGCGAGCACCGGGTTCGAGGGGTCAGTGATCGGCGGCCCGTCGCCTTCCGGCGGCGTTCCCGTAACGCTCGCGATGTTTTCGACCACCCCCGCTTCATGGTCGGCTTTCGTCAGCAGGTGGGTGCAGAAGTACGTCGTCGAGCTGCTCGGCGCGACCGGGGTTTCCCCGGGACCGCCGGTGATCGTCCCTTCATCGCAGCGCGGATCGCTGAAGCTGCTGAAGGTCAACGGCACGTTCCCGGTGTTCGTGACCAAGATCTCATAATCCACCGTCTGACCTTCGTGGCCAGAAGGCAGCGGCGAGGTCGTGTACCCGCCTGCCACGTTGGCGAACTTCTGCAGCTTCACGATCGAGAAGCCGGGTTCCACCCCGCAGGTGAGGCCGCCCGGGAGGGACTGGTCCGAGCCTCCTTTGACCCCGTTCGTCTTCCAATGAGTCTCGCCGTCGATTTTGTGGTGGCCCGGCGGCACAGCAACTTTGACCGTGTTTTCGCCGGACGGCCCGTTGAACGTGTAGGTATGCCCGTAGCCACCAACGCCGTCGACGTAAACGGTCTCGCGCACCTTGTTGTTGGGCGCATTCGGAAAGCCCGCGAACGTGAACGTCACCGACGAGCACGTGAAGGTCACAGTGCTGTGGGCTTCTTCGGCGTGCGCTGTGGAAGCATTGAACCCGGCCAGCAGCAGCGCGAGCGGCAGGACGAGCCCGAGCGATCCCACCCCGCCACGGCGGCCTCCGCGGTGGCCTTGGTTCCCTTGCGAACGACTGGTGCGGCGGCGCCTTCCTCGACCAAAGAGCATGCTCATCCCGTCCCTTCCGTCCATTTCCACCGCGGCCCACGATACCCGCGGCCTCCCTCATAGACTCTACAGGAACCGCAGGCCCTTGGGCCGGCCGCGGGGAGCGCCGGATGGGGGGAGGCTACGCCGATGAGGATGCGATCACCGCAAAGTCGAAGGTCCAGCAAGGGACTCGCCCAGACCAGGCGCTAGGTTCCCGGCCATGGACTCTCAGCCACAGGACCTACAGACGCCCGAAGGGGTTCGGGCGAAGATCCCCAGCCCGGCGATACGCGAGGCGATGAAGACGTTAGGGATGCCGGAACCGCACGCAGTAGGGGACTGCCTGATCTACACAGATCCCCCCACCGACCCTGAACCGTCGGTCGCCGTCTACATGCTCGACGCATCCGGTTTGGTGGTGCACGAGCTGCGCGGCCGGCAGACGACCGGCGCTTCACCGGCTGGTCCGGATGAAGACACAGAGACTGCATGCACCTACCGAGCCATCCCAATCACCAAAGATGCCGGCTTTTCTCTCACGGTCATCGGTAGCACGAGCAAAGATCCACCGCCAAGGTTCGCTTGGAACTTTCGCCTCAACGACAAAGACCAGTTGCCTGCTTGCGAGTCTTCGCCGATGGGCGAGCACGCTGACGCCCCTACTCTGTTCGCCCAGGCCCTCGTTGCGGCCATCGCCAAACGGGTAGGCCATCTTGCCCCCAGCGTCCACGAGTCCGCCAGCCGTACGGCGGACTGATTCTCCGGGCAGGCGTTCCCTACCGCGTGTCTGGCGACGCTCGAACTGTCCCGGTTGAGCGATGGAAGTGGCCGAGCGTGCGCTGAATGGGGCGGCCGGTGCGCGATGACTTCACGACCCCACTGCTACCCGCACCAGCCATGCTTGCGGTCCCCATCACGGGTCAGCCGCAGCGTCGGTCGAGACCTGCAGCACGGTCGCTCCATTGACGATCAGCCCTGATACTACGAGCGCTTCGCCGCTGAGCGGCTGAAACGCCACCAGGCCAGAGCCGCCGGTCACGTCTTCGCCGGTGAGCCTCACTGCGAGCGCGAAGCGGCCGCTGCCACGTCGCAGAGAGACATAAACGGGGCCGATGCCGGACGTCGAGTGGCGCTCGTCGAACCAAGACACGAGCAACGCCCCGTTAGGTCCGGCGGTCGCATCGTCGAGCGCGGCACCCACCCAGGAGTCAGAGAGCGGCGTCCAGAAGCCGATCCCGCCCGCGGTGAGTTGGGCAAGCTTGACGACCGGCGCGCCATCCAGTCCACCCGTCCAGGTCAGGTAGACGTGACCAGAGCTGTCCACGAGCGAGGCTATGCCTGCCAGGCCATCCCCCACGGTCCCCCCGGGCGCGTCGACGGGAATGGACGAGCGCTCCACTGTGAACACCCGCCAGCGCCCCACCGGTGCATGCCAGGCCGCGCCGGCGCGAAGGGCGGTCGCGCAGCCTTCGCAGCCGCTTGCGGTCTCCCACGCGAGCACCACTGTCCCCGACGTTGTGATCGCAGCGCGCAGCTTGATCGTGGGGACGGGCCTGGTGGGGACGGGCAGGCGCAGCACCAACTTGGAGGATCCCCACGGACCTCCCACAGGGCGGACCCGCGCATACAGATCGCCGCCACGGATCCAGGCCAGCACGCGCTCCCCGTGCGCATTCAGGGCGACCGCGAAGGGATCGCCAACCAGCGCCCGCTCGGGGAAGGTGATCGGCGCCCTGAACGCACCCCCGTCGCTGCGTTCAGCGACGCGAAAGCGTCCGGCGTGGACCCACGCGACGATCGCATCGCCACGCTCGTCCGCCGCCGAGACGGGCGCACTGCCACTCTCATCGAGCACCCCGACAGCGCCGAATGTGCCGCCCGCAAGGCCGTCTGCGTAGATGACGCGCACGCGCAGGACCGTGCCCGGATAGCCAGCACAGCACGGCAGAGATCCCGGCGGCGGTGTGCCGCCTTCCGCAGTCACCGCTTCGGAGCCCACGAGCATGGCGCGTCCGCTGCCATACAGCTGGATCTGCTCAATCGCCGGGAACGGCAGTTCAGGCGTCTGACTCCAACCACCGCCCGGCAGGCGCGTCTCCCCACCATCGAACAGCCGCGGAGGCTGCCTGGCGTACGGGTTGCCACCCCAGACGAGCAGCCCGTCACCGGCAGAGTCGAAGGACAGCGCGGTCGGGCCGACGACGCCGGCGGGCGCCAGTGTTTCCGTCCGCCATGCCGCGTTCGCCGCCGCCGGCCCAGCCAGCAGCGCCACCCCTACGAGCACGGCAGACGCGGCCCATGCACCGACGCGCCTGCCCGGCGGGCTGCGTCGGCGCATCTTGCACGAGGCATCGCCGGCTCGAGTCATGCACCCTAGGCTACGCGCCGTCGGCAGCCGCTGACAGCGTGAAACGCAACCATTGTGCTCTCGCAAGAGCACGCACGTGGAACGTGCGCGCGGATGCCCCGCAGTTGCCTTCGACCGCATCCGAGCTGCCTCCGTGACGTCGATCCAGGAGCATGGCGCTGTCTCCGCCTTCGTCCGCAGCGCGGCCCATCATGGCGCCATGCCCCGCATCAGCCTTCGCCTTCCATCCTGGCTTTCTTCCTCAAGTCAGCGCGCGCCAGTTATTCCCTTCGGAGAACCACCGTTGAGAACTGGTGTGGCTCGTCGACTCCGACGAGTCGTGGCGGGACACGCTCACCCATCGTCCAGAACTCCCCCGTGAACATCTTGTAGAACTCCTGAGCGATGCATTCGCCGGGGTGCTCACCGAGCCAACGGCTGATGTCCGCGCGGCTGTAGACGCGGCATGGGAACCGGAAGTTCTGTCCGTAGCCCGCGTCGGGCAATGCATAGACGTTCTCGACCGGCTGTAGCTCGTTGTAGGGGAAGCTCAGGACGAGAATGCCTCCGGGACGCACCAGCCGAAACATTCCGGCGATCGCAGCCAGGTCGTCGACGATCGCCATCATCACGTTCAGGCAGGTCAGCGCGTCGAGCCCTCCCCCTCGAAGCCGTGACTGTGTGATGTCGTCGTGCTGCACGAGGAAATGTCGGTTGAAGGGCCGGCTCGCCCCCCAGTAGCGCGAGAACTCGTCGATAGCGGTGACGTGGAAACCGCAGTCGGCCAGGAGTCGAGGCCACGAGCTCAACCCGGTTCCAACATCCAGTACCTCGTGCGCGGCGGCGTCTGCCAGCACCCGCAGAGCCAACGCATACTGGACGGCGCCCTCGTTGATCTCGGCGGCGGCGCTCCGACGCGCCTCAGCGCGGAGCACCGGCCCCAGATAGACGCGACCTCCGAGATCGTACGCGCTCCTCAACGCGGTCTTGAGAGCACTCATAGGTCCGGAGCCAGAATACAGCATGGCTCCCCCGCCCCGGCTCACAGTCAGCCGATACGGGTCATGCTTGAGAGGCCGGGCGTGGGCGGTCAGCGCGACTGGCGGGGACGTCCGCAGGCGGCTGCCGGGGCAGGATGAACGGCCGGCAGAGCGCGGGTGCTCGGTAGCGGCGGTACGGGCGTCCGTCCGGGCGGGGCGCTTGTGCGCTCCGTCCGTCCGTCGGTTCGTCCTCCGTGCTCACGCAGCCATCTTGCGACCAGGCTGCGGCGGCCCGCGCTCTGGTACAGCAGCGGCAACGTCTTCGGCCCACGCGAGGAGCCCCTGCTCATCCACGATCCGTAGCTCTCGGTAGGCCAGCGCCACCTTCCAGATGACCCGCATGGATTCGCCCGAGACGGAGCAGCCTCATCGTGCAGCCCGTCTCCTGAGTCAGCTTGACCGACACATGCACGATGGAGCGTGCCATCGCCGCCAAGTGCACCGACTCCCACACCCGCGCAACCATCCAAACCGAGTCGCGTCCACGGCCCGTAAACCGTCCGGCCACATCCACGGCAGCGCCGGACCACCCGCGCACCGCGAAGATGAGGGCCAGCCAAGCCCAGCGCGATGGCGGGGCTCGCATCGGTCACGGCCCAACCCTCCGGACGCGCGGCCTGCCTCCCAGCGACTGCCTCCGACGCCGAGCGCTGTTCGACGCCGAGCGCTGTTGCCTCCGGGACCAACCCGACGAGCGGACAGTCAGACTGCCTCTGCCTTTCTCACGACGATGAAGGCCCAGTTCCGTCGCCATGATGGTCGCTCCACCAGTCCAAGCGTTCCCGCTGTTCCTGGCGTATTCCCTTGATGATGCTCATGAGGTTCTTGAACGGGCAGACCAGCTCACTAGCTCCTCGGGAACACGCGTCCAAGTCTTGAGTACGAAACACGGAAGGCTAACGTCCGGGCGCACGGCTCATGGGCGTAGGTTCGCCGACTACGAAGGCAAGTCCTCCAGAGCATCCGTGTACGCGAGGCTACGAGAGCCTCGACGAGCGTCGCGCCGTTGGGGCAGCAGAATGAGCGCAGACAACGTTCAACGCGAACGGGCGCGGGCAGTACGTGACGCTCGGGAGCGCGCGGGCGGCTGGACACCGGCGAAGGCGCAGGACGAGCTAGAACGCGCCTAGGCAGCGGTCAAGCTCGGCACCTGAAAGCCACCGGAGCCCGAGCCCGCGCCGGCAGTCGAGCAGGACCCGACCTTTCACGAGGTCTCATCGGATTGGTTCGACGCCCACAGGAGGGAATGGAGACCCAAGACACGCCGGGACTACGAATGGAAACTCTCCCGGCACCTGCTCCCCTACTTCAAGCGTCACCGGCTCTCGCAAATCACGATCGCCGAGGTTGACCGCTGCCGGACGGCGAAGGTCAAGCAGGGCACGCTGAGCGCCGCGTCGATCAACAAAACGATCGCGCTACTCGCGCAGGTGCTAGAGGTCGCCGTCGAGTACCCCGAATATGCGCTGATCGTGAGCAACCCCGCACGCGGCAGGCGTCGCCGGTTGAAGGCCGACAAGCCGGCTCCGGTGTGGCTGGACTCGGCCGAGCAGATAAGCACTCTGCTCGACGCGGCGGGCGAGCTGGATCGCGCGGCGCGCTGCGACCGGCAGGTGCCGAGGCGCCGCGATGAGCGCTCCAAGACGCAGCTCGCGCAGCTCGTGGGCGTCGAACCGAAAAGGCAGCGAAAAGGCGGCAGCGGGGTTTCGGAGCGTGCAACGATGGCGATCGAGAGCAACAGGGATGCCGAGATTTGGCTCTAGAATGCGCGATCCCGGCATGGGCCGGAATGGGAGAAATGCCTGCTCAGGCTCTGTGTTGCCCCCCATTTGCTCCCGATACCGACCGCAACGGCACGACCTTGCGCCCGAAATTCGCCTTGAGTCGCTGTCGAGCAAGGCTCTCGGACGGGTGTCCGTATAGCTTACGGATGAGCACGCCGCCATCCGTGTGCCCAACCTGATAGGCCACATCCTCAGCCTCGTGGCCGAGCGTATTCAGGTGCGCACAGCAGAAGTGGCGAAGCTCGTAGAAGTCCATCCCCGGCTTACCGATGGCTGTCCGTACGGGGTCCCAGTAGTAGTGCAGCGTCTTTCCCGTCAGCGGCCTGCCACGCACCGTGCGAAATACGATGGTGCCCTCGTGTCGCGGGACCTCTAGCAATGCTCGCTTTGCCTCGGGGAACAGGACGATCAAGCGATGATGATCGTTCTTCGGGGGAGTTGTCTCGCCGCTCAAAGTTGAATAGCTAGCCACGACGCTGATCTCGTCCTGAGCAAAGTCGATCATCGGCCAGCGCAAGGCGTAAAGCTCGCCAGGAAGCATCCCAACGTAGGCAGCCGTTGCGATGAACGCTGCGAACCCAGGACCGAACATGCCGCGAGCAACCCTGATCGCCTCGTCCACCTGCTCGACCGAGAGCACGTCGAGATCACGGCGTCCCCGAGACTGCTGTAGGCGCATCCCCCAGACGGATTCTCGGTGATCAGGCCATCCCGGATCGCGTCGGCAAACATGGCTCTGGCGGGTCCGTGAGGGTGAGGCGTTTGCGCAGCTAACGGTGGAGCGTGGCGTCGAGTCGGCGGCACATTTGGCCCGACTTCTGAATAACGCAGCGGACGAGGCGCACCCGAGGCGTTCTTATAAGTGCCCGCGATGCGAGGTCAGCGTCATCGATTGGATCGAAGGTGAGAACTGGCCCGAGGGCGTGGCGACGAGCCGTACGTCGCGAGCTGACAGCGATGCGCCCATCCCAATCTGTCCAGACTGCGGAGAAAGAGAGGCTCTCGGTGGCAGTCTCCCTTCACCTACCGATTGGCCGATCTCAATGGAGGTGCTGCTCGCAGAGGACAAGGCGCGCTATGAGGCGAGGCGGCTAGCCGAGCTGGAGACCATCAGGCTCGATGAGCTGATGGTGCGCGACGAGCACGAGGACGAGGACGAGGGCGAGGAGGGCGATGATCAGTAGTGTCCATGGGCCATTCAGCGGTCGGTCGCCCTCGCGTAGGACGAAAGGCGAGAGCGCGGCAGGTGCTCGATGCTGCACGAGGGCCGATTCATCCCCCACCAAGGCAGCTATACCCAGGTGTTGTTCATTGAGCCTGGAGCGGGAACGCTGGTGGCGCACAACAACGTCATGGATGACGCCCTGAACATCGATGTCAACATCTTTGTGCGGGACATGGTTGAGAGTGCGATTGCCTGGCATGGTCCCGCCCAGCAGACCCCCGAGTACAAGACCAACTATCCGCGCTTCATGCAGCGGTATCCGCAGGGCTTGCCGCCGTACATCGTCGGTTCCCCGGTCATCGCCTGAGTCGCATCGGGTACCCCCGGACGCTCTCAGGAGAGGGCGAGCCTCGTGACCTTGCCGCTGGGGACATAGGACAGGAGCGACCGGGCACTCGCCGACCTCGGCCTCACATCGGACAGCGGCACCTGACCGCGGACATTCGCGTTTCCAAGCCATGGGCTAGGTTCCTATGGCGAGCCTTCCGACTCTGGCTACGCACGTGCTCGCCGTACGACGGCGCAACGACCGTGCCAGGGAAAGGGATGCGGATCAAGCGGCAGAAACAGGAGTCTTGATCGGGCGAATCGTACTTGAGGCGAAAGAGGGCGCTGAGACAATGCGTCGGCTGACCCGTGTGCTCACGGTGGCCACGGTCGTCATAACCGTTGCCACGCTAATCAATGTTGTTGTCGCCATCTACTCTGTCCTCAAGTGACCGATACGCCTACACCAGACGGAGCGTCGAACCGAGTCTCGCCGGGGTGGGACGACGAGACACCCATCACCTGAGCCTCACACCGGACACCGGCACCTGACCCCTACTCCACTAGACCCGCCGCCCGCAGAGCCTCGCCGTGATCGAGCGCCCCGCGAGAGGCCCGAGAACCACCGTCTAAGGCGACTCGGTTCAGGCGGTGTGGAGAGCCCCGCCCAGAGCCACCTGAAGATTGCCTCAGTCGCGATTGGACTGCCCCTAGTTTCTTGAAGACCGTATGATCGTGCGATGGGTGCCAATCGGCGGACCTTTCTTGCTCTCGCTGTCGCCGCTGTCGCGTTCTTCTTCCTCGGGAGTATTGACGGGAGCAGTAATCCGTTGTGGCTCGGCACACCGATTTGCATCTTGGTGATGATCGTGCTTGGAGTGCGCGCTCTCGTCCAGTCGCGACGGTCCCGGGCGAGCTAAGTCGCGTTCGCCTGACCTCGGCCTCGCACCGGACACCGGCTCGTAGCTCCGCTGCCTACTCAGGGAGTCCGGCTGCTCGCAACGCTTCGCCGTGATCGAGTCTCTAGGGGACAAGGTGCTTCGCCTGTCCACGGGGAGTAGGCTGCCCGGGGAGAAGTTCAGCGTTCAATACCGATGACCGGAGGAGCAATGCCTCGCAAATACATCGACTGCCGGGAGATGCCGAGCGAAAACAACTGTGATCTGGCGATGGCCGGGAGCGATGAGCACGTCGTTGACGCGGCCGTGATTCACGCTGTGACGGCACACGGACACGAGGACACGCCGGAGCTTCGCGAGCAGATCACGCAGGCGCTAAAAGAGGAGACGCCGGGCGCTCTCGCCTAACTGGCCAGGTGCATGATTCCTTGACGACCAGCCGGTCGTCAAGACCTCTCCCGCGACATCGCCTACCCCCTCTCCTCGGCAAGGCGTTCGGCGGCAGCATGGCTCGGACGGCATCGCATGGCGTCGCTAGGCGTGCGCGATAACTTCGCCCACTTCGACGCTCTCCGTTGTCACGGCTCCAGCGGGAGCCGACTCGACTTGTGCGACGAGGGCCTGGGCCGACGCCTCGGAGTCGAACACGGCGATTGATGTGCCTTTGTCCTGCGACAGGGCGATCCAGTAGCCAGCGACGAACCCTGGCACAGCAGAGACTCGCGGCACGAGTTCGTTCAACTCAGCTTGGGCGGCGGGTCGGTCGTTGATGGTGACGTTGATGACGACGGCGTGCATGGTGCTGCCTTTCTCGCGGAGGACTTGCGGCGAGCCTACCCGGTAGGACGGTGCCCGATCAATCTCATCGGGGCACAAGCTCAACCAGGTCGGGGGTCGTGGACTCCTCCTGAGACATCACGCCCCTCTCCTCGGCGAGGCGTTCTGCGGCAGCACGGGCCTCGTCACCTCCACGACGTTGCCGGTATCGAGGAGGTCGATGGCCTCCTGAGAGGTCGTGACGTGTACCCAGCCAACCGGGGCTGCGCGGTCAACTAGGTCGTCATCGAGCCAGACGCGAATCTCTTCGCCACCAGTAGAGGGCTTCCCGGTGTCCATGAATCAAGCGTCGATTATGGCCTGGCGGGACCGCGCCCCACTCAGGCTCGGCCTTGCGGCTTGGGTGGGCTGGGTAGGCTCCGCGCTCTGCTTGCAGTCAGGGCGTTTCATCTAGATCCGCCTCGCCCGCTTCGTCGCTCAGACGCGCCAATTCCTCTTCGCTGAAGCCTTGATCGACGTTGAGCACCTCGCGCGCTCGGTCGAGGTCTTGCTCCTCGACGTACACGTCACGCGCAGCCGCAGCACCGAGCCGTATACCCCCGCTCGCCGTTCGTGTCATATGGCGGATACCTGCCTCCGATAGCCGCTCGGCGACCATTTCGGCCTCTGCCTCGTTGCTGACCGTGGTCACGATCTTGGGGTCGTCAGACATGGCTGAGGGAGCGTAGCGCCATGCATGGTTGGGCGATTCTTTGGCCGATGACCGCCCACCGGCATACAGCAATCGGACTGTTCGAGCAGGTGATGACACACGGTGGGTTCATGGTCTCGGGCATCGAGGCCGTGCGGCATCTACACGACGATGCCACCGATGACAAGGGAGCGACTTGACCACGCCAGTTCTGTAGGATCGCCGGGCTATGGGGCGTCTAGGGAGCACAGCAGTCGCATGCACTATCTGCTTCTGGCTCGTGCTTGGTGTGCCTCCAGCCGGGGCTGCGCCATCAGCCCGTGTACCCACGGAACGAGTCGCGGCCACGTTCGCGAAGATCATCCGCCGTGACGCCCGCCAACTGATTCGGCGACAGAAGACCGCCGTGACTGTGACCAAGAGATGCTGCGGGGTGCGGGTGCTGCGGGTCCACTACAGCGCCAAGACAGCAGGAGACGTTACGCACGACGCCTACGTCCTCAAGCTGGAAACCAAAGGCGGCATTCTTCAAGGCGTTGCGATCTCCGAGTCCTCAACCGAAGCCGGATACAAGCAGGAAACCGGGAGTTGGGAAAACGCCTGGCAAAGCGAATTCGAGATCCACCACGACTCTCATGGCCCTAACCATGGCTGGAGCTTCAGCGACTCTTACGACGATAACTGGCAGATCGCTGACGCGTCCAACGGAGGACCAAGAGGCGAGGGCCTTTCCCAAGAATGCCGCCTGCCTATGTCTGTGCCCAGACCCCTGTACTGGGAAGTACTGCTCATGTTGGAGAGGGCAAAGCGTCACGTTCTATCAGCGTCTGGGCGACTGCCGTTTTTGGCTTGCGAGACACGTGACGGGAGTGCGGATTCATCATCATCCCTTGGCTAGCTATCGACCATCAGCAAAACGGCTAACAGGCGGGTCATTCTGGCGGGAAGTGAGTGCTCGCCTTGTACGGTAGTCACGGTGCCAACCAGAGTATCACTTTGGACGCTATTAGTATACTCGCAGCTTGACGGGGGTTATACAAACTAGCCCACCAAAGGCGCACTAAAGGCACATAGGTTATACAAGGTCCGAGGACATTCCGAGGCCACTGTTGGCACATACGCCTCTTCAACTTGCCGGAAGTTGCCACCCAACACGACGGTTAGCATAATCTTGCCACTGGCTACCGAGCCACGGTGGAGTAGGCACAAGTACGCCATTCCTTCGTTGAGAGTGCGGCGGCACAAGGCCCACGGTTTGCCTCAAGACTCCAAGAGAACCCCCTGTCAGTCCATCCCAGTAGGAGCGGAGCCACGGATGACCTCAACCAAGTTCTTATCGTCCTCTTTAGGCTCACGCTCCCAGGAGGGGCGAGCGAAACGGCTAGCGAAAGTCGCGCGCCTAAAGGTGCGCTCGGGCGAGGCCGATACCCGACGCATGGGGATCACCTGGAAATTCCTAGCGGTGGGCCGCGCCTGTGCGTTTTGGCTTATTAGAGCCAGAAACTACAGTCCGCCACCGCCTGCTAGCTAAAGCGCGAACGACGAGTGGCAACCATAGCGAGTAGCGAAACTCGCCCGCTAGTCCCTGCTGATGATTCGCCCCCGGCTGTCGCGCATCGGGGGAGCGTTTGGGCGACGTTTGCGGAGCCGAACGGTGGTCCTCCCCCGCTGCTGCTGCTGGAGCCGCACCTGCTTTTCGGCTGCTTTCGCGGTGCGCTCCTTCTTCGAGTTGGCCCTGACCCCCGCCAGCGATACGCCTGGAAGATCAGCCGCGCGAAGGCGATGCAGGCCACGTAATTCTCGCCACTCAGCGAGGAATGATCGTAGGTGCGTTCGTTGCCGACGACTGGCTCCCCTGCCACAGCCGAGAACTTCCCCGGGCACCCTGCCGCTCCTGGGCGTCTCGCCTTCATCGGGGAGGAGGCACCCGCCGACATCCAAGAGCGTCGGGAAGCGCGTGCCTGACGACTACCGCAAGCCGGGTGCCGCCAACCCCATCAGGTACACCTGGACCAAGTAGGTTGCAGAGGAGCCAGGGGTCTGGTCCCTGGACTCGCATCGGCCACGCGGAACCGGAATCCGACGCCACCCTTGCTGTCCGCGAAAGCAGGTCCACTCCAGCGGGCAAGAAAGACATGGTTACCGGCGAGCGACGTTGGGTGCTCGCGGGGGAAAGAGCTTGCGCTCCTTCGCCGTCATCTTCCGGATCGTGAGCGAGCCTTCCTTGATTTGCCGCTCAACATCGTCCAACTTGACCAAGCGTCTCTCGGCTCTACGTTCTGCATCGATGCCCATACACCCAGGCTAGCGGGTACGAGCGGCCAATCGAGCGCCAGCCGACCATGCGTCTGAAGGTGGAGAGCAGCGAGGGACGCCTTCGCCGGTGTCTGGATGGGTCAGACCGCCCACGGCGGTTTCGTGGGCGGTTTCGTGGGCGGTCCAGCCTCAATCCGAGGCCGAGCCGAAGTCCTGAAACGTTGGCTATCGACCCACAATAACCCTGCTAATTAGCATAATTCGCGCGCCTTGGCGATCCTCCGTGAACTTCCTTGATCCTCTAGAACCTCTATCGGGGAGACAGGATCAAACCGGCTGCAACCCCAATAAGGACGGGGTCGATCACGAGACCTGCTCCAGAAGTGCTCCCGCTCAGGTGAGACCGGTGAGCCATGTGGAGGCGAATCGCCGCCGCTGTCGGCTTCCTCCATGCCTTTCCCGGTTCCGGACGCCAGCACATCAGAATCGGTTGCTGCCGCCCGCGACGAGGCGAAGCGCGCGGCTAGTCCACCGTCGGCCTTCTTCGCTCAGTCCCAAGCCATGCTGATCGCGGTCCGGTACTTCGAGCCCCTCAACTCGGGCTACGAAGGTACGGCTGAGAAACACAAGATCCGGATCCGTAGCGCGCTCTTCGGTCAGCTGATGGCGTCCTTTGAGTTCGTGAGGAAGGACTTCATCGCTCAGACCCTCGACATCACCCACATCTACGACGACGAGGCCAAGAAATGGGATTGGCTTACGCTAAATCTGGCGGCGGTCTTATCGACACGAGAAGGCTTCGGACGACTGGGTGCCTCACTGATCCATCCCCTCTCCGGCTGGCAGACACCCGAGATCCTCAACCAGCGGTACAAGGACATCTTCAAGCGGGAGCCTGTAGCCAACGACGAGATAGCAACGCTCCGGGACCTGTGGATCGTCCGACACTCCGTCGCTCACAACGGTGGCTTCGGACACAGCCGGACGCGCGACGCCTACGGAGCGCCCATCTCCGGGACAAGCAGGTGCTGATCGATCTGCCGTACCTCGAAGACGCAACCTGGTTCTTGCGCAGCACCGTTGAGCGACTTGAGACGCATGTCAGTCCCAGCCTGCTCGCCCGTTGGTTCCGCGAGGCGTCAGGCGGTGATTGGGAACATGACGCCGATCAATACAGGAGGCTTAAGCTCTTGACGACCTTCGTTCAATCTCGTCCTCACGACCTGCCGGAGATCAACGAATCCGTCTATCTGGCGGACAAACAGGACTTCGCAGCCTAAGCAACACCGGCGACCCCTGGGAGGGGACACCTCTGCTCCAGAGGTCACGACGCCTCGACTCGCGTTGGACGCGCCGCATCGATCGGCCTCGGCCTGTGGGGTGCGTAAACGCGGTCCCGGACATCCGACCCACGTAGCGTGGCGGTCTTCGTCAACGATCCGGGGGCTGCTAACCCAATCAAATACACCTGGTCCAAATAGGTCGAGTCGTGCTTATCGAGGGACCCGACTGGGTTGCCGCAACGCCACTGAAGCCGAACTTTGTGAACCCGGCGAGGACGTGGGAGCCCCCGCACGAGTACTGGTGCCGACCCTCAGGAGAAGCCCTGGTTGTGCCGATACCGAACGCGCGATGGCCAGCGAACACCTCGGTAATCCCGGTGGGAGCGCCCATCTCAAGGCGCAGCGTCTACGGGAAGAATACGACGCGCTCCGAGCAAGCCGCAGCCGTCTGGGGCGTGTATTCACGGCCCTCTTTCCGTCTGCCAAGGAAAAGGGGCTGTGCCAGGAAGAGCGCAACTGGCTGACTGGCGCTGAGGGAGAGCAGAACCTCGCGAGTTCGCTTGCCCGGCGCTGTCCTCACGTACCCATGCTCCACGACCGGCGTGCGCCCATGAGCCTCGCCAACATCGACCACATCGCGGTCGCTCCCTCCGGTGTCTATGTAATCGACTGCAAGCGCTACAAGGGCAAAATCGAGGTCGTGAAGCCGCTCTTCGGCAACGCCAAGCTGAAGGTCAACGGGCGTGACCGCACGAAGCTCATCGATGGCCTCGAAAAGCAGGTCGCCCACGTCAAGGCTGCGCTTGCCAACATAGCCGAGGACGTTTCCGTCCACGGCTGCCTCTGCTTCGTCGCCCCTGAGGGCTTCCTCGCAGACGTTGGGCTTCCGGTACTGCGGACGCTGAAGATCAACGGCTACCCGCTCTACTATCCCAAGCGACTCGCGAAGCGGCTAAACCAACAAGGCTCGATCACGGCAGATCGAGCAGAGAGGCTTCAGGCCGAGCTTGATCGAAGCCTGCCGCCTGCGATCAGACGCGACGATCAAGCGGCACAGTAACGACCGGCGGAGACTCCCTGCCGATCCCCCGTCGGGTAGGACTGGGGTAGGCAGCACCTCGAGGAGCCGTTTCCAGCCCTCCTGAGCGCTAGAGCCGAGGCTCTAGTGCGTCCGTAGCGTCTCCTGGGCCTTGATCCGTCCGACCAGCCTGTCGAGCCCGAGCATGTGCCTGAAATCCAGGTGCGGCGAACGACGGTGCTCTCGGCGGCCCAATGCTCCCTAGTTGCTCCCGAAACCTGGGACCGACCCCGGACCCGATGTCCGTTCGTGTCGTGTCTATGCGGCCTTAGACCCATATGGGCGTTGAGCCTGGCTGCCCGGCTCTGCCGGGGTCTATCGTGGCCTGACAATGGGCCCGCCTGGACTCGAACCAGGGACCTACCGATTATGAGTCGGCAGCTCTAACCAACTGAGCTACGGGCCCTCCACGTGCGCGAGCGCCTGGCCCGGGCACGACGCGCCAGACGCTACCAGCGAGATGTGGAATGCTCCCGCACGCCGGCACCGCTCAGGGGCGGCGGCTTCGATTCGGCTCACGACAGGAGGGGACGCGAGGATGTCTGCAGAACGCGCAGCGATCGTCACGGGGGCGTCCAGCGGCATCGGGCTGGCGATCGCGAGGATGCTCGCGCAAGAGGGGTTCGCCGTCACGATGGCCGCGCGCCGTCCCGAGAAGCTCGATGATGCCGTGGCGGGGCTCGCGGCGGACGGTCTCGATGTGCTGGGCGTCGCCGCGAATGTCTCGGAGGAGGCTGAGATCCAGAAGGTCGTGGCTGCCCACACCGAGCGCTACGGCCGGCTGGACGTGCTCGTCAACAACGCCGGTGTCGGCGACGGTGCCCCGGTCGCCGAGATCCAGACCAAGCGCTTGGACATGCAGCTCGACGTCAACCTCCGCTCGATCGTGCTCTTCTACCGCGAATGCGTTCCGCTCTTGAAGCTCGCCGCGGCCGAGCATCGCAGCGCGCTCGTCGTCAACACCTCCTCGATCACCGGAAAGCGCGGCGTGGCATGGCTGTCGGTCTACTCGGCGACCAAGCACGGCGTCGTCGGATGGACCGAAGCCATGAACAAGGAGCTCGGTGGCGAGGGGATCAAGTCGACGGCTTTGTGCCCCGCGTTCGTGGACACGGCCATGACCGACTTTGTCAAGGAGCACGTTGCCGCCGAGGACATGATCCAACCGCAGGACATAGCCGAGGCGGTGCGCTTCCTGCTCAAGGTCTCCCCCGCCTGCGTCGTGCCGGAGATGATGTTCGTGCGACCGGGAGAGGGCCTCTAGACCTGGAGCAATCGGTGGTCCCAGTCGAGCAAGCGGTTCTGCCAAGTTCAGCGCGAACCGCTTGCGCGGAGGAGATCAGCCGCCCACGGCGGCTTGGTGCCTGAGCGACCGGCGCTCGATAACTGAGGCGAAGCGCTCCGCCCGACGGCCGCGCCCGGAGGGCCGCAGCCGGCACACGATAATCTCGCCCGAGGGGTCTGCCCTCTCGGCGCGCGTGCGGCGGAGCTGCAGCTCGCGGTGCTCCTCGATCGCGCCGGCCAGATCGACGCCCGCCTCGTTCAGCAGGCTGGCGGTGAGCTGACCGGCGAGGATCGCAAGCTCGCGGGCGCTCGCCCGGCGCGGAGCGCCGCGTGCCCGCGTGAACCTGTCCCAGGCCTTGGCGAATGAGAGGAAGTCGGTGCGCCCACCACGGCGATGGGCCGCGAGCATCGGGCAGACCCCGCCCTCACGGTCGACGTAGGCGCCCACGATGATCCGCTCGCTTTCTTGAATCCCCTCGAGCATCGCCTGACGGGTCGCGATGGGCAGGCAGTCGATCGTGCGGCGCAGATCCTCGACGAGCCGGCTGGGAGGATGACGAGGAATTGCCATAGGCTGTCCCGGCCGCACGTGCTTGTGAGTGCGGCCGGATGCGCCCAAGCCTAGGACTCCCGTCCTGCTCGAGCAACGAATCCCTCCCGCTGAAAGGAAACCTGCAGATGAAGCTGGGTGTGCACGTCGGATACTGGGGCCTCGGGCTCAGCTCGGAGGATCAGCTGAACATCGTCCAGGAGGCCGAGCGACTCGGCTATGACTCGGTCTGGGCCGCCGAGGCCTACGGCTCTGACGCCGCGACCGTGCTCGGCTGGCTGGCGGGTCAGACCTCGCGCATACGCCTGGGCTCGGGGATCTTCCAGATGCCCGCTCGCTCGCCCGCGATGACCGCGATGACGGCCGCCACGATCGACCAGCTCTCGGACGGGCGCATGATCCTCGGCATCGGCTCCTCGGGCCCGCAGGTCGCGGAGGGCTGGCACGGCCAGCGTTTCGCCAAACAGCTCCAGCGCACGCGCGAGTATGTGGCCGTGGTCCGCATGGCGCTCGCGCGCGAACGGGTCGAGTTCCACGGCGAGACGCTCGACCTGCCGCTCCCCGACGGGCCGGGCAAGGCGCTCAAGCTGACGATCTCCCCCATTCAGGAGCGGATCCCTGTCTACCTCGCGGCGATCGGCCCGAAGAACACCGCCCTCGCCGGCGAGATCGCCGACGGCTGGATCCCGACGCTCTTCTCTCCCGAGCATGTCTCCGAGCTGCGGCCCCTGCTGGCGGAGGGCGCCGAGCGGGCGGGCCGCACGCTGGAGGGGTTTGACATCGCGCCGACCGTCAACGTGTTCGTCACCGATGACCTCCAGGGCGCACGCGACGCGATGCGGCCCTTCATCGCTCTCTACGTCGGCGGAATGGGCTCGCGCAAGCAGAACTTCTACAACCAGCTCGTCTGCCGCTACGGCTTCGAGGCCGAGGCCAAAGAAGTGCAGGACCTATACCTGGAGGGCAAGCGCGAGGAGGCGATGGCCGCGATCCCGGACGCCCTCATCGACACCGTCTCACTCTGCGGCCCCCCGGATGTCGTGCGTGAGCGCCTTGCGGTCTATCGCGACGCGGGCGTGGGGACGCTCGGGGTGACACCGATCGCCTTCACCGCCGCCGAGCGCCTTGAGCAGCTGCGCCTCGTCGCCGAGCTCGCGGCCTGAGCGGCCAACGGTGAGAGACGCCGCAGGACAGCCGAGGCGGGTGCTGCTGGGCGCCTTCGGCGATCCCGGCCACGCCTTCCCGATGATCGCCTTGGGCCGTGCGCTGGCACGACGCGGGCATGAGGTGACCCTTCAAACCTGGGCACGGTGGCGCGGGCACGTCGAGGCCGAGGGCCTCAGCTTCCGGGCGGCCCCGGAGTACCCTGTCTTTCCCTCCAGGCCCGAGCCCCTGAACTTCTACGCGCCGATCGACAAGGCGACCGCCGAGACGCGCCCGCTCGTGCAGGAGCTGCAGCCCGACGTGGTCGTGGCCGACATCCTCACGCTCGCCCCTGCGCTGGCGGCCGAGCTCGAGGGCGTCCCCTGGGCGACCCTCATCCCGCACGTGTACCCACCGGGCGAGCCGGGCCTGCCGATCTACTCGCTCGGGGGCCGCCTGCCCCGCACCGCCGCCGGTCGAGCGTTTTGGCGCTGCGCCCAGCGGCCCGTCGATCGCGGCCTCGAGCGCGGGCGCCGGGAACTCAACCGCACGCGCGCGCAGGTCGGCCTTCCCCCGCTCGGCCACGTCCACGGCGGCATCAGCCGCGAGCTCGCGCTCGTGGCGACGTTCCCACAGCTCGAGTACCCCCGCTCCTGGCCGGCCAACGTCCACGTGGTCGGTCCGCTGATGTGGGAGCCGCCGGCTGCGGACGTCGAGCTCCCCCCCGGCGAGGCCCCGCTCGTGCTCGTGGCCCCCTCCACGGCGCAGGATCCCGAGCACCGTATGCTCATCGCGGCACTGCGCGGGCTGGCCGATGCGGATGTGCGCGTCCTTGCGACCTGGAATCGCCGTCTTCCCCCTCGCCCTCTCCCCGTGCCCGAGAACGCGCGCCTGGTCGAGTGGATCTCCTACTCGCGAACGATGCCCCGCTGTGAGGTGGTCGTCTGCCACGCCGGCCATGGAACGCTCGTGCGGGCGCTCGCCTCCGGCTGCGCGGTCGTCGCATGCCCGGCGGTCGGCGACATGAACGAGAACGCGGCCCGTCTGGATTGGGCGGGCGCCGGCGTGCGCATTCCGCGGCGCTTCGTCTCTCCACGGCCGCTCCGCCTGGCTGTGGAGCGAGCCTTGGCCGAACCCTCGATCGGCATCAAGGCGCGCGCGATGGCGGAGTGGGCATCGGCCCACGATCCGGGTGCAACCGCCGCGGAGCTCGTAGAGCGACTCGCGGCCTAGAAGAAAGCTCCGGGGGTGGGACTCGAACCCACAACCTCTCGATTAACAGTCGAGCGCATCTGCCAAATTGAGCTACCCCGGATCGAGCTACCCCGCACGCGAGTCGGAGCCTGGCCGACATTGTACGAGAGCCGCATCTCCCTCGGCACGACACTTGGCGCACCTGTATCCCGGCTCGCCCGCCGCTTGAATTCCGTCAAGCCGTGACGCGGGCATGGAGCAGCATTTGTTGCAGCTCGTCTGCATCGTCCTCGGGCCCTAGGACGAAACAGGCCGTTCGACCCGCTGCCGGAACCGTGACCCGGCTGTGCTCACCGCGCGGTCGACCCGAGCCGGTGCGGGCTGAGCGGCCAGGTAGCTTCAGCCCGCCCTCTCCCCCGTCTCCTCGAGCACCCGCGAGTAGGCTCGCTCGAACTCGCGCTTGAGCTCGGCGCGTCTTGTC
>JBEKXJ010000016.1:0-60978 GCA_049512215.1 Solirubrobacteraceae bacterium
GACCAGCAGCCAGCGTCAACATTCATAGCCTCCTCGATCAGAAACAGGCCCATTTGCAGGGCCAATTCTCTTAATCGAGGCGGACGGAAAGCCGGCTATTTCCGGGGGAAGTAGCTATGTGGCGGGGAACAGTTCGATTTCGTTGACGCTCACGCGGCCCGGCGCCTGGGGCGTCCCGATCGAGGCCGCCGGCGCCCTGCTTATCCAGAGCGTCACGAAACGGAAGGCTCTCGTGGGGTGGCGCAGCTTGATGCGCAGATGCCTCTTCTTCTCAAGCATCGAAGGGGTCAGCTTGACCCAGGAGGGTTCGAGGATCGACGTGGGCAGGGTGGCGGTGGCGGCCCCGTACACCTGCACGGTCATTCCGGGCGTGGAGGTGATGAGTTCCAGCGCCGAGAGCCGCCGTGCGGTCTTGAGGTCGATCACGATCCCCTCCGCCATCTTCGGCGCGACGGCCGCCTGCAGACGCGCGGTCCAGCCCGTCGAGGGGTCTCCGTCGATCGCCAGACTCGGGTCGCCGAAGTCGCTGGGCGGATAGCCGTAGGGGTTGTATGTAGCGGCGGCATTCGTGTCCAGGAGGATCGCGCTCGGCTGGTTCTTGCCTTCGCTCGGCTGGTTCTTGCCTTCGCTCGGCTGGTTTTCGCCCGTACTCGATTCGGCGCCGGAGGAGCCCGAGGGAGTCGTGCCCGTGGCTGGAGTGGTCGTTTTCGCGGCGGGTTTGGACGGGATCGTCGTCGTGGGCGAGGCCTTCGGCGTGATCGCGGTGAGCGGGATCTTAGGCGGTTTGACGATGCCCAGTGGGAGCGCGGATTTCGGGGTCCTGGAGCTCCTGGAGGTGTTTGGGTTCAGCGGGGTGCCGGCAGGCGGGGTCACGGGGGTGACGGTGCTCGTCGCCGGCGTGAAGGCGAGCGTTGCGGGCGCCGGGGTGCTGCGGTGGCTGCCCTTGCTGAGAGCAGCGTACCCGGCCGCGGCCGCGGCGAGCGCGAGGATCGCACACGCGCCGAGGATCGTGGCCGCCGAGTGCCAACTCGGGTTGCGCGCGTCGAGGCTGGCGGGGGCGCCGGCGCCACACTGCAGGCACCAGTCCTGAGCGGGATCCATCGCAGAGCCACAGTGCACGCAGGCACGCTGCGCGGGGGCAGGCGCCTGCGCGGGCGCAGCGCCACCGTTGGCGGAAGCCTGCTCGGCGGCAGAGGCGAGCGGAGGATCGGCTAGCGACGTGGCCACGTAGCCTCATTCTAGCCTGGGCCGCGTTCACCTTGGCGGGGGTGGACCGCCGGGCACGATGTCCCGGCCGGTGGGCTCGAGGTGCTCGTCGAGCTCGAGCTGCCAGTAGTAGCGGGTGAACGTCATTCCGGCGCGGAAGCTCCCGACGTGGGGAGCGACCGGTTCGCCGGAGATCAGGCGGACGATCAGCTCCGGATAGGTGCGCCCCGGCAGGGCGGCATAGATCGGCGCGGGGAAGGCCCCACCGAAACGCGTGTTCACGTCGGTGATGCCGAGGCCGATCTCGGGGTCGCGGAACACCTGTATCGTCGCCGGCCCCGTCACGCTCAGCGCCTCCATCGTGCGCCGCGCGAGCTCGATCAGCTCCTCGTCCCTGACGACTTCGCCCTTGATCGACTCGCCCCCGCGCGACTCGAGCATCGTGCGCGGAATCGCGTTCAGACAGCGGCCCTCGAGGTCGCCGAGACAGTCGATCGAGAGCTCAGGGCCCCCCATCGCCCGCTGGATCATCGTGGGCTCGGGCACGTAGTCGATGAAGAAGCGCACCTGGGAGGCGTCGCGGGCATGGTGGATCGAGCGGGCCCCCGAGCCGCGTCGGGGCTTGACCATGACCGGGTAGATGAGCGAGTCGAGGTCCTCCTCGGGCAGGACGCTCGGGGGAGAGGGCAGCGCGAGCGCCCCGAGCAGGCGGTGGGTCTCGTACTTGTCATATGTGGCACGCGCGATCTCCGGGGGTGGCACGAGCGCGGGCAGCCGCCCGTCTGCGCGAGCCCGAGCGAGGACCTCGATGTCGAGGTCTGTCAGCGGCAGGACGGCGCCGACGCCGTGCTGCTGGCAGAGCTCCTGCAGGGCCGGAACGTAGCCCGGATCGCCGATCAGCGGGACGGCCGCGCGCACGTGCGCGGCGTACTGTGCGGGGGCGCGCGGCGACGGGTCGGCGACGACCGTCTTTGTCAGGCGGGCGAATGCGGAGACGATGTCATAGCGCTTGCCGGCGCCCGTGAAGAGGACCGCGGGCGCGCTCACAGCTCGCCCTCCCAGCCGCCGGCCTGCCCCTTGTAGAGCCCGCTGCCCGCGAGCACCATCGCGGCCGTGCGCCAGAGGATCCTCAGGTCGAGCGCCAGCGAGCGGTGCGCAACGTAGTAGAGGTCGAGCTCGATCCGCTCGGCCCAGGGCAGCGAGGCGCGCCCGTTGACCTGCGCCCAGCCGGTGATCCCGGGCTTGATCGCGAGCCGCCCGCGCTGGCGCTCGCTGTACTGGTCGACCTGCACGAGCAGCGTCGGGCGCGGCCCGATCAGCGACATGCTCCCGCGCAGCACGTTCAGCAGGTTGGGGAGCTCATCGAGCGACGTCCTGCGCAGGAACGCGCCGACGCGGGTGATCCTCGAATCGTTCGCGTTGACCGCGAGTCCGGCGCCGATGTGCTCGGCGCCGTCGACCATCGTGCGGAGCTTGAGCAGATCGAACGGCCGGCCGTCCCGGCCGGCGCGGCGCTGTCGATAGATCACCGGGCCGGAGGACTCCAGGCGGATCGCGACCATCGCCGCCCACAGCACCGGTGCGCTCAAGATCAGAGCGAGCGAGGAGATCACGATGTCGAGAACGCGGCGGATCATCTCGTTCCCTCCGCGGCGTCCCACGAGGCGGGGGTGCCGTGGCGCAGCCAGTCCCACAGGCCCGCCGCCGGTGAGGCGATCGTGAGAACGTAGTAGCGGGCGATCAGCAGTGGGCGGGCGCGCAGCGGGCCGCCCAGCAGGGCGGCGAGCAGGAGCGCGATCTGAAGCGCGAGCGTGAGCGCGTAGAGCCCGCCGGCGCCGAGCGCCAGCAGCGCGACGTTCACCGCCAGCGCGATCGCGTGCAGCGCCGGCGTGACGTATCGCAGCAGGCGGTGGGAGATGATCATCAGCGCGTAGCCAGGCGGGTAGCCGCGGGGGGAGAGCATCCCGCCGCGCAGGAGGATCGGCCAGGTGTGGCTCATCATGCGCCGCTTGCGCGCGAACTCTCCCCCGAGTGTGGGGACCATCAGCTCGCTCGCGCGAGCTCCGGGCACGTACACGGCGCGCAGGCCCCGCTTGACCATGTTGAAGGGCAGCGAGAGGTCGTGGCCCATGATCGGGTCGACGACGAGGTAGGAGTCGCGTCGCGTCGCGTAGATCGCCCCGTTGCCGGCCGTGATCGAGCAGAGGCGCGACTCCAGCGCCCGCAGCGCGAGCTCGTAGCGCCAGTAGAGCCCCTCCTGATTGCGGGCGCCCTGCGCGCCAGCGCCCCTGAGGAAGCGGACCTGACCACAGGCGTAGCCGACGCGCGGATCTGTGAACGCTGCGACGAGCGCCCGGGCCGCCTCTGGCTCCCACAGAGCGTTCGCGTCCGAGAACGCGAGGATCTCTCCCTGCGCACGCTCCACGGCGGCGTCCTGGGCGCGGATCTTGCCGCCGCGCGGTAGCTCGAGCACGATGTCCGCCCCCGCTTCCCTTGCCCGTGAGGCGGTGGCGTCAGAGCAGCCGTCGCACGCTACGATCAGCTCGAGCCTGGCGCGCGGATAGTCGAGCCTCAGCGCGTTCTGCACCTTCGCGCCGATCACCGACGCCTCGTCGTGCGCGGCGATGATCAGCGAGAGCGCGGGAAGCCGCCCGGGGGGCGTCGGCTCGGCGCCAGCGCGCGGGAGGGGCGCAAACAGCCGGGCGATCAGGGCGAGTGCGGCGGCGTAGCCCAGCTGCGTCCAGACGATCAGGCCGGCGCAAAGCCAGAAGACGATCTCGAGCGCGGTCCTCATCGACGCTGATTCTCGCTGAGCAGCGTTTCATAGAGGGCGAGCGTGCGCCTGCCCGCTTGCTCCCAGGAGTAGGGGCCCGCGGCGGCGGCGCGCGCTCGCGCGGCCATCTCCGCGAGCCCGGCGGGATCGCCGAGCATCTCGCGCAGCGCCTCATGCAGGGCCCGCGCGTCACCGGCGGGGAAGGTGCGCGCGGCACCGGTTGCCGCGACCTCGGGGAAGCCCCCGACATCACTCAGCAGCAGTGGCCTTGCGAAAGCGAGGGCCGTGAAGAGCACGCCCGACTGGTCGATCTCGCGGTAGGGAAGCACGACCACGGCGGCGCCGCGAAAGTACCCCGGAAGCTCGCTCTCGTCGATGAAGCGCGCTACGAAGCGCACGTTCGGCGGAGCGTCGGCGCGCAGCTGGGAGATGTCCATGCGGGGCATTCCCGCTATCCACAGCTCTGCGTCATCGATTCCCCGCCACGCCTCGAGCAGCAGCTCGATGCCCTTGTAGGGACGCATCAACCCGAAGCAGAGCACGGCCGGCTTCTCGCTGTGGAAGACCGGCGCCCCGGCCGTAGCGGAGGCGAGGTGAGTGAACACCCCGTGATGGATCACGTGAACCCGCGCGGGGTCGATCCCCAACTCGTGGCTCATGCGGTCCCTCCCATGCTCGGAGTGGACGATGATGGCGTCGAAGTGCTCGTAAAGTCGCCGCTGGGCCTCGCGCTGGCCGCGACGGGGCTCACGCGGGAGGATGTCGTGGGCGGTCAGCACCAGCGGCCGGTGCTCACCGGCAGGCGAGCGTCTGCCCGGAAGCAGGTGGCCGTCGAGATGCTGGACCGCCAGCCACTGGAAGTGCACGACATCCGCGGCACGCGCGGCACGGCGGTAGCGGAGCATGTCCGGGACGTGCGCGGCGAGCTTCTGCAGGCGCCGCGCGCGTGAGCCGGGCGCGGAGCGGGCGCCGCGGTAGAAGAACTCGTGGCGCTCGTAGCCCTCGGCGGCAGCGACGGGACCGTAGGCGAAACGGCTCGTGTACAGCTCCACCTCGGCCCCCGCCGCCGCCAGCGCGCGGCAGAGGGCGTGGTCGTAGGGGGGTGTGTAGGCAGGGGGATCGACGACGTGGACGTGCACCGGAGAAGGGGACAATAGGCCGGTGCCCGAGATCGAGCTGAGCTACTGCGTGGTGAACACCTCCCAGCGCGAGCTGCTCGCGCGCTGTCTCGACGCGATCGCGGGCGAGCGCGATCGGGTGCCCTTCGCAACCGAGGTGCTCGTGCTCGACAACGCCTCGCGGGACGGGTCCGCGCGGGCGGCGAGCGAGCACCCGGCGGTGGACGAGACGATCGCGCTCGAGCGACGGCGGGGCAAGGCGCTGAACGACTCCGAGCTGCTAGCGCGCGCGAGGGGGCGCTACGCGCTGCTCCTGAACGAGGACTCAGAGCTTTCCCCCGGAGCGACACTCGCCCTATGGCGAGCGCTCGAGGAGCACCCGCAGGCGGCCTGTGCCGGCGCGAGGCTAGTGCGCGCGGACGGGTCCCCCCAAGCCTCAGCATGGCGGTTCCCGACGCCCGCGGCGGCTCTCGCGGGGGCGCTGCTGCTGCACCGGGTGTTCACCGTCCAGAGCCGAGGCGAGCGAACGCGGGAGGTCGACTGGTGCCAGTCGGCCGCGCTGCTCGTCAGGCGCTGCGCGGCCGAGCAGGTCGGCTACCTGGACCCCGACTTCTTCGTCTACTCCGACGAGGTCGACTTCGCGCGGCGCCTGCGCGACTCGGGCTGGCGCAGCATCTACGTCCCGGCCGCGGTGGCGACGCATCACGAGCAGCTCTCGACCGGCGCCGGAAGCGAGCGGCGGATCGTCGAGATGGCCCGCAACCGCGACCTCTACATGCGCAAGCATCACGACCGCGCCGCTGCCCTGGCGGTCCGCTGGCTGACCGCCTGGGCCTACGCGTTGCGTGCGCTCGCAGCGCTCGTGTTGCCCGGACACTCCCCCCGGCGCTACTGGCGGCACGTCACCGCGACCCTGATGCCGGGCCGTGGCGAGGGACTGCGCGAGGCAGCCGAGGAGTACAACCGCGCGGCGCGAGCAGCTCCCTGATCGCCCCCCCGCGGACGCCTCACAGGTCTCTGAGCGGGTCCTCGGCATATTCCTCGACGTCTCCGTGCCGGGCCCTGAATGCAAGCGCGCGCCGGCGCCCGTCGGCGAGGAGCGCCCTCGCCTGGGCGCGCTCGTGGGGATGAAAGAAGCGCGAGAGCATCAGCAGCGCGGGGATGAGCGCCAGCCACGCAAGGCGGAGCGCCAGGCCCGCGAGCCCGCTGCTGGGCAACAGCAGCTCGCCCACGACCGCGACGCCCGCGAGAATCATCGTCAGCTGGATCAGGCGGCGCCATTCGAAGCCGACCTTGAAGAGGCCGCGGGTGAGCAGGTAGATGACGAGGAGCATCACAGCGTAGGCACCACAGAGCGCTATCCCCGCTCCGGCTATTCCCAGCCCGGCGCCGGAGCGCGGCACGAGCGCCAGCAGCAGGCCGACGTTGACCAGGAGCCCGGCAATCGCCGCGGGGACATTGCGCGAGGTCACCCGTGCGCGGCCGGCAATCACGACGAAGACGAGGTAGAGCCCGTAGAGCGCCCAGCCGAGCGCCAACCATGGCAACGCGCGGTAGGCGTCGAAGTACCTGTGCGCCGCCAGCAGCCTCACCATCCAGCGACCGAGCAGTGCGACGGCGCAGACGACGGCGCCGGTGGCGAGCGCGTAGTAGGTCGTGACCAGCGAATACAGGCGCCCCGCCTCCTCGTCGCCTTCGATCGAGTAGGCGAGTGGCGGCCACGCATACTGGAAGCCGCGGACCGCGACGAACACGACCGTCGCGAGCTTGATCGCCACCGAGTAGCGCCCGGCGGCGTCATGGGAGTTGAAGCGGAACAGGTAGAAGCGGTCGGCTACCTGCAGCGCGTACACGCTCGCGTCCGCTGGCACCGTCGGCAGCCCAAAACGGAGCATCGCCCCCAGGTCGGCGAACCGGGCGCGCAGCGAGAAACGCCGGCGCAGAACCCACCACAGGCCGAGCACGACCAGCGCCGAGGCCCCGAAGTTCCCGAGCAGCAGCCCGCGGGCGCCCTGGTGCGCGAACACGACCAGGGCGACGGTGAACGCGACAGTCATGCCCACGTTCGCACCCGAGGCGTAGATGTAGGCGCGCGCGCGCTCCTCCACGCGCAGTTGCGCGTAGGCCATCTCCAGGTTGGTGAACGCCCACAGCCCGACGATCGCGCAGTCCATCAAGAGCGGGTCCCGGTAGCCGAGCAGCAGCCGCGAGAGCGGAGCGGATCCGATCAGCGCCACGAGCGAGGCGAGTGTCGTCGTCCACGCGACGGTGGCTGTGGCCGAGCGTGCGATCCGCTCGCGCCGGGCGCTGTCCTCGTCGTCGAAATAGAAGCGGATGAACGCCTCGCCAAGGCCGACGCGCAACAGGATGCTCAAGAGGATCACCGCCGTCAGAAGCGTTTCGGCCGCGCCGTACGCGGCGGGGCTCAGGTGATGGGTGTAGAGGGGCAGCGTGATCAGGGCGATCCCCTTGGCGAGGATGTCGCCGAACTGATAGGCCGCGCCCGTCGTGACCAGGCGCTTCAGGTAGCCGAGCACCGCTCAGAAGCTACTGACGGAGGGCGTCTGTGAGGGGGAGCTGCCCGCGCGGGCGAGGGCGACGCCGATCGCGAGCAGCGTCCAGGTCAGCGGATCCTCGAGAAAATCGGCATAGGTCCATGTGTGCAGTACGAGTGCGGCGAAGCAGGCCGCGATCGCGATCCGCGGGGGAGAGCGCCCGGCGCCGCGGAAGAGCACGAGGAACGCGACGATCAGCAGCGCGATGTAGAGGGCCAGCCCGACGATCCCCTGCTCGGCGGCGACCGTCACCGGGATCGTATGGGAGGCCGAGGTCGCGTTCTCGGTGCTCGCGGCGCTGTGGCGCTTGTACTCGCGTTCGAAGGACCCCGAACCGTAGCCCTCCAAGGGCCGCTCGGCGAACAGTTCAAGACCGCCCGAGATCAGGTTCGCGCGCCCGCTCGTCGCGTTGTTCGTCGAGCCCCCCGAGCCCTTCAGTCCGAAATGCAGGCTCGGCGGCGCAAGCAGGACCACGACGAGTGCCGCCGAGACGAGCAGGAGCGACACGTAGACCGTGCCCCGCACACTCCAGCGCCAGGCAGCGAGCACGGCGAGCCCCAACAGGAGCGCGGCGATGCTCGACTCCGAGAAGCTCGTGACGAGCCCGGCGAGCAGCCAGGCGAGCACAGTGGCGGCGCTCAGCACCTCGCGTCTTCGCCGGCTCCACAGCACGACGGTCGTCACCGCGATCATCACCAGCGCGAGGAAGCGCCCGTAGATGCTCGGATCGAAGAAGACCGAGTTCACCCGGAAGTAGTTGTCGTACTCGTTCGCCGCCACCACCTTGGGGTTCAGGAACAGCGACTTTCGGTAATACTCGACGAAGCCCACCCCGGCGAAAACGACAGCCAGCGCGACGACGATGGCAAGGCAGCGGAGCAGCAGCTCGCGAGTCCAGTTCACGTCGCGCAGAAGCAGGAACAGCAGCCCGAAGGGTACGTAGAAGAAGGCGATGTTCTCCGCGGCCTTGGCTCGATCGACGGAGTAGGCAGTCTGCAGCGCATACAGCGCGATCGCGGCTAGCAGCAGCCATTCAAGGCCCCGCGGCGAGGACCAGACCGACCACGATCGCAGCGACCCCTCCGCCTTCCGGTCGCGGCGCGGCCGTCGCCCGCCGCGTGCCTGGCGTGAGGCCGTGGCGCCGTCCTGCCCGACTGGCGGGCCGAGCAGCCGCGGCACGAGGTGCGCGAGCGCCCCGGCTGCCACCACCAGGTAGAGCGGGATGAGCAGGTTCACGGTCCTCCCGTCGGCCGAGATCGGAAGCCTGAACGGGAGCGCGAAGACCGCGAGCAGCGGAAAGGCTTCAGGCGAACGGCGCATCAGCACGACGAGCGCCGCGATCACGACGAGCGCTGCGGCGAGCAGAGCCGCGATCACGCCTGCGCCGGGGAGTGTCGTGGCGAGGCTCAAAGCCGGCTCCCTCTCACCGGCCCACCAGCGTGAAGCTGCGCGGCGAGAGCACCGTGCGGCCCTGCCGGCGCAGGCTCACCCGAACACGATATTCCCCCGGCGGCGCGAGCCTGCCTTCGTTCGCCGGCAGCAGGACCGTGTGAGTTTCAGAGAGCTTCAGCAGCGCGTAGCGACGCGCCGTCCCGCGATGGCCATTCCAGCGCAGGGAGAACTGTTTGTAGCGCGCCAGCGGACGGTCGCGCACGAGCGTCGCGATAAGGTTCCCGTTCGCCTCGATGATGTCCACCGTCGCCTCGTCGGCCTGCGCGAGCTTGAAGGAGATCCGCTCTTCTTTGAGTTGGCCTGAGGAAGCGGGCGAGAAGGAGGGCGTCAGCTCGAAGTCCTGGACCGCGGTCGGCGTGTGCTTGAGCCGCTGCGTGAGAAAGAACGCGACGAAGCAGGCGATCACCAGCAGCGCGAAGACGATCCGTGCAGGCCGATCTCCGATCGGCTCCTCCGCGCCGGTCAATCGCGCCCGGCCGATCCTCGCTCGCCCAGCGCAAAGCGCTCGACCGTGTCCGAGCGCAGGCCCAGTCGCAGCGTCTCCAGCGCCAGCACGTCCGCCGGCGCGATGTTGCCGAGATTGCACTCGCTGCCGAAGCGGCGCAGAAGCCATACCTGCTGCTCGCGCATCGGCGCCTCGAAGATCAGGCGCTCGGGGTCGATCGCGTGCGCGATCTCGTCGATCAGGCCGGTCCGCACCTCGCCGTCGGCACGGTAGATCCCGGCGGTCCCCGACTCGCGCGCCTCGGCTATAACCTTCCACGCGCCCGCCTGCAGGTCGCGCTCGATCTGCTCGACCCACACGTAGGGAGCCATGATGAAGTCGGCGTCCTTGCTGCCCACCTCCGCGAGCACGGTGAACTCCCCCGCCAGGCGTTCGATCAGCTCGCGCTTGACCTGTGGCTCGATCGCGATCGTGCCGTCGGACACCTCGACGTGGTGCAATCCGAGCTCGCGCAGCCAGCTGATCAGCCCCTCCACCCTGCCCTGGCGAATCGCCAGCTCTGTGAGCGTTCCCCCGAGTACGACCGGTATCCCCGCCGCGGCGTAGCGCTCGAGCTTGGGCTGCAGGTTCGCGCTCACGAGTGCCGTCCCCCAACCGAGCTTGACGATGTCGACGCTGGCTCCCGCGACCTCGAGCAGGCCACCGACCTCCGCGACCGAAAGGCCCCTGTCGATCACGTGTGTGATGCCGCGCTCGCGTGGCTTGCTCGAGCGCGCGGGGATGTCGAGGAAGCCGGCTATGGGACCGTCGCGGCCTTGTCGGCGCCGACGACGACCACCACCGTTGCCGAGCCCGCAAGCGACGCCACGGCCGGTTCGAGTGGCTGCACCTGGGTCACTCCGAGCGAGTGGGCGACGCCCTGAGCGTCGGCCTTATGGCCGTTTGCGTACTCGACGACCGTCAGCTGATTCGTCCCCGGCGGGCGCCCTCCGAGCGCCGTCGCCCGCGTGTATCCAGCCTGCCGCAAGTTCGCAGAGATGCGGTGGGCGAGCCCGGTCGTTTCTGTGCCGTTGAGCACCGCCACGTTCGTTTCGGCCGGGCTCGCCGCTCCCGCGGCGGATTTCGGCGCAGCTTTGGAGGAGCTGGCGTGGTGGGAGCCGGAACCCGTCTTCGCCCCGTGTGTGGCCTTCGCCACGGCGCTGGTAGCGGCTCTCTTGCCGCTCGATCCAGAGCCGGCCGATGTGAGGATCACGACCAGCGTCGCCACCACGAGGAGCACCCCGCCGACGATCAGGATCGTCGCGCGCGCGGGAGAGCGCGCCGCTGTCGCGCCGCTGCGCCGATCGATCCCCGCGGCCCCGGCCGGCCGGCGGGCGGCGCCGGTCGCGCCCGCGCGGACCGGCTCTGCGGGCGGCCGTGCAGCGTCTGCGGGCGATCGTGAAGCGGGCCGCCCACCGGCGCCTGCATCTGCGGCCGCGACGGCGCGACGCGGGGCTGTAGGTGCGGGGGGCCGCTGCGGTGGGCTAGCGGCACGCGGCTCCGCGCTCCTGGCCGCCGCTGCGGTCGCGGCGGCGGCAGTCGCCGGGCCCGGCGTGAGCGGACCCTGGTCCGGTTTGGAGGCCGGAGCGCCCGGACTGCCGGCGCCCGGCACGGCGGGCGCCGGCGGCGGGCCCATCGCAGCGGTGTCCGGCGAGCCGTCCGCCGACGGCGGGCCCATCGCAGCGGTGTCCGGCGAGCCGGGCATCGTGACGGGGCCAGCGGCGGCCGCGCTCGACGCATGCGGGCCGGCGGGGCGGGCCGGCGGAGCGGTGGGCAGACCCTCGCCCGCGGAGGCGCTTGCCGCCGTCGCCGGGCCCGTCGCTGGCTGGGGGGGCGCGGCGGACTGGGGGCCCTGGGGGGACGCGACGGATTGGGGGCCCTGAGACGGAGCGGTCGTGCGGGAGGCCGGCGCGAGGTCGGGCACGGGCGACGGCGCCCCGGGGACAGCGGTCGCCTTGGCTGCGGTGTGCGCCGCTGCGAGCCCGCTGTCGCCGGCGACAGCTCCAGCGGAAACCGGTGTCCCACCGTCGGCAGGCGTCCCGCCGCCCGCGGGGATCCCGCTCGCCGGCTGCCCGCCGGGCGCGGGGGGGTGTCTCGAGGGCGGAGGCGTCGCGCCCGCGGCGGCGTTCCCCGCGACCGTGCTCGGCGGGGAGGGCGCGGCTCCGGCACCGCTCCCCGGCACCGGGATCGGCGGTGCGGGCTGACCGCCGGGCACGGCCTGACCGCCGGGTGCGGCCTGACCGCCGGGCACGGCCTGCCCGGCGGCGGCCTGAGCGGGAGCGCCGGAGAGGGCGCCCGGGGCAGGCGCCGTGGCCGGCACGGAGCCGGCCGGGGTTGCGGCCGCGGTCGCTGGCTCGCCGGCTGCGGGGAGCGCCGGGGTAGCGGCGCTCCCAACGCGCGTGAGGGGTCCGGCGGCGGTCGCCCCGCGTACGTTGATCGGGGCCGCGCCGGGGGGCCGCGCCGTCTGGGCGACCGCCACCTGCTGCTGGATCCGCGCTGCGGCCACCGAACTCACCCGCTGCTCGAGGTCGGCGGCCCGCTCAGGCGCGCGTCCCGCCCACTCGCGCAGGCGCTTGAGCTCGCGGGCCTGGGAGAAGATCAGGAGCGAGAGAATCGCGATCCCGAGGAGGGCAGCGAACGCCGCGATGGCTCCCACCTTGGTGAACGAGCTCGAAAGCGAGAGCGCGAGCAGCGAATGGATCATGAATCCCGGGAGTGTACGAGGGGAGCAGGCGCATCGCCCTCCTCGGAGCGGGAATGAGCGCCGTTCGCCGCTGGCTCGCCCGCCTGGGGGATCGGAGCCGGGGGGACGCCGAGGCGCGCGGCCGAGAGCTCGGAGACCTTCGCCGCCAGGCCCGCCGCATCTCCCTCGAGCACCAGCAGGCCGATCTCGGCAAACATGGACTCGATCTCCTCGACCGGGAGCGGCTCGCGCTCAGCGAGCAGAATCTTCTCGGCGGCGGTCGCTCGTGGGCGCTCGTAGCTGTTGAACAGCTCCTCGCTCAGCTTCTCCCCCGGGCGGCGTCCCACGATCTCGATGTCGATGTCGTCGGGGTCAAGACCGGAGAGGTCGATCATCGCCCGGGCCAGATCGACGATTCGGAGTGGCTCGCCCATGTCGAGCACGAACACCTCCGCGCCTGAGCAACGGGGACCCTCGGCGAGCAGGCGGCCTTGGGCCTCGCCGTCCGCCGCCGGCGGGCGGCCGGACCCCCCTGCCTCAGCGGCGAGCGAACCGGAGCGGATGATCAGCTGGACAGCCTCCGGAATCGTCATGAAATAGCGGGTCATGCGTTCGTCGGTGACCGTCACCGGGCCACCGCGCTCGATCTGGCGCCGGAAGATGGGCACGACGCTGCCCGAGGAGCCGAGCACGTTGCCGAAGCGGACGGCCACGTAGTGGGTGTCCGGGAAGCGGGCCGTCGCGGCCTCGAGCGCGAACTCGGCGAGGGCCTTTGAGGCGCCCATGACGGTCGCCGGGGCGACCGCCTTGTCGGTGGAGACCAGCACAAACCGCCGCGCTTTGAGCTCGCCGGCCACGTGCGCGACGAGGCTCGTGGCGATCGCGTTGTTGCGCACAGCCTCGACCGGGTTGGCCTCCATGAGGCCGACATGCTTGTAGGCGGCGGCGTGGAAGACGACCGTCGGGCGGTGTTCTGAGAAGACCTCGCGCATGCGCTCCCCTTCCTTGCAATCCGCGAGCACAGCGGCGAGCATCGAGGGCGGAACGTGGCGCTCGTCCTCGAGCTCGCGCTGGATCGAGAAGAGGTTATCCTCGGCGTGGTCGAGCAGCACGATCCGGTGGGGCTCCACGCGGGCGATCTGCCGGCAGAGCTCCGCGCCGATCGAGCCGCCGGCGCCGGTCACGAGCACGGTCTCGCCGGCCAGGTAAGCCCCCACGCTCTCAAGCTCCATGTGCACGGGCTCGCGCCCGAGCACATCCTCGACGCGCACCTCGCGCATCTGGCGCGCGAGCGTGCCGCGACCCTGAAGCAGCTCGAAGACGGTCGGGAGCGTGCGCACCGGTATGCCGCGCGTGCGGCACTCGCGCACGATGCGCGCGCGCGTCGACCCGGGCGCGGAGGGGATCGCGATGATGACTTCATCGGGCTCGGCCTCGTCGAGGATGCGCGGCAGGTCCACTTCGGTGCTCCCGCGCACCCTCACCCCGTCGACGCGCAGGCCCCGCTTGCGCGGGTCGTCGTCGAGGAAGCCGACCGGCGCGAGCCCGAGCTCGCGGTTGCGCATGATCTCGCGAAGGACCATCCGCCCCCCGTCTCCGGCCCCCGCGATGAGGACCGTGCGCTCCCCCTTCCGCCCGCCGCGGAAGGCCGCGAGCGGCCGGCGCTCATACAGGCTGCGCGCGACCGCGCGCACGCCCACGAGGAAGACCAGCGAGAGCAGTGCGAACAGCACGATCACGCCGTTGGGGAGCACGACGGCCACGGCGCTCTTGTGGGGGTAGCGGTGCACCGGGCGCAGCACCTCCACGCCGACGACCGTCAGCAGCACGATCACGACGATCGCCCGGACGACCGCCTCGTAGTCGCGCTGGCCCGAGTAGCGCCAGCGCCGCTGGTAGACGCGCGAGAGGACCAGCACGGGCAAGCTCCCGCCGAGCACCCACCAGATCGTCGTTTCGCGCAGGCGCGCGTAGTCGCCGCTCGGGCCGTTGGCGAAGCGCAGCTGGAAGGCGAGGTAATACGCGAGCGCGACCAGCGCCCCGTCCACAGTGAGCTGAAGCAGGGAGTGCCGGTGGAGGGGAAGGGCCGCCGAGCGGATCCGTCGGCGCATCTTTCGAATTGTAAGGCGAGTCAGGGTGTGAGCGCGGACAGCAGC
Organism: Solirubrobacteraceae bacterium; assembly: GCA_049512215.1. Taxonomy (GTDB): domain Bacteria; phylum Actinomycetota; class Thermoleophilia; order Solirubrobacterales; family Solirubrobacteraceae; genus Palsa-744. The sequence goes on from JBEKXJ010000016.1 coordinate 14,428, forward strand.
AGATCGACGAGCAGCCGGGGATCACGGCGAACGCGCGGGCCGGCGCTCGTCGGCTCGCGCTTTTTGAGGTCGAGCGCCTCGGCGCCCGCGAGCTTGCGTAGGCGGTTTTCGGCGATAAGCTGCTCATCGACGGCGCCCAGGCGCCCCTCGAACGTCGTGTAGACCGGCGTCCCGAGCGCGACGGCCTCCCGGTTCATGGTCCCCCCGGCGGAGATCACCAGGTCGGCGTACGCGATCAGCGACTGCGCGTCGATCGCGTGCTCGGGCACGACGAACTCGGCGATCGCTCCCAGTCGCTCGCGCTGGGAGTCCACGCGCGGGAGCACGACCGCCTGCGCGCCCTCTTCCGCCGCGGCGGCGCGCAGCCTCTCGAGCACCTGCACGAACAGGTCGTTCTCGAAGCGGTGATAGAGCGAGACCTCGGGCGGCGGTCGCACGACGATGATCGGACGCGCGCGGTCGAGGCCCAGCTGCTCGGGCACGCCCACATCAGGCTCGAAGTCGGACAGGTAGTACTCCTCCTTCAGCCCGGCGTAGGCACGCAGCTTGCCCTTGGCGCCGTAGCGCTCGAGGCGCTCGGGCGGGATCGCGTCGGGAACCACGACCGCGCGCGCCAGGCGGCAGTTGACGTTGTGCTGCACGGTCGCCCACTCGTAGTCGAACATCGTTGCGCTCGGAATCCGCAGGAGCGCAGCCGCCACCGTCACGTCGTTTGAGCCGTGGCCGAGGGCCAGATCGAAGCGGGCTGCGCCTGCGGCGTGAGCGTCGGCCCGGGCCCAGCGAACGAGCGCCGCCGAGCGCGAGGCCAGACCGGCCGCCTTGAACGCCAGCCGCTCTCCGCGGTGACGGCCGATCGCGGTATGCGCGATCTCGAAGCGTTCGCACAGCTCGATCGTCTGGGCGAAGTCGCGTGCGGTCACGCGCACCTCGTGCCCATCGGCTGCCAGCCGTTCGATGACCGGTCGCATGACGAGCACGTGAGGGCTGTTCGTGAGATCGATCCAGATGCGCATGGAAATCGGCACGGTAACGATCGGGGCGATCCGCCACGACGCGCCGGTATCGTTCTCGTGAGCGATGCTCGTGCTTGCCTCGATCTCTGAAACGTTCGTGAACGAAACCTCTCACTTCGTTCGTGATGCAGGCCTGCCGGGCATCTTCGTCCTGATGGCGATCTCGAGCGCCTGTATCCCGATCCCATCAGAGGTCGTGATGCTGTTCGCCGGCTTCGCGGTGGCGGACCCGGGCCAGAGCGGTGCCCATCACCACCTGACGATGCTCGGGATCGTCCTCGCCGGCTTGCTCGGGACGATCATAGGCTCGTGGGCCGCCTACGCGGTCGGGCGCGGCGGGCGCCTTGAGCTGCTCGAACGGCACGGCGACAAATTTCACATGGGGCCCGCCCAGATCGAACGCGGAGAACGCTGGTTTGAGCGCTATGGCCAGCCCGCGGTCCTGTTCGGACGCGTGATCCCCGTGGTCAGGGCGTTTGTGTCGCTGCCCGCCGGCGTCGCGAAGATGCCGCTCGGCCGCTTCACCGTGCTCTCGCTGATCGGTGCGATCCCATGGGTGCTCGCGCTGGCCCTCGCGGGTCATGCGCTCGGCGGCGACTGGACCAGCGTGCGCAAAGGCTTCGAGTACGCCGACTACGCGGTCCTGGCCCTGGTCGTGATCGGCATCGTCTATGCCGTCGTGCGCCGGCGGCGAATACGCCGCGAGCCGGCGACCGATGCAGCCGGCTGAGCCGGCGCTCCGCCTCCGCCATGCAGTCGCCCTGGGCCTCCTTCAGGGCCCGACCGAGCTCTTGCCTGTCTCCTCCAGCGGCCACACGACGCTGATCCCTTGGCTCGCCGGCTGGCCGTACGCCGAGCTCGAGGGCGAGCAGCGCAAGTCCTTCGAGCTCGCGCTGCACGCCGGCGCCGGGCTCGCGCTCGCGATCGAGATGCGCCGAGAGCTCCCGCAGAGATACGCGGGCCTCGGCCGGCGCAGGGGCGGCGCGCTCGCGCTCGCGCTCGCGCTCGCGCCGCCCGCGATCGCCGGCTACACACTGCGAGGCGTAATCGAGCGACGGCTCGGGGGACCCCGCTCGATCGCCGCGGGACTGATCGCCGGGGCGATCGCGATGGCGCTCGCCGACCGGCGAGCGAGCGGCGCCGGGCGCTCTTACGAGGATGCCGGCGCGTGCGACGGGCTGGCGCTCGGGCTCGCCCAGGCGCTCGCGCTGATCCCCGGCGTCTCGCGCAACGGCGCGACCCTCGCCGCGGCCCGCGCACGCGGGTTCGGGAGGGCGGACGCGCAGGTCCTCTCCTGGCAGGCGGCGCTTCCGGTGATCGCAGGCGCGAGCCTCATCGAGGGATGGCGGCTGCTGAGCGATCCCCCGCCGAGTCGGGCGCGGGCGGGGCTCGCGGGCGGCTGCGCGGCGGCCTTCCTCTCGACGCTTGCAAGCGCACGCCTGCTGCGCCGCGGGCGATGCATGGATCGGAGCCTTCTGCCTTACTCGCTCTATCGCGCTCTGCTGGCAGCGATCGCGCTGGGCCGCCTGCGCAGTGCGCACAATAGGGGCGAATGATCGTCCTTGGCACCTTGCTCGGCGGGCGCTACCGCCTCGAAGCGGAGATCGGCCGCGGGGGAATGTCGACCGTCTACCGCGCCTTTGACACCGTGCTGGAACGACAGGTCGCGATCAAGCTGATGCACCGCGCGATCGCCGCGGACTCCGACCAGCTCGAGCGCTTTCGTCGCGAGGCGCGCTCGGTCGCCCGGCTCAATCACCCCCACATCGTCACCGTGATAGACGCGGGCGAGGAGCTTTCCGGTGAGGGCGGGCCCGGGGGGGGCGCCGGCGTCGGGACCCCCTACATCGTGCTCGAGTACGTGGAGGGCGAGACGCTCAAGGACCTCATCCGCCGGGAGGGGCCGCTGGAGATACCCCGGGCGATCGCCTATGCGATCGAGATCGCGCGGGCGCTAGGGGCAGCACACGAGCGTCAGCTCGTCCACCGGGACGTCAAGCCCCAGAACGTGCTGCTGAGCGATGAAGGCGGCGTCAAGATCACCGACTTCGGCATCGCTCGCACGCTCACCGAGGAGGGCCTGACGGTCGCCGGGAGGGTGCTCGGGACGACCGACTACGTCTCGCCCGAGCAGGCGCTCGGCAAGCCGGTCACGGGCCAGTCCGACCTCTACTCGCTCGGCGTAGTGCTGTACGAGATGCTGACCGGCGAGGTTCCCTTCCACGGCCAGACGCCCGTCGCGGTCGCGATGAGGCACGTGCGCGAGGACGTTCCCGACGTGCAGCTGCTCCGCCCGGACGTCTCCGCGGCGACCGCCTCGGTCGTCGACCGCGCCGTCGCCAACGACCTCTCGCGTCGCTACCCCGACGCCGCGAGCATGGTCGCCGACCTCGAGGAGGCCCTCGCGATCGAGGCCTCGCGCTCAGGCCAGGCCACGGGCGAGGTGACAACCGTCCTGCGCACCCTGCCCGGCCCCACGCGGCGGCGGCTGCCCTGGCGGATGCGCCAGCCCGGCCGCTGGCTGGCCTCGCTCGCTCTCGTGGGAGCGGTCGTGGCGGTCGCGCTCTTCATCGCCGCCGGTCGCACGCATCGGGGCACGGGGATCGCCTCGGGCGTGACCCTCCAGCGTGGCACGACACCGGTCTCCCTGGCGGAGAACGCGGCCCACGACTACAACCCGTTTGGAACCGGACCGGAAAACCGTGACCAGGTCCAGAACGTCCTCGACGGCGACCCGAACACGACATGGAGCACAGAGGAGTACTACGACGGAACCCTGCAGAAGGCTGGCGGGGTGGGCGTCGGGGTGTACCTGGACGCCGCTCCGGGCGTGCTCGCGAAGGCGGTGGAGATCCAGACAGCAACCCCGGGCTTCTCCGTTGAGTTCTTCGCCGCCGATCGAATCGATCTCTCGCTGCCTTATGGCAACCCGACGAGCCTCGCGGCGCGGGGCTGGCAGGGGCCGCTCGGGGGGAGCGGCTTCGTGCACGACAACGAACGCATCCCGCTGAACACGGAAGGGCGATCGTTTCGCTTCTACCTCGTCTGGATCACGACGCTGCCCGCGGGCATGGAGTCGGCCTCGATCGCCGAGCTGACGCTGTTCAGATAGTGATCGACGGGGAAGCGCAGGAGGCTCGCTCGAGCGCCGGGCGCTCGCCCCGGCGCTCTCAATCGCGGTGGGCGCGGCGCTCCTGTGCGCGGGCGAGCGCGAGGCGACAGAGGCGCTCCACGAGCTCCGGGTAGGGGATCCCGGAGGCCTCCATCAGCTTGGCGTAGACGCTTGTCGGGGTGAACCCGGGCATCGTGTTCAGCTCGTTCAGAAGGACATGCTCGCCGTCGACGAAGAAGTCGACTCTCGCCAGCCCGTCGCAGCCCACCTCGAGAAATGCCTTCAGAGCCAGCTCCTTGACACGCTCGGCCGCCGTCTGGGAGATGCGCGCCGGCAGCTTCAGCTCCATGCCTCCCGGGGAGTACTTCGCATCGAAGTCATAGAACTCGCCGGCGAAGACGATCTCCCCGGGCTCGGAGGCGAACGCCGGCTCGCGGCCGTCGGCTCGCTCGCCCTGCGATGAGCCGATCACGCCGCACTCGACCTCCACACCGCTCGACATCGCCTCCACGATCACGAGCTCATCGTGGGCGAAGGCCTGTCCAAGCGCCTGGCCCATGCCCGCGGCCCGGGTCACCTTGACGATGCCCAGCGAGGAGCCCTGGTGGGCCGGCTTTACGAAGACCGGCAGGCCCAGCAGCGCGATCGCGGCGAGCGTCTGCTCGCGTGCACGCCGGAAGTGCTCCTCCCGCACGCCGAGGTAGTCGACCTGGGGCATGCCCGTCGCCGACATGAGCTCTTTGAAGAGCACCTTGTCCATGCTTACCGCCGAGGCCGCGACCCCGGCGCCCACGTAGGGGACATCGAGCGTCTCCAGCATCCCCTGCACGGTGCCGTCCTCGCCGTAGGGGCCGTGGAGCACCGGGAAGACGACGTCGACCCCGAGTAGCCCCTCTCCGGGTGAGACGCGCAAGCGCTCGCCCTCGCGCCGCCAGGCACCGTCACGCCCGATCTCGACCCACACGACCTCGTGTGAGGCGGCGAGCAGGCCGTCGCGCACGCCCGCGCCGGAGGACAGCGAGATCGCGTGCTCGGAGGAGCGCCCGCCGGTGAGCACCGCGACGGTGAGCGGCTTGCGTGTGGGCCCGGCCCGGACGCTCACGTTCCGCTCAGGGGGCCCCGGCCGGTGGGGGGGTCACCGTCGTGGAGGTGGTCGGGGTGGTGGGCGTGGTGGGCGTCGTCGGAGTGCTCTGCGCAGCGAGCACTCCGACCGTGATCGTGACCGTTGCGCCCTTGCGCGCGTGAGCGCCGGCGGCCGGGCTCTGTTCGAGGACGATCCCCACCTGCGCTTGTTCGCTCGTCGCTTCCGAGGTGGTCTTGGGGGTGAATCCCGCGCGGCGCAGCGCGGTCTTTGCGAGCCTCTCGCTCTTGCCGACCACGTTCGGGACGGATGTTTCCTTGGGGGCTTCGGCGACCGTCAGGTTGACCTTTCCCCCGGCCGGCAGCGAGCTCCCGCCCGCCGGCGACTGCGAGAGCACGGTGCCGGGCGACTGCGTCGCAGAGACCTGCTTGGTGACGGTCCCCAAGGCGAGACCGGCGCTCGTCAGCGCCGCTTCCGCGGCGCTCAGCGATTGGCCGCTCACGGCCGGAACGTGCACCGCTGCGGGCCCGCTCGATACGAACAGGGTGACGGGGCTTCTGAGCGCCACCACGGTGCCGGCGGGAGGGTCTGTGGCAATCACCCGACCGGCGGGGACGGTCGCGCTCGCCTGGCTCATGTTCGTGGGCGTGAATCCGGCCGAGCGCAGCTTCGCGGCCGCCTGCGCCGCGGTCAGGCCTTCGACGTTCAGCAGCGCAGCGCTCGCGGGGCCGCCGGAGACCACGAAGGCCACCCGGGTACCCCGTGCCACGACGCTCCCCGCCGGCGGGGTCTCCTTGATCACGAGCCCGCTGGGCACCGTCTGGCTCGGGCTCAGCGAGGGGACCGGCGTCAGACCGGCGCTCCTCAGCGCGGCTCCCGCCGCCAGTTCGCTCTGACCCGTGACGTCGGGAACCGTGACCTTCCGCCCGGCCGGCAGGAGCAGCAGCGCGAGCACGACCGCGGCGGCCAGGATCGCGGCGGCGAGGGCCCAGAGCACGCGTTTGGGACGCCTCTCCGTCCCGGCCGGGGCGCCGCGGCCGTCGTCGAAGGGGCCTGCCGGCGCCAGCAGCAGCGCTCCCGCCCGGTGGTGTGAGCCATCCGCCGCCGGTGCCGCGAGCAGGCCATCGCGGGCGGGCGGGACGGCGGCTCCCGAGAAGGCCGGCAGTGCCGCGAGCTCACGCTGGAGCGCCGCGATGAATTCATCGGCCGAGGCGTAGCGCTCGCCCGGATCCTTGGCCAGGGCACGCAGCACGACCGCGTCCAGGGAGGGCGGGATTGCCGGGTTCAGCTCGCTGGGCGGCCGCGGATCTTCGGAGACCTGCTTGAAGGCGATCGCCACGGCGGTCTCGCCGTGGAAGGGAACCGCTCCGGTGAGCAGCTCATACAGGATGACCCCGACCGAGTAGAGGTCGGAGGGGTCGCTCACCGTATAGCCCTGTGCCTGCTCCGGGGAGAGGTACTGGGCGGTCCCCATGATCGAGCCCGTGAGCGTCATATCCGAGGCGCCGGCGCGGGCTATCCCGAAGTCGGTGACACGGGCCCTGCCCTCCTCGTCGAGGATCACGTTCTGGGGCTTCAGGTCGCGGTGGATGATCGCGCGTTTGTGAGCGAAGCGCGCGGCACGCAGGATCTGGACCACGATGTCGATCGCCGTGGACGGATCGAGCGGCCCTTCCTCCTGGACTATCGACTTCAGCGAGCGACCGGCCACGTACTCCATCGCGATGTAGTAGGTGCCGTTCCACTCGCCGCGGTCGAAGATCCCGACGATGTTTGGGTGAGAGAGGCCGGCGGCGCTCGACGCCTCGCGCCGGAAGCGCTCGACGAACTCCTGGTCCTCGGCGAAGTGATGGTGGAGCACCTTCACCGCGACCTCCCGGCCGAGCAGCTCGTCGCGCGCGAGATAGACGTCGGCCATGCCGCCCGAGCCGAGGCGCGAGATCACCCTGTAGCGCCCGTCGATGATCGTGTCGGGGTCGATCATTCGAGCAACCGTTCGATTACCGTTCTGGCGAGGGGCGCGGCGAACGCCGCGCCCTGTCCCGGCACGTCCTGGAGGGTCACCGCGATCGCCACCCGGGGGTCGGCGGCGGGGGCGAAGGCGATGAACCACACGTTGTTGATCGCCGTCCCGATCTGAGTCTCGGCCGTCCCCGTCTTGCCCGCGACCTGGACGCCGGGGATCTGCGCCGCGATGCCGGTGCCTTCGTTCACGACGGCCTCCATCATCGCGGTGACCGCGGTGGCCGTCGAGGGCTTCATCACCACCGACTGCAGGCGCGGAGAGACGCGTTCCACCGTGCGCCCTTCGGCGTCGACGATCCGGTCGGTCAGATGAGGGACCATCAACCTGCCGCGGTTGGCCACGGCGGCAGCGACCTCGGCCATCTGCAGCGGGACCACCTCGAGCTTGTCCTGGCCGATCCCAAGGCGCCCGACATCGACGAGGGGGCTCGTGGGAGAAAGCAGCCGCGAGCCGAGATACTCGCCGCTCGCGGACATCTCTTCGGCCGGGTAGTCGAGCTCGGGCTTGCGATCAAAGCCGAAGCGGCTCATGTATCGAGCCATCGTCCGCTTGCCGAGCCTTCCGGCCACCTGCGCCCACACCGTGTTGACGGATTTCGCGAGCGCTTCGGTGAGGGTGATCGCGCCGTAGCTCTCGTTGTTGTCGTTCTCGAGGGGAACGCCGGAGATCGGCACGCGGTCGCGGCCGCTCACGGTTGATTGCGGCGTGAAGGCGCCCGTGTCTATCGCCGCGGTCGCGGTGAGCACCTTGAAGGTCGACCCGGGGGCGTAGCCGAACTGGGTGGCACGGTTGACGAGCGGCCTTTCCTTCGTGTTGGAGGTGAGCTTGTCGAAGCCGCGCGAGGAGCGCAGCGCGTTGGGGTCAAAGCTCGGCGATGAGGCCATCACGGTGACGGCCCCGCTGCGGGGTTCGAGCGCGACGATGGCCCCTTCGCGCCCCGCTAGCGCCGAGATGGCCACCGCCTGGGCGGCCGGGTCGAGCGTGGTCAGGACCTCCTCGCCCCGCGCCTGCTTGCCCTGGAGCTGGTCGAGCACGCTCTGCAGGTTCGTGCCTGTGGGGCCGTTGAGCGCCGAGTTGCGGAAGCGCTCCAGGCCCGAGCTGCCGAGGTCGGGTTCGAGGTAGTAGTAGCCGATCGCATGGGCGAACTCCGCGCCCGTCGGGTAGGTCCGTTGGTATGTGCCTTCCGGGCCGGCCACGCTGCGCGCGAGCACCGTGCCGTCGGCGGCGAGGATCGGGCCGCGATCGATGCGCTGCTGCTCGAGCAGCGTGCGGGCGTTGAGGGGGTTATCGCGCAGCGATGAGGCTTCGAAGATCGTCCAGCGTGAAGTGAACGCGACGAGCAGCGCGAACCCGAGCACGACGATCCCGTAGAGACGCACGATCGGCCGGTTCATCGCAGCATCCTCATTCGAGCTGTCCGAGTTCGAGGCTTCTGATCAATGCTGCGCCGTCCGATTCCGAGCGCAGCGAGTGGTCGAGCAGGGTCCGCCGGCGCTCGGGTGTGAGCGTCGAGGCGCCCACACCGGAGACATAATCGGTGCTGTAGAGCGGGATGTTGCCCGGAAGCCGGTAGGGAAGGCCCTGGTAGAGCGTGACGAGGCCGCGGTCGTTGGTGCCGATGAAATAGACCGACTCGATCGCCAGGTAGGCGGCGGAGCCGAGCAGGCCGAGCACGACGAGCAGGACCGCGAGCAAGCCCGCGCGCCGCAAGCGCCTGCGCGGTGTCAGCGCCGCCCCGGCTCCAGAGGGCGAGCGCTCCGAGGGGCGGCGCGGTCGCCGCCGGCTGACGGGCGGGGCGAGGGCCGCAGGCGCCTCAGAAGTGAGGTGCTCCGCGGTCCGGCCCTCGCGGCTGTCCCTGCGGGCGGGGCCTTCTGATCGCGGCGCTTCGCGCGGGGCGCCCGCGTCGACCTCCTCGAGGCGCAGCAGCACGACCGTGATGTTGTCGCGTCCACCGGCCACGTTGGCCGCTGCGATCAGGGCCTCGCCCGCGTCGTGCAGCCGCGGATTCGCGAGCAGCACGCCCGCGATCTGCGGCTCGGGGAGCATCGTGGTGAGGCCGTCGCTGCAGAGCAGGTAGATGTCGCCCGGGCGGGCGCGGAAGGAGGCCGTGTCGACCTCGACCGTCGTCTCCGGCCCGAGCGCCCGGGTGATCACGGAGCGCTGCGGATGCCCGATCGCTTCCTCGGGCGTGAGCCGGCCCTGGCGCATGAGTTCATCCACGAGCGAATGGTCGTCGGTCAGGCGCAGCAGCTCCCCGTCGCGCAGGCAGTAGGCGCGGCTGTCGCCGACATGCGCGATCGCGACCTCCTGCGCGCCGACGTAGACCGCCGTCAGCGTGGTGCCCATGCCGGCCTGCTCGGCGTTCGAATGGGAGAGCTCGTGGATGCGCGTGTTGGCCGCGAGCGCGAGGTCGGAGAGCGCGTGCTCGGGGTCGGAGGCGTCCTGGAGCCCGTGCTTGAAGGAATCCACGGCGATTCGCGAGGCGACCTCTCCGGCCTGCGCGCCGCCCATGCCGTCTGCGACCACGAACAGCGGCGAGCGTGCGAGCAGGGAGTCCTCGTTGGCGCGACGCTGGCGCCCGGTGTCGCTTCCCGTGTACTGCTCGGCCACGCGCAGCATCTCAGTCCGCCTCGAATGCGAATTCGCTGTCACCGATCCGCACCCGGTCCCCCGGGTGCAGGGGTCGTGGCGTCTCGAGCAGCTCCTCGTTCAGGTAGGTCCCGTTCGTGGAGCCGAGGTCCTCGATGACCATTATGTGTCCCTGTTCGTAGATGCGCGCATGCCGGGAGGAGGCAAACGGATCCTCCAGGCGGATCTCGGCGCGATCGCCGCGGCCGAGGACGATGTCCCCGTCGAGATCGTAGATCATCCCCGGCTCGTGACCCGGAGCGCGCTCGACCACGAGCCGCGGGGCGCGGTCGGCAAAGTCGGCGCTGGGAAGGGCCGACGCCGAGTACAGGCCGGTGGCGTCAGGTCCGACCATCGCCTGAGCGGAGCCCCTGTCGCTCGCGAGCGGCCCCCGGTCTGAGAGATCCCTGCGGGCGCTCCGGGCGACCCACAGCAGGAACAGGTAGAGGACGGCGAGGAAGCCGAACTTCAGCGCAACCGATACGGGTTCGAGCGTGGTCATCCAACTTCGAAGACGACCTCGGTGGAGCCGAGCTCGACGCGGTCTCCACTGTGCAGCGGTGTTGTCTCGCTGACCGTCCGGCCGTTGACGCGCACGCCGTTCGTAGAGCCGGCGTCCTCGATCGTCCAGCCGTCCGGGACGGGACGGATCTCGGCGTGGCGGCGCGAGATCCCGAGATCGTCGAGCACGATGTCGCAGTCCCGGCTGCGGCCCACAGTCCCGCCCGCTGCGGGCAGGAGCAACCGCCGTCCCCCGACCAGGAGCAGCGCGCGCGGTGCCCGGCGGTGGGCCTGGGACTCCTCGACGGCGCCTCGAACGCGCTCTGAAGTGCTGTAGATCATCGTCTGGCCGTGCGCTTCGGACTCCGAGGACCCGTGAGGGCCCTCGGGGATGTGGCGCTGCTCACTTTGACCGGCGGCCCGGACCAGACGTGTCTGGATGCCGAATTCACCGAGCGCGAGCCGCTCGTCGGTGTGAAAGGTGATGTGCGGCTGCGACGCCAACACCAGCTCCTCGCGGCGGGCATGCTCGAGCAGGTGGGCGCAGAGCTCGTCGATCACCTCGTCCTCCACGCCTTCGTAGCGCTCGCGGTCCTCCGGGGAGAGCCAGACCGAGTACTCGTTTGGGACGTACACGCGCGACAGCGAGGGCGTGCGGTGCTCGTCCATCTCGCGGGCGAGCTTGCGGGCCAGTTCCAGCGGACGAACCTCCGAGCGGAACACGCGTCCGAAAGCCCCCTCCAGGAGGTTGGCGATCGTGGTCTCGACGCTCTTCAGCAGGTTCATCGGCGGACGGCTCGTCCGGCCGCCGTTAAGACGGCCGGGAAACCGTGAGCCATGCTACGCACACCGGGTCAGACAGGGCCCCGCAGCGCGCGGGCGGCGAGCGCGACCGCCGCCGCGAGGATCGCGGCGAGGATCGCGCCCCGGGGACTGGGGTGTGTGCCGTGAGCGGACAGGCCGGCGTCGAATGCCGGCGTCGCGAGCAGCAGCCCAGCCGACCACGCGGCGGCACCGAGGGCGTCGATGACGGCGCTGGCGCCGCGCACGATCCATGGCAGCACGAGGGCGCCGGCCGCCCACAACAGCGCGCCCAGCAGCACGCCGAGGCTGAGGAGCGGAGCGAGGACGTGCAGGGTGGCGGCGCTGAGCGAGGTCTCCCAGACGGCTCGCGCGGGCGTCCCGGGCGGAGAGCCCAGCCACAGCCTGCGCGCGAGGAGCGGCTCGGCGAGGGTCAGCCACCAGTAGCCGAGCGCGCCGAGCGAGGCGCGCCGACGCCACTGCGAGGCCTGCCCGGCGAGGGCGGGGAAGGCGCCGGCGAGGCCCGTGAGGCCGAGGGCGGGCGCGAGCGCACACGCCAGCCATCCCGGCCCGGCGCCGCCCGAGCGCTGGCCGCTGGAGAGCGCGGCGAGCGGCAGGACGGCCGCGAGCACGAGCAGCGCCGCGCCGGGATGCCCGACCCACAGCTGCCAGGTGATCGCGGCGAGCGCGCCCGCCGACCACAAGAGGCGCGGGAGGGGACCCGCCGCGCGGGCGGGACGTGCGCGGGCCGCGAGCGGCTCATCGCCCGGGGCATCATCAGCGTCGAGCGGATCATCCACGGGCGCGCGGCGGGGCCTGGGCTCGGACAGCTCGTGCAGCTGCCCGTCCTCGCGCAGAGGCGGGCGCCGACGCGGATCGGAGCCGACCCGCTCGAGACGCGGGCGTGCGGCGGAGGAGCGCGGCCGGCCCCGCTCGAGCGCTGCTTCGAGCGCGAGCCGGAGCTGATCGAGCGTGCCACGATCGGCGGGCGAGGGGGTGAGAGCCGTATCGAGGGCGCCGGTGAGGGCCCTCGGCAGATCGCCGCGAAGGCGACCCAGCGGCGCGATCGCGCGCCCGATGCGGCGCGCTGTGACGGCCGGTGTCGCGCCGCGCACCGGGTTGACCCCGGAGAGCGCCTCATACAGGACGAGCGCCAGCGCGTAGAGGTCGGCCTCCCCACCCACCTCGCGCCCCTCGCTCTGCTCGGGCGCCATGTAGGCGAGCGTGCCGAGCACATCGCCCTCGCGCGTGAGGGCGTCCTCGCCGGCCAGGCTCGCGCCGCCGAAATCGGTCAGCTTGGCCACTGTCGCGGGCGGGCCCTGGGCCGCCGTCCGCGCCTTCCTGCCGTGGGGCACGAGCACGTTCTGTGGCTTGACGTCGCGGTGGATCACGCCGCGCGCGTGCGCATGGGAGAGCGCGCCCGCGAGCGCGGCCCCGATCTCGAGCACGTCCTCGTCGGCGAGGGTGCGCGTGGCCATCAGCTGTGCGAGGGTTTCGCCCTCGACAAGCTCTGAGATCAGGTAGAAGGCGTCCCCCGATGCACAGGCCTCATACAGGGCCACGATCGCCGGATGCGCAAGGCGCGCGGTGGCGAGCGCCTCGCGGGTCGAGCGCTCGCTGTCTTCCTCGGGCGCCAGGGGTATGCGCTTGAGCGCCACCTCACGCTGGAGCAGCTCGTCGCGGGCGCGCCAGACGACCCCGAAGCCGCCGCTTCCGAGCCGCTCGAGCAGCCGGTAGCGATCGAGCACGAGATCCTCCGCCTGCAGTGAGCCGTCGCGTGCGGGCCGCGATGATCCGCGCGCTATGCGCGTCCTGGACGCCGCCGAGGGTGGGCCGCTCAGGCTCTGGACGTGGACGAGGGTGTGCTGCGACTCCACCGGCTTCTCGTGTTCGCCGCCCGCAGGCCCCGTCCCTGCCGTTCGAGGAAGGACCTGGCGCGGTGAGCGAGAAGTTGCAGACACGAGGCGAGGCGACCGGCGCTGTGGGCGGCAGTCATACTGGTGCCTTTCCTTGACTGCCTTTCAAAGGAGCGGTGGCTTGTCGTTCTTTGACGATGGTGAGGAGACGGCGCCTCGACCGTCCTCCTCCCGAGCACGGCGACCTCGCCCCGGGGGCGCGGGGCCTGCCCAGGGGCCGCGCCCCCGCCGCCCCCAGAGGGCGGACGGCCCACTCGGACCCGACCAGCGAACCCTGATGGTGCGCCGCCTGGTTGCCGCGGGTGTGGCGGTGGTGCTGGTGATCGTGATCGCGCTGGCCGTGAACAGCTGCCGCAAGAGCGAAAAGGAACAGGCGCTGCGTGACTACAACCGCAGCGTGAGCGGGCTCGCGAGCGAATCGGACAGCCAGGTATCCAAACCCCTGTTCACGACGCTCGCCGGCGCCGGGGGCAAGCCCGCTCTGAACGTGGAGGAGCAGATCGACCAGCAGCGTATCCAGGCGCAGAACATCGCGGCGCGCGCAAAGAGCCTGAGTGTGCCGGGTGAAATGGCCGCCGCCCAGCGGAACCTGCTGCTTGCCCTCGACCTGCGGGTCGAAGGGATGACGAAGATCACGGCGCTAGTGCCGACGGCGCTCGGGGGCCAGGGCACGCAGGCCGGCGCGCGGATCGCCGGCGACATGGAGATCTTCTTGGCCTCTGACGTCATCTACTCCCAGCGCGTCGTGCCGCTGATCGCAGAAGCGCTCGCAGCGAGCGGGATTCGCGGCACCAGCACGACCCTCACCCGTTTCCTGCCCAACCTTGGCTGGCTTGAAGCGACAACGGCGCTCGCCCGCATTACCGGCCATGTCGCCGCCAGCAGCCAGAACGGGCTCGCGCCGGGCACCCACGGCGACGCGCTCGTGGGGGTGAGCGTGGGGGCGAACGCGCTCCAGCCCGAACCCGCCCTGAACCACATCAGCGGCGGGAGCAACCCGACCTTCACCGCGATGGTCGAAGACTCGGGCAGCAACCCCGAGACGAACGTCAAGGTCGATGTCACGGTGACCGCCGCCGGAAAGCAGTTCAAGGCCTCCCGCGTGATCAACTCCGAGCAGGCGGGCAGCAAGACCAACGTGGAAATCCCGGTCTTGGGCGTGCCACTCGGGGTGGCTTCGAAGATCGAAGTCTATGTCGAGCCCGTGCCCGGCGAGACGAACCTCGAAAACAACAAGAGCACCTACCTGGCGATCTTCAGCCAGTAGGAGCGGCTAACTTGTGCAGATGCCGGCCTCAGTCACAGATACCCAGGGCATCATCGCCATCGCCGCGGCGGCGGTCGCTCTGCTGGCGCTGCTCGGCTGCGCTGGGCTCGTGCTTTCGCTGCGCCGCCTGAGGCGCTCGCAGCAGCTCGTGCTCGGTGATCGAGAGGAGCGCGACATCGTCGCTCACGCCGCCGGGCTGCAGGAGGCGTTCGAGCTTCTGCGCGACTATGTCGAGGAGACCGCCCAAAGGCTCGACAGCAGGCTCGCGGCGGCCGAGGCGGCGCTGAGGGTGCGGATCGGCCACAGCGCGCTCGTGCGCTACGACGCCTACAACGAGCTGTCCGGCCGCCAATCGACGTCGATAGCCCTGCTCGACGATGAACAGTCGGGGATCGTGCTCTCCTGCATTCACCACCGCGATCAGGCGCGCGTGTACGCCAAGCAGGTGCGCGCGGGCCGCGGCGAACTCGAGCTTTCTCCCGAGGAGGCCGAGGCAGTGCGGCTCGCGCTCGGCGGTGGGGGTGACGTCTCCTATCCGGAGGATGTCGCCGAACACTCCGCCTGAAGATGTCGTTGCGGCGCGTCGGCTATCTCGGGCCGGAGGGCACCTTCAGCGAGGAGGCGCTGCTCGCGAGCGCTCTCCCGGACGCGGTCGAACCCGTTCCGCTCGCGACGATCTACGACACGGTGATGGCCCTGAGGCGAGGGGAGGTCGAGTGGGCGCTCGTGCCGATCGAGAACTCGCTCGAGGGCTCGATCAACGTCACCCTCGACCTGCTGGCGGGCGAGGCGCAGGACGTTGAGATCGTGGGCGAGACCCTGCTCGGGGTCAGCCATTCGCTGATCGCCGCCGATCTGCTCGAGCTCGAGCAGATCGACACGGTCGTGACGCACCCACAGGTGCCCGGCCAGTGCACTGGGCTCCTGCGGGGCGAGCTGGCACACGCGCGCATCCTCCCGGCGAGCTCGACCGCCGAGGCGGTACGGAGCGTCCTCGCAGACCCTCAACCCGGGCGTGCGGCGCTCGGAACTGTGCTGGCCGCGCGGATCTACGGCGGCACGGTGATCCGCGAGGCAGTCGAGGACCGCGACGACAACGAAACGCGCTTCGTCTGGCTCGGGCGGGCTCAAGCAGGCGCGGGAGCACCTCCGCTGCGCGTCTGGGACGGGGCGCAGTGGAAGACCTCGATCGTCTTCTGGGGCGAGGGCGCGAACAGCCCCGGCTGGCTCGTGCGCTGCCTGGATGAGTTCGCGCGACGGCAGATCAACCTCACGAAGATCGAGTCGCGGCCGCGACGGGAGCGCCTCGGCAGCTACATGTTCTTCGCCGATCTCGAGGGCCGCCGCGAGCAGTCCGGCGTCGGCGACGCGACCGCAGGCCTGCGGTCGCTCTGCGAGGAGGTGCGCGTGCTTGGCTCATACCCCGCCGCGCGGCGCTCGGGCGGCGGCTAGAGGGCCCGCGGCGGGCCCACCTCAGCTGCACGAGACGCGACCGCCCCCGCTACACTGCGGCGCTGAAGATGCAAAGCACAGTCCCACCAGAGCCGGTGGGGTCCGTGCCGCCTTCCGAGCGCCAGCGGCACGGACCTGGGACATCGCCAGCAACGGCGATGGGTGGGCGGGTGCTCGTTTTGAACGCCACGTACGAGCCGATCAACGTCTGCACCGTGCGACGCGCCGTCGTGCTGCTGCTGAAGGAGAAGGCAGAGCTCCTCGAGCGCGGGCGCTGGGAGCTTCGCTCGGAGAGCTCGACGCTCGCGCGACCGGTCGTGATCCGCTTGGTCAGCTACGTCAACGTGCCCCGGGACGCGCACCGGCGCAAGATCACCCGGCGGGCTGTCTTCGCCCGCGACAGCTGGACCTGCCAGTACTGTGGATCGCGCTCGAACCTGACGGTCGATCATGTGATCCCGCGCTCGAAGGGCGGGACCTCAAGCTGGGAGAACATCGTCGCCTCCTGCGCCCCGTGCAACCGCCGCAAGGGCGATCGGCTGCCTCGGCAGGCGGGGATGCACCCGCGACGCGCCCCGCGAACCCCGCGCGCGGAGATCTTCATCCACGTCGCCAGCCCGACGATTCCGGCGGCGTGGCTTCAGTACCTGCCGCAGGCGGCGTGAGCGCCGAGCTCAGGGCGCGGGCGGGCTTGAAAGACCCGATGGGAGGGGGGCTCCGTCGGGCGAAAAGAGCGAAGGGCGCCCGCACTGCGGCGCCCTTCGCCTGCTGCTCTGACTGGAAAACCGAGACGACAAGGAAAACGCGGCCGGAGGGACCAGGTCCGGCGGTCGCCTCGGGGTGTCCCGGGTTGGATTCCGCCAAGCGGTCCAGCCTGTCCGACCTAGCGGCCGGTCACCTCCAGGGCCCCGCAAGAACTGTCACTCAACGTTAGGACCACCTCCTTTCTCTGGTATCCGCAGAGTAGCGAACGGAGATGACGGGCGCGTCGATTCGCGCGTGCTCATTCGATGATGACGCCGAACTCCTGCGCGTAGGTGGCCCCCGGCGCGCCTTCGGCGAGCGAGGGGGGGACAGCCGGCGTGATCCCGATCCCGGTTTCGGTGTACTGGCCTTCGAGGATGTTCGCCAGGTGCCCGGGCGAGGCTATCCAGGCGTTGACGATCGCCTGCGGCGTCGAGAGGTCGAATGTGCCCCATGCGAGATTCTCGCCGATCACATAGCCCTCTTCGGGGCTCGGGATGTAGCCGGTCTCGCGAATGCGGTCGACAGGAGTCTCGCCTGTGGGCGAGACGTGCGCGAAGTAGTCGGCGGAGACGAGTTCGTCGGTGTGGGCTTCCGCGGCCGCTTCGAGTTTGCTGCTCAGCTTCAGCGGGCTCTCCGCATGTTCGGCCCGCTCGCGGTTGATGAGGCAGAGCACGGCCGCGCGGATCAGCTCGACATCGCCGGCTTCGGGCGTCAGTTGGGTGTTCTCGCACGGCGTCGAGAGCGCGGCTGCGATCGCCGCCGCGCTGGCAGCCGCGCTGTCGGACGCCGTCGCAGCGGAGGTGGCAGCCGTCGAGCTCGTGGCGCTCGGGCGCGGGCTTGTGTGGCTCGGGCGCGGGCTTGTGTGGCTCGGGCGCGGGCTTGTGTGGCGCGTGCGGATGCCCTTGACACGGGCCCGTCTGAGCGCGTGCCGGCATGCGCGAGGATGCTTGCGCTGATGGCGCCTCGATCCGCCAGCGGAGGCGGAGCAGCTGTCGTGGGCGCGCCGGGCGGCCGCGGCACCGGCGGGCAGAGAAGCGCAGGCGAGGAGCGTGAGCGCCGTGATGAGCAGGGGGCAGAACCGTTTCACCCTGCTCGTGTCGGCCTGTCGGTGCCCCTATATGAGCGCCGGGGAAGAAACCTGGACGCTTGGAACGTGGGTGGGGCGGCCCGCCGGGGCTCTCGCCGCTGTCAACCCCCGCCGTCTCTTGGCAGGCCGGGGTCGCCCTCTGCGCCTTCCTGCTCCTGCGCGACGGGCGCTGGCGTCTCCTCGCTCGTCTCCACGACCAGGGCCACGGCGCTGACGAGGTCGTCCTCCTTGAGGTTCATCACCCGCACGCCCGTGGCCGAGCGGCCCTGCCGGGAGATGCCGGCGGCGGAGGTCCGCTGAACCATTCCGCCGACGCTGATGAAGACGAGTTCCTGATGATCGCGGACCACGAGCGCTCCCGCGAGAGCACCCTTTTTCTCTGTCAGGCCGATCGTCTTTACGCCTTTGGCGCCGCGATTGGTCTTGCGGTACTGGCCGATCTGGGTGCGCTTGCCGTAGCCGTTCTCGGTGACCACCAGCAGGTCCATGTCATCGCGGGCCACGTCCATCGCGATCAGGCGCCCGGCCTTGCCGACGTCCATGCCCCGCACGCCGGTGGTGTCACGGCCCATCGCACGAACGTCTGACTCGGCGAAGCGCACGGTGAGGCCGGCGCGCGAGACCATGATCACCTCGTCTTCGGGGTCGACCGCACGCACGGCCAGCAGCTCGTCGTCGTCGCGGATGTTGATCGCGATGATCCCGTCGGCCTTGATCGGCGTGTTGTAGGTGAGCAGCTCGGTCTTCTTGACGGTGCCGCTGCGGGTCGCGAAGACCAGGTACTTCGTCTCGGTGAAGTCGCGCGTCGAGACCACCGCCTGGATGCGCTCACCCTCGCGCAGCGGCAGGATGTTGACGAGCGCGCGACCCTTCGCGGTGCGCTGCGCCTCGGGCAGCTCATAGACCTTTGAGCGGTAGACCTTGCCGCGATTGGAGAAGAACAGCAGGTAATCGTGGGAGGAGCAGACGAACAGGTGCTCGATGAAGTCGCCGTCCTTCATGTCCATGCCGGTCACCCCGCGGCCGCCGCGCTGCTGCTGGCGGTAGGTCGTGAGCGGCAGCGACTTGATGTATCCGCTCTGTGTGATCGTGATCACCATCTGCTGGTCGGCTATCAGGTCCTCGATGTCGATCTCGTCCTCTGAATGGGTGATCTCGGTGCGCCGCTGGTCTGAGAAGCGCTCCGCGATCTCCGAGAGCTCCTCCTTGACGACAGCCAGCACGCGGCTCTCATCGCCGAGGATCGCGCGCAGCTCGGCGATCCGCTCGCTCACGTCCGCGTGCTCCTGCTTGATCGCGTCCGCCTCGAGCGCGGTCAGCTGCGAGAGGCGCAGGTCGAGAATCGCGGTGGCTTGGATCACGCTGAGCTCGAAGCGGGCGACGAGCTGCTCGCGGGCGCTCTCGCGGTCGCGCGAGCCGCGGATCAACGCGATGATCTCGTCTAGGTGGGCGAGCGCCGTGAGCAGCCCCTCGAGGATGTGGGCGCGAGCCTCCTTCTCTGAGAGCTCGTGCTTGGTGCGGCGAACGATGACCTCGCGCTGGTGGGCGACGTAGTTGTGGATCACCGCCCGCAGGTCGAGCGTGCGTGGGACGTTGTCCACGAGCGCGACCATGTTGACCCCGAAGGTGGTCTGCATCGGCGTGTGCTTGTAGAGCTTGTTGAGCACGACCTTCGGGATCGCGTCGCGCTTGAGCTCGATCATCAGGCGCATCCCGCGCTTGTCGGAGTAGTCGTTGAGGTCGGCGATCTCGGGGATCTTCTTCTCGCGGACGAGGTCGGCGATCTTCTCGATCAGTCCGCCCGGGCCGCCCTTCTTGACCATGAAGGGCAGCTGGGTGACGACGATCGCCTCCTTGCCCTGCTTGAGCGGCTCGATGTGAGCGCGCGCCTGGACGCGGACCCGGCCGCGGCCCGTCTCATAGGCGTCCTTGATGCCCGCCCGCCCGAGGATGATCCCGCCGGTCGGGAAGTCCGGGCCCTTGATGTGGCGCATCAGTCCCTCGACCCCGAGGTCGGGATCCTCGATGTAGGCGATCGTGGCGTCGATCACCTCACGCAGGTTGTGGGGCGGGATGTTCGTCGCCATGCCGACCGCGATGCCCGAGGAGCCGTTGACGAGCAGGTTCGGAAAACGCGCGGGCAACACGAGCGGTTCGCGGCGAGACCCGTCGTAGTTGGGCGCGAAGTCGACGGTGTCCATGTCGAGGTCGCGCAGCATCTCGGTCGCGATCCGCGCCAGGCGCGCCTCTGTGTATCTCATCGCCGCGGCGGGATCGTCGTCGATCGAGCCGAAGTTGCCCTGACCGTCGATGAGCTCGTTGCGCATCGAGAACTCCTGCGCCATGCGCACGAGCGTGTCGTAGATCGCGGAGTCGCCGTGCGGGTGATAGTTGCCCATCACCTCGCCGACGATCTTTGCGCACTTGGCATAGGACCGCGTCGGTCCGAGTCCGAGCTCGTTCATCGCGTAGAGCACCCGGCGGTGGACCGGCTTCAGCCCGTCACGCACGTCGGGCAGCGCGCGGCCGACGATCACCGACATCGCGTAGTCGAGATAGGCCGTGCGCATCTCCTCCTCGAGTGCGCGCGGCTCGACGTTGCCCCCGCTTATGACATCAGCGCTTGCCAAGGCTCACCTCTCTAGACATCCAGGTTTGTGACGGCGCTCGCGTTGTCCTCGATGAACGCCCGGCGGGGCTCGACCTGATCGCCCATCAGCATCGAGAAGATGCGGTCGGCGGCGAAGGCGTCCTCGAGCGTGACCTGCGCGAGCGTACGCGTCGTCGGGGACATCGTGGTTTCGCCAAGCTGGTCGGCATTCATCTCCCCGAGCCCCTTGAAGCGCTGGAGTTTGATCCCCTTCTGGGCAACCGTCATCACGGCGTTGCGGAGCTCCTCGAATGTTGTCGGCGTCTCGTGGGCGTCCGCGAGACGCACCTCGAAGGGAGGCGTGCCGGCGAGCTCTGCGAGCTGAGCGTGGATGCGCGCGAGTGCCCGGTACTCCTGCGAGTCGAACAGCGCGCGCTTGATCTTGTGCGTGCGGGCGAAGCCGGTCTTCGTCTCCACAGCCTTGACCTGCAACTCGAGCTGGTCCGAGGAGATCAGCTCGGTCGTGTGCGTTTCGCGCTCCGCGCCGGCGCGGCTGAGCAGCTCGATGGCGGCCTCGCTGCTCATCACCTGCTCGCTGAGCAGGAGCGACTCCTCGAGGAACTGGACGACGTCGTGGCCGTGCGCGGCGCGCAGCGAGGAAGACCAGCCCCCGTACTGCTTGAGCAGGCGCGAGAAGCGGTGCCAGCGGGGCTCGGTCAGCTTGAACTGGGTCCCGTGACGGTCGAACACCTCGATCTTCTCCCACTTGTCCGAGAGCAGGATTTCCTCGAGCTCGGAGTCCTTTTCGATGTAGCGCTCGCGGGCGCCCTGCTTGAGCTTGTAGAGCGGTGGCTTGGCTATGTAGACGTAGCCGGCCTCGATCAGCTCCTGCATCTCGCGGAAGAGCAGGGTGAGCACGAGCGTGCGGATGTGCGCGCCATCGACGTCGGCGTCGGTCATCAGCACGACCTTGTGGTAACGAGCGTTCTCGATGTTGAACTCGTCGCGCACGCCGGTTCCGATCGCCGTTATCAGCGCCTGGACCTCCGCGTTCTGGAGCACCTTGTCAATCCGCGACTTCTCGACGTTGAGGATCTTCCCGCGCAGCGGCAGCACGGCCTGGGTGCTGCGGTCACGACCCTGCTTGGCCGAGCCGCCGGCGGAGTCGCCCTCGACCACGAAGAGCTCTGCCAGCGACGGGTCCTTGACCGAGCAGTCGGCGAGCTTGCCAGGCAGCGTGGAGTTCTCGAGCGCCGACTTGCGTCTCGTGAGGTCGCGCGCCTTGCGCGCGGCCTCACGAGCGCGCTGAGCCTGGACGGACTTCATGATCACGGCGCGGGCCTCGCTCGGGTTCTCCTCCAGGAACTCGCCGAGGCCCGAGTTCACGATCGACTCGACGAAGCCCGCCATGCCGGGATTACCGAGCTTGGTCTTCGTCTGGCCCTCGAACTGGGGGTCGCGCAACTTCACCGAGATCACAGCCGTCAACCCCTCGCGGGCGTCCTCGCCGGAGAGGTTGTCCTCTTTCTCCTTGAGCAGGCCGTGGTCGCGCGCGTACTTGTTCAAAGTGCGCGTGAGCGCCGAGCGGAAGCCGGACATGTGCGAGCCGCCCTCGCGCGTGCTGATGTTGTTGGCGAAGGAGTGAATCGACTCCTGGTAGGAGGCGTTCCACTGCATCGCGACCTCGGCGGCGCCCTCCTCGGACTCACCCGCGAAGAAGATCACCTTGCGGTGGACGGTGTCCTTGTTCTCGTTTAGATAGGACACGAAGTCCTCGATCCCGCCCTCGTAGCGGAAATCGATGGAGTGGCCCTCGCCGCGCTCGTCGACGAGCGAGATCGCAAGCCCGCGGGTGAGGAAGGCCGTCTCGCGCAGGCGCTCCTCGAGCGTGTAGAAGTCGAGGTCGAGCGTCTCGAAGATGTCGCCGTCGGGCAGGAACGTGACGCTCGTGCCGGTCGGGGCGCCGGCGGCGAGCTTCTCGCCCTTGATCAGCTCCGACTGGGGCGCGCCTCTGGAGTACTCCTGCGAGAAGCTGTGCCCGTCCCGGCGAATCTCGACGAGCAGGCGTTCGGAGAGGGCGTTCACGACCGAGACGCCGACGCCGTGCAGGCCGCCGGAGACCTTGTAGCCGCCGCCGTCGCCGAACTTGCCGCCCGAGTGCAGGACCGTGAGCACGACCTCGACCGCGGGACGACCCTCCTTCTCCATCACCGCGACGGGGATGCCGCGGCCGTTGTCTGAGACGGTGACCGAATTGTCGGGATGGATCGTTACCGAGACCTCGCTGCAGAAGCCCGCGAGGGCCTCGTCCACGGAGTTGTCGACGACCTCATAGACGAGGTGGTGCAGGCCCATGACCCCGGTCGATCCGATGTACATTCCCGGGCGCTTGCGGACGGCCTCCAGCCCCTCGAGGACGGTGATGTCCTGGGCGTCGTAGCTCGAGGGGCCACCCGCCATCGACGGGTCGTTGACGCCGCCCTTTCCTGCGCTCCCCTCAGAGCTGTTGCTGGCTGTGGCCATGGCCCTCCAATGACGTGAGAACGCCCCGGCTCACCGCGCGTGAGGACCACGGGCCGGGGCGAGATAATTGTGTACATAACAATAGCACGCGGGGCCCCTCTTCAGGGCCCTCAAAGGCCGCTAAATCCCTGCAAATTGGCGGAAACAGAGGCCCATTCGCGGATCTCTCCGCGCGGCCCTTGGCATGGTCGGAGGGGGGCTCCGCCCTCAACCGGTCCGGCAGCGTAGATCGCGGATCGTCTCGGCTCCCAGCGCAGCGTTCAGGCGAGGGACGATCTCGCCGGCCATGAGGTCGAGCTCCTGTGCCCAGACGGCGGCCTCGCAGGTCACCGTGAGGGTCCCCTCGCGCTCGGCGGTGGGGCGGGCGGCGGCGGCGATCGCGGGGCCCGCCGCGAGCTCCCAGATCTCCTGCACGCGAGCGAGCGTAGTGGCTGGCACCAGCCTCCAGGTGAGGCCCTCCAGGGCGAAGGCGAGCGGGCGGGGAGCGGCTTTGCTCAAGCGGCCAGCACCTCCTGGAGGATCGCCCCGGGGGAGATATGTAGGCGCGCCACGGACGCGTCCGTGGCGCCGGGCACGTGCGCGAGGTCGGTCGTCGCGATCACGCTCTGGCCGCCGCCGGAGAGCTCCTCGGCGAGCAGCTCACGGCGCTCGGCGTCAAGCTCGCTCATCACGTCGTCGAGCAGCATCAGCGGCGTGCGGTCGCGTTCGCGGGCGAGCACAGCACGCTCGGCGAGCAGCAGGGCGAGCAGGGCGACCCGCTGCTCGCCCTGGGATCCATAGACGCGCAGCTCGCGGCCGTCACGCAGGACGGCGAGCTCGTCACGGTGGGGCCCATGGCTCGAGAAGCCGCGCTCGAGGTCGCCGGGCAGGCGCTCCTCGAGCTCGGCGAGGAGCGCCTGCACCCCAGCGGCACGCGAGCGAGGCCGGTACTCGAGCGTGACCTCGCCGCTGCAGCCAAGCTGTCGAGCTCGCTCGGAGAATGGCCCGGCGAGCAGGGCGACCGCGTCTGAGCGCTGCTCGCGCAGCGCAAGCGCGTTCTGCGCGAGCTCGCGGTCCCAGATCGACAGGGTCTTCAGCGAAGCCCGTCCCGCGCGGATGCGCATGAGTAGAGCGTTGCGCTGGGCGAGCACGCGCGAGTACTCGCGACGGATCTCGGCGCGCAGCGGCCAGATCGCTGCCACGAGCTGATCGAGGTGGGCGCGGCGGAGGTTCGGGGGCCCTTTCAGGAGCTCGAGCCGGTCCGGCATGAAGACGCTCAGCAGCGGCCTGTGGGCGACGTCCAGGAGCCGCTCGACCGGCGAGCCGTCGGAAGTCATCCGCTTGGTCGGGCGTGCGTTGGGAGCGAGGATGCCGAAGCCAACGCTCAACTCGTGTGCGCGGGAGTCCTCGCGGAGCCCCACCACCACGCGGGTCGTGGGCGCGCCGAAGGCCACCAGCTCGCGCTCATTGCGCGTGCGCGGCGAGCGCCCGGTGCAGCCAAAATAGAGCGCCTCGAGCAGGTTCGACTTGCCGACGCCGTTGGGTCCATGGACGACCGTGAGGCCCTCCCCGAGCCGGGTCTGGGCGCGCGCGTAGGTGCGGAAGTCGCGCATCTGCACGCTGACCACGCGCACGGGTCTGACCTCAAACGTTCAGGCGGATGGGCATGATCAGGTACACGAAGTCTCCCGAATCGGGTGATTCGATCAGGCCGGGTCGCAGGGGGCTGATCAGCTTCAGCACGAGCTCCTCGGAGTCGATGCTCTCGAGCCCGTCGCGCAGGAACTCGGGGTTGAAGCCGATCTCGAAAGGATCGCCGTGAAACGGGATCGGGATCGCCTCGCTCGCCTCCCCGACATCGGGGGTCTGGGCAGAGATCGTGAGCGCGCCCTCGCTGAAGCTCAGGCGCAGGGGCGCGTTCTTCTGGGCGAATAGGCTGATGCGCCGCACGACGTCGGTGAGCTCGGCGCTCGCGAGACGCAGCTCGTGCTCGACCGACTCGGGCAGGAGCTGGCGGTAGTTCGGAAACTGCCCGTCAATCAGGCGCGAGGACAGGACGATGTCCCCGAGCTCGAAGACCACCTGGTTCTGCCCGACGCTCACGGCAATCGACTCACTGGCGGCCGTTTGAGCGATGCGCACGAGCTCGTTGAGAGCGCGGGCGGGGACGTTCGCCTCGAGGCTTCCCTGCAGCGGCGCCTCCAGCGCGGTCTCCTTGACGCTCAGGCGGTAGGAGTCGGTCGCGACCATCCGCAGCTCACGACCAGAGGCTGAGATGAGGATTCCGGTGAGCACCGGGCGGGTCTCATCACGGGAGGCAGAGCTGGACACTCGGGAGACGGTCTGGACGAACGCGGCGGCGGGGAGAGAGACGCGGGTCTCAGGCGAAGGAGCCGGCAGCGGGGGAAAGTCCTCGGCGCGAAGCGTGCGCAGGTGAAATGTCGTCTGTCCACAAATCAGCTCGACGTCCTGCTCAGCGCTTCTCAGCTCCATCGTGAGCTTCTCGGCGGGGAGCGAGCGCGCCACGTCGAGAAGCAGACGGGCGGGCAGGACAGCCGAGCCGGGACTGCTGACATCGGCGTCGAGGGGAACGCGCAGGCCGATCTCCATGTCCGTGGCGAGCAGCTCGGGCTTAGCGTCGGGCAGAGCCGAGATCATCACGCCGGAAAGAGCAAGCACGGCGCTGCGCGTCGATGCGACGCGCGTCGCGGTCTGGAGCTGGGTCAACAGCTCGGAGGAGGAAAGGGAAAGCTTCATGAATTCATCTTGGTCAAGTGATAGTTGAAAGTAGGGGCTCTGAAGATGTGTGTTTGGCTCTGGTGGGGGGGATTACGCCGGCAATGTTCTCGCCGCTGCTGTGGATATCCTCGCGGGAGTCTCTCAGTCTGACCGGTCGGGGCGCCGTTGAACGCTCGACGGCTGTCCTGAATCGAGCCTTCTGCACAGCTCGTCCACAGCCTCGCGTGAAGCTTGATCGGAGTCGATGCGCGAGCGGGTGCGCCGCCAGGCGTGAAGGACCGTCGTGTGGTTGCGCCCGCCGAAATGCCTGCCGATGGCCGGCAGCGACTCGCCGGTGAGCTCCCTGGAGAGATACATCGCGACCTGTCGCGGCCAGGCGATGCGAGGCGTGCGGTCGGAGGAGAGAAGCTCTTGCGAGGACAGGCCGAAGTGCTCGCAAGCAGCAGCCTGGATGGCGGTTATCGAGTGCGGCCTGCGCCGGCCGGGGGCGGCCGTGGCGGGGTAGAGGCTGTCGAGGACCTCCTCGGCGAGCTCGGCTGTCAGCCCGCGGCCGGTGAGCGAGCTGAAAGCGACGACGCGGATCAGCGCTCCCTCGAGGGCTCGGACGTTGCTGTCGACGCGCTCGGCTATGAGCGCCAGCGGCCGCTCGTCGGCGAGCTCGATGTGATCATGCTGGGCGCGCTTGCGCAGGATCGCCATGCGCGTTGAGAGGCCCGGAGGCGTGATGTCGGCGACGAGGCCCGCCTCGAAGCGCTCGCGCAGACGGTCCTCGAGGGCCTGCAGGTCGCGGGGCGGGCGGTCGGAGGTGAGCACGATCTGACGGCCGCTGTCATGGAGTGCATTGAAGGTATGGAAGAACTCCTCCTCGGTCTTGGTCTTGCGCTCAAGGAACTGGACGTCGTCCATCAGCAACACGTCGAGGTCGCGGAAGCGGGCCTTGAAGTCCTCGGTCTGCCCGCCCCCGAGCGCGCCGAGGAACTCGTTTGTGAAGGACTCACCCGTGCTGGCGAGGACGCTCAGGCCGGGACTGTGAGAGAGCAGGAAGTTGGCGATCGCGCTCATCAGGTGCGTCTTGCCGACGCCCGGGGGACCGCAGATGAAGAGAGGGTTGTAGGCCTGGGCGGGCATCTCGGCGACGGTCAGCGCGGCGGCGTGCGCGAGCCTGTTGGAGTCGCCGATCACGAACTGGTCGAAGGTGAGCTTGGGATTGCCGAACGGCGACGGGTGCTCGCGCGGAGCCGCCCGCGGCTCAGACCTACGCGCGGTGGCTCGCCGGCTCGCCGCTCGCTCGGCGCCGCTCTCCGGCGCCACGGCGTCCGCGGAGGCGTGGTCGCTGAGGACCTCGATGAGGATGTGTGGCCCGAGGACAGCCGCTGCGCTCTGCTGCAGCACGCGGCCGAAGCGGTCTCGGATCCATCCACTGGCGTGCGCCGGAGCTTCGAGCAGGAGGCTCTCGCCGGTCAGCTCGACGGCGCGTAGGGGCTCCAGCCAGATGCGGTAGGTGGGCTCGCCGACCGCGAGGGCGAGCTCGGCCTGCACGCGCGACCATATGTCCTCCAGCTCGGCGCTCACGGCAGTATCGGCCCGCCTCTCCCATAGAGGAACTGGTGACGATCATCCAAGGAGGGCCCCCAGAGGACCCGGTCGGGCGACTATATCCGAGCGTCTCAGGGCGCTTGACGGGAGTGGCCGCAAATGGCGGAAGAATTCGCTCGCAAGCGTGCGGGCCTATACTCCTGAAAGGCTCGAGTGACAGGAGTTCACCGGCCTTTGGAGAAGCCAACAGTGAAGCGCACCTACCAGCCAAAGAAGCGCAAGCGAGCCCGCGCCCATGGGTTCCGCGCCCGCATGAGCTCGCGGGCCGGACGTCTGACGCTCAAGCGGCGTCGGGACAAGGGACGCAAGCGACTCTCCACCTAAAGGCGCGTGCTGAGAGTTATCTTGACGGCGAGCGCAACGTCGTGAACCCCCGGCCCGGGAGTCGCGGACGCCTCTCGCGCAGCGCGGAGTTCGAGCGCGTTTACAGGCAGGGCCGGTCCACCGCGAACCGATATCTGGTCCTCTACAGCTTCCCGAACGCGTCGGCCGAGAGGCCTCGGCTGGGGTTGTCGGTGTCGCGGAAGGTCGGAGGCGCGGTCGAGCGCAACCGCGTCAAGCGCCTGCTGCGGGAGGCCTTCGCACACGCTGAGACCGGGCTGAGGCCCGGCGAGGATATCGTCGTCGTTGCTCGCCCCTCAGTGGGCGGCCTGGCCGAGCGCGAGGGGCTGGAGGGCGTCGAGGCGGCGCTCAGCGAGCTGATCGCGAAGGCCGGGCTGCGGAGCGGACCGGCCATGAGCGTGGAGGGCTAGTCGCGGGTGGGCGGGGCGTCTCCCAGCGAGCACGCAGACGCCCCGCCCGGCTGGCCGACGCGGATCGCGCGAGCGGCCGTGCTCGCGCCGATCATCCTCTACAGGCGGGCGATCTCCCCGGCGATCCCGCGGCGCTGCAAGTACGAGCCGACGTGCTCGCGCTACGCAGTCGAGGCGGTGCGGGAGTACGGCATACTTAGGGGCCTGGTGCTCGCGGGGTGGCGCCTGCTCAGGTGTAACCCGTGGAGCCACGGCGGATACGATCCGGTGGAGGCCCAGCGAGTGTTCAGGATCGGTCCCGATGCCGGAGCCTGAGCGCGTTTCGGGCAGCCGGCCCGGAGCCGCGCGAGCCGCCGCAACGCACAAGGCCCAAGCCACCAGCCGCCCCGATACTGCCGAGAGCCCCTAGAGCACATGCCAATCCTCGCCAACGTGATTCAGGACGCGTTCTCGCCCCTGATCAGCCTGTTCGAATCGATCATGGTGTTCATCCACGCCCACCTCGTGGGTGGCAGCTGGGGTCTCGCGATCGTCGGGCTGACCGTGCTGATCCGGGCGATCCTCGTGCCGGTCACGTTCAGGCAGCTGAAGTCGATGCAGGAGATGCAGCGGCTCGCCCCGCAGATCAACGCGCTGAAAGAGAAGTACAAGGAGGACAAACAGCGTCAGCAGCAGGAGATCATGAAGTTCTATCAGGAGAACAAAATCAACCCGCTCGCCTCCTGCCTGCCCCTGGTCCTGCAGCTGCCGGTGTTCGTCTCGCTCTTCTACATGCTGCGGACCGATTTGAAGAAGCGCATCTGCGGCCCCGCGCTGAAAGCGCACGGCATCGTGAGCTCGAAGGCGATCGAAAAAGCGACGTGCAACCAGGTCGCCCCCCACTCGGCCAAGTTCCTGTTCCTGCCGGACATCACGAGCAAGGCAACCGGCGCTGCGCTGGTGGTCCTGATCGTGCTCTACGTCGGCTCGCAGCTCGCCTCGACGCTGATCGCGACGGCCACGGCCGACAAGAACCAGCGCCGCTTGATGCTGCTGCTGCCGGTCGTGTTCGTCGTCATCCTCTACCGCTACCCGGCGGGCTTGCTCGTCTATTGGATCACGACGAACCTCTGGACGATCGCGCAGCAATCCCTGATCCGCAGGCGGATAGGGCCCTCAGCACCGCGGCCCGACGTTACTAAGAGCTCCTCCAACGGCAAGGCGGAGGGATCGCTGAAGCCCGCGCTCGCGGGTGCGGGTGTGACCGGGGGCCCCGACGGGCAGGGAGCGAGGGGCGCACCGCCGCCGAGGCCGTCCCGAAAGAAGAAGAAACGATCGGGCAGGCGGCGATGAACGACGGGCCCCACGACGCCGGCCTCGCGACCGAGGAGCTTGAGCCGGTGGAAGCGCTCGAAGATCTGCTCGAGGAGATCGTCGAGGCGCTGGGACTCGAGGCCGAAGTCGAGGTCGACGAGGAGGATGGCGTGCTGAACGGGCGCCTGACCGGGGAGGACGTCGGCCTCTTCATCGGCAGGCGCGGACAGACGATCGACGCGGTGCAGCATCTGGCCCAGCGGATCGTGTTTCCCGGCGGCCCGGGTGGCGTGCGCGTGGTGATCGACGCGAACGGCTATCGAGAGCGCCGGGCGGCGATGCTCGAGGCGGACGCCGACGATGCCGCCGAGGAGGCGCTGCGCTCAGGCCGGCCGGTGGAGCTCGAGCCCCTCCCCCCCTCCGAGCGGCGGATCGTGCATGAGTATCTGCGCGAGCGCGGCGACGTGGAGACCCACAGCGAAGGCGAGGAGCCCGCCCGTTACCTCGTGATCTCGCCGATTGCCGCCCGATAGCGCCCGTTGCACGGCCTGTTTCACGTGAAGAAACCCTGATGGGCGAGCAGCGCGGCGAACGCGCCCTGATCGACTCCAATCCCGAGGCGTCCTCTGCTCTGGAGCGCCTCGCGACCCGCTACCGGCTGGGAGAGGGCCGGCGTGCGCAGCTCGCGAGCCTGCTTTCGGTTCTGGAAGGCGACGAGCGGGCGCCGACGGCGGTGCGCAGCGCGGCGCGAGCCGTGGAGGTGCATCTCGCCGACTCGCTGATCGCGCTCGAGCTCGAGGTCGTGCGCGCGGCGCACACGATCGCGGATCTCGGCTCGGGCGCCGGTTTCCCGGGGCTGGCACTCGCGGTGGCACTAGCTCCGAGCGAGGTTCGACTGATCGAGAGCCAGATGCGGAAGTACTTGTTCTTGAATGAGATGCTCGCCGCGGCGGGCATCGAGAATGCGCGTGCGGTGTGCGTTCGAGCGGAGGAGTGGCGGGACGGCGCGTGCGCACAGGAGCTCATCGTGGCCCGGGCGCTGGCCGCGCAGCCGGTCGTGCTGGAGTACGCGGCGCCGCTGCTGGCGCTGGGTGGGACGCTCGTCGATTGGCGGGGCGCTCGGACCGGGAGGGGGGAGGACGCGGCGCTGAGAGCGGCCGAGGAGCTCGGGATGCGGCGGTTGGAGGTGCGCAGGGTCGAGCCCTACGAGGGGGCCCGCGAGCACCATCTCCACCTCTTCGTGAAGGTGGCGCAGACGCCCGCGCGATTCCCGAGGCGGGCCGGGGTGGCCCGCAAGCGCCCTCTCGGGCTCAGAGCGCCTGTTGGAGGCGATCACGACGGTCCGAGGCCGTCTGACCGCGATGGGCGCTAGCTTGCAGTAGATGGGGATGATCTTTGCGATCGCCAACCAGAAGGGCGGCGTCGGCAAGACGACGACCGCGGTCAACGTCGGGGCCTGCATCGCCGAGGCTGGATATGCGACGCTGCTCGTCGACGTCGACCCGCAGGCGAATGCGACCGTGGGCTTGGGCATCGCGCGCGCTCAGCAGCCGGGGCTCTACGAGGTCCTGACCGGCGAGGTCACGGCTCGGGAGGCGCTGGTCGAGTCGAGCGTGAAAGGGCTGCACGTGCTGCCGGCCGGACCAGGCCTCGCGGGGGCGAACGTCGAGCTGCCGCGGATGGCTGGCTTCGAGCAGCGCCTGCGCGAGCGCCTCGCCCCACTCAGAGACCGTTTCGAGTACATCCTGCTGGACTGTCCGCCGTCGCTCGGGCCGCTGACGGTCAGCGCGCTGGTCGCCGCGGACAGGGTGATCGTGCCCGTGCAGACCGAGTATTTTGCGCTCGAGGGCCTCGCCGGGCTGCTCGAGACACTTGAGCTCATCCGGCGCGAGCTGAACCCCCGCCTGACGGTGGCCGGAATGCTGCTGACGATGCACGACAGCCGCACGCGGCTCGGTCAGGAGGTCGAGCGTGAGGTCAGAGAACACTTC
Organism: Solirubrobacteraceae bacterium; assembly: GCA_049512215.1. GTDB lineage: Bacteria > Actinomycetota > Thermoleophilia > Solirubrobacterales > Solirubrobacteraceae > Palsa-744. Next base: position 45,522 of record JBEKXJ010000016.1, read on the forward strand.
CCGGACCTCGTGTTCGAGACGGTGATCCCGCGCAACGTGAGGGTCGGGGAGGCGCCGAGCTACGGGTTGCCCGTGACCCATCACGACCCGCACAGTGCGGGGGCCGCGGCCTACTTCGAGCTGGCCAAGGAGGTGGCCGCCCGTGGCTGAACCCAGGCGTGGGATGGGTAGGGGCCTGGATGCGATTCTCTCCGTCTCGGCCGAGGGCGCCAGGGCGCGCGAGGACGAGCTGCGCGAGCTGCCGGTCGAGATGATCTCGCCCAACCCCAAGCAGCCGCGCAAGCGCTTCGACGAGGAGGGGCTGAGGGCTCTGGCCGAGTCGCTGGGCGAGCGCGGCGTGTTGCAGCCCGTGCTCGTGAGGCCGAAGGCGGACGGCACGCACGAGCTCGTCGCCGGCGAGCGTCGCTGGCGGGCCGCGCAGATCGCAGGCCTCGAGGTGATCCCGGCGCTCGTGCGCCCGCGTGCGGACGCGGAGGCGCTGGAGCTGGCGCTGATCGAGAACATGGCTCGCGAGGACCTCAGCCCGATCGAGGAGGCGCGGGCCTGCGCGGGCCTGATCGAGGAGCTGGGCCTGACACACGAGGAGGTCGGCAGACGCGTGGGCCGCGGACGCGTGGCGATGAGCAACCTGATGCGGCTGCTCGACCTGCCAGATGAGGTGATCGAGCTGGTCCACGAGGGCGCGCTGAGCGAGGGGCACGGGCGAGCCCTGCTGTTGACAGAGGACCATGGCGCGCGCAGAAGCCTCGCGCGGAGCGCCGTCGCGGAGGGCTGGTCGGTGAGGACCACCGAAGCGCGGGCGCGCGAGCGCAGGATCTCCACGCAGGTGCGCCCACGCGGCCGCCGGCGCGGGCGTGCGCCCAGGGAGGCACACCCCGATCAGGAGCAGGCGGCACGGGAGATCGCGGATGCGCTCGGCGGCGCGCTCGGCGCTGAGGTGCGCGTCAGGGCGACGAGCGAGGGCGGCTATTGCGCGGAGCTGTCGTTCGCGACGCCGCAGGAGGCGATCGAGCTGGCGCGACGCCTGCGGCCACGCGCGGTGGCCTAGAGGCTTCGCTCGAGTCCTCAGCGCGCTGAGGACTCGTTCATGGGCTAGGCAGCCGCCTCGGCCAGGCGGGCGTAAGCGTCGGGGCGGCGGGTCGTGAGGAAGGGGAAGAGCTCCAGCCAGTCGTTGCGCTGGTCGAGATCGAGGTCGGCCACGAGCACGGCCGGCTCGTCGCGAGGCGCCTGCACGAGCTTGCGCCCGTACGGATCGCAGATGAAGGAGGACCCATAGAAGCTGATCGGCGGCTCCTCACCGACTCGATTCACGGCGACCATGAAGACGCCGTTGGCGATCGCGTTGCCAGTGATCACCTGCTCCCATAGGGGCTGGGTGTCGAAGTCGGGATGCTCGGGCTCTGAGCCGATCGCTGTCGGATAGACCAGCACGTCGGCACCCTCGAGGCTGTAGATGCGCGCCAACTCCGGAAACCACTGGTCCCAGCAGGTCGGCAGGCCGAGGCGTGCCTCCCCGAGAGCGAGGACCGGGAAGGCGTCGTCGCCGCCCGGGCCGGGCCGGAAGTAACGGCCCTCGTGGTAGCCGGCGGTCACGGGGATGTGCAGCTTTCGAGTGCGGGCAACGAGCTCGCCGTCTGGGGCGACGACGATCGCCGTGTTGTAGCCGAGTCCCCCGCCGCCCTGCGCGCGCTCATAGAGGGAGGCGTGGATGTGAGCGCCGGTGTCGCGCGCCATGCGCGCGGCAAAGCGGTGCGTGGCGCCGCCGGGAAGCTCCTCGGCCTCGACCCCCGCAGCCTCTGGGCCGGACGGGTCGACGGCAAAGTAGGGGCTCAGCGTGAGCTCCTGCAGGCAGACGAGCTGCGCGCCCTCGCCGGCCGCGCGCCGGATCGCGGCCTCCAGGGCTGCGGCGTGCTCGCCGGGATCGGGATGCCAGCGCTCCTGCACGGCGGCGATGCGGAAGCGCTCTCGCTGCGGCGGGCGCGTGCGCGCCGGCGAGGCGTGCGGGCCCAGCGCGGCGATGAGGCGAATCTCCTGCATCCCAGCGGACTCTAGGCGGTCCGGTGTCCGGCGGGCAGCCGACCCAGCGTAGCTCGGTGAGGGTGACAGCGCGCCGTAGGAGGGCACGAAGCGAGAGCCGCGCAGGCGGGGCGTCGTCTATGGTCCCGGCATCGCCGCCCTCTACGCTTCCTTCACGAACGTGACCGCCTGGACCGTGGGCCTGACTACCTGGACCATGGCGCTACCCGGGGCGGCAACCAGCCCTCGATGAGCGCGACCATAGCCTCCACCCCGGCCGCCGACGACTACCGGATGCCGGGGGAGTTCGAGCCGCACTCCGGTTGCTGGATGGCGTGGCCCGAGCGCCCGGACAACTGGCGCTTGGGGGCCAAGCCCGCGCAGGAGGCCTTTGCGGCCGTCGCGGAGGCGATCAACGCCTCCGAGCCGGTGACCGTGGCGGTTTCCGACGGCCAGTTCGAGCACTGCCGCTCCGTGCTCTCGCCCTCGATACGCGTGGTTGAGATCTCAACCGACGACGCCTGGATACGCGACACGGGCCCCAGCTTCGTGATCAACGGCGACGGCGGACGGCGCGGCGTGGACTGGCGCTTCAACGCATGGGGCGGGCTCGAGGGGGGCCTCTACTTCCCCTGGGACCGTGACGAGCGAGTCGCTCAGAAGGTGCTGGAGATCGAAGGCGCCGAGCGCTACCGCGCCCCGATCGTGCTCGAGGGCGGCTCGATCCACGTCGACGGGGAGGGGACGGTGATGGCGACAGAAGAGTGCCTGCTCAACCCGAACCGCAACCCCGAGCTAGTGCGCGGGCAGATCGAGCAGGTGCTCTTCGATCATCTCGGCGCCGCGAAGATGATCTGGCTTGGCCGGGGGGTCTACAACGATGAGACCGACGGGCACGTCGACAACCTCGCCTGCTTCGTGGCACCCGGCGTCGTCCTGCTCACCTGGAGCGGGGATGAGTCCGATCCGCAGCACGCGATCTCCCGGGACGCACTCGAGCGCCTGCAAGGCGCAACCGACGCTCGCGGCAGGCCGCTCGAGGTCGTCCGGATACCCTCGCCCGGACCGCTCGCGATCAGCGAGGAGGAGGCGAAGGGCGTTGATGCGCCACCCGGAACCCTGCCGCGCCGGGCCGGTAATCGCATGGCGGCTTCCTATGCCAACTTCTACCTCGCAACGAGGCGAATCGTGTTCCCGCTGCTCGACGAGCGCCTCGACGAGCAGGCCGCCGCGGTGCTGAGCGGCTGCTTTCCCGACCGTGATCTCGTGGGCGTTCCCGGCCGCGAGATACTGCTGGGGGGCGGGAACATCCATTGCATCACCCAGCAGGTCCCGGCGGTGCCCTGAAGGTGGCCGGCCCCCACGTGAAGGCACGCCTGAAGCTCATGGTCAGGAAGGCGATGCCGACGCCCACGGGAGGTTGTGGCGCAGACCGCTGATCGCGCGATCAGCGGGCGATAAGATGGGCCGGCGATGCGACGAGGGTCGAGTCCAGTGTCCCAGGAATGTTTCAATCGGCGCCGCGACGTCGGCGTCGCAGACCCCTCACATCAGCACTCGGGCGATTAGCTCAGTCGGTTAGAGCGCTTCTCTGATAAGGAAGAGGTCCCAGGTTCGAGTCCTGGATCGCCCATCGGGAAGATCCCGCGTCACAGAGCCATTCTCCGCTCTGCGCTGTTGGCGGTGACGGTGGCCTTGGAGACGTTGATACCGGTGCTGTCCCCGAGCCCCGCAGACATCGTCTTCCCTTGCAGTGGAGCCCGCAGTCCCACGGGGGGCCCCATCGTCTTTCTGTCCACGCGGGGGGGCAGAGGCGAAGGTATTCCGGTGAGGGTCGAGGCATGACCCATGAACTCATCTCTCATCGCATCTTTCATCGCCAAGTCGCTCGCGATTGCCGCCATGGCCCTCGCTATCCCCGCCACCGCCCTCGCGCAGCCTTCAGCTGCCCACCGCCGATCCGCCCACGCCGCCAGCCACTCTCAGCCCGCTGTCTGCGGCAAGCACCACAGGTGCGCCAGCCAGGCCGCCTGCGCCAAGCGTCACAAGCGACGCTGCGCCGACGTCCACCACGCCTCGCGCAAGGCGTCGGTGCCGGCATCGCATGCGAGCAGGTTCCAACGGTCCAGATGGGGAGCCGGTCCGGTCGGACACGCCCCCCCAGCCCCCGGTACGCCTGGGGCTCCGTCCAGCACTCCTCCGTCCAGCACTCCTCCGTCCAGCACTCCCCCGTCCAGCACTCCCCCGTCCAGCACTCCCCCGTCCAGCACTCCGCCTACCGTCCCCGTGCTCACGATCACGGGCACGAGCTACTACGTCTCGCCCACCGGCTCGGACGCCAACCCGGGAACCAGCCCCAACGCTCCTTGGCGAACGGTGAAAAGGGTCAACGAAGCATCCTTGCAGGCCGGCGACGCCGTGCTGTTCGAAGGCGGCGCGGTCTTCGCCGACACGAACCTGACCGGCAATGCGGGCGGCGAAAGCGGCAAGCCCATCATCTACGCCTCCTACGGCACCGGCAAGGCCAACATCAAGTGGGGGCTATGGGACGCCGGTCACGACTTCCTCACGTTCGACGACCTGGAAGTGAACAGCGGGAACTTGAACGAATCCGACGGCTTCGGAGGCCGGGGGAACGACGTCACGGTCGAGGACTCCACCATGCTCAACGTGGAGTCGGGGATCTTCGTCGTGGCCGGGAACCGCTGGGAGGTCCTCGATGACGTGATCGAAAACACGGGCAACTCAGGGATGCTGACCCAGACGGACGCCGAAGGCGGGAGCACCCCTCCCGGCGAAGAATGGGTGATCGACGGGAACGTCATCAACCGGACCGGACTGGTCAACCTCGGCTACGGCGAGCACGGCATCTACCTGAAGTGCCGCAACAGCGAAGTGGCCGACAACACGATCACGAATTTCAAGGACGACGGTATCTCCCAGCGCTACGGGGGTGGCACCATCGTCGGGAACACGATCAGCGGCGGCGGCATCGGCATCGCGTTCTTCCCCTATGACAGTCAGCAGCACACGACGCACTGGAAGAACAACACGATCACGGCCACCGACACGGGCATGTACGCGCCCGCCACGGACAGCGGCTCACCGTCGCCAGGAGGCACGACGCTGGAGAACTTCATGATCGAAGGCAACACGATCGGCCCGCTGACCGGCGGGAGTCAGGACTGGATCAACGTCAAGAGCGAGGGCACCGTCACGACCAAGGAAAACACCCTCCTGTAGCGCGCCGCGACCGATTGGCCCGCTAGAGGCGAGATAGAGCCCGCGCGCTCCGCGCGCGGGCTCTATCTGAGAGAGTTTCAGGCGTGGCGCGATACGAGCTCAACGGCAAGGTCGCTCTCGTAACCGGCGGCGCTCGCGGGATCGGCTTTGCGACCGCACGGGCGCTCCTCGCGCGAGGGGCGTCGGTGGTGATCTTCGACCTGGAGGCCGACTCGGCCGCGCACGCTGCGGCCCAGCTGCACGACACGAGGGCACTCGGCCTCGGCGGAGACGTCACCGACCGGGGCGCCCTGCAGCGCGCTGTGGCGGCGAGCGTCGAGCGGTTCGGGGGGCTCGACGTCGTCGTCGCCAACGCGGGCATCGCCTCGCGGGTCGCGACGTTCCGCGCGATCTCCTCGGAGAGCTTCGAGCGCGTGCTCGACGTCAACCTGTTGGGGGTCTGCCGCACCTTCGATGCTGCCCTGCCCGAGATCATTGCCCGCCGAGGACACGTAGTCGTCGTCTCCTCGATCTACGCGTTCATAAACGGCATCGGCGCCACGCCATACGCGATGAGCAAGGCCGCGGTCGAGCAGCTCGGCCGCGCGCTGCGGGTCGAGCTGCACCAACATGGCGCGAGCGCGAGCGTGGCCTACTTCGGGTTCATCGACACGGAGATGGTCCATCGGGCCATCGACCAGGACCCGCTCGCGCACAGGATGCTCGAGAGCATCCTGCCCAAGGTGCTCCAGAAGCGGCTGGCCCCCAGCGTCGCCGGTGAGGCGATCGCTCGCGGGATCGAGCGTCGCCAGCCGCGCATCATCCGGCCTCGCCGCTGGGCTGTGAACTCGGCTCTGCGCGGCATCCTGAACCCGCTCACCGACGCGCAGATGGAGCGCGACGAGACGACGCAGCAGAACCTCCGCGAGGCCGACGCGCGAGCCGGTGAGGACCAGCCCACAACGGCGTAGCTCCGGCGAGAGCGTTCCCGGCGGGCTGGCGCAGATGCGCGCGGCCTAGATCGGAGCCTGCACCGAGCCGCAGAACGCGCAGCGTGTGGCCTGCTTGGGGATGTCACTCAGGCATTCGGTGCATGGCCGCACGTCGGAGTCGGCTTCGGGAGACTTGCGGGAGCGCTCCTTGAGCGCGTTGTAGGGCTTCACGATGAAGAAGAAGACCGCCGCACCGGTCGAGACGAAGGTGAGGACGTTGTTGATGAAGTCGCCGTAGAGGAAATGGCTGCTGTTGAGCGTGAAGCTCAGCGAGGAGAAGTCCGGCTTGCCGAAGATGAGCGCGATGATCGGCGTGATCAGATCGGCGACGAGCGCTTTCACCAGCGCCGCGAGCACAATCGCCATCACGAGGCCGACGGCGATCGTCACGAGGTCGCCGCCGATCAGAAATCGCTTGAATTCCTTGACCATGAGGTTCCCCCTAGTTGGAAACAGGACGCTAAGGAGCGGCGACTGTACAGATCTGTGCGGCGGTCAGGGCCCGAGCCTCAGCTTCCCGGCTGTCCGTGCGCGGCGAGAGCGGCGAGGTAAAGCACCGCCTGGACCCGCGCGACGGCGCCGACGGCGCTGTCGGGCGGCAGCAGCTCGGGGTGATGCAGCGGACGCGATTCGAAGCCCTCGGCGCCGTCGAGCCCGACGAAGCCCATCGCGATCGGCGCGAGCGCACCGAAGAAGGCGAAGTCGTCTGAGCCGCAGGAGCGCCACTCCCGGGCGGGCCGAAGGCCCGTGCCTTCAAGGAGCTCGCGCGCCCGGGCGACGATGGGCGGATCGTTCTCGAGCGCGGGCTCGCCGGCCGTGAGCGTGACGCTGCCGCGACAGCCGTGCGCGGCTGCGATTCCGCTTACGACCTCCTCGACCAGCCGCCGCAGCGCTAGGCGATCCTGCGGCCGGTGCGCGCGCAGCGAGGCACGCGCCCGCGCCTGCGCGGGGATCACGTTCTCAGCGTCCCCCGCCTGGAGCACCCCGACCGTGAGGACGGCCGGCGCGTGGGGATCGATCCGCCGGGCGATTTGTGCGTGGAGGGCGACGACTATCTGGGCCATCGCCAGGATCGGGTCGCGACCGTGATGGGGATAGGCCGCGTGGGAGGGCTCGCCGTAGAGAATGATCTCGACCGAGTCGCTCGACGCGTTGACGGGGCCGGGATCGAGCGCGACCGTGCCCCACGGCAGTTCGGGATGGATGTGGGCCGCCACGACCGCCGCGAGCTCTTCGCCCGCGAGCCCTTCGCCCGCGAGCTGCTCGGCGCCGGATGGATAGGCCTCCTCGCTGGGTTGGAAGATCGCGAGCATCGGCCCCGGAAGCCGCTCGCCGAGGGTGCAAGCCGCCCGTGTCAGCGCGACGAGCGCCGCCATGTGAACGTCGTGCCCGCAGGCGTGCATCACCTCTCCCTGAGCGCGGAAGAAAGCGCCTGTGCGCTCGCTGATCGGGAGGCCGTCGAGCTCGGCGCGCACCGCTACGGCGGGGCGCTCGCCCCGACCGACGCGGGCGATTCGCCCGGTCCCGGCGACCGTCGTGCAGGGCACCGGCAGCTCGGCCGCGACCGTCGCGGCCGTCTGCCCCTCGGCGTGCGCGAGCTCCGGTTGCGCGTGCAGCCTGTGGCGAAGCGCGATCGCCCGCGGAAGCTCGTGCTCGACCGCGGCGAGCAGCTCTGCGAGGGGCTTGTCAGTAGATCTCTGCATAGAGCCGGCTTACCTCGCCGAGGTCCAGGTCCGCGACCGCCTCGAGCTCGGCGCGCTTGACGGCGAGGTAGGCCTCGTAGAAGAGCGGCGTGAACCACCCGCGAACGGTCTCGTCATCGGCGAGCGCTCGCAGCGAGTCGCCGAGCGATGCGGGCAGGCCTCCGACTCCGAAGCGCGCGGCCTCCCGCTCGTCGAGCTCCGCGGGGTCCCGTTCGAGGATCGGTGGCGGCGCCAGCTCGGCGCGAATCCCGTCGATTCCCGCGCGGAGGATCGCGCCGAGTGCCAGATAGGGGTTCGCCGCCGCATCCGCGCCGCGGTACTCAAGGCGCAGCTGGTGCGCCGGATCGCCCGCGAGCGACACGAGCGGCGGTATGCGCAGCAGCGCTTCGCGGTTGCGCTGCGCCAGGCATACGGCGCCGGCGCTCCAGTGGTGGGGGGTCAGACGCGCTCCCGAGCAGGGGCTCGGGGCGCTCAGCGCGGTGAGCGCCCGCGCGTGCAGCAGGATCCCCGCCGCGAAGCGCCCGCCGAGCTCGCTGAGGCACGCGGGGCGCGAGGCGTCGTAGAGCAGCGGTGCTCCGTCGGCGTCGAGCAGGCTGAGATGGATGTGCACGCCATTGCCGGGCCCGGAGGGATCGGGCAGCGGCGCGAAGCTCGCCCGCAGCTCGTGCCGGCGGGCGAGCTCACGCACGACCTCCCGCAGGACGATCGCGCGATCGCTGCTCGCCAGGCCCTCGCAGGGGGCCACGGGGATCTCGAACTGGTGCGTTCCGAACTCCGGGAAGATGAGCTCCGGCTCCACACCGGCCTCGATCAGGGCGCCCATCACGTCGCCCGCAAACGGCTCAGCGCGGCGCTGTGCCTCGAGCGAGAACGGCTGGGAGCGCGGAGCGTCGATCGAGAGCCGGAACTCGTGCTCGAAGCTCGCGAGCAGGCGGATGCCGAGCCCGCCCTCGAGCTCGCGCAGGCCCTCGCGCAGAAAGCGCCGGGGACAGCACTCCCAGGGTCGCCCGTCGGTGTCCGTGATGTCGCAGAGCACGAAGTCCAAGGCGCTCTGGCCCGAGCCGGCCGCGACACGGACATGCGTGTCGGGGTCCGGCAGCAGGCGCAGGTCACCGGTCGAGCCGAACGGGTCATGCTCGGCGAGAGTGCCCAGCGGCGTCAGCGCGTGGTTCGCCGGCACCCAGCCGACGCCCCTCTCGAGTCGCTCGCCGAGTCCTTGAGCCGGCAGCGAGCGTCCGCGCACGACCCCGCCGAGGTCGCAGCAGACGAGCGCGAGCAGCTCGCTCTGGCTCAAGGCGGCGTCTCCATCGTCGCCGTGCCGTTGTCCCACAGGCCCTCGCGCAGGCCGAGCGCCCCGGCGCCGGAGCGCACAGCCGCGCCGTCCTCGGCGAAGACGACTGCGATCACCCCCCCGGCGGGCATGTCCCGCCGCTCGAGCGCGACCGCGAGGCGCTCGGCCGGCTGCAGGTGCACGCCCCCGCTCCCGAGCGAGGGATATGTGTCAGCCACCGCATAGAGGCACCCACGGGGACCGCGCAGGCGCCCCACCACGCACGCGAAATGCCCGACGTCCCAGTCGGGCGCCGGCCCCTCCTGCTCGCCGGTGAGCAGGTAGTCGAGCAGCTGATCGACACGGGCGCGGGAGCCCCACAGATGGTGGGTCGCGAGATTGGCCACGAGCGTGACGGGACGGCTGAGCGCGGCAGCGAGGTCGAACAGGCGATCGAGCGTGTCCGGCGTCCACGGTCCCATGTAGGGGATCGCCACGAGCCGGGCAGCCGAGAGCTGCTCGAGCGCGCGGACGACGCCGGCCGCGGTCGTCCCCGAGCGCGACGGATCGTCGATCAAGGGCAGCGCCAGCCGGTAGTCGCGCCGTCCCTTCTCCTGGAAGGGCAGCGAGTCCGTGTCCGCGAGCGCGGACACGACGCTGCCGGCCGCGAGCGCGAAGGCATCCTGGTCGATCTGCCCCTCTGCGCCGCCATCGATCCCAGCGGCGCACAGCGCGAGCGCTCCGCAGAAAGCGCCGCAGAGGTCGTCTCTCTGTGGCAGCTCGCGTGCGTGTCTGCTGAGCAGCTCCCGCGTCCCGGGGAGAAGCACGACATCCAGTCCCGCGGGAATACTCGCTCCTGTCGGGGTCTGCATTCCCTTCAATCTACTGTGGCGCAGCGCACGCCAGCGGGAAGTCTCGCCTGTGTCCAGCAGGGCTAAGGGATCTGGCACGGGTTGCCGATGATTGGCTCGTGAACGTCCTTACCAGCTTGAGCTCGATGTGGACTCGTCTGCGACCGGTGCCCGCTCGCCGCCTGGCTCTCGGCCTTGGCGTGATCGTGTCCCTCGCGGCATTCTCCTGCGGAGCCGCACCGGCGGGCGCGGTCGTAACGAACGAGGGCGGCCAGACATACGGGATCGCGCCGGCTGAACCGAAAGGCACCCACACGGGAATAGCGAGCCCCGAATCTGCGTTGAGCTACGGGGCAGGCCCCGTCGTGCATTCTGAGGCGAACTACCTCCTCTTCTGGGCTCCACAGACCCCGCGCACCGGTGAGTATCCGCAAGGCGCCTATTCTGGCGAATCGGAGCGGATCATCGAGGAGTTCTTCCGCAACGCCGCTAGCGAAAGCGGTGCGACCACCAATGTCTTCGCGGTCGCCACCCAGTATCGCGAAGGTCCAACCGGGCTGGCGCCCGCATACAGCTCCTCCTTCCGTGGCGCCTACACCGACTCAGATCCCTTCCCCACCGAAGGCAACTGCGCGGGGGAAAGCATCTCGGGGGGAAGCATCTGTCTGACCACGAGCCAAATCCGCCACGAGCTCGCCGACTACATCGCCGCCAACTCGCTGCCCTCGGGTCTAAACCCGCAAGGCGCCGAAGAACGTACACCTATCTACTTCGTCTTCACCCCACCCGGCGTCGACGTGTGCGCCGGCGAAGCCGGGGCACACGCCTATTGCTCAGAACCGAAGTCCGCAAGCGAACTGTCTGAAAAACAGATCTGTAGCTATCACTCGTTCATCCCTGCTGAAGCTGGACATCAGACCATCCTCTACGCGGTCTTGCCGTGGAGTGCCGGCAACTACGGAACGGTGGACGCGTCGCCCAAGATCTCCGGCAGCGGCTGCCAGGACGACACCAGCAGCCTGCAGGAGCCCAACCAGATAGGCGGCGGCCCCGACGGCGAGTTCAATGCGGGTCTTGCCGACGTGATCGTCAACCAAGCGGCGGACGAGCAGATCGCGACTGTCACCGACCCGCAGTTCGACGGCTGGCACGACACGACCGGCGACAAAGACGAGGTGCCGGATAAGTGCCGCAACGATTTTCCACTCAAAGTCGCTGCGGGCTTGCCGGGCACCGAAGCTGAAGCCGGGTTCAACCAGGAAATCTTCGGCGGCGACTACTACATCAACGACGAGTTCGACCAGGCCGCCCTCTCCGAGCATTATCCAGGTGTGCCCTGTATCAACCGCGACAATATCGTTCCCGGTTTCACTGCCCAGGCCAATGTGAGCAACAAGCGCTTGATCACGTTCAACGCGACCGAGTCCGACATCGACCTGGGCGTCGCAAAGTACCACTGGAGCTTTGGTGATGAAACAACTGCAGAAGTAGACTGCGGAGCACGCACTCCGACAAACGGCTCCAGCCCTGAAGAATGTGACAGCAGCTCAGGGACAGGCAACCCCAATCCTGTTGCAAGCGTGGTGCACGAATATGCTTACGGCGGCCCGCACGAGGTCAAGCTCACGGTGACCGACGATGGCGGCAATACCGGGAGCTATGTGGCATCGGTCGACGTATCCGGCCCCCTCCCTCCGCCGCCCGCGCCGCCCGCGGAAGAAAAAGGCTCTCCGTCCACGTCGACCCAGGGCGGCGGCGGAACTTCCTCATCCCCATCCTCCTTGTCCTCATCCGCGGGCACCGCCAAGCCCCCCGTCGCTCCGCGCGCCACTCAGGCGGTCCTCTCGCGCTCGCTGAGCAGCGTCCTGCACAGCGGTCTGCTCGTCCGCTACTCGGTCGACGAACAGGTGGCCGGTCGTTTCGAGGTGCTGCTGGCGACGTCCGTCGCTCGCCGCATCGGCCTGCACGGCCCATCGGCGACGGGCTTCGCGCAGGGCACGGCCCCACAGACGGTGATCGCCAAAGCGATCCTCGTGACGACCAAAGGTGGCGCCAGCACGTACAAGATCGAGTTCAGCAAGACGACGGCCGCACGCCTGCGCAGGCTGGGCAAGGTGTCGCTGATGCTGCGGCTCGTGCTCCGCAACAGCTCGACTGGGAGCACGACGATCCTCAACGCCTTCACCCTCTCCCACTGAGCAGCGCGCGGCGCTAGGGGCCCTCCGGCCGGGCCTTTAGTCTGGCGGTTCGCCGCGCTTGGCTCTTGCCTTCGCGCTGAACACGTAGCGCCACAGCACGAACAGCAGCACATATCCGCCGACGATCGACACGACAGATATGACCGCGATGGCGGTCCCCTGTCCGCCTGTTTCACTGATCGATTCACCGCCGAGCGCGAGCGGGACGATCGCGGCCGTCAGCAGACCCAGCGCGGCGCTCATAACCCGGCCTCGCGCGCTGCTATGGGCATCTGCAGAGCGACGCTCATTAGAGCCCCGGCCAGTGGCGCTCGACGTAGCCGGAGTTGTCCACCGCCCCCACCTGCCAGCGCGAGGCATACACGCCGCTGCGCCCGGCGGTGTCATAGAGCATTCCGTCCACGTACATGTAGGTGTGACCGGCGTTCGCGAAGACCGTGATGTACCGACCCGGCCCGGGAACGCCCCAGCTCTCCAGTTCGCCCGAGGTCTCGGGCGCGCCCAGCAGGCCGCCCGCCGCCAGCGCGTAGCTCACCGATCCCGAGCAGTCATAGGCGTTATCGACGAACGATGCATGCCCGCCGCCGAACACGTAGGGAAAGTTCGCGATCTCATTGGCCCCGGCGATCACCTTCTGGATCACTTCGGGCGCTTCCGCCGGGATCGCGATCGTCCCGTTCCCGCCGATCGACTCGCCGCCGGGCACGGCCGTCAGCTCACTGCGCTGCGCCTGCCTGGCGCTCCGTTCCGCCGCCTGCATCTGCTCGAGCTCACTACGCACTTCGGCATCCGAGGGGGCGCCGGCCGCCACGACCTCTTCGCCGGCCTTCGCGGGTGTCGCCGCGGCCGCGTGGTGAACCGAGGCCGGCGCCGGGAAGCTCTCCGATTCCTGGGGGTCGGCCACCTCCTTGGGCGTTCCCTGCGCGCCCGCCGTTGCGGTAGAGTCCGCCGCCACAACGCTCAAGGCGCGCGGCTTCTTGACCCTCTGCGAGGCGCTTGGCGCCGCGCCCGCGGCCGTCCCGCCGCAGCCGGTCAGGGCCGGCAGCGCCGGAAGGCAACACAATCCCGCAATGAGGAGCCGCGAACGCACCTACACAAGGCTAGCGGGAGCGTCCACCGACTCGTGTCGCTAGCATGATCAGATGCACGAGGAGGCCATCGTAGTGGAGCTGCGGCCGCATGTGCGTCTCCTTCACGGGATGCGGCGCCCCGCCAACTGGCTCCAGCTCGTCCGCTTCAGCGTCGTCGGCGGCGTCGGGTTCGCGGTCAACCTCGCCGTATATGCGTTCTGCGTGCGGGTGCTTGGGATCGACTACCACGTCGCGGCGGTCGCCGCCTGGCTCGTCGCGGTGCTGAACAACTTCGTCCTCAACCGCCACTGGACCTTCGACGCGCGCGATGTGCGCGCCCGCTTCCAGGCCATCCGCTTCCTGCTCGTCAGCGCGGTGGCTTTCGGATTCAGCCTGTTGCTGCTCGTGTTCCTGGTCGAGCAGGCGGGGATGGGCAAGATCCCGGCGCAGGCGCTCGCCGTGGCCGCGGCCACGCCGCTAAACTTCCTCGGCAACAAGCTGTGGAGCTTTCGGCCCCGGGCAGCCGCAGGATCCTCCCGCTGAGGATCGCAGGGGTCTCGCGTCGCCGGCCGGGCGATTAGCTGGTACCTATACTCTGGCCTTTCCCCTCTCGGAGGATCCTTGTGCAGGAGATGGTCATCTACGGCGTCAGCTTCGACATGGTTGGCAAGCAGCCGATCGTGCTCCTGAAGACAGTCGACGGCAACAAGTTCCTGCCCATCTGGATCGGCCATCCCGAGGCCGCTTCGATCCTGATGAAGCTCCAGGGCGCCGGCACCCCGCGGCCGATGACCCACGACCTGCTGTGCGACATCCTCGGCGAGCTCGACGTCAAATGCACCCAGGTGTCCGTCACCGAGCTGCGCGAGAACACATTCTTCGCCTCGATCACCCTCAGCGTGAGTGGCCGCGAGCTCGAGATCGACTCCCGCCCCAGCGACGCGATCGCGCTCGCGGTGAGATCCGGGGCCCCGATCTACGCCGCCGAGGAGGTCATCTCGGAGTCCGCGATCGAGTTCGAGCACGACGTCGAGGAGTCCGAGGACGTCGTGGAGAAGTTCAAGGAGTTCCTCGACGAGGTCTCCCCCGAGGACTTCGCGGCCGGCGACTCCTAGCCGCGCCCGGGCCCGCCAACGCCGCGCCTGGCGCTCCAGGCGCTCGAGAGGATCCGTTCCACCAGCGCGTCGAAGCCGATCCCCGCCGCATCGGCTGCCTGGGGCAATAGGCTCGTTTCGGTGAGCCCAGGGATCACGTTCGCCTCCAGCACCGTCAGCTCGCCCGTCTGCTCGTCCAGCATCAGGTCGACTCGGGCCATCCCGTGGCAGCCGAGCAGCGCGTATGTATCGAGGGCCAGCCGCTGCGCACGCACGGTCGTCTGCGCTTCGAGCTCTGCGGGGCAGACGAATGTCGTCATCCCGATCTCATAGCGGGACTCGTAGCTGTAGAAGTCCTCTTCGCGCGGGATCGCCTCGACCACCGGCAGCGCGAGCGGCTCCGCTCCCGCGCCCGCGGAATCGAGCACCGACACCGCCAGATCACGACCGGAGACGTAATGCTCGAGCAGGATCTTGCGGTCGTAGGAGAACGCCCCCACCATCGCGCCGGGCAGCTCCGCGCTCGAGTGCGCGAACTTGACCCCGAGCGCCGAGCCCTGGCCGGCGGGCTTTACGACGAGCGGAAAGCCGAGCGCAGTTTCGATGTCCTTGAGCGCCGCCGCCGCGCCGAGCCTTTTGATGGAGGATTCGTGCAGCGGGCGGAAGTCCGGTGTCGGGATGCCCGCCTCGCGCATGAGGTGCTTCGCGAGCACCTTGTCGGCGCAGCGCACGCACGCCGCCGGCCCCGATCCCGTGTAGGGAATGCCGATCGCTTCAAGCAGCTCCTGCACGGTCCCGTCCTCGCCCTCTCCTCCGTGCAGCGCCACAAACGCCGCGTCGGGCCTGAGCGCGCACAGCTGCCCGACGAGCTCGGGCCCGGCGTCGATCGCTGCCGTCTCATGGCCCAGCCGCCTGAGCGCATCCTGCGCGTGGGCTCCCGAGCGCAAGGAGACCTTGCGCTCCAGCGAGTCACCGCCCATGAGCACCGCTATACGCCTGCTCTCCCCCGCGGTGGGCTCCCCCGTCGCGCCGCCGGCGCTC
>JBEKXJ010000017.1:0-58570 GCA_049512215.1 Solirubrobacteraceae bacterium
CGGCCCGGTTTGGCACCTCGATGTCGGCTCGTCGCATCCTGGGGGTGGAGTTGCTCCCAAGGGTTGGGCTGTTCGCCCATTAAAGCGGTACGCGAGCTGGGTTCAGAACGTCGTGAGACAGTTCGGTCCCTATCTGCCGTGGGCGTTGGAGAGTTGAGAGGATTTGTCCCTAGTACGAGAGGACCGGGATGAACGCACCTCTGGTGTATCTGTTGTCCTGCCAAGGGCATTGCAGGCTAGCTACGTGTGGATCGGATAACCGCTGAAAGCATCTAAGCGGGAAGCCGGCCTCAAGATGAACTCTGCCATCCCCTAGAGGGAGTAAGACCCCTGGTAGACCACCAGGTTGATAGGCCGGATCTGGAAGGACGGTAACGTCTGGAGGAGACCGGTACTAATGGGTCGAGGGCTTGACGGATTTTTTGATGCTCGTGTGGCGCTGTGCAGTTTTGAAGGACCTGGAGGCGTGGTCTCTCTTCTTTTTCCGGTGGCCTTGGCGAGGGGGAAACACCTCTTCCCATTCCGAACAGAGCAGTTAAGCCCCTCAGCGCCGATGGTACTTGGCCCGCAAGGGCCTGGGAGAGTAGGACGCCGCCGGTTTTTCCTTTGATGAGCGCGCCACCCCTCGGGCGGCGCGCTCATCACAGTGAAGACGAGCGGGGCACGCAGCGCCTGCGCTGGTGGCCGCGCCCGGAGGGGCGGCCTCTTCCACCGGGAAGCACGACCTGACGATCGGCGCCAAGGGGCTGCTGCGGGTGACCGGCGTCAGACAGACATGCAGCGGCGGGTGCGGCTGGCCCGGGCGGCGAAGCTCCCGCTGAGCTGCGAGTTCGCGCCCGCGCAGCGGCTCGCGATGCGGATGCACGGGCAAGCCCTGCTCGTCCCGGTCGACCTCCCAGTCGACGTCGTAGTCGTCCTCGAGCAGCAGGAACGAACGGGTGAGGCGGAGTGCATGGAGAAGACGCTGCGCGGGCATCGAGTCCTTTTCCAAAGAGAACATGTGTTCGGGAACGTAGGGACCCCTCCGGACGGAGCGGACGCGAACATGCGTACGCGTCTGCTCGGGGCCAGAGAACCCGCTTTGCAGAGCCGATCTGGGTGGCCGCTCGTTGCAACCCGAATTGCAGGAGCCGGTGCTCGCAGTGCCGCACGACACGACAGAAGGCCGCTGATTGGGAAGGTTCGCGGCCGCGAGGGGCGAACTTGACCGGAGAGATGGCTGTTACGCTTGCCAGGCGTCGCATCACCGGGCCTTCATCGGGCCGGCGGCCACGTGCAAAGCTCATGGAGAAGTTCGTCATCGAAGGCGGCGTTCCGCTGTCCGGGACAATGGTCCCGGCCGGCAACAAGAACGGCGCCTTACCGATTCTCGCCTCGGCGGTCCTCACCGAGGATGAGGTGCTGATCCGCAACGTGCCCCGCATTCGCGACGTGGCGGCGATGCTCGAGATCCTCGCCGCGATCGGCGTCCAGGTGAGCTGGCGCGGGCCCAACGAGGTCGCCCTCTGCGCGGCCGCAGTGCACGAGCTTGAAATCGAGCGCGAGCTCGCGGAGCTGATCCGGGCGTCGTTCCTGCTCGCGGGACCGCTGCTCGCGCGCTTTCATCGCGCGGTCATGCCGCCACCCGGTGGCGATGTGATCGGTCGCCGTCGCCTGGACCCGCACCTCGACGCCTTCCGCGCGATGGGCGCCTCCGTGGAATGCGGGCGCGACGTCGTGCTCAGCGCCCCGCGCGGCCTGCGCCCGACGGACGTGTTCATGGACGAGCCGTCGGTGATGGCGAGCGAGAACGCGCTGATGGCCGCAGCGCTGATCCCCGGCACGACGGTGATCGGCAACGCCGCCTGCGAGCCGCACGTGCAGGATCTCGCGCGGATGCTCGTGAAGATGGGCGCGGACATCCACGGCATCGGCTCGAATGTGCTCACCGTCAACGGCGCCGAGCGGCTCCACGGCTGCGAGCACGACCTCGCTCCCGACCACATCGAGATCGGGAGCTTCATGGCGCTCGCGGGGGTCACGGGCGGAGAACTGCGGATCAAGGACACGGTCCCCGGCGACCTGCGGATGATCCGGCTGGTGTTCGAACGGGTCGGGTTGCGCTCCGAGCTCGACGGCAACGACGTGCTCGTGCCCGGCGGGCAGAAGCTCGTCGCGCAGGCGGACGTCGGCGAGTACAAGAGCAAGATCCAGGACGGCCCATGGCCGGCCTTCCCGGCGGATCTGACCTCGATCGCCGTCGCCCTGGCAACGCAAGCCGAGGGTTCGATCCTGGTTCACGAGTGGATGTTTGAGAACCGCCTGATCTTCACGGACAAGCTGATCCTGATGGGCGCAGACATCGTCATGTGCGACCCGCACAGGGCGATCATCACCGGTCCGCGGCGCCTGCGCGGCGAGCGGGTCGAGTCGCCGGACATCCGCGCCGGGATGGCCATGGTGCTCGCGGCACTCTGCGCCGAGGGGCGCAGCGAGATCGGAAATATCCGCCAGATCGATCGCGGCTATGAGCGCATCGACGAGCGGCTGCGCGATCTCGGCGCGCACATCGAGCGCGTGGCGATCGAGCCGGTGCACGCATAGGCCCAAGGCCTGCGACCCGCGGCGCCGGGTCGCAGCCGGGCGCGAGCGCGCGGGCAAGTGCCACGCTGCGCTTGAATGGCAGGTCCATGATTCATCCCATCCCTAGCGGCACGCGTGATGTGCTTCCCGATGAGACGCGCGAGGTGCGCGCGATCACCGACACCCTGAGGGGGGTGTTCGAGCGCCACGACTACGGCGAGATCTACACGCCGGCGCTCGAGTACGAGTCGGTCCTGGCGCGGGCCGACATGGCCGGAGCACAGCCGGCCTATCGCGTCTTCGACGAGTCGGGCGCTGTGCTCGTGCTGCGCTCGGACATGACCGTGCCGATCGCCCGTGTGGTCGCCACGCGCTACGCGTCGAGCGAGCCGCCGCTGCGCTTCTGCTACTTTGCCCACTGCTATCGCGGTGTGCGTCCCCAGCGCGGACAGCCGCGAGAGCTGCTGCAGGCAGGGATCGAGCTGATCGGCTCGCCCGCCCCCCAGGGAACCGCAGAGGCGCTCAGCGTGCTCTCTCACGCACTCGACGCGACGGGCCTGAAGGACTACCGGATCGGCCTCGGCGACGCCTCGCTGTTCCCGGCCCTGATGGCCAGCCTGCAGGTGCCCGAGCCGGCGCGGCCTGGGCTACTCGAGGAGCTCGTGCGACGCGACTTCGTGGGCCTCGAGCAGAGGCTCGCCGAGACCGGGATGGCAGGTGAGGCGGCCGAGCTCTTGCTCGGCATTCCCCAGGCCCGGGGAGGACCGGACGTGCTGACGGACGCGCCGGGACCCGCGGCCGAGGCGCTCACGGGCTTGTTGGGAGTGCATGAGCGGCTCGAGCCCCAGGTGGCCGCACGGGTGATCTTCGATCTCGGCCTCGTGCGCAACATCGGCTATTACACGGGTGCGGTTTTCGAGGTCTACGATCCCGCACTCGGTGCGCCGCTCGGAGGGGGCGGGCGCTATGACGAGCTGCTCGGCCGCTTCGGCAGAAGGCTGCCGGCAGTCGGCTTCGCGCTCGGCGTCGACCGCCTGCACATCGCGCTGGCGGGAGAGGAGCGCGGGACCGGAGAGATGCTCGCGCTGGCCGAGCGGCGCTCGGGCGGAGCCGGCGGGGTGGGAGCGTGAGCCCCACCAACGACCTCACGCTGGCGGTACCACGCGGCGCGCTCTTCGGTGCGACCGTCGAGCTCCTCGCGCGCCTGGGGCTCGACACCGAGGAGCTCCGCTCGAACGACCGCAAGCTGCTGTTCGAGGAGATCGGGGTGATCACCATGCGCCCGTCTGATGTGCCCACATATGTAGAGGCGGGCGCCGCTGATCTCGGCATCACCGGCAAGGACGTGCTCCTGGAGCAGGCAGCCCGTGGGCCCGAGGGGGGCCGGGACGTGTATGAGCTGCTCGACCTCGGCTACGGGCGCTGCACGATGGTGCTCGCGAGCAAGGCGGGGCCGGATCCCGCGCTCGAGGCGCTCAGGCGCCTCGGTGTGATGCGGGTTGCGACCAAGTACCCGCGGATCGCCGCGCGCTACCTCGAGGAGACCGGCAGGCAGGCCGAGATCGTGGAGGTGAAGGGCTCCGTGGAGCTCGCGCCGCTGACCGGCGTGGTCGAGGCCATCGTCGATCTGACCGCCACCGGAACGACTCTGCGCGAGAACAACCTCGTCGTGCGCGAGGAGATCCTCCTCTGCACCGCGAGACTGATCGCGAACCCGGTCGCGCACAAGCTCAAGGCGGCGCAGATCGACGGTCTGCTCGAGCGGCTCCGCGGCCTGCAGCCCGCCGGCGTCTGAGCGAATGCGGATCGAGCGGCTGAGCATCGAGCGGGTGGCAGGCCTGGGTGGCCCGGCCGGCGCCGCCGAGCACCTGCGCGCGCTCACTCCCGACGGCGCCTCGGTGCAGGCGGCCGTGCGCGAGATCGTCGAGCGGGTGCGTGCCGAAGGAGACCGTGCCGTGGACGACTACACCCGCCGGTTCGACACTCAAGGGAACGAACCGCGGGCGCGCGTCGTTGCGCCGGAGGAGTTGGACGCGGCGATCAAGCAGCTTCCACTCGAGCTCGTCGCTGGCCTGCAGGTGGCGATCACGAACGTCGCCCACGTCGCGCAAGCCGCGGTGAGCGAGGACGTCACGGTCGATCTGCCCCAGGGGCAGCGCGTCGTGCTGCGCGAGGTGCCGGTCGGGGCGGCCGCCGTCTATGTTCCAGGCGGGCGCGCGCCGTACCCGAGTACGGTCGTCATGGGTGTCGTGAGCGCCCGGGCCGCCGGCGTGCTCGACGTCGCCGTCTGCGCCCCTCCGGGCGCCGACGGGGAGATCGACCCGATGATCCTCGGCGCCTGCCGGCTGTGCGGCGTGGAGCGCGTCTACCGGATGGGCGGCGCTCAGGCGATCGCCGCCCTCGCCTACGGCACCGAGACCGTGCAGCGGGTCGATGTCGTGGTCGGGCCGGGCAATCTCTACGTGCAGGAGGCAAAGCGCCTGCTCTCGGCGACGGTGGGCATCGACGGCTTCGCGGGGCCGAGCGACCTGCTCGTCATCCTCGGTGCGCGGGCGAAGGCGCGCGAGCTGCGGCTCACGGCGCTCGACATGCTCGCCCAGGCCGAGCACGGCGAGGGCACCTTGGTGGTCGCGTGCACGCTCGGCGCAGCGCTCGCCGACGCCCTGCTCGCCTCGCTCGGGCGTCTCGTGGTCGAGCACCCGAGCGTCACCGAGGCTGCGTTCGCGCTCGTCGAGCTCTCCACGCCGCGGCAGGCGCTCGAGCTCGCGAACGCCTTCGCGCCTGAGCACCTGCAGCTGATCGGTGGCGAGATCGAGCCGCTCGCCCCGCTGATCCGCGCAGCCGGCTGCCTGTTCGTCGGGGCTCAGAGTGCGACCGCGTTCGGGGACTATGTGGCGGGCTCAAACCACATCCTGCCCACGGGCGGCGCGGCGCGCTTCGGTTCGACGCTGTCGCCTCGCCACTTCCGCCGCAGGATGGCCGAGGTGCGGGTCGGCGAGGCGGCGGGCAGGCTCGCCGCGGCGGGCGCGCCGATCGCCCGCGCCGAGGGATTCGAGGTCCACGCCGAGTCGATGGAAGCGCGAGTGCGGGAGAATCCCTCCTCATGAGCCGCGCGGCGACTATCCAGCGAAAGACCGGCGAGACCGATGTGAGCTTGACGCTCACGCTCGAAGGGGAGGGGAAGGGCACGCGCCAGACCGGCGTGGGCTTCCTGGATCACATGCTCGACCTGCTCGCGCGCCACGGCCGGATCGACCTCGACGTGAGGGTGAGCGGCGACCTGCAGACGGGCGCGCACCACACCGCCGAGGACACCGCGATCGCTCTCGGCCAGGCGCTCGATGCCGCCCTCGGCGATCGCAAGGGCATCACCCGCTACGGCTCTGCGACGGTTCCGATGGACGAGGCGCGGGCCAGCTGCGCGCTCGACGTCTCCGGACGCCCGTTCACGCTGTTCGAGGCCGATCTGCCCCCCGGCGCGACCGGCGGCTTCGAGCACGAGCTGACCGAGGAGTTCTTTCGAGCGCTGGCAAACGCGGCGAAGCTGACGCTGCACCTGCAGGTGCAGGCGGGCACGAACGCGCACCACATGATCGAGGCCGCTTTCAAGGCTTTCGCGCGCGCGCTCCGCCAAGCGGTCGCGCTCGACCCGACCGAGACGGGCGTGCCGAGTACGAAGGGGACGCTGACCGGATGAACAGCTTGATCGGCGAGCCCGTTGAGATCGGAGTTGTCGACTACGACATGGGCAACCGCCGCTCTGTCGAGAAGGCGCTCGAGCACGTCGGCGCGCTCCCGCTCATCAGCGGCGAGCCGGCGCGCCTGCGGGAGGCCGCCGGGCTGGTCGTACCAGGCGTGGGCGCGTTTCCCCGCGCCATGCAGAACCTGCGCGAGCGCGGGCTGGACGAGCTGCTGCGCGAGCGTGTTCAGGTAGGGACGCCGGTCCTTGGGATCTGCCTGGGCATGCAGCTGGCTTTCGACTACTCGACCGAGCAGGGTGGGAGTGCGGGCCTCGGGATCATCCCGGGGGAAGTCCGGGCGCTGCAGACGCGAGGAGCAAAGCTCCCGCACATCGGCTGGAGCGAGGTGCGCTTCACAAGGCCCGAATCGCCGCTCCTCGCCGAGCTGCCACAGGCGTGCGCCTTCTACCACGTCCACTCCTTCGCCCCGGTGCCCGCCCACCCCGAGGACACGCTCGGCATCGCCGACTACGGCGAGCCTTTCGTGAGCGCGGTCGAGAAGGGATCCTTCTACGGCGTGCAGTTTCACCCTGAGAAGTCCTCCGCGGCCGGGCTGCGGCTGCTCGCCAACTTCGCGCGCATCTGCATCGCGGCCCGGATGCCGATCGCGCGGTGAGGCTCTACCCGGCGATCGACATCCTCGACGGCAGCGCCGTGCGTCTTAGGAAGGGCGACTTCGACGCGAAGAAGGTCTACGACGCCGACCCGCTGTCCGCAGCCCGCGGATGGACCCGGGCCGGGGCCCGCTGTCTGCACGTCGTGGACCTCGATGGCGCGAAGAGAGGCGAGCCCGTGAACCTCGAGTCGCTCCGGCAGATCACCGGCGAGCTCTCTGTGCCTGTCCAGTACGGCGGCGGACTGCGCTCTTTGCATGCGGTCGGTGAAGCCCTCAGGGCGGGGGCCGCGCGCGTGATCCTCGGCACGGCTGCGTTCACAGATCCGGACCTCTTGCGCCGGGCGCTCGCCGCCCACGGGGCCGAGCGGGTGCTGGTGTCGGTCGATGTGCGCGGCGGGCGCGTCGCGACGGCCGGCTGGACGCTGAGCACCGCGCTCGAGACCGGGGCTGTGCTCGAGCTCCTGCACAGCGCCGGAGTGCGCGAGATCGTCTACACCAACGTGGACCGCGACGGCATGCTCGAAGGAGCCGATCTGGAGGAGGTGCGGCGCGTCGCAGCGGCGGTGAAGGGAAGCGTTCTCTATTCCGGGGGCATCGGCGGGCTCAGCGACCTCGAAGGCCTGGCGGGCCTCGGCGAGGCGAGCCTCGCCGGCGTCATCGTCGGCAAGGCGCTGTACGAGCGGCGCTTCACGATCGATCAGGCGCACACGGCACTGGGGGTTTGACCGCTCGCGTCTTGCACGCTCGTCGGACGCTACGGTGGGCGGGTGCACTTCAAGCGCGTCATTGCATGCCTCGATGTCGACGGCGGCCGCGTCGTGAAGGGCGTCGAATTCCTCGATATCCGCGATGCCGGGGATCCCGTCGAGCTCGCGAGCCATTACGAGCGCGAGGGTGCCGATGAGCTCGTGTTCCTCGACATCACCGCCACCCACGAGAAGCGCGAGACGATCGCGAAGCTCGCCCGGAGCACCGCCGATGAGGTGTTCGTGCCCTTCACGGTCGGTGGGGGGATCCGCTCGGTAGCCGACGCCCAGGCGATCCTGGATGCCGGCGCGGACAAGGTTTCGGTGAACTCCGCAGCGCTGGCGCGCCCCGAGCTGATCGACGAGCTCGCCGCGGTGTTCGGCTCACAGTGTGTCGTGCTGGCGATCGACGCCAAGGCCGAACCCCGAGCGGCCGGCCACGGCCGCGGCCCTGGCCCAGACCCCGGCTCTGATCAAGGCCGCGGCCCGGGCTGGCAGGCCTTCCTCGCGGGCGGGCGCACGCCCACCGGTCGCGACGTGGTCGTGTGGGCGTGCGAGGCGGTGGAGAGGGGGGCGGGAGAGATACTGCTGACGAGCATGGACCGCGACGGCACGAGCGACGGCTATGACCTCCCGCTGACGCGGGCTGTGAGCGAGGCGGTGAGCGTCCCGGTGATCGCCTCCGGCGGCGCGGGGGAGCTCTCCCATCTCACCGAGGCGCTCCGCGCAGGCGCGGACGCGGTGCTCTGCGCATCGATCTTCCACTACGGTCGCTATACGGTCGCCGAGGCGAAGGCCGAGCTGGCAGCGGCAGGGATTCCCGTCCGCCAGGGCTGATGCGAGCGGCGGAACGAGCGTGAGCGGGCCGGGCGGGGTGGGGCTCTCGGCTGGGGGCGGCGACGTCCTCGACGCGCTCGGCCGCCTGCCCGGAGGTCGTGAGCTGCTCACGATCGCAGAGGCCCGAGCGGACCTCGCCGTCGTCGGCGGCGCGGCCCGCGACCTGCTGCTCGGACGCGAGCCGCGTGAGCTCGACGTGGTGGTGGACGGGGAGGCGGCTCGCCTCGCTGCAGAGCTCGCCTCGAGCATCGGCGAGCCGCTGGGGGAGAGGCCGGTCGAGCGACCCGCCGTCACCATTCACGAGCGCTTCGGAACCGCCGTGGTCGAGTGGGCGGCAGGACGCATCGACATCGCAGCCCGGCGGGCGGAGTCATATCCGGCGCCCGGGGCCCTCCCGCAGGTGCGTCAGGGGACGACCGCGGAGGATCTCGCCCGCCGGGACTTCACCGTCAACGCCATCTCCTTCCCGCTGGCGGGCCCCCAACGCGGCGAGCTGCAAAGCGTGCCCCACGCGCTCGAGGATCTCGCCGGCGGGCGCCTGCGCATCCTGCATGAGCGGAGCTTCCTCGAGGATCCGACGCGGCTGCTCCGCCTGGCCCGCTACCAGGCCAGGCTGGGATTCGAGCCGGAGCAGCGCACTGCAGATCTCGCCGCCGCGGCGCTCGCCGCCGGCGCGCTGTCGACTGTCTCCGGGGCTCGCATCGGAGCCGAGCTGAGACTGGCCCTGTCCGAGCCCGACCCGCTCGCGACGCTGGCCGCGCTCAGCGGGCTCGGCGTGCTCTCGGCAATCGATCAGCGGCTCTGCCTCGAGCGAGACCTCGCGCAGGCTGCGCTCACGATCCTGCCTGCGGACGGGCGAGCCGATCTGCTGCTGCTGGCCACGCTTCTCCTCGGCCTGGCTTTGAATACCGATGAAGATCCCGGGCCGGCGATGCTCGCGCTGCTCAACGGGCTCGAGTTCAACGCCGGCGATCGCGAACGTACGGTCAGGACGGCCCTCGCCGCGCCGGCGCTCGCGCGGAAGATCGCCGCCGCCGAGCGACCGTCGCAGCTGGGCGCGGCCGTCGCCGGCGCGCCGCTGGAGGCGGTCGCGCTCGCGGGCGCAATCGGCGATCGGGAGGCGCTCGACGGGGCGCGCACGGCGGCCCAGAGCTGGCTCGGGAGGCTGCGGCGCGTGCGCTTGGCGATCACCGGCGAGGATCTGCTCGCGGCCGGTCTCCCACCCGGACCGCAGATCGGTCAGCGCCTCGCGCTCGCGCTCGCCATGAAGCTCGACGGTGAGCTCTCCGACGGCCGTGAGGCTGAGCTGCGGGCCGCGACGGAGGGACTATGAAACTCGAGCCGCCAAGCGCGGACGCAAGGCCCATGACAGCAAGCGAGCACGACATCACACAGATTGAGGGGGCGATGTCCTTCGAGCTTCCCGGCGGTGGGCACGCCCTCTTCACATCGCGGGCGAGCGGCAACCTCTCGACCGCTCGGGGCGACGGTCACGAGCGCGGCCTAGAGGAGCGCGAGCACCTCTGCGAGCAGCTGCGACTGCGATGGCTGTGCGCGAGCCGCCAAGTCCATGGAACCGTTGTGCAGCGCGTGCGCGTTCAGAGCGGGGCCGGTGGGCAGGCGCTCGCGATCGACGCCGACGGCCACGCGACGTGCCTGCAAGGCGTGGGGATGACGATAGTCGCCGCCGACTGCCTACCCGTCGCGCTCGGCTGCGAGGGAGCCGTCGCGATGCTCCATGCCGGCTGGCGCGGTCTCGCGGCGGGAGTGCTCGAGCAGGGAGTGCTCGCGCTCGAAGAGCTCGGTTGCCGGGGAGAGATCGCGGCGGTCGTCGGTCCTTGCGCAGGGCTCTGCTGCTATGAGGTCGGCCCCGATGTGCATGCGGCGTTCAGTGGGGCCCATCGCGACGGCAGGCGCATCGACCTACGCGCGATCGCCGAGGAGAAGCTGCTGGCCGCCGGCGTGGCGCACGTCGGGCACGCGCGGGTGTGCACAATCTGCGATGAGCGTTTCTTCTCCCACCGGCGCGAAGGCGTGCGCGCGGGTCGCCAGGCGGGTGTCGCGTGGTTGAGTTGATCAGGAACCTGCAGGCCGCGAGGATCCGCGCGAACCTCGAGCGCGTGCACGAGGACATCGCGGCCGCGCTCGCCCGAGCTCCGCGCGATCGACGCGCAGCTAGCGTCGAGCTGCTGGCGGCGACGAAGTACGTGTCCGCAGATGACCTGCCGACGCTCGCACAGGCCGGCATCCGCCTGGTGGGGGAGAACCGCGCCCAGGACCTCGTGAGCAAGGTGGCCGCGTATCCGGGCCTGTTCGAGTGGGATTTCATCGGGCAGCTCCAGAGCAGGCGCGTGGTCCTGATCGTGCCCCACGTTCGCCTGATCCACTCGGTCGCCTCCGATTCCGCGCTGGGCGAGCTCGGCCGCCATCGCGACCTCGCCACCCCGGGCCTGCGCATCCTGATCGAGGTCAACGTCTCAGGTGAGCCGGGCAAGGCGGGTGTCGCGCCGCAGGAGCTCGACGCGTTCATCGCACGCTCACCCGTGCCGGTGGCCGGGTTGATGACGATGCCTCCGCTCGCCGAGGACCCCGAGCGCAGCCGCCCCTGGTTCTCGGCCCTGCGAGAGCTGGCGCGCACGCGGGGCCTCGAGCACCTGTCGATGGGTACCTCTCAGGACTACGTGGTAGCCGTCGAAGAGGGCGCGACTATCGTGCGTATCGGCACGAAGCTCTACCATTAGCGGCTCGCGGTCAAGGGCCGCGAGCGACTAGCATCAGCAGGTAATCCGGCTCACCGGCCGAAAACGCACCTAGACCAATGGCCTTTCGCGACTCCTGGCACAGCGCGCTCGTCTACTTCGGCCTCGCCGAGGAGTATCACGACGACTACGAGGAGGACGCTCCCCCCGAGGCGGAGATCGAGGATCGCTATCGCGAGCGACCCAACGTCCGCCGGCTGCGCCGCCGCCGCGACGAGTACGAGGACATCTTCGCCGAGGACGAAGGCGCGGAGGCTCACGGCGCCGCCGGGCGCGCTCGTCGCTCGACCACCGTCCTGAAACCCGTCGGCGGCCGCGGCAACGGCGACGTGCGGGTGCACCTGGTGATCCCGAAGTCCTTCAACGACGCACAGCAGATCGCCGACAAGTTCAAGGACTCGATCCCCGTGATCCTCAACCTGCAGAGCTCCGACACGGACCTCGCCAAGCGCCTGATCGACTTTGCCTCCGGGCTGACCTACGCGCTTGATGGAGGCATGCAGCGGATCGCCGACAAGGTCTTCATGCTGACCCCGCGCAACGTCGAGATCTCAGCCGAGGAGCGCGCGAGACTTATCGAGAAGGGCTTCTTCAATCAGTCGTAGGGTCGGATGCAAGTCGGTCTGATCGGCTGCGGAAACATGGCCCGGGCACTCGCTCGCGGCTGGGGTCGACCGTTGTTCTGCGCCGATCCCATCCCCGGACGCGCCGCGGGCCTCGCGGAGGAGGTCGGGGGAGAGGCGCTCGCCATGAATGCCGAGGTCGCCAGGCGCGCGGAGCTCGTCATCCTCTGTCACAAGCCCTCTCAGCTCGCGCAGGTCGCGCGCGAGGTCGCCCCGCACGCGAAGGCGATCGCCTCGATCCTCGCGGCGACCCCGCTCCAGGCGCTGCATGAGGCCTATCCCAAACAGCCTGTTTACCGCTTCATCCCATCGCTTCCCGTCGAGGTCCGACAGGGGGCCGTCGTTCAGTCCGCGGCGCCCGAGCAAGATCGGGCGATCGACAGCTTCGTCAGCGAGCTGTTCGCCGAGCTCGGCACGCTGGTGACGCTGGATGACGCGCTCCTCGACGTCGCCATGGGCCTGATGTCGTGCGCCCCGGCTTATGTCGCGCTGGTCGCAGAGGCTCAAATCGACGCCGGCGTGCGCCGCGGCATCCCCGCCGCCCAGGGCGCCGAGCTCGTCGTGCAGACGCTCGCCGGGACCGCCGAGTTGCTCCGCCGTCGCGACTATGACACGGTCGCCGTTCGCCGCGAGGTCAGCTCCCCCGGGGGGCTCACAGCGCGCGGCGTCGATGCGCTCGAGCGCGCCGGGCTGCGCTCGGCGTTCAGCGACGCGCTGGATGCGGTTCTCGAGAACGAGCGCCGATGATCCTCGCCAGCGCGCGCACCCAGATCGCAGGCTACCTCTCGACGCTGATCTACGTCTACACGCTGCTCATAATCCTCTACATCGTCATCCAGCTGCTGTTCTCACTCGGCCTGCGCCCCCCCTACTCGCGCACGACCGACTCCCTGCTCGGCTTCCTGCGCGACATTTGCGAGCCGTTCCTGCGGATCTTCCGCCGCGTGATACCACAGTTCGGTGGTCTTGACTTCAGCCCGATCCTCGCCATCATCACCCTCTCGGTCTTCAACAGCATCGTCGTTCAGGGCATCATTCACGGCTGAGCACCCGATGGGCCCGATCGAAGATCGGCGAGCCGGCCCCTGGGTGCGCGCCCTGCTCGTGCTCCTCGCCGTGGTCCTCGCCGACCAGCTGAGCAAGCGCGCCGTCGAGCATTCGATTGTGCCCGGCGAAGAACGCGGGCTGCTGCCCGGACTCGAGCTCGTGGACACGCACAACCGCGGTGTCGCCTTCGGCTTGTTTCCGGGAAGTCAGCTCGGCGTGACGATCCTGATCTGCGTCGCGCTGCTCGCGCTGCTCGTCTACTTCGCGCGCCACGCCTCGCAGAGGCTGATCTGGCTGCCCACCGGGATGCTCCTCGGAGGAGCGCTCGGCAACGTCCTTGACCGTCTGCGTCACGGGGCGGTGACGGACTTCATCAAGCTGCCCCTCGGCTGGCCTCCCTTCAACCTCGCCGACACCTCGATCACGGTGGGCATCCTGATCCTGTTCCTGCTCATCGACCGCGCGCGACCTGCCCGCCGATGAGCACCCCCGCCTTCACGATCGCCTTCCAGGACGAGCATCTGCTGGTGATCGACAAGGGGCCGGGGCTCGTCGTGCATCCCGCGCGCGGGCATCACGAGAGCACGCTCTCGCAGCTGCTGTCCCCGCTCGCCGCGGGAGGCGAACCCGAACGTGCGGGGATCGTGCACCGACTGGACCGCGACACCTCAGGCCTGCTGGTAGTCGCGCGCTCGGAGGATGCCCACCGGCTGTTGCAGGCTGCACTCGCCGCCAGGCAGATCGAACGCGACTACTTCGCGCTCGTCGAGGGCCGCCCGCCGGCGCGCTCGGGGACGATCGAGGCAGCGATCGGCCGCGACCCGCGCGTGCGCACACGCATGGCCGTCGGGGGCGCCGGCGCGCGCGCGGCGCGGACCCACTTCACGCTCGATCGCGCGCTCGCTGACACCTCGCTGTTGCGCCTGAGCCTGGAGACCGGGCGCACGCATCAGATCCGCGTCCACCTGCGAGCGATCGGCCACCCGGTCTGCGGGGATCCGGAGTACGGCACGGCGGGCATGCTGGGCCTCGAACGCCAGTTCCTGCACGCCACGCGCCTCGCCTTCGAGCATCCCCTGACGGGCGAGCAGATCGAGGTCATCTCACCGCTGCCCGGGGATCTCCAGAGCGCACTCGCACGGGCCGAACGGCTATCCTGAGCAGCCAAAAGATCTTCGACCCGTTGCGGTGACGGATCGCGGCCCTGCCCGGAGCAGCGACGCTTTAGAGTCGCGATCTCCGGGTCCGCTCCAGCCGCTCGGCAATCAACTCATAGATAAAGGGAGTGGCTCGTGGCTGAGGTAGGCATTGCGGAGCTGTTGGAGGCCGGCGTTCACTTCGGCCACCAGACGCGTCGCTGGAATCCGAAGATGCGCCGCTTCATACACGGCGAGCGCGGTGGCATCTACATCATCGATCTGCTGAAGACCTCGGCCCTGCTGGCTCAGGCGCAGGAGTTCGCGGGCTCGCTCGCGCATCGTGGCGGGACGGTTCTCTTCGTGGGCACCAAGAAGCAGGCGCGCGACACCGTGCGTGACGTGGCCGAGGCGGCGGGGATGCCCTACGTCAACAATCGTTGGCTGGGTGGCCTGTTGACCAACTTCCAGACGATCAACCAGCGCATCCGCCGGCTGCACGACCTCGAACGCTTCGAGGCCAACGGTCAGCTCGAGCTCCTGCCGACGCGCGAGCGCATGGCCGCCCAGGCCGACCTCGCCAAGCTGCGGGCGAATCTCGGGGGCGTGAAGGACATGCAGCGCGTGCCGGATGCGATGTTCGTGATCGACCTGAAAACGGAGCTGATCGCTGTCAAAGAGGCCCAGCGCCTGCGCATTCCGATCATCGGCCTGGTCGACACCAACTGTGACCCAGACGGAATCGACTTCGTGATCCCAGCCAACGACGACGCGATCCGCTCCTGCGCGCTGATCACCCAGGCAATCGGCCAGGTGGTCTCCGAGGGGCACTCCGTCTTCCGTGCCGAGGAGGAGCGCGCCCGCAAGGAAGCCGAGGAGAAGGCTCGGCTCGAGGCCGAGGCTCGCGCCCGTCGCGAGGCCGAAGAACTGGCAAAGCGTGAGGCCGAGGAGCAGGCGGCGCGTGAGGCGGCCGAGGCTGAGGCGGCCGGCCGCGCCGCCGCGGCGGCCGCATCCCAGCCGCCCGCGGGACAGTCCGCCCCGGCGGCGCAAGCAGGCCCTGGCGGCGCTCCCGACACACAGGCCGGTGCTCCGCCCGCGTCCGAGCCGCAGCCGCAGCCGGCAGCGCCTCCGCAGGCTCCCGGGGACGGCACTGCGGGAACCGGCGCTCAGGCTCCCGGGCAGCCGCAGGAGAGCCAGGCGGCGTCTGCTGCTTCCGCCCAGGAGGAGAGCACGTCTGCAGGCCACTCCCCGACGGCGGCGCCCGCGGAGCCCGAGCAGGCTTCGCCACCGGCCTCGGCCGAGAGCGCCGAGCCCGAGTCGCAGGCGAGCACCGCGCCCGAGCCCGAGCCGGAGACGAGCACCGAGCCCGCACCGGGGGCGAGCGCATCATGAGCGTGGTCGAGATCGCAGCCAAGGAAGTGAAGGCGCTGCGCGAGCGCACGGGCGCCGGCATGATGGACTGCAAGAAGGCGCTCACCGAGGCCGAGGGCAACATCGAGAAGGCGATCGAGATCCTGCGGGTCAAGCAGGGGAAGAAGATCCAGGATCTCGGCGAGCGGGCGGCCACCGAGGGAATGGTTCAGGCCTACGTACACGCGGGCGCC
The DNA here is from genome assembly GCA_049512215.1 of Solirubrobacteraceae bacterium. GTDB lineage: Bacteria > Actinomycetota > Thermoleophilia > Solirubrobacterales > Solirubrobacteraceae > Palsa-744. Next base: position 15,671 of record JBEKXJ010000017.1, read on the forward strand.
AAAGTGGGGGTGCTGATCGAGGTCGACTGCAACACCGACTTCGTAGCCGCGAACGAGGACTTCGTCGGCTTCGCGCGCGACGTGGCGATGCAGATCGCCGCGACCCCGACCGTGAAGTACGTGAGCCGCGAGGAAGTGCCGGCCGAGGTCCGCGACGCCGAGGCGCGCATATACGAGCAGGAGGCGTCCGGGAAGCCGGAGAGCGTCCGCGAGCGCATCATCGAGGGCAAGCTCGACGCGTGGTTCGCAACGGTCGTGCTGCTCGAGCAGGAGATGCACAATCCGAAGTTCGAGGGCAAGACGGTCCAGCAGCTCAGAGACGAGCTCGCCGCGACCACGGGCGAGAACGTCGTGATACGCCGCTTCGTACGCTTCGCCGTAGGCCAGTAGGCAGCGGCGGATAGTCTCTGGCGTCGATGGCCCCGGCGTTCAAACGCATCCTGCTCAAGCTCTCCGGCGAGGCGTTGATGGGCGAGCTCGAGTACGGCACCGACCCCGCGCGTGTCGTCGCCGTCGCGCGGCAGGTGACGGCCGTGCGCGACCAGGGCGTGCAGGTCGCGATCGTCGTCGGCGCGGGGAACATCTACCGGGGCATGAAGGGCGCCGCCGCGGGGATGGATCGGGCAACGGCCGACTACATGGGGATGCTCGCGACCGTGCTGAACGCGCTGCCGCTGCAGGACGCGCTCGAGAAGATGGAGACCGACACGCGCGTGCAATCCGCGCTCGGCATCAGCGAGGTCGCCGAGCCCTACATCCGCCGTCGCGCGATGCGCCACCTGGAGAAGGGCCGAGTCGTGATCTTCGCCGCGGGGACCGGCAACCCGTTCTTCACGACCGACACCGCCGCTGCGCTGCGCGCCGCGGAGGTCCATGCCGAGATCATCCTGATGGCCAAGAACGGCGTCGAAGGCGTCTACAGCGCCGATCCTGCGGTCGACCCGAGCGCGACCTTCATCCCTGCGATCACCCACATGGAGGCGATAGAGCGGCGTCTGCGGGTGATGGACTCGACCGCGCTGGCCCTCTGCATGGAGAACGCGATGCCGTTGAACGTGTTCAACATGGACGACGACACGAGCCTCGCGCGGATAATCTCCGGCGAGCGCGTGGGGACGCTTGTATCGACAGCTCAAGGGGAGGCCTAGTGGCAGCTGAGAACCTGATCGACGAACTGCTCGAGGACGCGCGCGGGCGGATGATCAAGTCGGTCGAAACAGCCCAGCATGAGTTCTCGACCGTACGCACCGGACGGGCGAGCCCGTCGCTGCTAGACCGGGTCGTGGTCGACTACTACGGCGCGATGACGGCGTTGAACCAGCTCTCCACGATCTCCGCGCCCGAAGCGCGGCTGATAACGATCCAGCCATTTGACAAGTCCTCGATCAAGGCCATAGAGAAGGCGATCAACGAGTCGGACGTCGGCCTGAACCCCTCCAACGACGGGAACCTCGTGCGACTGGTCGTCCCCGAGCTGACCGAAGAGCGCCGGCGTGAGCTGGTCAAGGTGGTGCGCAACCTCGCCGAGGAGGGGCGCGTGGCGATCCGCAACGTACGACGCGACACGATGCAGCACCTGCGTGAGCTGAAGGCCGAGGGGGAGGCTTCCTCCGATGACGAGCACCGCGCCGAGGTGGAGCTGCAGAAGCTGACCGATGGCCAGGTCGCCGAGCTCGACGGCGTGCTCAAGGCCAAGGAAGAGGAGATCCTCGAAGTCTGATGGACGCCGCCGATGAACGGGCGTCGGTAACCGATCGGACATCGTCCAGCCCGGCGGCGCCCGGCCAGAGCTCGTCGAGCACGGCGGCTCGCTACGTCGCGATCATCACCGACGGCAACGGGCGCTGGGCGCGCGCGCATGGCCTGCCGGTGAACGACGGTCACAGCGCCGGCGCAGACACGGTGAAGGCGCGCCTGCGCGACGCGGCCGAGCTCGGCATCAAGGAGCTGACGGTCTATTCCTTCTCGACCGAGAACTGGTCGCGTCCGGCCGAGGAGGTCAGGGGCCTGATGGAGATGTTCTCGCGTCGCATCGCGGGGGAGACGCCCGAGCTGCATCAGGAGGGCGTGCGGATGCGCTTTATCGGCCGTCGTGATGGGGTCGGTGAGAGGCTGCGCGAGCAGATGAGCTGGGCCGAAGAGATGACGGGCGCAAATCGCCGGATCACGATGTTCGTCGCCTTCAACTACGGCGGGCGTGCGGAGATCCTCGACGCGGCCCAGCGCTTCAAGGGGAGCACCGAGGAGGAGTTCCGCGCTTGCCTCTACGCGCCCGAGATGCACGACCCCGACCTGATCATCCGCACCAGCGGCGAGCGGAGGCTGTCCAACTATCTGCTCTGGCAGTCGGCCTACTCCGAGCTCGTGTTCCGCGATGAGCTGTGGCCCGATTTCACGCGCGAGGGGCTCGAAGAGTCGCTGGCCGAGTTCTCAGAGCGGCGTCGCCGCTATGGCGGGCGCTGATGTGCGGCTGATGGCCGGCGGCTCACGCTCGCCCCGAGGCGCGCGCCCGCAGAGCCGCCCGCGACGGGCGCGCCCTGCGCAGCGCCCTCCGGCCGCTCGTGCCGCGCGCCGGCGGGCTCCGGGGAGGGGGAGCTCTGAGCTGCGCGCGCGCGTGTTCACCGCGGTGCCGGCGATCGCGGTCGCGCTGTTCCTCGTGATCGAAGGTGGACTTGTGTTCACGCTCGGCATGTTCGTTTTGGGCGCAGCCTGCCTGCATGAGCTCTATGCGATGTATGAGCGCGCGCGGCCGGCTCGCCTGGCCGGCTTCCTTGCGCTGGCCGGCCTGCTGGCAGCGGCGCTCTACGGCACGCAGTTCCAGGTCCTGCTCGTCGCGGTCCTCGCGCTGCCGTTGCTGTTCGGGCTCACGCTCCTGCAGCCCCGGCCGAGCGTCGGGGGTATCGCGCTGACGCTGCTCGGGATCTACTGGATCGGGTTTGCCCTCGCTCACGCGGTGCTCCTGCGCGGCCTTCCCCACGGGCTCGGCATCGTGATCGACATCCTCGTGGGAACGTTCCTCGGTGACACCGGCGCCTACTTCGGCGGGCGCATGTTCGGGCGGCGCCCGCTGGCCCCGAGCATCTCGCCCAACAAGACGGTGGAGGGTCTGGCGATCGGGATGCTCTTCGCGGTGCTCGGAGTTTGGATCGCGGGGCGCTATCAGGAATGGCTCCCGGGCAGCCACGCGCTCGTGCTCGGTGTGGGCGTCGCCGTCGTGGCGCCAGTGGGGGACATGTTTGAGTCCTTCATCAAGCGCGAGGCGGGTACGAAGGACTCAGGAGCCCTCTTCGGTGCGCACGGCGGGGCGCTCGACCGCCTCGACGCCGTGCTGTTCACCGCGGTCGCCGGCTACTACATCTGGTCTGCATATGTGCATTAGCCGCAACACGTGGCTCCGGAGTGGCTTTCACCACTTGAGCCCGGGACGCCACCGCGACGTCCGGCCGCTCTCGCCGACCAAAGCGATGCGCGGCGCCTGTCTTCAGGCGCGCTTGGCTTCGATGCCGAGCGCTCGCCGCAGTGGCTCGCGCATGAACAGCCGGTAGACGACGTCGCTCACCGCTACGGCCGCGATCACACGCGGCAGAACGCGCCGCGCGTCTGCTGTCGATTCCCCCATCTCCGTCCCTCCTTGAACGTTGGTGCGCAGTTCAACGGTTCCCTCCGTGAATCGCGCCCCTGAGACGTTAGGGGATCGAGCACGAGCCGTCAACCCGCGTTACGGTCTGGTGTCCGAGCGCTCCCGGCTTCGCTAAGACAGCGTCCGGATCGATCGACGGAAGTGATAAGGGCACCCGCAGAAGGTTGTGGAGACAGTCGCCGGCCGCCGCGACTCACGGGTAGCCATCGGGCGTCGCTGCGCGATACTTGCCGGGCGATGTCGCAGCAGCCCACGACAGCCGGCCCGCTCGCGCCTACGCGCCCCGGTCGTGAAGCTGGGAAGCGCCGTCGGAGACGCGTGCGCAAAGATGGCTCGCTGAAAGCCCGCAGGCCTCGGCGGATCGCTCTCCTTGCGCTGCTCGCGCTGGCGTGCGCCGGCCCCATTGCCGGCTGCGGAGGCAGTTCAACAGGAGGTGCTTCAACGGCCGGCTCAGGCGCGGCGGCGGAATCCGGTGGAGCGAGCTCCGAAAATGCCGAAGCAGGATCGGAAGCCGAAGTCAGCAGGAAGGAGGCGGCTGCGAAGAAGAAAGAAGAATCTGAAGGGGCGGAAACCAAGAGGAAGGACGAAGCCGCCAGAAAGAGTGCAGAACCGCTGGCGGCGCAAGAAGCGGCGAAGAAGCATTCAAAGGCGAAGCAGGGCGCGCGCAAACACGCGAGCAGGACCTCAAAGAAAGCGAGCAAGCCTTCGGCGGGCGAAGATCCAGCGGAAAAGGCCGCCCGCGAACAGCGTGCCAAGCAAGAAGCGCAGCGAGCAGCGGAACTCAAGCTGCGCACGAAGGAAGAAGCGCAAGACGCAGCGGCGTTCAAGAAGAGCCAAGTGGAAGAAGCCGCCGAGCTTCACCCCCCGACGAGCGCTGTCTCGCCGTTGCCCCCGACGGGCGCTGTCTCGCCGTCGCCGGGTGCAGGAGGGTCCAGTCCGAAGCTGGAACGATCGAAAGCCAAATCGAAACTACCGCGGGTTCCAGCGGGGTGATTCTGGCTCCAGAGAGCCAAATGTGGCTCTACAGGGCGAGCGCTGAGGAGTGGTCTGGGTATGTCCAGGCGTAAGCGCCTCTTGATCCTCGGCTCGACGGGCTCGATCGGCAGGCAGGCGCTCGACGTGTGCCGTCGCAGCGACGAGCTCGAGCTCGTCGGACTGTCGGCCGAGCGCTCGTGGGAGGCGCTCGTCGAACAGGCGCGTGCACACGGGGTAGCGCGGATCGGGCTCGCCGACGAGGATGCCGCCGCGCGCGCGGCGGAGGCGTGGACCGAGGGTGAAACACTCGGCGGTCCGGAAGGACTCGTCCGGCTCGTTGTCGAGTCAGGCGCGGATCTCGTGCTGAACGCCCTGGTGGGATCGGCCGGGCTCGGGCCGACGGTGGCGACGCTAGGCGAGGGCATCGACCTCGCGCTGGCCAACAAGGAGTCGCTCGTGGTGGGGGGCGAGCTCGTGACCGCCCTGGCCGAGGCGACGGGTGCCCGGATCGTGCCGGTCGACTCCGAGCATACCGCCCTTCACCAATTGCTGGCCGGTCAACCGCCGGGGGCCGTGGAGGGGCTCACGATCACAGCCAGCGGCGGCCCGTTCCGGGGTCGCGCGCGGGAGGAACTCAAGGACGTGAGCGTCAAGCAGGCGCTCGCCCACCCGACATGGGCCATGGGCGGGAAGATCACGATCGACTCGGCGACGCTCATGAACAAGGGGCTCGAGGTGATGGAGGCCCACCACCTGTTCGGGACGCCCTATGAGCGGATCGACGTCCTCGTCCACCCGCAGTCGCTCGTCCACGGGCTGGTGCGGCTGGCGGACGGGGCTATGCTGGCCCATCTCGGGCCGCCCGACATGCGTATCGCGATCTCCTACGCCCTTCACGGGGGCGAGAGCGTCGAGCTGCCGATCGCCCCGCTCGACCTGGCATCGGTTGGCCGGCTGACCTTCGAAGCTGTCGACCTCGACGCCTTCCCCTGCCTGCGCCTGGCCAGCGAGGCCGCTCGGGCCGGAGGCACGGCACCCTGCATTCTGAACGCAGCCAACGAGATCGCCGTCCACGCCTTCCTCGATGGCCGCCTCGGCTTCCTTGAGATCCCCCGTGTGATCGAGCAGACGCTCTCCGAGCTGGGCTCAGAGCCGGTCCGCTCCTTCGAGTCGCTCTATGAGGCCGACCGGCGAGCGAGGACTGTCGCGGCACAGGCCCTCTCGTGGCCGGCATGAGCGTGAGGGGGCCCTCCGATCGGGCGCGGAATCGAGCCCGCGACGCGCTCGCGAGGTGATGAGCGGCAGGGCTCGAGGGCGGGCGGGCTAGCTCGCGCTGGGGGCGGGAAGGAGCGCCTCGCCTGCCACACTGGGCCCATGAGCTGGGTCCTGACCATCCTCGGCATCGTCATGCTGATCGTGCTGCACGAGTTCGGGCACTTCACCGTCGCCAAGGCGGTCGGCATGCGCGTCGAGCGCTTCTCGCTGTTCTTCCCGCCGACGATCGCCCGCGTCCGCCGCGGCGAGACCGAGTACGCGATCGGCGCCATCCCCGCGGGCGGGTACGTGAAGATCACGGGCATGAGCCCCGAAGAGATCGCGGGACTCGAGCCGGAGGTCGCGCGCCGGGCCTACTACAGCCAGAAGCCATGGAAGCGGACCGTTGTGATCCTTGCGGGGCCGGGCGTGAACATACTGATCGCGTTCATCTTGTTCTGGGCCATCCTGCTCGCGGGCAACGTCAACGGGGCCGGCACCCTGGAAAGCCTCAACCCGTCGATTCAGACGCGCGTCGCGACCAGCTCGGTGCGTGCGATCGTGCCCGGCGAGCCGGCCGACGGCGTGCTGCGGCCCGGCGATCGGATCCTTGCCGTCGACGGGCAGCCGGCGTCGGTGACCTCCGCGATGCGGAGGATCGCAGCGCACAGCTGTCCGGGCGTGCTCAGCAACGGCTGTCGCGCGGCGACGCCCGTGCAGCTGAGGGTCCAGCGTGCGGGGCAGAAGCTTGAGCTGTCGGTCTTCCCGCGCTACAGCAAGACGGTCGGGCGGATGCTGATCGGCTTCGATTTCGGGGAAGCGGTGAAGCCCTTCGGGGTGCTGAGCGCCGCGGGAGCATCGCTGCAGGAGATGTGGAGCACGACCACGAGCATGCTCTCCAACATCGGTCATGCCTTCACGAGCGCCAAGGTTCGCCATCAGTTCCACAGCATCGTCGGGATCACCGAAATCGCACACGAAACCGTGGTCGCCGGCGCAGGTTACGCGCTGGTGTTCCTCGGGTTCATCTCGCTGATCCTCGCGGTCATCAACCTCTTCCCGTTCCTGCCGCTCGACGGCGGGCACGTCCTCTGGTCGGTGGCGGAGAAGCTGCGCGGGCGGCGGATCTCGCTCGCGACGATGTATCGCTTCAGCTCGATCGGAATCGTGCTGCTGCTGTTCCTCGTCATCAACGGCATCAGCAACGACATCAGCCGTCTGGCGGGCTGACGCAAACCCAGCTCTTGACGAGCGGACCGACCCGCTCGGGCAGCGCCGGACCGAACAGCTCCTCGATCTGCGCGCGCCTGAGCAGCGAGATCTGCTCCCACTCACCGGCCGCGCCCAGGCGCCAGTAGGCCCTGCGCAGGCGGACGGGCAGCCAGTGAGCGGCCGGCAGGAGCGAATGCGGCTCGATCGGGAACGAGAAGGCCGGCGTTTGCACGAACCACCCTCTCCCGACCCGGCGGATCTCAGCCGCGAAGGCCGCGCGACGCGCCGGCGGGACGTGCTCGATCACGCTCGAGCAGTAGACGAGGTCGAACTCCTTGTCGGCGAACGGCAGCCCGGCGGAGGCGTCGGCGCGGACGAACGGCCCGGGATAGTCGGAGCGCTCGGCGAGATCGACACCCGTGATGTCCAGCTCGGGCTCGAGCGCGCGCAGGCCCATGCGCCCACAGCCGACATCCAGCACGCGTGCCCCCGGGCTCAGACGGGTGAGCGCGAAGAAACGCTCATGGCGTCGCGCGCGGGCTCGCGCGGCGAGCGGTGAGGCCAGCCGCGCAAGGGGGCCGCGCGCGCTGGCATATACGCCTGGTGAGGACCGGCGAGCCATGCGCGCAGGTTACGGGCCCCGTTTGACAGGAGAGCCCGATGGGGGCCTGAGGGATGGCGCCTACAATGCTGCCATGGCCTCCAAGCGCCAGATACTCATCGGCTCGGTCCCGGTTGGTGGCGGCGCGCCCGTGGCCGTGCAGACGATGACGAAGACCGAGACCGCCAACCTGAAGGCGACGATGGAGCAGATCCATACCGTCGCAGACGCCGGCGCGGACATCGTGCGCGTGGCGGTGCCCCGCGAGCAGGATGCCGAGGCGCTCAAGAGCATCGTCGCACAGTCACCGATACCGGTCATCGCCGACATCCACTTCAACCACACGCTAGCGCTGAAGGCGATCGAGGCGGGCGCCCACTGCGTGCGCCTGAACCCGGGCAACATCGGCGGCCCGGAGAAGGTCGCCGAGGTGATCGCTCTGGCGAAGCAGCGTGGAACGCCTCTGCGGGTCGGGGTCAACTCCGGCTCACTGCCAAAGCACCTGCGCCGGCTTGAGTACGAGAACCCCGTCGAGGCGCTCGTGACGGCGGCCGTGGAGACCGTTGAGCTGATGGAGCAGCTCGACTTCACGAACTTCAAGGTCTCGATGAAGTCGACCTCGGTGCCCAACACGATCGCCTCCAACCGGATGCTCTCAGAGCGGATTCCATACCCGCTGCACCTCGGGGTGACCGAGGCGGGCACGAAGTGGTCGGGCTCGCTGAAGTCCGCCGTCGGGCTCGGCACGCTGCTCGCCGACGGTATCGGCGACACGATCCGCATCTCGCTGTCGACCTTCCACGCCGAGGAGGAGGTGAAGGTCGCCTGGGAGATCCTCAAGGCACTGAAGCTGCGCGAGCGCGGACCGGTGCTGATTGCCTGCCCGACCTGCGGTCGCCTGCAGTTCGACATGGACAAGGTCGTCGTCGAGGTCGAGCGCCGTCTTGAAGCCTATGAGGACCCGATCGAGGTCTCGGTGCTCGGATGCGCCGTGAACGGGATCGGCGAGGCACGCCACGCCGACTTCGGGATCACAGGAGCCAAAGACATGGGGATGATCTACTCCAAGGGCGAGCCGCTGAAGAAGGTGCCCACCGAGCAGCTGGTGGACGAGCTGTTCAAGGAGATCGACCGCTACTACGCGGCCGGCAAGACCGTTCAGCGCGACGAGACCGCCGCAGCAGAGGCGCGCAGGTGGCTGGCGGAGAACGAGGACGCGACCGCGCTGACCCCCGAGCGGATCGCCGCGCTGGAGGCGGCCGCGGCCGAGAATGACGCGACGGCCGCAACTGCGCTCGAGACGATGCTCGAGCCGCCGGCGCTCGACGAGACCGTCTCGCCGGTCGCCGGCCGGCGCTTCAGCCGCACCTGAGGGTCGATCGGGCGGCCGCGGCGGCGCTCAGGCGATCATCGCCGGCCGGCTACGGCGCTTCTTCAGCGCGCCGCCGAGAAGCGCTCGGCGACCTTGCCCCAATCGACGACGTTCCACCACGCGTCGATGTATTCGGGTCGGCGGTTCTGGTACTTCAGGTAGTAGGCGTGCTCCCACACGTCGATGCCCAGCAGGGGCGTCTTGCCCTCAGAGATCGGACTGTCCTGGTTGGGCGTGCCGACGATCGCGAGACCCGATCCGTCGTGGACGAGCCAGGACCAGCCTGAGCCGAACTGGTTTACGCCCGTTTCCTTGAGTTTCCCCTGAAAGTCGGCGAAGGAACCGAACGCCGAGCTGATCGCCCCGGCCAGCTCACCATCCGGCTCGCCGCCGCCGTCCGGGCTCATGCTCTCCCACAAGAGGCTGTGGTTGTAGTGGCCACCGCCGTTGTTGCGAACGGCGGTGCGCTTGCCCTCTGGGACCTGACTCAGGTCTCTCAGCACCTCCTCGATGGCGGCGTCCGCCAGAGATGTGCCCTCGAGTGCGGCGTTGACTTTGTCCACGTAGGCCTGGTGGTGCTTGTCGTGATGGAGCTCCATGGTCGCCTTGTCGATGTGCGGCTCGAGCGCATCGTAGGCGTAGGGGAGCGGGGGAACGGAATAGGCCATGTCGGGGGGCTCCTTGTCGAGTGTCAGTCAAAGGTGGTCGCTCATCGACGTTCTATCAAAGGTCGCCCTGGCCGCAGGGACGCCCGCCGCAACGATCGGCTCTGCTGCGCGGCGGGGCCGGGGCGTATACGCTCGACGCTGCTGCCGAGGTCCGAGCAGCCCGCTCAGAACGATGACGCGTCTCTCCGAGTACCTACTCCCAACCGAGAAGCAGCCGCCGAGCGACGCGGAGGCGATCTCGCACAAGCTGATGGTGCGTGCCGGGCTGGTCCGCCAGATGGGGGCCGGTATGTGGACCTGGCTGCCGGCCGGCTGGCGCGTGCACCAGCGGGCCGTCGAGATCATCCGCGAGGAGATGAACGCGATCGGCGGGCAGGAGATGCTGATGCCCGTGCTGCAGCCGGCCGAGCCGTGGCGCAAGAGCGGACGCCTGGAGATCGACGAGCTCTTCAAGCTGACCGACCGCAAGGGCTCTGAGCTGGTCCTCGCGATGACGCACGAGGAGGCGCTCACCTTCCACGTCGCCCAGATCGTGCGCTCCTACCGCGACCTGCCGCTGATCCTCTACCAATTCCAGATCAAGGAGCGCGACGAGCCGCGGCCGCGGGCGGGGGTGCTGCGCACGCGGGAGTTCATGATGAAGGACTCCTACTCCATCGATCTCGATCAGGCGGGCCTTGAGGAGCGCTATGAGCTGCACGTCGGTGCTTATGACCGCATCATGGAGCGCACGGGGCTGCGCTTCTACCGGGTCGAGTCCGAGGTCGGGATGATGGGCGGGCTGGGCGCACACGAGTACATGGCGCCGTGCCCTGCAGGGGAGGACAAGGTCGCGCTCGCGCCCGGATACGCGGCCAACGTCGAGGTCGCCATGCGCAGCCCGCAGGTGCGCAAGGAGGGTGACATCTACACGCTGGACGGCCAGGCGCTCTCGATCGAGCCGGCGATAGAGGTGGGCAACATCTTCAAGCTCGGCACCCGCTACTCAGAGCCGCTGGGCGCCCGCTACCTGGACGAGCTCGGCAACGAGCTGCCCGTGTGGATGGGCTCCTACGGGATCGGCCCGGCCCGCATCGTCGCCGCGGCGGTCGAGCAGTTCGCTGATGAGCACGGCATCTCCTGGCCCAAGACGCTCGCGCCGTTCGCCGTGCACCTCGTGGGGATCGGCAGGCCGGACAGCGACGAGCGCGAGGCTTGCGAGCGGCTCTACGGGATGCTCGGCGATTGCGGGTTGGACGTCCTCTACGACGACCGCGACGTAGGCCCCGGCGAGAAGTTTGCCGACGCCGAGCTGCTCGGATGCCCGCTGCGGCTGACGGTGGGGCGTCGGGCACTCGAGTCCGGCGAGGCCGAGGTGCAGGTGCGTCGCGGGCGCGAGCAGGCTGCTGGTCTCCCACTCGACGGCGAGCGGAGCGCGCTCGCCGGGGCTATCGACGAGCTGTGGCGAAGCCTCCCGTAGAGCGCCCGGGCCGCGTGAGTCCCGAACGCGGCGCGCCACCCGCGCGCGCAGGTGCTCAGCCGCCCTCCAGGGCGCACCCGGGGGTGCTCCGTGTGCTCGGCTTCGACCGCTCCGGGCCCCCTCCCCCCGAGACCGCCGCCGGGCGGCCGCTGCGGCCGTGGACGCTTCCCAACGCGATCGGCTTCGGGCGGCTCGCTCTGATTCCCGTGTTCCTGATCGTCGCTCTGTCGAGCAGCGACGGCAAGGGCCCGCTCGTTGCGACGTTGTTCGCGATCATCGCGGTCGGCGACTACGCCGACGGCATCGCGGCGCGCATCACAAGTCAATACAGCCGCCTCGGGGCGCTGATGGACCCGGTCACCGACCGCCTGCTCGTGTTATCGGGGGTCGTCGTATGCTGGCGCTTTCAGCTGCTGCCACGCTGGGCGCTCGCAGTTCTGGCGGCGCGCGAGCTGCTGATGCTCACGCTCGGCCGGTGCGCCATCAAGCGAGGGGTCGAGCTGCGCATCAACTGGCCCGGCCGTCTTGCGGTGGCCCCGGTGATGGCATCGTTCTTGCTCGTGATGGCGGGAGTGAGAACGCTCGGGGAGGCACTCCTCTATGTCGGCCTCGCCCTGGCGCTGCTGGCGAGCGGGCTCTACGCGCGGACGGGCCTGCGTCAGTTGCGGGGCGGCTCCCCCGTCTAGCCTCAAGCTCAGCTTTACCTTTTGGGGCTATACTCTCTGCCTGGCCGGCCGCGCCTGCACGCCTCGAGCGACGCAGGCCGGCGCAAGTCCGTGAGAGGAGAGTCACGATGGACGAGACGTTTCCCGACCTTGGCTCGCTGACGGACCTCGAACTGAAAGATGTCATCCGCCAGCTGACCGAGGAGGAGACCGAGGTCTCCTACCAGCGGCGCATCCTGCACGGCAAGATCGACATCCTGCGGGCAGAGCTGGTCAGCCGCCTGCGCAACAAGCACGAGGTCGGCGAGATAATGATCACCGGCGACGACGTCCGGCAGCTCACGGATATCCTCGCCAACCGCCAGCAGGACGATTCGGCGTGAGACGACCGCTCGCGGGCCTCGGGAGTCCCGGCAAGACAGCGCCGCGAGCTCGCGCGGCGGGTCGACGGACGGCGTAGACCGGAGTCATCACTTCATGGCACTGCACTGCACCGAGTGCGGCTTCGTCAACGGCGAGGGAGCCAACTACTGCCAGCGCTGCGGGGCGCTGCTGCCACGGGCCGAGGGCTCCGGCGAGACGGTCACGGCCACCTACCGAATCGACGAGTCCGGCGAGCTCGTGCCGGTCGAGCTCGATGAGGTGACCGCGCACGGACCGGCGCTGGTTATACGCGCCGGCGGGGGACGCGTGGGGGAGAGCTTCCCCGTCGATCGCGAGCGGATGAGCATCGGGCGGCGCCCGGACGCCGAGGTCTTCCTCGACGATGTCACGGTCTCGCGCGATCACGCGCTGTTGATTCACCGCGGCGAGCAGTGGTACCTGGACGACTGCGGCTCTCTGAACGGCACGTACGTGAACCGCTCGCGGATCGAGTCCCAGCGCCTGGAGGAGGGCGACGAGGTGCAGATCGGCAAGTACAAGCTCACCTTCCACGCGCGCTGATGGCCACCCAGGCGCCACATGTCGATGTGGACGAGCTCGAGGTGGAGCTCGCCACCGAGGAGTCCGCTGATCGCGCGAAGATCGGCAAGCGTCAGAAGTCGCTCACGATCGGTGCGGTCTGCAAGGCGCTCGCCCAGGAGTTTCCCGACATATCGATCTCCAAGATCCGCTATCTGGAGGATCAGAAGCTGCTGAGCCCGCGGCGGACGCCCGGGGGCTACCGCCTCTACACCCAGGGCGACGTGGCGCGCCTGCGCACGATCCTGCGCATGCAGCGCGACGAGTTCCTGCCCCTGCGCGTGATCCGCCAGGAGCTGGCCGCGGGTCGCTCGCAAGACGCCGCGCCCGTCCCGGGGTCCCCGCGCGAGGGGGCACGCTCCTGGCGCCCGAGCGTGAGCCTGCGCTCGCCGATCTCCGAGCGCTTCACCGGCGCGCTGTACTCGATGGAGGACGTGCTGGAGGAGACCAAGGCTGAGGGCAAGCTCGTGCGGGAGCTCGAAGAGTACGGGGTCGTCAAGGGGGAGATACGCGGGGGGGTGCGCTACTTCGACGAGACCGAGCGGGAGATCATCGCTGCGGTCGCCGAGCTCGCGCGCTACGGAGTCGGGGGTCGCAACCTGCGCGTCTTCCGCTCCTCGGCGGACCGCGAGGCGAACCTGCTGCAGCAGATCCTCGCGCCGGCGCTGCGCTCGCGCAACCCCCAGCGGCGCAAGGAGGCCGTCGAGGCGCTCGAGAACCTCGCCGCCGTGGCGACCCATCTGAAGCATCTTCTGCTCGTGCGCGACCTGCGCAAGATCGTCCGCTGATGGGCGCCCCGGCGAGGGCCGCCGGCGGGGGGCCACCGCCGCGAGCGTCGGGCACGCACACGGGAGCGAGCGCGCCCGCAGCAGCCGCCGCCGGGACGCGGGCGCAGAGCGGCGCGATCAGCGAGGATCGCCTGCGGGAGCTGATCCGCGAGATACCTGACTTCCCCAAGGCGGGGGTCGGCTTCAAGGACATCACCCCGCTGCTGGCCGACCCGACGGCGCTCGCTTACGCGGTGCACAGGCTCGCCGAGCACGCAAGGCCGCTGCACGTCGATTGCGTCGTGGCAGCCGAGGCACGCGGCTTTCTGCTCGGCCCGGCGCTGGCCCTGGATCTCGGCGCGGGCTTCGTGCTCGCGCGCAAGCCCGGGAAGCTGCCCTGTGAGACCGTCAGCGCCGAGTACCTGCTCGAGTACGGCATCGGCCAGCTCGAGCTGCACACCGACGCGCTGTATCGTGGCAAGCGCGTGCTCGTCCATGACGATCTTCTCGCCACGGGCGGCACTGCGAAGGCCCTGTGCGAGCTCGTCGAAGCGCTCGGCGGGCAAGTCGCGGCGTGCGGCTTCCTGGTCGAGCTCGCGTTCCTGGGTGGCCGCGAGCGGCTCGCGCCGCACGAGACCTACGCCCTGCTCAGCTACGCGTCATAGGCTTTTCGCGTGCCCACCGCGCGTCGCAGCAGGACGATCGCCGCCACTGAGGAGGCGCTCTGGGAGGTGATCCGTGATCCGCACCACCTGCCGCGCTGGTGGCCGCGGGTGAGCCGCGTGGAGGATGTCGAGGCGGACGCGTTCACCGAGGTGATGCTCACGGCGAAGGGAAAAGTCGTGCGCGCCGACTTCAAGCTTCTCTGCGCCGACGACCGAGCGCGCCTGCTGAGGTGGGCTCAAACGGTCGAGGGCACCCCTTTTGCCCGTCTGCTGAAGTCAGCCGAGACGGAAGTGCGGCTCGCGCCCGCGCCGGGAGGCTCCCCGGCATACGGCGGCGAACGCGCGACCGAGGTCACGATCGAGCTGAGCCAGTCGCTCAGCGGGTTCTTCCCGCGCCTGGGCGGTTACATGGTGCGTCGCGCGGCGGCGACGACTCTCGACGAGGCGCTCGACGGGCTGGAGCGGATCAGTGGCTGAGAGGGGCGAGCCGCCGCTCATGCGCTGGTGGGGCTGGGGGGATCCCGCCCACGCGCCCGAGCTATCCGCCCGCGCGCTGAAGCTGCTCGAGGAGATGCTCGGAGGCTTCACGCGTCCGCGGCCCCGCCCGCCCGTCGCCCTGGGGCGTGTGCAGCTGGGCGCGCCGGCGCTCGGAGCCCATGAGCTGGCGCCGCTGAGGGCGCTGCTTGGCTCAGATGGCGTGCGCGAGGACCATGCGGCGCGGGTGCTTCACGCTGCAGGCAAGGGCTACCCCGATCTCGTGCGGCTGCGCGCGGGGCAGCCCGAGGGTGCCCCCGACGCGGTCGTCTATCCCGCCGACCACGATCAGGTGCGCTCGCTGCTTGATCTCTGCGCGCGCACGGGTCTGGCGGTCGTCCCGTTCGGCGGTGGCACGAGCGTCGTCGGTGGAGTCGCCCCGCTGCGCGGCGAGCAAAGGGGCGCCCTGGCGCTGGACATGGGACGGATGGGCCGGGTTCTGTCCCTCGATCGCGAGTCGCTTACCGTCGCCGTGCAGGCCGGGATGCGGGCTCCAGCGCTCGAACGCCACCTGGCCGCCCGCGGCCTCACGCTCGGCCACTTTCCACAGTCCTTCGAGTACGTCTCGCTCGGCGGCTGCGCCGCCACGCGCTCGGCGGGCCAGGCATCGAGCGGCTATGGCACGATCGAGAAGATGGTGCTCGGCCTGCGTTTCGCCGCCCCGCACGCGGACATCGAGCTCCCCGCCGTCCCCGCCACTGCAGCCGGCCCTGGACTCCGCCAGCTTCTCGTCGGCTCCGAGGGCGCCTTGGGGGTCATCAGCGAGCTGTCGCTGCGCGTGCGCCACGCGCCACGTGAGCGCGTCTATGAAGGCTTCTTCTTCGAGAGCTTTCAAGCCGGCGTGGCGGCTTTGCGGGAGCTCGCCCAGGAGCATGCACTGCCCGACGTGGCGCGACTTTCTGATGAGCCCGAGACGCAGCTGTCGCTCGCGCTGACGGGCGCGAGCGATTCGCTGCGCGCTCAGCTGAAGGGTCGCCTCGGGCGCGCCTATCTCGGCCTGCGTGGGTATCGCAGCGGCTGCCTTGCGATCCTCGGCTTCGAGGGGGGCCAGGAGGAGGTCGCCTCCAGGCGGGCGCGTGCGCTCGAGCTCGTGCGCCGGGGCGGCAGCCTGGCGGTTGGGCGCTCGCCCGGCGAGACTTGGCTTGAGAGTCGCTTCTCGGCGCCCTACCTGCGCGACGAGCTGCTCACCCACGGTGTGATGGTGGAGACACTTGAGACCGCCACCCAGTGGTCCAACGTGCAGAGGCTCCACCGCGAGACCGCCGCGGCGATCGCCGCGGCGCTGAACGCCTGTGGCACACCCGGCTCAGTGATGTGTCACGTCTCTCACCTGTATGAGACCGGCGCCTCGCTCTACTTCACGTTCATCGCGCCCCAGCGGATCGACGATGAGATCGGGCAGTGGCGCGCCGTCAAGCAGGCGGCGTGCCGCGCGATCCTCGCCGGAGGTGGAACGATCACCCATCATCACGCGGTCGGGCGCGACCACGTGCCGTTCATGGAGCAGGAGGTCGGCAGGAGCGGCCTCGGCGCCCTGCGCGCGCTCAAGGCCGAGCTCGACCCCAGCGGGATCATGAACCCGGGCAAGCTGCTCGCGCTCAGCTCCCGAGACTGAAGGGGCCGCTCAGGACGATCGGCCCCGGATGGGTCGGGCTGACGCTGGTCTCGCGAGTCACGATCAGCTTGCTGTAGTTGCCGGCGTTGGCGGGCAGGAGCGCGCCGCCCTGCAGGCGGTGATCTGAGCCGACCGCGGGGGCCCTGGAGAGGGGCTCGGCGCTGGTCGGTGAGTTGTACAGCCAGATCGCGTAGAAGAAGCCTTTGGAGGCAGGCAGGTTTTCCGCGGCGATGTAGAACGCTCGTTTACTGCCTTCAGAGAGGATCTCCACCACCGCGACGCTCTTGCTGGCGGGCTCCGTTGGGGTGAGCGTGAGCCGGTCGTCTTCCTTTGGCCCGCTCGCCGTCTTTGAGCCGCTCGAGCCCGTGGAAGCTTTGCCGGCCGAGGCACCGGCAGTGCTCGCGGTATGCGATCCGCCCCCACCACCGCTGATCAGGATCACCGCGACGACCACGGCGAGGAGGACCGCAGCGAGCAGCAGCCCGCCGCCGAGGCGCGAGCTCGGGAGCGAGCCCGAACTGCGCGTCCTGCGGGGCTCAGCGAGCCCCGCAGGCGCTGGCGGCTCTTCGCTGCCGCGCTCGGCGCTGGACGGGTGCGCCGCGAGGCTCTCGGGGATCTCAGGCAGGGGAGTGGCGGCCAGCGGCGCGAGCTCGCCCGCCACTGCCCGCGTCCATGCTCCGGCCTGTGGCGAGCCCGCGAGGTAGGCCCGGGTCGCCAGACGCTCGGCCACGCCCGGCTGCTGGCTCAGCAGGTAGTCCCCGAGCTCGCCCCGGCGCTCGGGGGAGAGCTCACGAGCGCCGGCCGCGCTCAGCGCGCGTTCGGCGAGGAAGTCGAGCGCCGCCTGAGCGCGGTCGCGGACGGCGCGCTCGTCGATGCGGAGCAGCGTGGCGACCTCGGCGTAGCTCTTGCGCTGGCGGAGCAGCAGCGACAGCGTCGCGCGCTGGTCGGGGGGAAGTTCGTCGGTTGCACTCATGATGTATACCCTGCACGTCCCCAGACGATGGCCGCACAAGGCCACGACAGAGGCTTCTAGGCTATCGTGGCGCCGCGATGGCCACGCCTTCAGCCGGGCAGATCAACGCGCTGCTTGAGGGTTTCGACCGCCTCTACGGCCTCGAGCTGCTCGCCTACTCGGACACCGAGGTTCGCGCCCGGGTCGAGGTTCGCGATGAGCTCAAGCAACCGGCCGGGCTCCTGCACGGGGGTGTCTACGCTGCGGTCGCCGAGTCGATGACGTCTCTGGCGACGGCGATGGCCGTACTTCAGGGCGGACACACGGCGATGGGGCTCGCGAACAACACGAGCTTCCTGCGACCTGTCACAGAGGGGATGGTGCACGCGCTCGCCACCCGCCTGCACAGGGGCCGCACGACATGGGTGTGGGACGTGCGCTTCAGCGACGACAACGACAGGATCTGCGCGGTCACGCGCATGACGATCGCCGTGCGGCCCCTGCAAAGGGCCGCGCAGCCGCCCCCGATCTAGCGCAGCGCGCGCAGCGGCGGCGGCGGCGGTACCTGCGAGGGCAGCGGCATCTCGCCGAAGCCCGTGTCCGGCAGGCGCGCCGCCAGCGGCGCCTGCGGTGCGCCGACCCCGTTGATGGGCACGATCGTCTCGGCGGCGGCGGCAGCGAGACGCGGATCCTCGGCGTAGATATTGACCACGACCGGGCCTGTCGGGATCTCGATCGTCCTGCCCGCCTGGGCCACGACGGCCGAGACGCCCCTCACAGTCGTGATGCGGCTCGGCGCCGAGCCCCCCGGGAGGAAGCTGTTGTCTGGGGAGCTGACGACCCGCAGCGGTGGGACGCAGGTGCCCTGACCGCCCTGTAGGCAGTCGCCGTACTGGACGCTGAACGCCCCGCTTGGGTCCTGCGTCGCTTCGGTGATCGCTAGGCCATGAAAGGATCGCCCCAGCCAGTAGACGGGATATCGCGCGATGATCAGGCTCTCGAGGATGTTGTGCGGTATCGGCTGGTCCTGGACGGTGTTGCCGCAGGCCCCGAGCGCGAGCGCGCACAGCGCAGCGAGCGATAGGGCTCCGGGACGCACGCCCGGGAGGGTAGCGGCGGTTCGCCGCCGGCGGGCCCGGGTCAGCTCCGGTAGCCATTGGTGATCGGCATCCGCCGGTCGCGCCCGAACGCCCGCGAGGTGATCTTGATGCCGGGAGGAGCCTGTCGGCGCTTGTACTCGGCGAGGTCGACGAGGCGGATCGTGCGGTCGACCTCGACCTCGGGGAGCCCCTGCGCGATCAGCTGCTCGGGACTCTGGTCGAGCTCGATGTATCCCTTCAGGATGCGGTCGAGCAGCGCATACGGGGGCAACGAGTCCTCGTCTCGCTGCTCGTGCCGGAGCTCGGCAGAGGGCGCGCGCTCGATTATCGACGAGGGGATAGGGGCACCCGTGGCGGGGCCGGGCAGCGCCGTCGCGGCGGCCGCCGAGTTGCGCCACTCGCAGAGCACGTAGACGAGCGTCTTCGGCACGTCCTTGATCACGGCGAACCCCCCCGCGAGGTCACCGTAGAGGGTCGTGTAGCCGACCGACATCTCCGACTTGTTGCCGGTCGTCAGGACCAGCCAGCCGAACTTGTTCGACAGCGCCATCAGCATGTTGCCCCGGATGCGTGCCTGCAGGTTCTCCTCGGTCAGATCCGGCTCGCGCCCGACAAACTCGGCCGCGAGGACGTCCGTGTAGGCCTGCATCACCGACGCGATCGAGAGCTCGTGGGTGCGCACTCCGAGCGATGCGCTCAGCGCACGAGCGTCCGTCTGGGTCGCCGGGGAGGAGTAGGGGGAGGGCATGATCACCGCGCTCACCCGCTCGGGCCCGAGGGCATCGACGGCCACGCAGGCGACGAGCGCGGAGTCGATTCCCCCCGAGACCCCGAGCACCACGTGACCGAAGCTGTTCTTCTCGACGTAATCGCCCAGACCGAGCGTCAGCGCCGTGTAGACCTCCGCCTCCATCGTCGCGATCGGCTCGATGAGCGCGGGCTTCACGGGGCGCTTGGCAGCCGCGCTCGTCGCTGGGAGAGGGGGCAGGAGCTCGACGCGCGGCGCGGAGGGCTGCTTGGCGGAACGGCGGCCGGCCTCGCGCAGCCGTGCGCCGGCGGCCGCCTGGAGGTCCACATCGCACACGAGCAACTGCTCCTTGAACTGGCTCGCACGGGCGATCGTCGCACCCGTATGGTCAAAAACGCAGGAGTGCCCGTCGAAGACGAGTTCGTCCTGCCCGCCGACGAGTGCACAGAAGGCGACGCAGGTGAGGTTCTCGCGGGCCCGCTGGGCGAGCATCCGCTCCCGCTCTGAGCCCTTGCCGGCATGATAGGGAGAGGCCGAGATGTTCAAGATCAAGCTCGCCCCCGCCTGGGCCTCCTCGCTCGCCGGAGGGCCGGGCTCCCAGATGTCCTCGCAGATCGTCAGCCCGACGCGGTGCCCGCCGACGTCTAGCACCGCGCCCGCGAGTCCGGCCCGGAAGTAGCGGTGCTCGTCGAAGACCCCGTAGTTGGGCAGATGGACCTTTCGATAGATCGCGTGGACCGCGCCATCGGCGAGCACGGCGGCGGCATTGTAGACGTCCTCGGCCCGCTCGGGAAACCCGACGACGGCGACCACGCCTCGGGCCTCGGCCGCGAGCTCGCGCAAAGCCGCGCCCGCATCAGCCAGGAAGTGTTCGCGCAGCAACAGGTCCTCAGGCGGGTAGCCGGTTATGGCGAGCTCGGGAAACAGCGCGAGATCCGCCTCGGCCTCGCGGGCGGCGCGGAGACCCTGGCGTATCCGCTCGGAGTTCGCGGCGATGTCCCCGACCGTCGGGTTCATCTGGCAGAGAGCGAGCCGCATGAACCGGTCAGACCCCCATTACTGCAGGCGGCTGATGCTGCTCGGAGCGGGCCTGGTCTCGATCTCGTCTCGCTTGGGCGCGTGAGCCGTCTGTGGGTGGCTGGCGGTGGCCATGCGGGGATCGTATCCGCGCGGGTCGAGCTCCCCGGCTCGGCCCGCGGTGAGCGCGACTGCACGGCCGGGGGCGCCTGCACGAGACGAGGGCGCCCCTGCACGCCCCCGGCTCGGACTAGCTGAGTCTGATCTCGTCGTAGCGAGCTAGATCACGCGCCGTGGCGCGCCTGAGCGTCCGTCGTTCAGCGAGGTGAGCCTGCTTGGTTTGTTCCGCGTCGTCAATCGCCCACATGAGCCGCTCCAGCAACTGTGCCGAGGCGTGCTTGTCGTGGAGATGCACCTGCTCGACCTGCTCGTCGAGCAGAACGGGTGGGGTGAAATTCGAATCCCCTACGCGGTCAATCGTGACGATGATCCGCGGCATTGTGTGCCTCCTTCTTCGACAGCTAGCCTATACCCAGCGAAGCTACTCGCGGAAGCACTCAAGATCCACTTTGCGGACGAATATCTATGTGAGCGCCTACGCCGGCATCGGCTCGCGCAGAACACCCGCTGAGGCGCTCGCGACGATCGAGACCGTGGCGGAGCAGCTGGCCCGGGCAGGCTGGACGTTGCGCACCGGCATGTCCCCGGGCGCCGATGAGTCCTTCTACAGGGGGGCTCTCGCGGCAAGGGGCCGGATCGAGCTCTATCTGCCGTGGCCCGGGTTCCAGGCTAACGCCCGCTCGCCGGCTGAGGGCGGGGAGGTCTTCGCGCTCGCGGCGCCAGCGCAGGAGGCCTACGCGCAGGCGGCCCGCTTTCACCCGAGCTGGAGCAAGCTAGGCCAGGACGAGCGCCGGCTGCGCGCCCGCGACGTCCACCAGGTGCTTGGATACGACCTCGCGTCGCCTGTCACGCTCGTGGTGTGCTGGACGCCCGACGCCGGTCTCGACGGCACCGGTCCACTCGCCGGCGGGACGGGTCAGGCGCTGCGAATCGCCCACGCGCGCGGGATCCCGGTGCTGAACCTCGCGAGAGAGGATCACCGCCGCCGCGTCCTGAGCTGCGCGGGGGCCGGGCCAGATAGGCGATCAGGCGTTGGGCGCCCGTCACGACACGCCCATTAGAACGCTCGGGGGCGAGCAGCTAGCCGGCGCCGGCAAGCTTACCCGCCGAACTCGGCTCGACCGGGGCTCGATCGCGCGTAGTGGGACGGGCGCTCGCGCGAGTGCCGGCGCTCTTCCTCCGCGAGGGCGACCCGGTCCGCACGCCGGCGGCGCGCGCGAGCGAGGCTATCGCCGCTTTCAGGTCGCGCCCAATCCGCTCGAGTTCCGGCACGGCGTCATAGTCGCCGAGGAGCCCGAAGCCGAGATGACCGTCGTAGCTCATCACGGCGATTCCTATCGCCTGGCGCTGAGCGAGCGGGACGACAGGATAGAGCACGTGCAGCCGGCGGCCGAGCAGGTAGAGCGGGAACTGGGGCCCGGGGACGTTGGTGACGACGAGGTTGAAGAAAGGCTGGCGGGCCTGTAGACGGGCCGCCTGGCTGAGGATCGTCGGTGGCGCGAAGCCGGCGAGGTTCGTCAGCACCTGCGCCCCGACGGCCTGGCCCGACTTCTTGAGGTCCTCCATCGCCCGGGCGATCTGATGCAGGCACTCGGCCGGATTCTCCACTCCAACCGGCAATGGCGCCCACATCGCCGCAACCTGATTTCCGAGCGCTCCGCGCTGAGTCTGGGTGCGCACCGAGACGGGGACCATCGCCTTCAGGACGAGCCGCTCGGTGTCGTGCCCCTGGCTGCGAAGGTAACGACCCAGGGCGAGCGCGACCGAGGCGAGCACCACGTCGTTGATGGTGCCCCCGAGCGAGTCCTTGATCGCCTTGAACTGGGCAAGATCGGCGTCGAGGAAGGTGTAGCGGCGATGCGGGCCGATATCGACGTTGAAGGGGCTCGGGGGAGCGGGAGCGTTGATGCCGGCCAGGGTGGTGGCGCCCACGCTCGTGATCGCGTCCTTGACCTCGGAGACCGCCCTGCGCGGCGCCCGCAGCAGCGCGCGCGCCGCCCGGGTCATCTCGCCGGGGACCGTCGTGCGCTCGAGCAGGGCCTCGCCGAGCAACTTCGCCGGCCCGGGCAGGGGCTTGGCGACCCACGGCGAGGCGGGGCCGGGTGTCGCGGCGGGTTCGCGAGCCGTGTCAAAGAGGACGGTCGTGATGTCCACGCCGGAGATCCCGTCGACGAGCGCGTGATGGGTCTTCGCGATCAGCGCGAAGCGCCCGCCCGACATGCTCTGGACCAGCCAGATCTCCCACAGCGGCTTGGAGCGGTCGAGCCGCTGGGAGAAGAGCCGCCCGGCGAGCCTCTTGAGAGCGTCGTCGTCGGCCGGTCGAGGCAGCGCAGTGTGGCGAATGTGGTAGCGCGGGTTGAAGTAGGGATCGTCCGTCCACACGGGGCGGCCCTGCGCGAGGGGGACGTATGCCAGTCGCTGCCGGTAGCGCGGCACGAGGTGCAGGCGGCTCATCACGTGATCGACGAGCTCCTCGGGAGTGGGGGCCTCGCCCTCGAACACCATCACCGAGGCTACGTGCATATGAGCCGTCGAGTGGTCCTCGAGGTGCAGGAAGGTCGTGTCGAGGGCTGTCAGCCGGTCGGGGTTGGCCATCCACTCGATTGTCCCGGTTGTGGCACCCCGCGTCAACAATTCACTCCAAGTCGGGGGGGCCGGTGTGCCCAGGATCACACAAGCCGGGGCCAAGGCCCCTCTAGGATACGAACAGTTGTTCGACCCTGCCGAGTCGCCTCCGTGGATGGAGGCGAGCGGGGGACCCACCGCCGGGAGCGCTCCAGAGCGTGCTCCGGATGGGGCGAATCGGCCGCTGATGCGCCCGTAACGCCCGGATGACACTCGTCCGTTCGCGTGTCCGCCGGTCGTGAGCCCGACAGCTAACCCCGTAGGCGGCAGACGCAAGGAGGTTCCAAACCGAATGTACGTACCTATTAGACCTGAACAGTCTGCCCCGGCGCTGGCGCCCGTGGCCGTCGTCTCCAGCGGACCGCCGACCCTCACCAGGGCGGCTGCCACCACACTGAAGCTCCGTGACGCCCAGCTGAACGTCCTGGACGGGCATCGCGCGAGTGTTGCCGGCACGCTTATACCCGGTCTCGCCGGCCGGGTGGTCGCGATCCAGGCGCTCGGCAAGCACGGCTGGAGCACGATCGCCCGCACCCACACCGGCCCCAGGGGCAGCTTTGAGTTGAATCTCGTCCCCCGACAGATCGGCAGCGAGCGCGTGCGTCTGCGCTTCGCGGGCGACGCCCTCGCCGTCGCTGCAGGCCTGCAGCTCGGGAACCTGAACGTCTACCGGCTGGCCGAGGCCTCGTGGTACGGAGGGGGCGGCGAGATGGCCTGCGGTGGCTCGCTCACGAGCAGCACGCTGGGGGTCGCGAGCAAGACGCTCCCCTGTGGCACGCTCGTCACCTTCCGCTACGGCGGACGCTCGGTGCGGGTGCCCGTCGTCGACCGCGGGCCCTATGTCGCGGGGCGCGAATTCGATCTCACCGAAGCGGTCAAGCAGGCACTCGGGTTCGGTGAAACGGGCGAAGTTTGGAGCACCAGCTGACCGCTGCCCGCCGCGCGGCGCCGGGAGCCGGCAGCCGCCGTCGCGGGACCGCCCGTGTGCGACCGTGCCCGAGCCGGCGGGCTGGGCAGGTTCGTGCAGGGGTTGGCTTTCGAGCATGGGGCTCCTTGAATCTGCCGGATGTCCGTCATGAGCGTGCGCCGAGCCAACGAGTGGATGGAGAACCTCGGCGAGTGGAGCTGGCCGGGCCGTGGCGGGGTCGCGGCGGAAGCGCTCCTGCCCCCGTCCTGGGTTCCCACGTTCCCGCCTCGTTTGGAGGCGGCGACCCCGATCCCCGCGTCCGCTCCCTGGCAGGCGCAGCGCACGATCCCGCGCGCGCTCATCCCGGGCGCGCTGCTCAGCGGCGTGGCGGCGGCGTGCGCGGCCCTCGCCCTGCACGGGCCGCTCAGCCTCGCACGCCTGGCCGGCCTGGCGAGCGCCCGATCCTCGATCTCCCGGGCGGTGAGACTGCCCGTCGCGAGCGGCCACGCTGCCTCACCAGCACAGGCGCTGCCCACACTCCTCGCCCAGAACCATGCCGCCGCGGGAAGCATGATCGACACGGCGAGCTACTACTCTCCCGCGCTGCACGGACGTGGCTCTTTCCTCGTCTACCTGCCCGCGGGCTTCGCGAGCACCACTCGCCACTATCCCGTCCTCTACCTGCTCCACGGCAACGACCAGCAGGCGAGCGCGTTTCTTCAGATCGGCCTGCAGGGCGCACTCGACAGGCTGATCGCCCGGCAGCAGATCCCGCCGCTGATCGCGGTCATGATCCAGGGCGGGCGCGGGGCGAACAACTGGCGCGACCTCGGCGCTCAGCGCTATGAGAGCTACGTGCTTGAAGTCCAGGAACTGATCGACCGCATACTCCCGACCGTGGCGAAGCGCGACGCGCGAGCGATCGCCGGCGACTCGATGGGCGGCTACGGCGCGATGAACGTCGCGCTCGGCAACCCCTACCGCTTCTCGGTGGTCGAGAGCTGGCTCGGCTTCTTCAACGGGCTGGAAGACGAGCTGCGCGCCGACCAGCCGATCATCTCGCGGATGGGCCTGCGTGCCTTCCTCTACGGCGGCGAATCCGATCACATCGCCGACCCCACCGAGGACGCTACGTTCGCCGCCGAGCTGCGGGCGGCGGGCGCCTACGCGCGTAGCGCCGTCTACGCGGGCGGGCATTCCCTTGAAACGCTGGAAGCCCACCTCACGAGGATGCTCTTCTTCGCAGGGCGCGCCTTCGCCGAAGGCGGTTGATCTCGGGCGCTTTGGGGATCTCTCGGGCTTGGCCGACCAGCCAGTATGATCGGCGGGCGTCCCAAAGAGCAACGATAGGGAGGTCCCGATGGCGGCGGTTGGCAACGATCTTGAGAACGTCCTCGTCGGTGAGCGCGAGCTGTGGACTGACGGTCCGCCACATGAGCTCTTCAAGCGACTGCGCCGGGAGTGCCCCGTGCACAGGACCGACCGGATCACGGAGTTTCCCCGCGAGGCCGGCTACTGGTCGGTGGCCAGGGCAGATGACGTCCACACGGTCAGCCGCGACTGGCGCACCTACTCCTCAGAACTCGGCGGGGTGACCGCCGTAAGGGGGGTCTTCCCGATCGAGCTCTTACGGGCGATGTTCATCGGCATGGACCCGCCGAAGCACGATCGCATCAAGGCGCTTTTCCAGAACGGCTTCACGCCGAAGCGGATAGCCGACCATGAGGATGCGATCAGATCGATCGTCCGGGACGTGCTCGACAGGCTCGACGGGCAGGAGGCCTGTGATCTCGTCACCGATGTGGCGCAGCCCGTGGTCGCGCGCGTGATCGGCAGCTTCATGGGGATCCCCAAGGAGGACGATCTCGCGTGGGCGAACCTGATGAACTCGACGCTCGGAGCCGGCGACCCGGACCTGAGCCCCGGCGGCGTCGAGGGCGTTATCGAGAAAGACATCCCGGAGATCTTCGAGCGCTGCCGCCGTTTGATCGCCGAGCGCCAGGAGCGCCCGACCGACGACCTCACGAGCGTGCTCGTTCACGCCGAGCTGGACGGGCAGAAGCTCGAGGAGCACGAGATCGTGATGGGCTTCTTCCTGCTCGTGGCCGCCGGCAACGACAGCACCAAGGCGACCTACTGCAGCGGCATGCGCGCGCTGATGGAACAGCCCGACCAGCGCCGGCTGCTGCTCGAGGACCCCTCGCTGATACCGAGTGCGGTAGAGGAGTCGCTGCGCATGTTCCCAGCCTTCGCGCACTTCCGCAGAACCGCCACCAAGGACACCGAGCTCGCCGGGCAGAAGCTCCGCGAGGGCGAGAAGGTCGTGATGTGGTACGTCTCATCCAATCGCGACGAGACCCGCTACGAGGACGTCGACCGCTTCGACGTCACACGCAACCCCGAGCACCAGGCCTTCGGCGCGGGCGGCCGTCACTTCTGTCTGGGGACGGCGCTGGCGCGCCTGGAGCTGCGGGTCCTGTTCGAGGAGACCCTCGCCCGCTTTCCGGCGATGGACTTCGCGGGCACCCCGGTCTTCGTCGAATCGTCCTTCATCAATCAGCTCAAGACGCTCCCGGTGCGCCTCGTCCCCTAGCCGCTCGTCGGCCGCGTGGGAAAGGGGCGCGGCGGGCTTGACGTTCGCCGTTCTCAGCGGCCGAGCTCGAGCGCCGCGAGCCGCTCGCCGAAGAACGCGAGCGCCGCGCCGCGCTGATCCCGCGCCGCCTGGAGTGTCGCGTAGGGTAGCTCGGCTCCCCTGAAGGCGGTCGCCCGCCACAGTTCTCCGCCGGGGAGCTCGCCCCAGGGAACCACGTAGAGGTAGGGCGCCGCGTGCAGCTCATCGCCCGGGGACGCTCCGTAGCCCGCGCGCCACCCGTCATGCTCTGATCCGATCTCGACAGACAGATCGAAGTGCTCCGGCCACAGCTGCACGCGCGAGGGTTCGAGCTCCTCCGAGGCGCCGGCGCGCAGTTCCTCGAGGACCGAGGCGCCGAAGCCGAACCAGTCGCCGAGGAACGCGGAGGCATCTGCGTCCACCTCGAGGCGCTCGGTATCCAGGCCAGGCCGTGGCAGGAGCTCCTCTCCGAGGTGCTCGGCCATCTCGGAAAGGGTCGTGATCGTCGCCGAGCGCTGAACGGAGCTCGTCTGGAGGATGAGCTGATCGCCGGCTACACGCACCTGCACGTCCTCGGCGAAGAAGGGCGTGCCGAAGCCGCCGCGCGTGAAGCGCAGGCCGATCTTGCCGTTGGAGTGTGCGCGCGCCGGGGAGATCACCTCCTCGGCCAGACGGTGCAGCGCCACTCGCGTGCTCACGAGCTCAGCCGGGAGGGCCCGCAGGCGCCGGTAGGCGCCAAGCCAGCGCGCGGCGCACCAGTCCGCGAGCCCGGGCTCCTCGAGGATCAGCTCATCCCAGCGCAGGTCGCCTCCCGCGACGGGTGAGACCCTCGGCAGCCCGAGCGGTGGGTCCTCGCGCCCGACGGGGTCATCAGCGAACCAGGGTGGCCCGCTTACTGCCGGGGGCGAGGGCTCGAGCACCCGCGCGTCATAGCGACCGCGCAGGCGCTCAGCGGCCTCCGCGCGCGCGTTCATCGCCCTCGAGCACCGCGATCGCAGCGACGCGCGCCTGCGCTTGCGCATCGGCCGGCAAGCGCCACCGCCGCACGCGCGGGGACTCGGTGGCTCGGGTGGTGGGTCGCGGACATGATCTGAGGTCGAACGCTAACTTGCTCTGATGGCATCTGCGGCTCAGCTCGAAGACAGGGTCGATCGGCGCGGAGGGGGTGTCCGGGCCGAAGGTCTCGGCAAGCGCTACGGCGAGCTATGGGCGCTGCGCGAGGTCGATCTGCACGTGCCGGCGGGCCGCGTGCTCGGGCTGCTCGGCCACAACGGTGCCGGCAAGACGACGGCGATCCGCATCCTCACGACGCTGGCGCTGCCGAGCAGCGGCCGCGCCAGCGTCGCCGGGCTCGACGTCGTGGCCGATGCCGCCCGCGTCCGCGCGAGGATCGGGCTGGCAGGTCAGTACGCGACCGTCGACGGTCTGCTCTCGGCTCGAATGAACCTCGAGATGGTCGGGCGCCTCTACCACCTTCCACGTGCGCGCGCACGCGAGCGGGCCGCGGAGCTGCTCGAGCGGCTGGGCCTGGCCGAGGTCGGCGAGAGGCTCGTGAGGACGTTCTCGGGGGGCATGCGCCGGCGCCTGGACCTCGCGGCCAGCCTCGTCGGCGAGCCGCCCGTGCTGTTCCTGGACGAGCCCACCACGGGACTTGACCCCCAGGGGCGCAACGAACTGTGGGGGCTTCTGCGCGAGCTCGTGGACGGTGGCACGACGCTCATGCTCACGACCCAGTACCTCGAGGAGGCTGACCGCTTGGCGGACACGATCGTGGTGCTGGACCGCGGACGCGTCATCGCCTCAGGCTCTCCGTCCGAACTGAAGGCGCGCGTCGGCGGTGAGCGCATCGAGGTGACCCTCAGCGGACGGGAGGACCTCTCTGATGCGGCGGACGCGCTTGCGCCGTTCGCCGAGGGGCCATCGACGGCGGACGCCGACGGTCCCACGATGACCGTGCCCGTGCGCAGGGACACGCGCCTGATCGAGGTTGTGCGCGCACTCGATGCCGCGGGGGTCGATGCGATCGATCTCCACCGGCGCGGGGCGACGCTCGACGACGTCTTCCTCATTCTCACGGGTGCGCAGACAGATCAGATCCCGACGAGCGGGATCGGGGCCTGATGGCCGCGGGCGGCGCTCCCGCGCAGCCCGGCCTCGCCGCGCGCCTGCGCTGGCAGCTCTCCGACAGCCTCGTGCTCGCGCGTCGAAACGTCGCGCATGTTCGCCAGATCCCCGAGAAGCTGATCGACGTCACGGTGCAGCCGTTGATGTTCGTGCTGCTGTTTGCCTATGTATTCGGCGGGGTGATCCACGTGCCCAGCGGGAGCTACCGCGAGTACCTGATCGGCGGCATCCTCGTGCAGACGCTGACCTTCGGCATCATCGGTCCGGCGACGGCGATCGCGACCGATCTCACCGAGGGCATCGTCGACCGCTTCCGCTCGCTGCCGATGTTCCGCTCGGCCTTCCTGTTCGGTCACGTGATCTCCGATCTCGCCTCCTCGGCGCTTGCCCTGACGATCATGACCGTGAGCGGGCTGATCGTCGGCTGGCGGATCCACACCGATGTTCCTCATGCCATCGCCGGCTTCGGATTGCTCGTCCTGTTCGCGTTCACGATGCTCTGGGTGGGGATGCTGCTGGGTCTATCGGCGCGCACACCCGACGCCGTCACCGGGGTGGCCTTCATCGTGATCTTTCCACTGACCTTCCTTGCGAATACGTTCGTGCCCGCGGGAGGCCTGCCCGCGGGCCTGCGGCAGATCGCCGAGTACAACCCGATCAGCGCTCTGGCAGCCGCGACCCGCACGCTCTTCGGAAACCCGACCGCACTTCCCCGCGGGGCGCCCTGGCCGCTCGAGCACGCGGTGCTCAGCGCCGTGGCCTGGTGTGTGGTGCTGCTCGCGGTCGTTTTGCCGCTGACCGTGTGGTCCTACCGCGCTCGCACCGCCGGCTGATCAGGTGGCCGGCCGGCGCTTGGGGTCCTCCTTGACAACCCTTGAGCGTGGCTCCCACATGCATCCGATCAGCGCCAATGCCCCCGCCGCGTCGGCTCCGCCGAGCTGCTAAGCGCCGCGGGTGCGGAGGTTGTCCTCCATGCTGAACATCCCCAGGACGCCCTCATCCGCACCCTCGGCGAGGGGCGCAAAGGGATGGCGCGTGGCCACTCCGATCGTGCCCATCTCGGCGTAGACCACGACATCGGGGGTGTTCGCCGTCGAGATCGCGAGCACGAGCGCGGGCTCCTGCGTGCGGTTGGCGAGCGTGTGCGTGCCCTCGCGCCCGCGCGGGCACGCGACGACGTCCCCGGGTTCGAGCTGCTCTTGCTCGCTAAATGTCCGCAGCGTCGGCGTACCCCGCAGCACGACGAACAGCTCCTCGTTGCCGTAGTGGGCGTGCAGGTTGAAGCCGCTCGCACCCGGCGCGAGCTTATAGACGCTGCCGCCGATCTCACGCGCGCCGGCGGGCCGTGCCACCGGGCGACCACGAACTCCCATCTCCCGGCGCTCGAGCTGGAACTCGCCCTCGTAAACGTTCGGTCGACCCACGCCTCCCCCTTCCCTCGCACGTCTTTTAACCTTGAAAGCTACCTCGCCGGGCTTTTAGCCGCGGCCGCGGCGCCCAGCCTGTCGGCCAGGATCTTGGCCAGGCGCGCGCGTTGATGCTTGGCGCCACCGAGCAGCGCGGCGTCGAGCTGCGCGCGCTTGTAGAGCCAGTGCACGTCGGCCTCCCAGGTGAAGCCGATCCCACCATGGGCCTGGATCGCGCTCGCGGTCACCTCGCGCCCGGCGTCGGCGGCCGCCGCCTTGGCCATCGCCGCCGCCTCGCCCAGCCGCTCGGGGTCCGCGTCGGCGGTCCACGCCGCGAACGCCGCCGTCGAGCGAGCCTTCTCTGTCTCGAGCAGCATCTGTGCGCAGCGGTGGGAGACCGCCTGGTAGGCCCCGACGGGCACCCCGAACTGCCGGCGCTCCTTGACGTAGGCCACCGTCATTTCGAGTGCCCGCGCACACACGCCGACGAGCTCTGAGCTGACCGCCACGATCGCGCGGTCCAGTCCGGCCGAGACGTCGCCGGTGAGCGGCTCGCCGGCGTCCTGCCCGGCGCTCACGCGTGCGCTCGAGCGAGTGGGATCGATCGAGGCAAGCGGCCTGGAGTCGACCTGATCGACGGTCAGCAGACGAGCCGTCGGGCCCTCCTCGACGAGCACGATCACCTCGGCCTCGAGCGCCCCGATCACGAGCTCGGCGGTGCCGTCCACGGCCATCGCAAGCGCGCCGGTCATCTCGCCGCCCGCCAGTCCGGGCAGCCAGCGCGTGCGCTGCTCGCGTGAGCCGGCGTGCTCGATCAGCGTGCTCGCGAGGACGCTGGGCAGGAACGGCACGGGCGCGAGCGCTCTTCCGAGCTCCTCGCAGAGGATCGACAGCTCGATCCGTCCGAGGCCCTGTCCGCCATGCTCCTCGGCGACGGCGATCCCCGGCCAGCCGAGCTCGCAGAGTTCGCCCCAGAGGCCGGCGTCGAGTTCGCGCGCCTCGGCATGCTGGCGCACCCGCTCGGGCCGCGCGCGCTCTGCGAGCAGCTCGCGCGCGGTGCGCTGGATCTGGCGCTGGTCCTCGGTGAGTCCGAAGTCCATCGGAGCCCTACGCGGCGACCTTCAGGCGCGGGAGTCCGAGCACGCGCTCGGCGATGATGTTCTTGAGCACCTCGGTCGTGCCTCCCTCGATCGTGTTGCCGCGGGCGCGCAAGAGCTCATAGCTCCAGCTCGTGCCGGCGGTGAGCGCCTCGGCTCCGATGATGTCGCCCGCGAGCTGCGTGAGGCGCTGGTTGGTCTCCGACCACAGCCACTTCACCAAGGAGCCCTCCGGTCCCGGCTGGCCGTAGCGCTCCATGTCGCTCAACCCCTTCCAGGCGAGCAGGCGGATCGACTCGCAGCGCACATGCAGCTCCGCGAGAGCGTCCGCATACAGCGCATCCTCGAGCATGCCGCGCTCGCCGGCGGCCGCGATCAGATCGTCGAGCAGCTGGCGCAAGCGGATCTGCAGCGCGAACCCCAGACCGGCGCGCTCGTTCATGAGCGTCGTGAGCGCGACCTTCCAGCCGTTGCCGACGCCACCGACGACGTTCTCATCGGGGATCCGCGCCTCCTCGATGAACAACTCATTGAACTCTGCCTCGCCGGTGATCTGGCGCAACGGACGGACCTGAACCGCGCCCTGCTCCATGTCCATCAGGAAATAGGTCAGTCCCTTGTGCTTGGCGACCTCTGAGTCGGTGCGCGCCACGAGCATGCACCACTTCGAATACTGGGCCCCGCTGGTCCAGACCTTCTGCCCGCTCACGACCCACTCCGCGCCGTCTTTGACCGCACGCGTCTTTAGGGCGGCGAGGTCAGAACCCGCGTCGGGCTCGGAGAAGCCCTGGCACCAGATCTCCTCGGCGGAGAGGATCGGTGGCAGGTAGCGCTCCTTCTGCTCGGGCGTGCCCCAGACCATCAGCGTCGGCCCACCCAGCAGCAGCCCGAGAACATTGGCGGGAAGCGGTACCCGCGCCCGGCCGATCTCTTCAAAGTAGATCGCCGACTCGGTCAAGCCCGCGCCGCGGCCGCCGTACTCGGTGGGCCACGCCGGCGCCGCCCAGCCGGCGTCGTAGAGCCGGCGCTGCCAGTCTCTCCTCCACGCATAGTGGGCGTCCTCGCCGCCCTCGGTGGGCTCGGGATCGGGGGGATTCTCGACCAGCCAGCCGCGCAGCTCGTCGCGAAACGCCGTCTCGTGCTCGCTGAAGGTGAGGTCCATGGCCGCTTGCAAGCCTACCCTAGGCCCGCCGCCGCGCGGGCGCGGCGGCTCGCACCGAGCCCGCCGCGAGCGGCGCTAGATTCGACGCACCGTGCCCGGCGAGCAGTCCCAGCTGAGCGTCGCGCATCTCGACGCGGACGCCTTCTATGTCTCGGTCGAGCTGCGCCGCCACCCCGAGCTGCGCGGCAAGCCCGTGGTCGTGGCCGGGAGCGGGCCGCGCGCGGTCGTGACGACCGCGAGCTATGAGGCGCGCCACTACGGGGTTGGATCGGCGATGCCGGCCGCGCGGGCGCGGCGGCTGTGTCCGCAGGCGGTCTTCCTCACACCGGACTTCACCACCTACCGCGAGGCCTCGCGAGAGGTCATGGACCTCGTGCGCTCCCATCTCGAGCGCGTCGAGGTCGTCGGGCTCGACGAGGCCTACCTCGATCTCGGCGGGCTGTACTCGCCGCGCGCGGCGATGCGCCGGCTCGTGACCGAGATCAGGCGCGCGACGAGCCTGACGTGCTCGGTGGGCATCGGCCCGAACAAGCTGGTCGCGAAGGTCGCCTCCGACGCCGAGAAGCCGGCCGGCTTCCTCGTGCTCAGCCGCGAAGAGGCGTGCGCGCGCTTTGCGCTCTCGCCCCCGGGGGTCGTGCCCGGCATCGGGCCGAAGACCGCCTCGCGCTTGGCCGAGCTGGGCCTGATGACGCTCGCGGCGGTCGGCTCCGCGCCCGAGCGTGTGCTCGTCGAAGCCTTCGGAGCAAACCTCGGACGCGAGCTCGGCCGGCGGGCCCGCTTCGAGCACGACGGCGAGGTCGGGGCCGCGCACAAGGTCGCCTCAGAGTCGCGCGAGCGCACCTTCGACAGCGACATCGAGGACTCCGGGCGGCTGCGCGGTGCGCTCTCGGCGATGGCGCGGGAGCTGTGCGCCAGTCTCGCTGCCCACCGGCGCAGAGGCCGCACGATCGCCATCAAGGTGCGACTCGATGACTTCACGACGGTCACGCGCGCGCACACGCTCAGCGAGCCGACATGCGATGTCGAGCTGGTGACGGCGCTGGCGCTGCGGCTGCTCGAGGAATACGCGCCGCCGCGGCCGGTGCGCCTGCTCGGGGTACGCGTGGCCGGGCTGGGCGCCCACGAGGCCGTCGGCGCCCGCGACGCGGCCGGCGGAGCGGGGCCCGGCGCGCGAGCCGCAGCGGCCCAGCTCGCGCTGCCGCTCGAGCGAGACGATTGAGAACGCTCTCGCGCGCGAGGCGTGAGGGGCCCACGGGCGCCTGGCCCCTCGAGCGCCCCGACGCCCGCGGCCTTGATCTTCGCGGCCGGCCAGGCTGGATAGGATCCGGCGATGCCCGCGGTCCGCGTCGGAGACATCGAACTTAATTGCGAGCGTAGCGGAGCGGGCCCGCCGCTCCTTTTGATCATGGGCATGAGCGGCACCTCCCTTCACTGGGGCGAGCCCTTTCTCGACGAGCTGCGCCGCGACTTCGAAGTGATCGTCTATGACCACCGCGGCGTCGGCACGAGCAGCCGCCTGGAGGGACCGGTCACGATCGCTGAACTCGCCGAGGACGCGGCCGGGCTGCTCGCCGCCCTCGGCATCGACTCTGCGCATGTGCTCGGCATCTCGATGGGCGGGATGGTCGCCCAGGAGCTAGCGCTCGCGCATCCTGAGCGCGTGCGCACGCTCACGCTCGGCTGCACCTACTGCGGGGGAGAGGGCAGCTCGTTCGCTTCGCGGGAGGTCCAGGAGCGGCTGACCGAGGCGATGAGGTCGGGTGACCGCGAGCGCGCGCTGCGCACCGCTTTTGAGCTCAACGTCTCGGCAGCTTTCGCCGCCGACCCCGACGTCCGTGAGCGCTTCCTGGCGATCTCCCGGCAGCGAGCGGTTGCCGTGGCGGTCGTGATGGCGCAGATTCAGGCATGCCTGGCGCACGACACCAGCGCGCGCCTGGCGCTTCTAGAGATGCCGACGCTCGTCGTACATGGAAGCCGGGATGAGATGATTCCGGTCGAGAACGGGCGCCTGATCGCCTCACGCATACCGGGCTCGAGCCTTGAGATCCTCGACGGCGTCGGCCATCTCTTCTTCTGGGAGCAGCCCGAGCGAACGGCTGAGCTCGTGCGGGCGCACGCCGCGGTTCCCGCATAGGCCCGCCGACGGCGGCCCGCACCGCGGATGCGCCTCGCGAGAGCCCTCCTGCGGGCTGATAGACCTGTGCGGATGCCCGAGCGCCCGACCGCACTCAGCGTCAGCTCGGACGGAGTGAGGCTGTCCGGCGAGAGCGCCGGTGAGGGACCGCCGGTCGTGCTGCTGCATGGGCTGACCGCGACACGCCGCTATGTCGTGATGGGATCACGCCTGCTCGAGCGCTCAGGTCACCGCGTCGTCGCCTTCGACGCGCGCGGTCATGGAGCCTCGGCCGCGCCGGCAGACCCGGGCGCCTACGGCTATGAGCATCTCGCCGGCGACCTGGAGGCGGTGCTTGATGCGGCGGGCATCGAGCGGGCCGTGCTCGCCGGCGCGTCGATGGGTGCCCACACGGCCGTGCGCTTAGCCCTTGCCCACCCCGAGCGCGTCGCCGCGCTGGGCCTGATCACGCCTTCCTATGACCCCGACGCGCCCCGCACACCCGAGCAGTTTGCGCGCTGGGACGCGCTTGCCGAAGGCCTGCGGCGGGGGGGAGTGGAGGGCTTCCTCGCGGCCTATGACCTCGCAGCGGTCCCGCCGGCCTGGCGCGAGACGGTCGAGCGGGTGATCCGCCAGCGGCTCACGGCACACGAGCACCTCCAGGCCGTCGCGGACGCCCTTGAGGTCGTGCCGAGGTCGCGCCCGTTCGCAACGATCAGCGAGCTGGCCCACATCGCCGCCCCGACGCTCGTCGTCGCGAGCCGTGACGAGGCCGATCCCGGCCATCCCCTCGCCGTGGCTGAAGCCTACGCCCGGGCGATCCCGGATACTCGGCTCGTCGTCGAGGCGGAGGGCCCGCCCTTGAGCTCTCCGATCGCCTGGCAGGGAGGACAGCTCTCGCGGGTGCTGCTGGAGCTCGCCCAGGGGGCGGCTGAGCAGACCGTCTGACCCGTGTTCATACGTGATAGCGTACGAACGTATGCCGCCGGTGCGCGCGTGGGACGG
The DNA here is from genome assembly GCA_049512215.1 of Solirubrobacteraceae bacterium. Lineage (GTDB taxonomy): Bacteria > Actinomycetota > Thermoleophilia > Solirubrobacterales > Solirubrobacteraceae > Palsa-744. The sequence goes on from JBEKXJ010000017.1 coordinate 51,048, forward strand.
GCGGAGCTACGATCGGATCTCCGGGCCGATGGAGGCCCTGGGCCGTGAGGTGCTCGCCCGGCTCGAGCTCCGCGGGGACGAGGTCGTTCTGGACGCCGGCTGCGGGTCGGGGCGGATCACCGAGGCGCTGATCGAACGGCTGCCGCGGGGAAGGGTGATCGCGGTGGACGCGTCCAGCTCGATGGTCCGAGCGGCGGAGAAGAGGCTCGAGCGATGGACCGCGACGGCGCCCGAGCGCCCGCCACGAGGCCTACGTGAGCCCGCGCGCGAGCGTCCCGAGGTGCAGGTGCGCCTACTCGATCTGCTCGAGCTGGAGCTCGAGGAACCCCTCGACGCGATCCTCTCGACCGCGACCTTCCACTGGATCGCGGACCACGAGCGGCTCTTCCGGCGCCTGCGCGCCGCGCTGCACGGTGGCGGCCGCTTGGTGGCGCAGTGCGGGGGAGAGGGCAACATCGACGTCCTCCGCGCCAAGGCGAACGCCGTGCTCGCGCGTGATCGGTATGCCGAGCATTTCCGCGACTGGCGGGCGCCCTGGAACTACGCGCCGGCAGAGCGGACCCGCGAGCGCCTGCTCGAGGCCGGCTTCGCCTCGGCGGACTGCTGGCTGGCGCCGGCACCCCGCCAGCCGCAGTACCCGCGGGAGTTCCTCGAGGAGATAGTCCTTGGCCCGCACGTACAGCAGCTACCGGGACATCTACGCGAGCCGTTCATCGACGAGTGCTCGAGGAGTTGGGCGAGCCCGTCGTCGTCGACTACGTGCGCCTGAACATCGACGCTACGGCGTAGCCGCTGATGGGCGTGGGCCGTGCTCATGCCAGCGCCGCCGGTGAGCCTTTCTCGAAACGCTCGTCGCCGACCGCCGCGCCGCTGAGGAGCGCCGAGTATCGCCCGCCGCGCTCGATCAGCTCCTCGTGGGTGCCCCGTTCGACGATGCTCCCGGCGTCGAGCACGAGGATCTGATCGGCGTCCCTGATCGTCGAGAGCCTGTGCGCGATCGCGATCGTCGTGCGGCCCACCGAGAGCTCGTCGAGCGCCTGCTGCACGGCCCGCTCGGTCTCGGTGTCCAGAGCGGAGGTCGCCTCGTCGAGGACCAGCACCGGCGGGTTGCGAAGGACGGTGCGGGCGATCGCCATGCGCTGCTTCTCCCCGCCCGAGAAGCGGTAGCCGCGCTCGCCGACGGGCGTGTCGTAGCCGTCGGGCAGGGATGAGATCAGCTCGTGTATCTGCGCCGCGCGCGCGGCGTCCTCGACCTGCTCGTCGGTCGCCTCCGGGCTGGCGAAGCGCAGGTTCTCCCGGATCGAGGCATGGAACAGGTAGGTCTCCTGGGAGACGAGGCCCACGGTCGCCGCCAGCGAGGCGAGCGTCATATCGCGGATGTCGACCCCGTCGATGCGCACGCAGCCGCGCTGGGGCTCATACAGGCGGGCGACGAGGTAGGCGAGCGTGGTCTTGCCCGACCCCGTCTCGCCCACGAGCGCGGTGCGCGTCCCCGCTGGGATCTCCGCTGCGATCTCGCGCAGCGTCCACGGCGAGTCGGGCGCGTACTTGAACCACACGTCCTCGAGCTGAACATCGCCACGCACACCGCTCAGATCGCGCGCGCCCGGCCGTTCGACGATGTCCACGGGGAGGTCCAGGTACTCGAAGATGCGCCCGAACAGCGCCAGCGAGGTCTGTACTTCAAGGCCCACCGAGAGCAGCTGCTGCATAGGAAACAAGAGGCGCGTCTGCAGCGTCGTGAACGCGACGACCGTGCCGATCGAGATGGCCTCGTGACCGTGGGCGATGTTGTAGCCCGCAAACCAGTAGACGGCGGCGGGCATGATCGCGAAGCTCATCTGTACCGAGGCCATCCGCCAGCGGCCCGCCATGCGGGCGCGCACCTCGAGGTCGGCAAGTTCGCTCGACTCCGAGGAGAAGCGGTCGACGAGCTCGTGCGAGCGGCCCATCGTCTTGCCTAGCAGGATCCCCGAGACCGACAGCGACTCCTCGACCAGGGTTGACATGTCGGCCAGGCGCCCCTGGCGCACCGACTGGATGCGCCGGCGCTCATTGCCCACACGACGCGTCAGCCACACGAAGAACGGCAGCAGGACCAGCGAGAACAAGGTCAAACGCCAGTTCAGGGCGAACATCGCCACGACGGTCGCGGCGACGGTCGCGATGGTGGAGACCGTCGAGGTGGCGGTGCTCGTCACGACATCGTCGATCCCGCCGATGTCATAGGCGATCCGCGCCTGGACCTCCCCCGAGCGGGTGCGCGTGAAGAAGGCCAGCGACATGCGCTGCAGGTGGGCGTAGACGGCGGCGCGTAGGTCGTGCATCACGCGCTGGCCGACCTCGTTGGAGATCCACGTCTGCGCCACGCCGATCACGCCGTTGACGAGCGCCAGCGCGATCATGCCGCCGACCATCCAAGAGAGCAGCGCCAGGTTGCGCTTGAGGATGCCCCCGTCGACGGCTTCGCGCAGCAGGAACGGCGAGGCGACTGAGAGGACCGAGCCGAGGAAGATCAGCCCGAGCAAGAGGCCCAGGCGCACGCGGTAGGGGATGAACAGCCTGCCGACGCGCCGCAGCGAGACGGGCCTGTCGGGGATGTCCTCGGGGCGAAGCTCCGGTCGCCGGGATCGACCGCCCCCGCCGCCGTGTCCCTGGGCGAAGGGCTGGCTGCTCACGCTCTTGACTTTACCGTCGTAGGGTCAAACCGATGAATCTCTCGGCTTCGCAGACGCTGGTCCTCGCCTCCAGCATATCCGCCGGTTTCGCCAGGGTGGCCTCGTTGCGACCGATCGTGCGAACGGCCGAGCAGCGCCACGCGCACACTGCCGCAAAACGCGCATAGCGGAGCTCTCTTGCGAGGTTTTCGAGGTGACCGCCTTGACGACCTGCACTTGTCGACGGCGCGGGCGGCCGCGCCGTCACATCGCCCATGGGAGCGACGGCGGACGGGCCGGGCTGGCGGCCGAGGGTCCTGAGCGAGAGCGAGCTAGACGGTCGGGGGGTTGGACTCGTGGGCCAGGTACCAGAGCTCGGAGATCCCTGCGTTCCACTTTTCCCGCCCCTGAGCGAGCTCGCTCTCGCAGCGGGCAAGTGCGGCAGCGCTCGGCGCGCGCGCGTAGGCTCGGAGGGCGGAGATCGCATTGGCCAGTTCCTTGGCCCCGCCGGTCACTTCAGTCTCGGCCAGTGGGAGGTCTTCTTCTTCGCCGCCTTCGGCGACGTTCCACTCGCCCGCCTGGACGACGTTGCGGTGCCCTTTCCCGGCGGCCCGGGCGAGCCGTTCCAGCTGCGGCCGGGTGGGCGAACTCGACAATCGCGAGACCTCGGCCTCGACCGCCTTCGTAGCGGCCGCGGCGCGTGCCGCCGCGGCGACGTGTTCGTTGAGGAACGCGGTGGCGCCCAGCTGGGCGCTGCTCGACGCGCATCCGGCGAAGGTCAGGGCCGCCACGGTTGCCATCGCGCCGAGGCGCCGGCGGAGCTGACGAGAAGGCACCGGGAAACCCTAGCCGGTGGGCTGGCGCCCGGACGTACGAGGAGCGGGCATATCCACCGATGCTCGGCGCGCTATCGCAGTACCCGAAAGTGTCGCGCGATGCGTCACGGCGTGGACGAGAAGCCACAGCTGCGGGCTCTGGTGGAGGGCTCTCAATTGGCATTTATGGGCAGACGGGCCGATCAGGTACCCTCCGAGGCGCGTGAGCCCGAGGCGGCGTGACCACAAAAACCGCATGGCTATAAGGAAATGAACCTCTCCGCCGACGAGATTCGCGTACTTGGATGCCTGCTGGAAAAGCAGCGCACGACTCCCGATGCCTACCCTCTGTCCCTCAACGCGCTTCGCCTCGCCTGCAACCAGTCGACGAACAGGGACCCGGTCGCGGACTACGAGGAGGCAGACGTCCGTGACGCACTGCACCGCCTGGAACGTCGCGGCTTCATCCGGCTGGCGAGCGGCGCCGGGAGCCGGGCCGCGAAGTACCGGCATCTGCTGGCGGAGGCACTGCCGATGGACGCCGGCGAGCAGGCGCTGATGAGCGTGCTGATGCTGCGTGGCGCGCAGACACCCGGCGAGCTCAAGCAGCGCGCCGAGCGCATGCACGCGTTCGACGATCTCGCGGCCGTCCAGGAGACGCTCGAACGGCTGATCGAGCGCGAGCTCGTGGTTCGCCTCGAGCGCAGACCGGGGCAAAAGGAGGAGCGCTACCGACAGCTGCTCGAAGAGCGCGCGCTGGAGACGGGCGAGGCTGTTGCCGCGGCGCCGGCTGCGCAGGCGCTCGCGCCGTTCGATGAGCTGCGAGAGCGCGTCAACCGACTGGAGCGCGAGGTGGCAGAATTACGCTCCGCGGTGCGCGATCCTTCCTCGGAGCACGTCTGAATGATCTCTTCGCAGCTGATCCTCGCCTCCTCGGATGCCGCCACCGGCGTGGGCATCCCGATCGCGCTTGCGGCCGGCCTCGTCTCGTTTCTGTCTCCGTGCGTGCTGCCTCTCGTGCCCGGCTACCTCTCGACCGTGATCGGCGTGACCCCGGCCGACCTGAAGGGCGGCGTCAGTGCGCGCCGGGTCCTCGTTCCAAGCCTGCTCTTCATCGCGAGCTTCTCCTTCATCTTCATCCTGCTCGGCCTGAGCGCGACCGTGATCGGCTCGACGCTCAACGCTCACAAACAGGCCCTCCAGCAGATCGGCGGGGTCCTGATCATCCTGATGGGGGTGATCTTCCTCGCGACGCCCTTCATAAGCCTGCTGAACCGCGAGTGGCACTCCGAGTCGCTGCTGCGCCTCGCTGGCCGCGGCGGGCCGGTCGTGGCCGGCGCCGCGTTCGCGATCGCGTGGACCCCCTGCACGAGCATCACCCTCGGCGCGATCCTCACGCAGGCGGCGGTCTCGAGCTCGGCCGCCCACGGCGCGCTTCTGCTCGCCTTCTACTCGGCGGGTCTCGCGATCCCTTTCCTGCTGATCGCTCTGGCGTTCGAGCGTATGACCAACGCGCTCGCGGTCGTCAAGCGCCATTTCCCGGTGATCATCGCAACCGGCGGGGCCGTGATGATCGTGCTGGGGGTGCTGATCCTCACAGGCGAGTTCACGATCCTCAACAGCTGGGCTTCGAAGACCGTCCCCTGGCAGGCGAGCATCTGAGTGCCCGGCTCCCGGCGAGCCCTCTCCTCAGCCGGGAGGACCCGGTGGATCGCCGCTTGAGCGCGCGTTCAGGCTGAGGGCTGCGACACCGCGGCGCGGGAGCTGCGTCGCTGTATGAAGCCGGCTTCCCATGCCTCCTGGTTGCGCTTTGCGTCCAGCACGAACGGGGAGAAGCCGATCGCCTTGACGATCATCCTGTTGATGGCCGACTCGGGGAAGGGGAGAGGGCGCAGGACGTCGACGAACAGCACCACCCGGGTCTCGTCGGTGTCGTTCCAGACCTCGTGGTTGAAGGTGTCGTCGAAGATCATGCTCTTGCCCTCCTCCCAGTGGCGTAGGTCCTCGCCGACGCGTATGCGGCAGGCCTCTGCGTCCTGGGGGACGATCAGACCGAGGTGGTAGCGCAGCACGCCCTTGTAGGGCCCGCGATGGTCGAGGATGTGCTTGCGCGGGGAGAGGATCGAGAACATCGCTGTCGTCATCCCCGGGATCTGCTCCATGAGCGCCGCGGTCTTCGGGCACATCTCGGTGCCCAGCTTGGCCTTGAAGCCGTAGCCGTAGAGGAAGAAGGTCTTCCAGCGATCGTCGTCTGTGATCTCGATCTGGTCCTTGGAGATGTCCTGGAAGTTGGGCAGGGCCTCGCGATCATCGAGGACCCTTCCGAGATCCTCGCGGATCACGGTCCAGTTCTCCTCGATCTGCTTGACCCAGGGAAACAGCTCCAGCGGAAAGAAAGTCGCGTCGCCCACGAGCGAGCGCCGGCCGATGAAGCGCTCGATCGGCGCGAGCAGCCTTTCGCCAACCGTGATCGTCCACTGCACTGTCCGGTCCCAGAGGGACTTGGACGTCATGGCTGCGCTCCCCTCGGCTTTGATCCGCCGGCCGCCTAGGCCGGGTTGCGTCGCGCTCACACTAGCGCAAAGCCCCGGCTGGACGAACACGCGTCCAACCGGGGCTTTCCTGCTGTCTAGGTTGGCCCAGGTAGGGAGGGCCGGGTTCTGCGGGGTCCCCGGGCGCGAGCCAGGCGGCTCGCGCGCCGCGCCTGCTCGAAGCCTAGGCGGCCTCGCGCAGCGCGGCCAGCTCCGGAGACTCGGCGAGCTTCTTGAGCGCCCGCTGCTCGAGCTGTGACGCCCGCTCGGCCGAGAAGCCGAGGCGTTTTCCGATCGCGGTCAGCGTCTGAGGCTCCTCGCGACCGGTGCCAAAGCGCAGCGTCAGCACGGTCCGCTCGGTTTCGGGCAGCTGCGAGATCGCACGGTGCACGATCCGCTCGCGCTCGTTGTCCCAGGCTGTCTCCTCGGGCGCCTCGACATCGGAGGGAAGCAGGTCTCCAAGGGCAGTATCGCCGTCTTCACCGATCTGCTGGTCCAGGCTGACGAGGGCGGCGCGCTGATGGCGCACCTCCTCGACCTGCTCGATCGGCAGCCCGGTCTCCTGCGAGATCTCCTCGACCGTAGGCTCACGGCCGAGCCGCACCGAGAGCTCACGCTCGACCCGCCCGACCTTGCGCGAGCGCTGGGCCACGTGAACGGGCAGGCGGATCGTGCGACCCGAGTTCTCAAGGCCCCGCTGGATGGCCTGGCGGATCCAGAGCGTGGCGTATGTGGAGAAGCGGAAGCCCTTGCGCCAGTCGAACTTCTCGCTCGCGCGGATGAGGCCGAGCATGCCCTCCTGGACGAGGTCGGCGAGCGGAAGCCCCTGGTTCTGGTAGCGCCGCGCGTTTGAGGCGACCAGGCGCAGGTTGGAGTTCACGAGCAGTTCCTTGGCGTGCAGGTCGCCGCGCTCGATGCGCTTGGCCAGGTCGATCTCCTGGGCGGGCGCGAGCAGCGGGTAGCGGCGCGAGTGCGCGAGCAGCTGATCGACCGACTCGGGGATGAAGGTGTCGGGTGTGCCCAGGTCCGTGCGCTCGATCGGGCTGTCGAGCCGCTCGGGCACGGCGACCGGTCCGGCGTCCACGACGGTGTCGGGCTCGTTCTCCTGGGCCTGGCCGGGGGCCAAAGGCTCTAGAGTGGGGGTGGGGCTTGTGTGCGAATCTGACATAGGCGTCTTTCTAATCCGATGCTTGGAGTCGGAATTATACGCCTCGATAGTTGCGTTGTCAATCATTATCTCGGGGAGGCTCGTTCTCGGTCTCGTTTCGACACGTTCTACGGACGCACCTGCCCGCTGGATCACAAAATGCCCGCGCCGCCATCAGCCCAAACCCGGCGGTCCGGGAAAAGGATCGGCCCGCGCACAGTCGGGTATCGGTCTTCCACCGCACGTGCCTGAGGCCGGGGGGATAGGCTCAGCGCATGGACATCGACCTCTCAAACCAGGTGGTCGCCGTCACGGGGGCCTCATCGGGGATCGGCGAGGCCACCGCACTGGCCTGCGTGCGCGCGGGGGCGGC
>JBEKXJ010000018.1:0-57676 GCA_049512215.1 Solirubrobacteraceae bacterium
TGGCGCTCGGAGGCGATCTCCTCGAGTACGGGGGCCACCACGCGGCAGGGACCGCACCAGGGGGCCCAGAAGTCGACGAGCACCGGGCCCTCGGCCTCGATGACCTCGGCGTCGAAGTTGGTGTCGGTGACTTGGTTGAGGGTGCCTGCCATCGTGCTCTCCTTGGTCGCTTGCCTATCACTATACAAAGTGAAGGGAGGGGGCCGGCCCGAGGGCGTGAATATGCACACGCTCGCCATCTCCCCGCAGGCGCCCGCAACCGCTCGCGCGGCGCTCGCGGATCGACGCGCGAGCTTCCTCTAGTTGACCGTGACGATCCAGCCTTCGGAGTTACGGACGATCGGTGGATGGATGTGGGTCAGTGCGACGAAGAGATGCGGAGAGAGATAGACCTCGATGAAGGCCGCCACCACGAGCACGGGGATGGCTATGGCGACCGTGACGACCGTCGCGGCGAGCAGTTGCTCCCACTCCCCTCGCCGGCTCGCGATGATCCAGGCCGCCAGCGGCAGGAACAGCGCCATCAGCTCGGGTATCGCATGTGGGAGCACGCCCAGCAGCAGCAGCGCCGGCGAGACTCGCAGGAAGTCGGCCACGCCGGCGAGCGTGTGCCCGATCAGATAGGCCTGCGCGCTCAACGAGAACGTCGTCGCGCCGACGACGAAGGCGATCGCGATGCGCCCGCCGCGTTCGTGCACCCAGCGTGAGAGCCCGCTGTGGTGGCGGGCCTGCAGCGGAAGTGAGCTGCCCGCGATGAAGCCGGCGACGCAGGCCATGGCGTGGAGGGCGAGCACGAGCATGTTGCTGCGCAGCACCTCGAGGACGTTGGCGCCGCCGCCGACCGCGAAGGGTGGCTGGAGCGTGATGATCTGCTGGTAGCCGCCGTCGAGCGAGGCGACGATCCAGACCGCGACGAGCAGGCCCGTGGCAGCGATGGCCGACCCGGCGGTCCAGCGGGCGAGCACCGCGCCCGGGTTCCGCTGCCAGACGCGGAGCGTCGCGCGGGTGTGACGCACGCCGTGGGCGAACGCGTAGGCGGATGCATCCATCGCCATTGCATCGACCGGCGGGCGCTCTACCTGAAGCGCAGGCGCGGTACCAGCCACGCCGCCTCGAACGCGATCCTCCAGGACATCTTGCTCTGGCCACGCTGGCGGTCGCGGAAGACGATCGGGACCTCCACGACGCGGAAGCCCGCGCGCACCGCGCGGTAGGTGAGCTCGACCTGAAAGGCGTAGCCCTGGGAGCGAACAGAGTCGAACTGGATCGCCTCGAGCACCTCACGGCGGAAGCACTTGAAGCCTCCGGTCAGGTCGCGCACGGGCAGGCCGAGCACCCAGCGGGCATAGGCCGATCCACCCTCGCTGATGAACCTCCGCAGGAGCCCCCATTCGGCGACGCCGCCACCTGGAACGTAGCGCGAGCCGAGCGCCAGGTCGGCTCCGCCGTCCGGTGCGTTGCGGTCGGTTGCTTCGAGCAGGCGGGTGAGGTCGGCGGGGTCGTGCGAGAAGTCCGAGTCCATCTCCATCACGTAGCCGGCGCCGTTCTCCAGGGCGTGACGGAAGCCCGCGAGGTAGGCGGGCCCGATCCCGTTCTTCTCGGCGCGATGGAGCACGCCGACCCAGTCATGCTCGGTGGCGAGCCGCTCTGCGATCTCGCCGGTGCCGTCCGGCGAGCCGTCGTCCACCACGAGCACGTGAAAGCCCTGCGGATCCGAGAATCGGCTGCTCGCGCGCGCGAGCACCTCGCCGGCGGCGAGCACGATCGCTTCGACGTTCTCGGCCTCGTTGTAGGTCGGCAGTATCAGCCAGGGCTCATCGGGCATCGGCCGGCGTACCCTAAAGCGTGCCGGCCCGCTTCGGATCGTAGGCTGGTGGGCGTGTCCCGGCCCGAGCTCTCGAACGCCGCCATCGCAGATGCCCTCGAGGAGCTCGGTGACCTCTACGAGCTCGACGGAGCCATCGTCCATCGCGTGCTCGCCTACCGTGCCGCGGCGAAGGCCGTGCGCGAGGCGTCTGTGTCCGTAGCCGCCCTGGCCCGCGCTGATCGCGCGACAGATTTGCCGGGGATCGGAAAGACACTCCAGGAGAAGATTCTCGCGTTGCTCGATACGGGCACGATCCCCTCGGCCGAGAAGCTGCGCGCGAAGTTCCCGCCCGGGCTGATCGCGATAACGCGCCTGCCCGGGCTCGGCCCGAAGCGGGCTCGGCTCCTGCATGCAGAGCTCGGCATCGACTCACCCGAGACGCTGCGCCAGGCTGCGCTCGCAGAGCGCCTTCGCACGGTGCGGGGGCTCGGCCCGAAGTTCGAGGTGAGCGTACTGGCGGCGCTCGAGAGCGGGGCCGCCGAGCAGGCGGCTCCTCTCCTGCTCCTGCCCAGAGCGATCGAGATCGGCCAGTCGCTCGCCGTGAGCCTCGAGCGGCAGGGCGGGCCGGGCACCCATGTTCAGCTCGCCGGATCGGCCCGCCGGCTCACCGACAGCGTCAAGGACCTCGACCTCATCGCCACCACGACCCGGCCGGCGGAGCTAGCGGAAAGCCTCATCGAGCTCGATCAGATCGAGAGCGTCAGCTCGGCCGGCAGCTCGGGCGCGAGAGCGCGCACGCACTCGGGCGTCCGCGTCGATCTACGCATCGGTCAGCCGGCCCAGTTCGGCAACCTGCTTCAGCACTTCACGGGCTCCGGCGCCCACAACGCGGCGTTGCGCGAAGCCGCGGTGCGCCGCGGCCTGCACGTCTCCGAGTATGGGATCTCAGACGACGCGAGCGGCCTCACACACACGTGTGAGACCGAGCAGGAGGTCTACGGGCTGCTCGGCCTCGCCTACATAGAGCCCGAGCTGCGCGAGAATCGCGGCGAGCTCCAGGCGGCGCGCCTCAAGCACGGCGCCCGAGCGCCGGCGCCCGACGGTGACGGCGCGGGCGGCGGCCTGCCCGAGCTGATCGCGCTCGGAGACATCCGCGGTGACCTGCACAGCCACACGATCGCCTCCGACGGGCACAACACGATCGGGGAGATGGCCCGGGCCGCGCGCGAGTGTGGATATGAGTATCTGGCGATCACCGACCACTCGGCAACGCACGGCTTCGGCAACGACGTCACCCCCGAGGAGCTGCGCCGCCAGATCGAGCGGGTGCGGGCGGCGGGCGCACGACTGGAGGGCATCGAGCTGCTGGCGGGCAGCGAGGTCAACATCCTGCCCGACGGCTCGCTCGACTACTCCGATGAGCTGCTGGGCGAACTCGACTGGGTCATCGCGAGCGTGCACACATCCTTCGGCATGAGCGAGCAGGCGATGACCGAGCGGATGATCACGGCGATCGGGCACCCGCTGGTGAACGCGATCGGCCACCCCACGGGCCGGCTGATCGAGCGGCGGGCACCTTATGCGCTCGACCTGCAGGCGGTGTTCGCGGCGGCGGCCGCCACGGGGACGATGCTCGAGATCAACGCCAATCCCGACCGGCGCGACCTCTCTGAAATCAACGCCCGCGCGGCGGCGCGGGCGGGCGTGCTGATCGTGATCGACTCTGATGCGCATCGCACGGATACGCTTCAGAACATGCGCTGGGGGGTGGCGACCGCGCGGCGGGCGTGGCTCTCCAGGCAAGAGGTTGCCAACACCCGCCCGCTGGCGGAGCTTCGGGAGCTAGGCAAGCAGACGGGGCAGTAGCTGCTCTGCGACCACCCTGTCGGCCGCCTCGCGCGTGTATGGGGCGAGCGCCTCGCCGGCGCGCGCCGCGTAGTCGCTCGCCGGCTCATCAAGGGCCGCGAGCAGGGCGGCGGGCAGATCCTCGCTCACGAGCCGCCGGTCCAGAGCGCGGGCGATCGGCAGCGCCGCATAGGGACCCGGCGCGGGAGTGCTCACGAGCATGCAGCCGTCGGCGAGCGCCTCTAGCTGTGTGAGCCCGTAGTCCTCGCGCCGCGGAGCACACACGAAGACACGGGCCCGTCGCAGCAGCCCGCGGAACTCCCGAGGGGGGAGGGCGCCCACCACGCGTACCCCCTCCTCGCCCGGCACGAACAGCCCGGAGCGCTGCAGCAGCTCGGGCTTGGCGCCCGCGACCAAGAGCTCATCTGAAGCGAGCGCCGGGCGATCGGAGCGCACGTGCCGCCACGCCGAGAGCACGCGGTCGAGCCCCTTCTTGGAGGGGTTGGCCGCGTAGGTGATCGCGGCTATGTCCCGGCGCTCGGACCCACCCGCGGGACTCGGCTCGACCGGGACCGGGAGCACGAGCGCCCGCCCGCCGACGCGGGCCTGCGGCGGCACCTCGAGCAGGCCGCCCTCACTCCATGGCAGCAGCAGCGGCGAGCGGCGCAGACGGCGGCGCTCGAGCGGCCGTTGCCAGAGGCCGTGGCGCCCCGGCCGATTCCCCGCAGAGGGCGCATCGAAGCGGATCGCGCCGGGACGCGGCCACAGCAGCGCGGCCGTCGTGCTCGAGTAGATCACCGACCGGGGAGGATCGCGCTTGAGCTCTTCGAGCGTCTTCCTGGCCACGGCGCGTGCCGCCAGAGCCCAGGCGAGATCGGTGAGCATCAGCGTGCGTACTCCCGCGGGGGCGGGTGGGCGGGCAATCGCGACCCTCGCGCCCGCCCGTGTAAGCGAGTCCTGCAGCTCCTCATCTGCTTTCCGCAGGCCTTCGGTTGAGCCCAGCGAGACGATCAGCACGTCCAGCGGATGCGCCGCGGGCATCTAGGTCACGGCGCCGTTCACGTGCTCGGGGTGGATCGCTTTGAAGCCTGGGGTGCGTTCCAGCGACATGGGCCTCGTCGGTGAGGTGCGGCGCACGAAAAAGCACGCTCCGTCGCGCTCCTCGATGGCCGCCACCGCGGCATCCTGACGTCGCCAGGCAAGCGCCCAGATGATCGCGAAGCCAGCCGCGATGCCCGGTATCTGGGGAGCGAGGAAGGCCAGGCCGCCGGCGAGCAGCGTGAACAGCAACAGCGGCCAGAGGCGGTTGACGAGGATCGAGCCGGGGCGGTGCTCGGGCATCGTCGTGCTGGCCTTGGCTCCCGAGAGCAGGTGCGCGATCGGGGGGTTCGTCTCGGCCCGCCTGCCGAGGAGGAGACCTATCACCGCGGCGAGCAGCCACCATCCGATTGCGACCGGCACGAGCGGTTCCTTGGCGGCGGCCCCGGCTGCCAGCACCGTGACCGCCGCGAGCGCCGTGGCTGCACCGGCACTGAGCAGAACTGTGGTCCTTAAGAAGTCGACGAAGCGCACGCGCCTACTACAGCAGCGCCTCGAGGAGTTCCCGCACGCCGTTAGTGCCGTCCACCGTCAGATCGGCCTCCCGCGCGAGCTCGGGAGGCGCTTCATCGGAGTTGACGGCCACGCAGACCGCGCTCGTGAGCGCTCCCGATTGGGCCAGCTCGCGCAGCCCGCGGAAGGCGTCGAGGTCGGTCGTGTCGTCGCCCACGTACACCGCGGCGGTGACCGGGGCGCCGCGCAGCAGTGCGGCGATGCCGAGCCCCTTGTCCAGCACGACCGGTGGGCGCACCTCGAGGACCTTGCGCCCCCAGTGGATCGCGAAGCCCTGCTCCTGCGCGAGGCGCGCGATCTCTCCGACCGCCGCGGCGGCCGCATCCTCGTCGGGAGCGCCGCGCCAGTGAAAGGCCGTGATCGCCTCCTTGTCCTCGCTGCGCACGCGCAGCCGCTGGGCCTCGCTCGTGTTGACGCGCGCCGCGAACTCGCGCACGCGCGCGGTCCAGGCCTGGACCTCGGCGTCGACCTCGGGCCGTGTCGCCCCGGGCCGCAAGAGCTCCCCGCCGTGGTTGCCGATGTAGGCGATCGTGCCGATCGCGACGATCTGCCGCGCGGTTGCCGCGCGGCGGCCGCTCACGCAGCCGACGATCCGATAGCGCCTGGCGATCTCGCTCAGCAGCGTGCGCGTCGCCTCGGGAACATGGGCATCCGCGGCATGCCTGACGATCGGAGCCAGGGTGCCGTCGATGTCGAGCAGCACCGCGGCGCCGGTGGGGTCGGAGCGGATCGGCTCGAGCGCATCCACGAGCGTGGCGGCGGGGGACACGGGCTCTAGTATGGCGCGCACGATGGCCGAGCCGTCCTCTCGAGCGCGTGATTGTTGAAAGCCCCGCCGAGAGGCCGCCGAGCCGCTCGCTGAAGCTGGTCGCAATCGGGACCTCCGCCGGGCTCTTCAGCGGCCTCTTCGGCGTGGGTGGCGGGAGCGTGATCGTGCCATTGCTGATCCTCTGGCTCGGTTATGAAGAGCGCGAGGCCACCGCCACGTCGCTCGCCGCGATCGTCTTCATCGCCGGGTTCGCGGCGGCCACGCAGGGCCTCTACGGCAACGTGCGCGTTCTTGACGCGGTCCTGATCGGGGTTCCCGCGGTCGGTGGGGTGCTGATGGGGACCTGGCTGCAACAGCGCGTGCCTGTGCGCTCGATCTCGCTGCTCTTCGCGGCGGTGCTCGTCGCAAGCTCTATCGAGCTGATCCTGCGATGAGCGGCGCGATCGCGATCGGCGTCGCCGGCGGGCTGCTCGCCGGATTGCTCGGGGTGGGTGGCGGTGTCTTGTTCGTGCCCGGGCTCGTGATCCTCCTGAACCTGGGTCAGCACCAGGCGGAGGCGACCTCGCTGCTCGCGATCATCCCCGTCGCAATCGTCGGCACCCTCTCCCAGCACCGCTACGGCAACGTCCGGCGCCACGATGCGCTGCTGCTCGGCCTGATCTCGATTCTCGGCGCCGCCGCTGGCGTGGCGCTGGCCAACGACTTGCCCGGCAAGCTCCTCAGAGACGCGTTCGCAGTCCTGCTGCTGATCGTCGCGGCCCAGCTCGTGCGCAGGACGCTGCGGCGGGCCGCCTAGCGTATGGTCTAGACTAAGAAGCCATGGGCCTCGACAATCCAATTCACATTGCCTTTCTCGTCGTGATCCTGCTGCTGGTGTTCGGAGCCAAGCGGCTTCCAGAGATCGGACGCTCGCTCGGCACAGGGATGCGCGAGTTCAAGCAGTCGGTCACGGGCGAGGCCTCGCCCCAGCAGCCGACGCTCACCGCCGCCCAGCCCCAACAGCCGCCCCAGGTTCCGGTCACCGCTCCGGCCCCCGTCGCACAGCCGGCCCCGCAGACGGCGCCGGTCGAGCCTCAGCAGCAGAGCTAAACGCCGGCAAGGGATCAGCCTCCTGGAGCGCTGCCGTGGCAGCCGCGCTGTGATCGGCCTTGGTTCAGCCGCGGTGTGCCGCCGTGAGTCAGCCGGTGCCGCCGTGGGTCAGCCGCGCCTTGACCCACAATGAGTCAGCCTTGATCCACGATGGGGTCAGCCGCGATGGAGTATCGGCCCCGTGAGCACCGCCTCGAAGGCAGCCCCTGGAACACGCTTGAGCTGGTTCAGATCTTCATCGTTCCAGCGAGGATCGGGCGCGCCGGTGATGTACCAGGATGAGCCGTTGTCGGCGACGATCAGCCCGTAGCGCTTGAGCGCCCGCAGCACCACGAGCGCCTCACCGTGGTAGCCGGCAAGGCTGTAGCTCGCCCTCAGCCGCAGCCGCAGTCCCATCGGCGGGAGGCTCGGATCAGAACTCCCGGAGGCGAAGTGGGTTGCGGGATGGATGTAGCCGCGCTGGCTGCGATCGACGGTCACCCGCAGGGCATGGTCGATCTGCCCTGAGCGCACCTCGCGGTAGCGGACCAGCAGCGGGAAGATCGGCAGACCCGCCGCATCCGCGGAGGTCCAGCCGTCCGGGCGAAGGGCGTTGCTGTGCAGGTCAAAGACGGCGCCGGAGCCGGCTTCCCAGCCGTTTGCGTCCCGACGCGCCGAGTAGAGCTCATAGAGCTTGCAGGTCCCCTCCTGTAGGACGAGCACATGCCGATCACCTTCTTCGCCGGCTCCCTCGACAGGCGCGTTCGGCGGTATCGGATATGGGCCTGGGTCGGATTCTTCGCTGAATTCCGTGAACTTGATCGGCACCCGCGGCTGGTGGGGACCGACGACCGTGTAGGGGATGCCGTAGCTCGGGTTGGTCCCGAAGTCTGGGTGCAGGTGCCCGCCGGCGCCGATCGCGGAGATGTAGCTCGCCGATTTGGGATCGACAGGGGCCCGGGAGATGTCCTCGTTCAGGGCGTTGCCGGCCGGGAAAACCGGACAGCCGCCTTCATGCGGCGAGGCCGTTGGGCGCGCTCGCCCCGGGCGCACGCCCGAGGATGAGGCGAAGCTCGGAGCGATCGCGGTTGCCGCGAGGAGTGCCGTGACCCCGAGCGCCGCTCGCAGCGGGAAGGGGATGCGCGAAGATCCTCTCACCTGCCCAACCTATGCGGGTGGGCGGCCGAACTCAAGGAGCTGGACGAAGAGGCGATTGGCCCTTCAGCGAGCGGCTCCGGCTGAATCGCCGGGTGTCTGAAGCACCGAGGGACGCGCCTCCTCGAGCAGGGGGGCGCCGCAGTGCCAGCAGTAGGCGGCCCCGCGACTGTGCACGGCGCCGCACGAGCGGCACTGTCCGTGGACGCCTGCCTCGGCGCTCGCGAGCAGCCGCTGGACCTCGCCGAGCTGCGCGTCTGCCTGCTGCAGCTCGGCAGCCCGTCGCGCGAGAACGTCGAGGCGGTAATGGTCGCGGACCGCCATCTCGTAGGTCAGGCCGCCAAGATCCCAGGTCAGCTCGGCGACGCGCTCCGCGAGCTCGCGGCGGCGCGTACGCAGCTCGGCCATCGAACCGCTCAGCGGCCGCCGATCCTCTCCCCTTGGGCCGCCGACCGGGACGAGCCCGCCGCTCGCGGGCTCGGATCCGAACGCCTGGGTGTGTGCCGTCGGGAAGTTCCCCTTGAGCGAGCTCATGCGATCGCTCAGCTCCTAGCCCGTTTCAATCGGCTGGGCGCCGAGCGCGTTGACTTCTTCCTGGTGCTGTTTACCGGTCGAGGAGCTCAGCTTTTTGAGTTTCGTCGGGGTCACTTTGACCGGTTTCGGCGGCGGCGCTTTTTCGGCTCTGGTTTCTTTCGCTTCCGCCTCGGCTCCTTTGGCTTCGGCCTTGGCGTTCGACTTGCTCGCCACGGCCGCGCTCGAGCTCGCCGCTGTCGTGCTCGCCGGTGCCGTGCTCGCCGCAGCGGCGGCCGGGGCGCCAGAAAGACCCTCCACCTTGATGATCTGCTGGCTCGGGGCTTTGCTCTGGGTGACCCAGTGGCCGACGAGCAGCCCCACGATCAGGCACATCACGAGCACGGAGAGGAGACCGAGGAGCCCCGAATAACGGCGCAGCCATCCGTTCGCGCCGTCCTGCGCTGCGAGCGGCACGTAGCCGGCCGGGCCCATCTGGATCGTGCTCGGCCCGACCCAGCCCTCCGGGCCGTAGTGTCCCGCTCGGCTCTGCTCTGACTGCAGGACGTCGAGGAACGCCAAGCGGACCGGTGAGCAGGGATGACCGCAGGCCAGACAGTAGCGCTGGTCGGCGACGAGCGCGGCTCCGCAGTTCGCGCAGGTCATGGCGGCTTGCTCGGAGGGAACGGCCATCAAGCTCACGTCCGTCACGATCGGCTCACGGTGAGAGCCCCGCGCCGCATGACGGCGTTGGGTTTTCGCTGTAGCTCATCCGAAGGCCCCTTGCACGTAGTCGCGAGTGCGCGTCGCACGCGGTTCCTCGAACACCTGCGAGGTGTGCCCGTACTCGACGAGGTCGCCGAGATACATAAACGCCACCTTGTCCGCCACCCGATGCGCCTGGGCGAGATTGTGCGTGACGATGACCACGGCGAGCTCGCGTCGAAGCTCTCCGATCAGCTTCTCGATCGTGCCTGTGGAGATCGGGTCGAGGGCGCTGCAGGGCTCGTCCATCAGCAGAACCTCAGGCCGCGGCGCGATCGCGCGCGCGATGCAGAGCCGCTGCTGCTGGCCGCCTGACAGGCGCAAGGCGGGGCGGTCGAGGTCGTCGAGAACCTCCTCATACAGGCCCGCGCGCTTGAGTGCGTCGATCACGAGCGGCTCGAGCTCACGCCGGCGCGGGCGCTTGCGCGACTGTTCGCGCAGCGCGAAGGCGACGTTGTCGAAGATCGACATCGGGAACGGGTTGGGCTGCTGGAAGACCATCGCCACGCGCGCGCGCAGCGTCGTGTCGGCCATGTCGTGGATGTCCTCGCCGTCGAGCAGCACCCGACCCGCGCGTGAGGCGCTCGGAGTGAGCTCCGTCAGACGGTTGAGTGTCCGCAACAGTGTCGTCTTGCCGCAGCCCGAGGGTCCGATCAGCGCGAGCACCTCGCCCTGGTGGATCGAGAGGGATACCGCCTTGACGGCCTGCTTGGAGCCATAGTCGATGCTGACGTCCTCCAAGCGCAGGCGCTCAGGTCCGGTGGAGGAGGAAGCTCTGATCGCGGCGCGCTCCTGCTGCGGCACGACCGCCACGGGCGGCCGGTCGAGCACGATCGTGCGCACCGGCGGCACCTCTTGCCCAGGTGGCACCTCTCGCGCGGGTGGCACCTCTTGCCCGGTCGCTACCGCACGCCTAGGGGGCGCCGCGAGCGAGGCGCTGGGCACACTGAGGGACGGCTCATCGACGTGGCTCCCGGCGACGCGCAGCGGGTCGAGCAGCATCTCCTCGGGGCTCATCGGGCATATTCTCCATCGAACTTGTCGGACACCTTCACAATCAGAATACTGAGGTTAGCGCGTCTCTCTGCGCTTGTAAAGCGGGTTCTGCTGCCCCGGGGCGTCTCCCGCTTCCTCCCGGCAGGCGTCTCACACGACCGCCCCCGCCGCGGTCAGGCCGATGGCGCCCGCCTGCGAGCGCCCGATCCTGTCGACGAGCAGGTTGAGGGTGAGCACGAACACCATCAGCACGAACGCCGCGGCGTAGGCCTTTTGCGGCGCCGCGCCTTCGCCGGCGGGTGAGTTGGCGTAGACGTAGCTCGTGAGCGTAGATCCGGTCCCGCGCAGCAGGCTCAACCCGGGCAGCGAGCCCTGCGGATCGAGTCGCAGCGTTTCACCCAGCAGCAGCACCACGATCGCGGTGTCGCCGATGATGCGGCTGACGCCGAGCGTCACCCCGGTCGCGATGTTCGAGCGTACGCTCGGCAGCAGCACGCGGCGGATCGTCGCGATCCGCGTCTTGCCGAGAGCGAAGGCCGCCTCGCGCATCTGCGCCGGGACGGCCAGCAGGCCGTCCCTGGTGGCGGTGAACAGCGGCGGCAGCGCGATCAGCGACATCATCGCACCGGCGGCGATGAACGACTTGCCGAACACCCCGCCACCCGAGGCGGTGAACGAGAACGGCGCGAACAGGCCGAGCTGGAAGATCGCCAGCCCGAACAGAGCGATCACGATATCGGGCGTCCCCGCCACGATCTCGATGCTCGACTCGACCACTCGCGCGAGCCAGGTCGGGCGCCCGTACTCGGCGATCCACAGCGCGCTGGCGACCGCGAGCGGGGCCGCCAAGAGGATGCCGATCAGCGTCAACAGCGCCGTGCCCAGGAGCGGGTCCAGAAAACCGCCCGATCCGCTCTGGGTCGTGCTCACGGCGGGCCGCTGGAAGATCAGGCTCGGACGCAGATACTCGATCCCGCGGTAACCCATGTACAGAACGATCGCCGCCGAGATCAGGCACAGCCCGATCCCCGCGATCCACGCGAACGCGAGCGCCAGCCGATCGCCCCAGCGCCAGGTCATCGGCGAGGAGCGCCGCCCGCGCCCGGTCCTCATGGGCGGCCCCGCGCGAACGCCGGCCGGGGGACGCGCGGGCGCGACCATGCTCATCCGCGAACCTGATAGCGGCGCAGCGGCAGCTTGATCAGATAGCCGGCGACCGACAGCACGAAGGCCGAGAACAGCAGGAGCAGCGCGAACGCGTAGAGCGTCGAGCCGAGCGCCGGGGCGCCGACGCCTTCGTGGTAATCGATGATCGCGGAGGCGAGCGTGCGCAACGGCTCGAACAGGAAGACGAGCCCGTCGAGTGGCCTGGGCGCAAACGAACGCGAGCCGGAGACCATCGAGATCATGATCGCCTCGCCCAAGGCGCGGGCGGTCGCGAGCACGGCGGCGGCGACGATCGCTCCCCGGGCAGCGCGCACGCTCACCGCGAGGGCGGCCCTCAGCGGGTTGACGCCGAGCGCGATCGCCCCCTCGCGCCACGAGTTCGGCACCGAGACGAGCGCCTCGCAGATCAGGGCGATCATGATCGGCGTGATCATCACCGTCAGGATCACGACCGTAACGGCGAGCCCGGCGCCGGTGAGCTCGACGACGTTCGCCATCGAGGCCTTCTGCGAGCTCGTGATCAGGTCATTGCCGACGAACGGCACGAGCACGAGGATCCCGATCAGCCCGTAGATCACCGAAGGCACCGACGCGAGCAGGCGGATCACCGGGATCGTCACCCGCCGCAGCCGCGCGGGTGCGAGCTCGACGATGAAGATCGAGGAGAACACGGCCAGGATCAGCGCGAGCAGCACCGCCGCCGCCGTGGTCAGGAGCGTCCCGTAGACGAGCGGCCACGCACGTAGGTGAAAGGCCGACGCCGGCGGGTGAACGCTGGTGGCCTGCATTTCGGCGATCTGCCGTTCCAGGCTGCCACCGGGGCCGAGCCAGCCCAGGCCGTTGTGCTGGAAGGTCGGCCACGCGTGGATGGCCACAAACACAACCATCGCGACGACGAGCGCGCCGACCAGCAACGACACCGCGCCGAGCGTACGCTCGGCGCGGTGTTCAGGCCATGGATCACGCAGGCGCTCGAGCACGCTTGGCTCAGGTGATCGGGATCCACTGCGTCGAGATGATCTTGCGCGCAGCCGCGGATTTCTCGATCCAACCGATGAACGCCGAAGCGGCGCCTTTCGCCTTGCCTTTGGTCACCTCGTAGAACCGCGCCACGCCGGCGTACTGGCCGGAGACGGCATTCGCCCTGTTGCAGGCGACGCCGTTCAGCCCGATCACGTTCAGGCCGCCTTTGTCAGACTGGTAGTTGGACAGGAACCCGATCGAGTTCGGGTCGTTTTGGACCTGTTGGCGGAGCAGTCCCTCCGAAGGCTCTTCAGCGGCGAGGCTCGAGACCTTCTTGCCTTCCAGCAGCAGCGTCTGGAAGTTGGTGAGCACGCCGGCGACCGAGGTGCGGCTGATCAGATCGATCGTGCCGCTGGCGCCGGCGCCGGGGACCTGGCTCCAGCTGCGGGTCTTGCCGGTGAAGATCGAGATCAGCTGCGCCTGGGTGAGGTTGGCGATCGTGTTGGCTTTGTTCGTGACCACGCAGATCGCGTACTTGGCGATCGGGTAGAAGACGAGGCCGGACGGGTCGCTGGCCAGCGGATCACGGGAGACGTCGCCGATCGTCACGCGCCCGGCGGCGACGTCGTTGACGCCGACCTGCGCCCCGCCCTGGGCGATCTTGAACCTGACCTTGCCCGGGTGCGTGTTGACGTACTTCTGGGCGAGCAGCGACACGAGCGGATAGGACGCCGTGGCACCACTGATCGTGATCGCGGTCGTTGCAGAAGCGGCCGCGGGCGCCGCGACCCCGAGCACGCCAGCCACCGCGAAGGCGACGGAGAGACGGCTGATTCGATTCATTTGAAGAGGGGCTCCGTTTCAGTGTTTCAGTGTTTTGACAAAGGACAACAGCGCTCGAACGTCAAACTTGACAGCGCCGAGGGCGGGAACCTATCATAATGTCGATAGATTCGATCCATATAACGGAGTTTATGCGGAACCCTTGGCGTTATCTCCGCCGCTTGCAGTCCGATTCCGCCGCTTGCAGTCCGTTCACAAACGATGTACAACCCGCCCGAGACCCCCACCTCCCAGACCGGAGCACCCCCGCGGCCGGCGCCCCACCAGGCGCCCGCACCGGCGGGCCTGCGCCTGCCTTCCACACGCGCGAGCGCGCTGCTCGCAGCGGTGATGCTCGTCGCCGGCGTCGCGGTGGGCGCGGCGATCGGGCCGGCTCCCGAGAGCTCCTTTGCGGGCGCGCCCTCGGCGATAGCCCAGAGCCTGCCCCTGCTGCTCTCTTCGCTCAGGGCCGGGCAGCAGACCGCAGCGAGCGGCCAGGCGGGCACCGCGGCAGCTCAGCCGCCTGCGGGTGCCTCCCGCGCGGCACCCGCGGCTGCCTCCGGGAGCTCCACCAGGACGAGCAGCTCGAGCTCGCGGACATCCGCCAGCCGAGCCCCCTCTCCAAGCCCCGCCACGCAGGGCGCCCCGGAACCGTCCACCGGTTCCCCGACGAGCTCGGGCGGGAGCCAGAAGGCGACCCTCCCCCCGGTCACGAGCATCTGGCTCATCGAGCTCGCGGGTGTCTCCTTCGCCGAAGCCCTCGCAACCCCCGCCGCAGCCCCGTACATCGACGGTCAAGTGACACAAGCGGGTACGCTCCTGAGCGGCTGGTCGGCACTCACCGGGAGCGCCTTCGCGAGCGACGCGGCGCTGAGCGAACATCGATCGGCTCTGGGTGCATCACCGGCGCTCCTGCACTCGATCGCCCAGCCCCCCTGCCCCGAAGGCCCAGCCGGCGCGCCGTGCGCCCCCGGCACCCCCGGCGCGCTGAGCGCGGCAGATGAATTCCTCAAAGCGACGCTCGCACAGATCACGCCGACCGCCGCATACCGCGAACACGGGCTGATCGTCGTGACGTTCGCCACGATCGGCGTCGCCTCGCAGGCCGGGCTGCCCGCGGGCGCATCGACCGCCACGCTCACCTCCGAGCCCCCAGGCGGCGTCGTGCTGATGTCGCCGTTCGCGCGCGCTGGCGCGCGCTCCTCGACGACGTTCAACCCATCTTCGCCAGAGCAGAGCCTCGCAAAGCTCCTGCACTAAATGAAGCCCTATCAACAAACGAACGGAGACCCCCGTTGCACGCATCTCAACTCGCCCACCGTAAAGCCACAGTGTGGCTCACCGCGATAGTGGGCTCTGTCGCCCTGCTGCTCGCGACCGCGGCTCTCGTCCACGCCGAAGAAACAAATCCGAACGATTACTCCTGCTTGGGCCACATAAACGCCGGGGCTCCCGCGCCGGGCAGCGCAGAACAGCAAGTGGAGTACTCGTTCTACTGCAACGGCCCGGTCACCGGCTATCAGCTGCAGGCCCAGGTTCCCGTGACGGGGATCCAGAGCCCCCCGCTCGTGACCAACCTCCAGAGAAACGCGCTCACCGACACCTTCTCCTGCTCAGGGGAAGTCCCGGGCTACGCGCTCAACTGCGTGGGCGCGGCCAAAGCGGGCTATGAGGCCATCACTGGGCAGTTCGCGATCGGCACAAGGCTCTGCGCCGAGCCGCGCGTGGACCCGCTCCTGACGGTCACCTACGCGTACCTGGAAAAAGGCGTGGTCACCCAGGCGATCTCGGGGCCCTTTGACCTGGGCCGGCCGAAAGGCTGCCCCCCGGACGCCTTCTCCGGGTCGACCCGGCTGAACCCCAAGCCGCTCGCCAAAGCGCACAAGAAACCGGCCAAGAAGAGCCACAAGAGCACTGAGGCGAAGAGGAAGTAGGCCCCCAACGGATTACTCCCGCCGCGACTGCCCTGCTCCCGCGGTCGCGGCGGCCGCGCCCTTCTAAAGGCGCGCTAGAGCAGGCTGTTGGTCATGCGTTCGATCTCGGCGATCGAGGTCACTCCCTCGCGCACCTTCTCAAGACCGTCGTCGCGCAGGCGGAGCATGCCTTCGCCGGCGGCCACCGCGACCATCGCGTCGACCGAGGCTCGCTCGAGGATGAGCTCCCGGATCGGCTCGCTGACCGACATCACCTCATAGAGACCCACGCGGCCGCGGTAGCCGGAGCCGCCGCAGCGCGAGCAGCCCACCGCCTCAAACGGCTCGGACCCGGCCAGTCCGTGCTCGGCGAGCACGGCATCTGAGACGTTCAGCGGGCGCTTGCAGTAGCTGCACAGCATCCGCACGAGCCGCTGGGCGACGATGCAGTCGACCGCCGAGGAGACCAGGAACGGCTCGATCCCCATGTCGATCAGGCGTCCGAGCGCGCTCGGCGCATCGCGGGTGTGCAGGGTCGAGAGCACGAGGTGGCCGGTGAGCGCCGCCTCGACGGCGATGTGCGCGGTCTCGCGGTCGCGGATCTCCCCGACCATGATCACGTCGGGATCGGCCCGCAGCATCGAGCGCAGCCCGACGTCGAAGGTGACGCCGGCCTTAGGAGCGATCTGCATCTGCTTGATGCCCGCGATTCGCTGCTCGACCGGGTCCTCGATCGTGAGGATGCTGCGCTCCCCGTCGTTGAGCACGTTCAGCGCGGCATAAAGGGTGGTCGACTTCCCGGATCCCGTCGGCCCTGTCACGAGCACGGCCCCGTTCGGCCGGTTGATCGCGGCCGTGAACCTCGCGAGCTCGGCCGCCGGCATCCCGAGCGACTCCAAGCCCTGGACGACGGCCCCCCTGTCGAGGATGCGTAGGACGACGCCCTCGCCGTTGACGAGTGGGAGGGTGACCACACGGACGTCCACGCGGCGGCCCTCGACCGTCAACGCGAAGCGCCCGTCCTGCGGCAGGCGCTTCTCGGAGATGTCGAGATCGGCCATGATCTTTATCCGGGAGACGACGCCGAGGGCCATCCTGCGCTTTACGGTCGCGGCCGGGGAGAGCACCCCGTCGACGCGGAACAGGACACGCGTATCGCCCTCCTCCGGGTTCACGTGAATGTCGGAGGCTCCCTGTTGCACCGCCTGCGCGACGATCGAGTGGACCAGCTTGATGATCGGAGCGTCGCTGTCTGCCTCCTCCGCCAAGACACTGCCCTCGCCCTCGGCCTCAGCATCGGCATCGGCGCCTTCGACGATGTCCTCGACCGACTCCTCCATCGCCGCGAGACGCGTCAGCAGCAGCTTCAGGTCCTCAAGCGACGCGGCCGCCGGCCTCACCCGCCGCCCGGTCATCATCGCGACATCGTCGATCGTCAGGACGTTGGTCGGGTTCGCCATCGCCACCAGCAAAGCCCCGTCGTCTGTGAAGCCGACGGGAACGGCTTCGTAGCGCTTGGCGAGCTCGGCGCTGAGGAGGTTCACCGCGCCCATGTCGAGGTCGTAGACGGCCAGGTCGACGAAGTCCAGGCCGAAGCGCTCGGCCACGACCCGTGCGAGCTGGTCGTGACGCAGGACTCCCCGTTCGACCAGCACGACGCCGGTCGGCCGCCCCTCGGCGCGGGCCTCCACCACGGCGTCCTCGACCGTCTCGCGATCGGCGAAGCCGAGGTCGACGACGACTTCCCCGATCATCCGCGCCGAGCGCCCGGGGCGCCGGGGAGGGTAGAGGCCGTTGCTCTGACGCTCTGTCGTAGCTTGCTCGGCGGATTCGAACGTCGAGGATGAGGCCGTTGGCGTGGCGATGTCAGCCATCTCCGCCTTTATCGGCATCGCCCGGGGTAGGCTTGACGGCTCCGGCGGGCCCTCGGAAGGCGCGAATCAACCTGGCTCGGGTGCCTCCTCAGCCCGCTCGGGGCAGACCGTGCTCGAACGCCCCCTTGACCTGGGCGTCGAGCGCGTTCAGGCGCTGGAGCGCGAGTGCCTCGGCGGAGGCGAAGCGCTGCCCGGAGCCGGCGTCTGCTCCGTGGTGCAGGATCACGCAGTGCTCGAGCGCGAGCCGGCGCTCTGCGTCGAGCGCCGGCGGGACGTGAGCGGCGATCACGCGCAACCCCAGCTCTATGTGCCCGAGCAGCCTGCCCTCGCGACTGCGCTCGATCTCGGCGCCGTAGCTGAACTCCCGCGTCTTGCCTAGGTCGTGGACGATCGCGGCGCTCAGGAGCAGGTCGCGATCGAGGCGTGGGTGAAGCGTGCAGAGCTCAAGCGCCATCGTCGCGACCGCGACCGTGTGCTCGAGCAGGCCGCCCAGGTAGGCATGGTGGTTGGACGCTCCCCACGCCCCCGCCGGGCCGGCGCCGGGCACCGAGCACGGCGCGCGACGGATCGCCGTCCGCAGCTCGCTGTCGCCCAGCAGTCCTTCCAGCAGGCCCCTCAGCCCAGGTTCATAGACCTCGCGCGCGAGGTGCTCGAGGAAGCCTTCGAGCTCGTCGAGGTCACGGTAGGCGACGGGTAGAAAGCGGGCGGGGTCCGCCGCGACGCCCTCAGCTCGAGAGATCGTGCGGATCTCAACCTGGAGCTCCTCACGGAAGCGCTCCACGCGACCACTCACGTGCACGAGCTCGCCCCGCTCGAAACGGCCCGCGAGGATGTCGGCGTCGCGGAACGCGCGGCCGCGGATCGTTCCCGTGCTGTCGCGCAACTCGATCGTCAGGTAGGGAGTCCCGGCGCGCGAGATCTGGCGTTCCTTGCGCGTGCACGCGAAGATCCCGTCGAGCTCCTCCCCCGAGCGCAGCGTGGCGACGGCCGGAGCGTCAGTCGGGGGGGATGTGCCGGCGGAAGCCATCCGCCCATGATGTACGGTGGTTCGGATGCAGCCCCTCATATGGGACCGCCGTCCGGATGGCCTCAGGGCCCCAGCCATGGTCTGCGCGTTCCAGGGTTGGAACGACGCCGGGGAAGCCGCCTCGAGCGCGGTCTCCTTCCTCGCCTCGGCGCTCGACGCTCGCCGCTTCGCCCGGATCGACTCCGAGGAATTCTACGACTTCCAGGCCAACCGTCCGTGCGTTCGCCTCGGCGCGGAAAACAAGCGGGAGATCACCTGGCCGACCGTCGAGGTCTTCGAGGCGCTCGCCCCGAGGGCCCGCCGCGACCTCGTGCTCGTCCAGGGCGTGGAGCCGTCGATGCGCTGGCGCGCGTTCAGCGCGCACCTCGTCGATCTCGCCGAGGCGCTCGGCGTTCAACTCGTGGTCTCGCTGGGCGCCCTGCTCGGGGACGTGCCCCACACGCGCCCCGTGGCGATGAGCGGCCACGCCTCCGACCCGTCGCTCGTGGAGCGGCTGGGCATGCAGAGCTCCGCCTACGAGGGCCCGACGGGCATCGTCGGGGTCCTGCACAGCATCTGCGCCGACGCGGGCCTGCCTGCGGCCAGCCTGTGGGCCAGCGTCCCCCACTACGTCGCGGCAGCCGCCAACCCGAAGGCCGCGCTGGCCCTGCTGCGCAGGGTCGAAGGCCTGATCGGAGTCTCGGTGGACGTCTCAGAGCTCGAGGCGGCCGCAGCCGACCACGAGCGCCAGGTCGGGCTCGCCGTGCAGAGCGATCCCGACATCCGGGCGTTCGTCGAACGGCTCGAGCAGGCGGCCGAGAACGAGCAGGAGAGATCGCCCGAGAACGTGCCCTCCGGAGATATCCTCGCCCAGGAATTCCAGCGCTTCCTGCGCCAGCGGGGACCCGAGGGAAAATAGGCATGGGAGGCTCCCGGCGGGAGCCTCAGCTCTCCGCGGCCGGGCAGACGATGCGGTAGTCGCAGATCGAACAAGCCGCGTGCGACGGCGTGGGCTCGAACGCCTGGGCGAGGATTCCCTCGCCTGCCTCGAGCACGATGTCAATGACCGAATCGCGGTCGCTCTCCCCTTTGGGGACAGGAACCTTGAGATCGTCGAGCACGTAGTAGTAGGCCTGTCGCGAGGATCCGAGCTGCCAGTCTTCGCGCGCGGCGAGCCCGTAGAGTGAGAGCTGCAGGTCGTCCTTCAGCTGCTCGGCCGTCTTGGGGCGGGACGTCTTGTAGTCGATCAGCTCGTACTCCTCGCCCGCCCCCGCTTGGAGGCGATCGACGCGGTCGACCCGCCCGCGCAGGTGGTGGGGCCCGAGCCGGAAGGCGAACGGTCGCTCGAACCAGACCGGCTCGGAGCCCTGGCCGTGCAGGCGCTCGTGGTAGCGGCTGAGCGCCACTTGCGCCTTCGCGCGTAGAACGCGCTCGGCCTCGCTGTCGCCGAAGCCGCCTCTGCGCCAGCCCGAGTCGAGCAGCCCCTGGATCTGCTCGAGCGTCTCGCCACCTTCGGAGTGATAGCGCTCGAGCACCTGGTGCACGGCGATCCCGAAGCGCTGGTGGAGCGTCTGCTCTGTGGGGATCCGCAGAACCCTCGCGAACTTGTAGCGCAGGGGGCAGCTCCGATAGGTCTGGATGTCCGAGGCAGACAGCGCGAGGCCCGAGCCCCTGCGCGGCAGGAAGGGACCGAGCGAGGGCTCACCGCGGGGCGCGACCGCCAGTGCCCGCGTACGGTCGTCGTGCTCTGCCGCGAGCAGCGTCTCATCGAGGGGTGAGGTCTGGAAGATCTCACGCTGAAGCGGCGTGGTGGCGCCGAGCAGGCGCTGATTGATGTCCGAGAGAGCCACGTCCAGACTCTGGCCGCCGGGCCGCTGGAGCAGGGCGGAGAGCTTCAGGAGCTCCAGGTAGCGCACGACCCCGTGCGAGATGTCAAGGTCGGTGTCGAGCCGCAGCTCGCCGAGGCGCCCGCCGATGCGCGCCACGCTCCCGAGCACCTCCTCCCGGAGCAGCTGGAGCATCGCCTCGAGCTGCTCTGTCTGCGGCCGCCCGCAGGAGTCCGCACTACCGGCGCCCTCGCCCTCGCGCTCGCCCTCGCCCTCGCCCTCGGGCGCCGGCAGCAGGGAAGGCGCCTGCGGGAGGTCGCTCTCAGGCTGCTCACAGCGCGCCTCGTGCACGACGCTCGCAAGGTGTCGCGCGAGTGCCCGCGGCGTCGAGCCCGGCTCGCGGCGCAGGAAGTCGAGGGCCAGCTCCTGCAAGAGCCCGAGGCTGGCTCGCTGCTCGGCGGCGTCCTCAGGCGTGAGCAGCGGCCGGCCACGCATGCCCAGGCGCTCGATCAGGCGGCCTATGAACAGCTCGGCACCGAGCGTGTCGAGCTCCGCAGCGGCGCTCGCATGAAGCTCCAGGAAACGCTCGATTCGTTCGCGGGCCTCGGGCGGCACCTGGGGGGACTCGGTGGCAACCGTGAGCCCGGCAACCAGATCCAGCTTGCGCCGGCGCGCGAGCTGGATCACCCGCGCAAGGTCGACCTGGCGAAGCTCGACCGGCGGGCGGGCGAGGGCGCGCACGACGGCGGCGGCGTCGCCGGGATCGATCAGCAGTCGCATCCATGCGAGCACATCGCGCACCTCGGCACGCTCAAGGAAAGCGCCCCCACGGTGCTCGGCGCCGCGAGGGCTCTCCCGCAGCGCAGACTCGATCCTGGAGGCTGGCACACCCCTAGGATACGAGCGAGGGAGCACAGGCGCGCGCGGGGCCGGGACGATCGGTGGCAGGAGAGGCAGTCCGGCCGGGCTACGCTCTGTGGGTGGACACGATCGATTGGGGCGCCGCCCAGCGGATCGGCGAGCTGGTAGCCGGCTCGCCGCCTTTCGGAGGCGTGCGCGCGGCGTCTGTGGAGCCGCTCGCATATGAGTTCGCCCGGCGCGTGAGTGCCTACAGCGGCCTCGCGCTTCCCGCGGAGCTGCCACGCCTGGAGGCCGTGGACCGCCCGGCCTGGATAGCGGCGAACCTGAAGAGCATGCGCCCGCTGCTGGGACCGCTCACCGAGCACATCGGGGACTCCGCCGGTCCCTTCTCGTGGCCGCTTCGCTCAGCCTCGGGGTTCCTGCTCGGCGCACAGGTGGGCGCGATGACGGGCATGCTCTCTCAGCGGGTGCTCGGCCAGTACGACCTCGCGCTGCTGGACGCCTCGGTGCCACCACGGCTGCTGCTGCTCGCCCCGAACCTGGCGCAGGCGGCGCGCCAGCTCGGGGTTGATCGCGACGAGCTCGTCCTGTGGGTGACGATCCACGAGATCACCCACGCCGTGCAGTTCTCCGGCGCCCCGTGGCTGCGCGAGCATCTCGGAGGGCTGCTGAGAGAACTCATCGACGGCATGCAGGTGACGGTCGGACGACCTTCGATCGCCGCGATGCGTCCTGCGTTGCCCGATCCCGCTCAGCTCCGCGAGCTGCTCGAGCGCGCACGTCGCGGCGAGCTGCTGCGATTGACGCTCGGCGAGGATCGCTGGCAGCTTGTCGAGCGCATGCAGGCGACGATGTCGCTGATAGAGGGTCACGCCGAGCACACGATGGACGCGGTCGGCGCCGAGGTGCTGCCCTCGCTGCCGCGCCTGCGTGCCGCGATGAACCGCCGCCGGGAAGTGCGTGGTCTGCCCTGGCGCGTACTCGAGCGCCTGCTCGGTCTCGAGTTGAAGCTGCGCCAGTACGAGCTCGGGCGGCAGTTCTGCGATGCCGTTGTCAACGCGGCCGGCCCGGCCGGGCTCGCGCTTGCATGGAGCGGACCGGAGACCCTCCCCACCACGGCCGAGCTGGGAGCGCCGGATCAGTGGCTGGCCCGCATGAACAGGCGGATTCCCGGCCCTCAGGGTCGAACGCATGTTCCACCTGTTACAAGCTAGCTGCCGGCCTTTTGGCTTGATTACAGCGTTTTCACAGGGATATCCGCTCCTTGCGTAACAATCTTCTTATCGGGGGTTACAAACAGGTGTTCGCTGCTAACCTGAGCAGCGCGCCTTCCCGAGAAGCGCAAACCCGCATACGTTCCTCCCAGCAGTGAGGAAGAAGAGGAGATCCCTCCAGATGGCCACCACGAACTCAAACTCCCGCCGAAGCACGCAAGCATCCGCAAAAGCGAACGGCGCGAAAGCCGCGACTCGCCGCACCCGCTCGACTGGGCGCGAGACCACGCGGTCGAAAGCGACCCAAGCCAAGGCCTCGCGGACCCGCGCGACCCATCAGACGGAAGCGGCCCTCCGCCAGAACGAGATCGCGGCGCGCAACACCGCCGTCGTCGTCGGCGACTACGCAGAGCGCGCAGTCCTGATCCCGGTCGGTGCCGCCCTGATCGCCCGCGACCGTGTCGTCTCGAGCGTCAATGAGACGATCTCGAGCTACTCCTCGACCTCTAAGGCCCAGGCCCAACTGCGCCGGTTCGAGCGCCGCGGGGTCACGGCACGCAACCGGCTTGAGCGCGAGGTGCGGAAAACCCGTGTCCGCTTCGAACGCGACCTGCGCCAGCGTCGCCGCGAGATCGGGAAGACCGTAACCGGGACGGTAAACGAGCTCGAGGCGCGCCGGGACGCCGTCACCAAGAACAGCTCAGAGCTCGCCAGCCAGGTCCAGGAGCGCATCCTCAGCCTGGTCTAGGCAAGAAAGCTTCCCCCGCCCCGGACCGGAGAGGCCGGCAAGCGGGAAAGTCTGCCGGCCTCATATCCCGCCGGCAGGTGTAGCACCCTCTCCTCCCCTCGACCCGCGGAACGGCCCCCACCGTTCCGCGGGTCACTTTTTTCTCCACTGAGGAGCGCTCTTTGAGCAGGCCACCACGAGCGCCTGGGCGGACGCGCGCCTGGGGTTTGCCACAATGAGCCCTGTGAGCAGAACCGAGGAGATTCGCAAGGCGCTGGAGGTCGTGATCGACCCGGAGCTTCACCGCTCGATCGTCGAGCTGGACATGGTGCGCTCGATCGAGATCGGCGACAACGGGGTGGTCGACGTGACCGTCTCGCTGACGACCCCCGGCTGCCCGATCAAGGGTCATTTCCAAAGCGCGGTCGCCGATGCGGTCTCTGCGCTCGAGGGCGTCTCGCACGTCAACGTTTACTTCGACGTGCTCAGCGACTCCCAGAAGGCCGCGCTTCAGCAGAAGCTCGGCCGCGGCAGCCTGCCCGAGGGGGCGCTCGCCCAGGTATCCAACGTGCTCTGCATCGGCTCGGGCAAGGGCGGCGTCGGGAAGTCCACCCTGACCGCCAACCTCGCGGCGGCGCTGATGAGCGAGGGCAAGCGAGTCGGGGTGCTCGACGCGGACGTGTGGGGCTACTCGATCCCGCGCATG
This sequence comes from Solirubrobacteraceae bacterium, assembly GCA_049512215.1. Taxonomy (GTDB): domain Bacteria; phylum Actinomycetota; class Thermoleophilia; order Solirubrobacterales; family Solirubrobacteraceae; genus Palsa-744. The sequence goes on from JBEKXJ010000018.1 coordinate 23,606, forward strand.
TACGGGCTCGGCTCCACGCGCCCGCCGGTCTCGGCGGAGCGGAAGATCATCCCGCTGGAAGCGCACGGCGTGAAGGTCATGTCGATCGGGTTCTTCGTCGAGGAGGACGCTGCGGTGGTTTGGCGCGGGCCGATGCTGCACAAGGCGCTCACCCAGTTCCTGCAGGATGTCGCCTGGGGCGCGCTTGACTACCTGCTGATCGACCTGCCGCCGGGCACCGGCGACGTCTCGATGACGCTCGCCCAGCTGCTCCCACAGGCGCAGTTCGTGATCGTGACGACCCCGCAGCAGACCGCCCAGAAGGTCGCGCGCCGCGCCGCCCAGATGGCGCAGAAGGTCTCGTTGGAGATCTGCGGCGTGATCGAGAACATGTCGAGCTTCACGACGCCTTCCGGCGAGCGCTTCACGATCTTCGGGAGCGGGGGCGGGAGCGAGCTCGCCGAGGAGCTCGACGTGCCGCTGCTCGGGAAGGTTCCTCTCACGATGCCCCTGCGCGAACACGCCGACAGCGGCCTGCCGCTCGTGCTCGAGGACCCTGAGGACCCCGCCGCCCAGGCAATCCGCCACGTCGCGCGCGGGCTGATCGCGATCGCACCGGTCGCTCTCCCGGTCCTCCCGCTCGTCGCGTCCGTCGGCACCGAGGGACCGCCTGCACTCGCTCGGTCCCCTACGCCCGAGCGAAAACCGGCGGGCATGTCGCTGCCGATGGCTTAGTCGGCGCTCGCAGGACCCTCACAGACGTCCTGCTCGATCGCTTGACAAGCAAACCCCCTTTGAGAGGATCGTCCTACATGTCCATACCGGGACACGAACAGCCGGATAACGAGGCCGCGCTCGATCAGCTCGAGTCCGAGGAGGATGGCGCGAGCGCGGATACGGATACCGGCGCGCGGGCGGACGGCGTGACCGAAATCGACGAGCGGCGCGCGAAGATGGAGCGGCTGCGGGCGGAAGGGATCGAGCCCTACCCCCATGTGCGGCTCCCGGACCGCACGATGATCGCCGCGGTCCACGCCGCGCACGACCCCTCACGGCTGACCCAGGGCGAGCACCCGGAGCTCCGCTACCACGTCGCCGGGCGCCTCATCTCCCGCCGCGGGCACGGCAAGACATCGTTCTTGGATCTCCGCGACCTGTCCGGGTCGATTCAGATCGTCGTGCGCTTCGATGCGCTCGGAGAAGAGACCTACAACCGCATCCTCAACCTCGATATCGGGGACATCGTCGGGATCGAGGGCTTCGTCTATGCGACCCAGCGCGGGCAGCTGGCGCTCGCCGTGAGCGAGTGCACGCTGCTCACCAAGACTCTCCGCCCGCCGCCCGACCGCCACCACGGGCTCGGCGACACCGGCACCCGCTATCGCTATCGCGAGCTCGACCTGATCGCCAACGACGAGACGCGGGAGCTGTTCGTGACGCGCGCGAGGATCGTCGCGGCGATCCGCGAGTGGCTGAACGAGCGCAACTTCGTCGAAGTCGAAACCCCGGCGCTCCAGTCGCTGGCCGGCGGCGCCGGATCGCGGCCGTTCACGACCCACCACAACGCGCTCGACCGCGATCTCTACCTGCGCATCTCTGTAGAGCTGTTCCTCAACCGCTGCATCGTCGGCGGCCTCGAGAACGTCTATGACATGGGCAAGGTCTTCCGCAACGAGGGGATCTCCCACAAGCACAGCCCCGAGTTCACGATCATCGAGTTCATGATGGCCTACGCCGACTACTACGACGTGGCCACGGCCACCGAAGAGATGTTCGCCGACGTCGCCCAGCGGGTGCTCGGGAGGACCGAGATCAAACGCAACGGCGAGATGATCGACCTCGCCAAGCCCTGGCGGCGGATCACGATGCGCGAGGCGATCCTCGACGCCACCGGCATCGACTTCATGGGCGATGACCGCGCCGCCGTGACCGAGCAGCTGAAGGAGTCGCTCGAGGAACGCATCCACCCCGCGACGAGTTGGGCGGAGCTCGTGCAGGCCGTCTATACGAAGCTGATCGAGCCGAACATCAACCAGCCGACGCACGTCTTCGACTTCCCCCTCGAGCCGTTCCCGATCACCAAGCGCCACGCAGAGCATCCGGAGCTCGCCGAGCACTTCGACGCGGTGATCGGCGGGGTCGAGCTCGTCAGCGGCGACACCGAGCTCAACGACCCCGTCGACCAGTGGCAGCGCTTCGTCGACCAGCGTAAGCGGCGCATGCGCGACGATGAGGACGTGCCCCACCCCAACGACGAGGAGTACGCCCGCGCGATCGAGTACGGCTACTCGCCGACAGCGGGAGGCGGGATGGGCGTGGACCGGCTGATCATGATCCTGACCGAACGCGACACCCTGCGCGAGGTCATCCCGTTCCCGATCGTCAGGGACATCCGATGAGCTCGAAGCTCGACCTCGATCCGGGCGTCATCGCCTCCTGCCGCACCGCCGCCTGCCAGATCGCCGGGCAGGTCGGCGAGGAGATCGCCAACAAGACGACCGTCTCGGTCGAGCGGACGGTCGCGCGACTGCTCGGCGTCGATCAGACCAACGAGCTCGAGGCACCGCTCCCGAACGTGCTCATCGATCACGTCAACGACCGTGGCGAGCTCGGCAAGGGCATCGCCTATTGGCTCGGCAACGCGATGCTCGACGAGGAGAGCCGCACCCCGCAGCAGATCGCCGAGGCCGTCGATGCGGGGAGCCTCGATCTGTGCGCGCTCGCGCGCGCACCGCACGGGGCGATCAGGGCGCGGATCACACGCGAGTGCGAGCAGCGCCTGGCGCAGGTGAGCGGGCGCATGCAGCAGCGCCGTGAGCTGCGCGAGCGCCTCGGCGAGAGCCCGCCGCCGCTGCGCTACGTGCTGACCGCCACCGGCAACGTCTATGAGGACGTGGTCCACGGGCTCGCCGTCGCCGAGGCCGGTGGGGACATCATCGCGGTGATCAGATCGACCGCGCAGAGCCTGCTCGACTACGTTCCCTACGGCCCGACGACCGAGGGCTACGGCGGCACGTTCGCGACCCAGGAGAACTTCCGGATCATGCGCGCCGCACTCGATGAGTGGTCCGCGACGAACGGACGCTACGTGCGGCTGTCGAGCTTCTGCTCGGGCCTGTGCATGCCCGAGATCGCCGCGATGGGTGCGATTGAGGGCTTCGACAACATGGTCAACGACGCGCTCTACGGGATCCTCTACCGCGACATCAACCCGGTCCGCGGACTGATCGACCAGCGCGTCTCGCGCATGATCAACGGCTACTTCGGTGTCGTCATCAACACGGGCGAGGACAACTACCTGCGCACCGCCGACGCTATCGATGCGGCGCCGTCGGTGACGGCCTCACAGTTCATCAACCGCCAGCTCGCGCTCGACTCGGGCGTGCCTGAGGAGCAGATCGCGCTCGGCGACGCCTTCGAGATCGACCCGCCGGTCGTCAACGGCCTGCTGTTCGAGTGGGCCCAGGCGCAGCTCACGCGCGAGCTGTTCCCCGACTGCCCGGTCAAGTACATGCCACCCACCCGCCACATGGACGGCAACCTTTTCCGCACGCACGCCTGCGACTCGCTCTTCAACCTCGTCACGATCGCCACCGGCCAGGGCATCCAGACGATCGGCGTGCCGACCGAGGGCATCTTCACGCCCCACGTCCACGACCGCGTGATCGGCCTGGAAAACGTCAACTACGTCTTCGACTCCGCCCGCGATCTCGGCGATGAGATCGAGTTCAAGCGCGGAGGCATCGTGCAGATGCGCGCCCGGGAAGTGCTCGCCGGCGCGCACGAGCTGCTCGAGCGGATCGCCGGGAGCGGCCTCTTCGCGGCGCTCGGGGAAGGGGTGTTCGGCGATGTCCGTCGCCACCTCGGGAAGGGCCGCGGCACCGAGGGGATCGTCGAGACCGAGGAAGGCTACATCAACCCGGTGAGCGAGCTGATGCGGGGAGCCCCGAGCCGTGTCTAGCGCCGAGCCCCGAGCCCTGCCTAGCGCCGAGCCCGCGCCGAGCCCGATACCGCGCCGGGAGATCGACCTCGAGCGCGTGAAGCCCTACGCCGATCGCCTCGGCGACGGGATCGTCCAGCTCAGCTTCACGCTCCCGGTCCCCTACGGCCTGGCCGCGCGCAAGGCCGCGCAGGAGCTCGCGGCGAAGATGGGCCTCGAGCATCCCGAGGTCGTTCACTACCAGCGCCTGACCGATGGCTACACCTACTTTGTGATGTTCGGCGAGTGCGTCCACACGGTCGACTACGCATCGCTGAGCGGCGAGGGATTCGAGGTCGAGTACATGAGCGAGGAGGAGATCGAAGCCTTCGCAAGCGAGCACATCGGCCGCCCGATCGTCGTCGTCGGCGCGGCCACGGGCACCGACACGCACAGCGTCGGCATCGACGCGATGCTCAACCTCAAGGGCTTTCACGGGCATCACGGCCTCGAGGGCTACAAGGCTTTCGAGACTCATAACCTCGGCAGCCAGGTCCCCAACAGCGTGCTCGTCGCCAGGGCGATCGACCTCCACGCCGACGCGGTCCTCGTCTCCCAGACCGTCACCCAGCAGAACCTCCACATCTCCAACCTGACCGAGCTCGTCGAGATCGTCGAGGCGGAGGGCCGGCGCAGGCAGATGATCCTCACCTGCGGCGGCCCGCGCGTGTCCAGCGAGCTCGCCAAGGAGCTCGGCTACGACGCCGGCTTCTCCAAGGGCACCTATCCCCATCATGTGGCCAGCTTCATCGTGCGCGAGCTGGCCGCGCGCATGGCCGACTCCCCCGCCGCAGACGGGGGGGACGGCGCCGTCGGCGCTTCCAAGGTGAATGGCTAGCGCCGCTCCCGCGCGCCTGAGCGACCTGCTGTCCTCGACGCGTCGGCTCGCGCTCGTGGGCCTCGCCAAGAACACCGGCAAGACCGAGACGCTCGCGGCGATCCTCGCCGAGCACGCGCGGGCAGGCAGGCGCGTCGGCGTCACCTCGATCGGCAGAGACGGCGAGGAGCGCGACGTGATCGACGCGCGGATCGAGAAGCCGCGCATCAAGCTCCAGGCGGGCAGCCTCGTCGCGAGCACGGGCGCGCTCCTGCGCGCCAGCGGCGTCCACTACGAGCGCCTCGCTCAAACCGGGGTCAGAACCCCCCTAGGGGAAGTCCTCATCGCAAGGCTCTCAGAGGCGGGGGCCGTCGAAGTCGCCGGCCCGAGCGCGGCCGAAGATGTGCGTGCCGTGAGCGAGGCGATGTCCGCGCTCGGCGCCGAGCAGGTCCTGATCGACGGCGCGATCGACCGCCGCGCGGCCTCCTCCCCGGCCGTGGCCGACGGCCTCCTGATGGCGACCGGCGCGGTGCTCGGCGAGGACATCGGAGAGGTCGTCGCAGCCACGAAGGATGCGGTCGATCTGGTAAGGCTGCCCCTGGCCGGCGCCGCGCGCGTGCAGCCCGGCCCTCAGCTCGCGGATCTGGCGCCCGGCGAGGCTCCCGGCGAGGCTCCCCGCGATTCGGCGCTCGACGGCGGCGGAGGGCAGCTCCTGCTGGCGCGCCGGCTCGTGCTCAGCGCGGAGCCCGCGGAGATCGCCGCGCTTCTGCGCGAACATCCACGCACGAGCACCTTTCTCGTCGACGGAGCCTTGGGCGAGCGGTTCCTCGACGGCCTCCTCACCGCCCGGCTCGAGCGGGCTGGACGCGTGCTCAGGATCATCGTGGGGGACCCCACGAAGGTCTTCCTGTCGCGGCGGGGCCCGGACTTCTACCGCCGTCAGGGCCTTGAGATCGAGGTTCGCCGCACGATCGAGCTCAAGGCAATCACGGTAAACCCGCTCGCGCCACAGTCACATCGCTTCGACTCGGCAGAGCTGCGCGAGCTCGTGGCCCAGGCCGTCGGGGACGTGCCCGTCCTGGACGTTCTCGACCCCTCCTACTTGGCGTTAGCGAAGTAGTCGGCGTTGATCTGCGTGTACTTCTGCCACTCCTCGGGGAGCTGGTCCTCGGCGAAGCAGGCATCGACCGGGCAGGCCTCGACACATGCGTCGCAGTCGATGCACTCCTCGGGGTCGATGTAGAGCATCTCGGCCGCGTCGTATCCAGGCTCGTCAGGCGTCGGGTGGATGCAGTCGACGGGGCACACCTCGACGCAGGAGTTGTCCTTCGTGCCAATGCATGTCTCGGCGATAACGTAGGCCATTCGCTTCTTTCCTGGTTGGTTTGCGGGTCTGGGCGGAGACGCTCATTTTAGGGATGGCGCCGCGCGGCCGGGCCTCATCCTAGATGATTGCTCGATCAACAATCTGGGGGCTCGCCGCGGACGGGCTCATCGGTGACTCCGCTAGGTTTCGGCGATGCTGCTTCTTACCGGCGCCACCGGCCTGGTTGGCTCGGCGCTGCTCAGCCGGCTCGTGGCCGAAGGCGCCCAGGTGCGCTGCCTGGTGCGCGACCCCCGACGGCTCGGCGTCCAGCGCGTGCGCGTGCAGATCGCGCTGGGGGACCTCACCGACCCCCCCTCCTTTCGCAACGCGCTGCGCGGCGTGCAGACCGTCGTGCACCTCGCCGCCTCGATCCGCGATCAGCCGCGGGGGTCGATCGAGGAGCTCAACGGGATCGCCACCTGGCGGATGGTCGAGGCCGCCGAGCGTCAGGGGGTCGAGCGCTTCGTCTTCTTCTCCGCCCTCGCCGCCTCCACGCACCACCGAGCGCGCTTCTTCCGCGCCAAGGCGCTCGCCGAGCAGGCGGTGAGCGAGGCGGCCGTGCGCTCGACCGTCTTTGCGCCCTCGATCGTCTACGCGCCCGGAGACCCCTGGCTGACGCGGCTCGAGCGCATGGCCCTGCTCCCGCTGATGCCCGTCTCGGGAAGCGGGCGCGCGCTCTATCAGCCGATCTGGGCAGAGGACGCAGCCGACTGCGTGATGGCATCCCTGAGCAAGCCGGCGGGCGCGCCTCACGAGCGCTACGAGCTCGCCGGGCCCGAGACGCTCAGCCACAATGACATCGTGCGGGTCGTGCTCGCCTCACTCGACCGCAGGCGCCCGCTGCTGCACGTCCCCACTCCCCTCGTGTCTCGTACGCTGCAGGTCCTCGAGGCGGCGCTCGGCCCGCGAGCTTTCGCGACCTGGGATGAGGCCGAGCTGATGGAGTCGCCGATGATCTCCCCCCGTGGAGCCGCCGACGTGGAAGCGCTGGGGATCCTGCCTCAGACGATGGCCGCCGTGCTGGGGGCCCGCTAGACCCGGTCGTCGGCTGCGAGCGGTGGCCGGCGCTCGGCCCAGGGGTGCGCCTCTTCGATCTGCCTGGCCAGGGCGAGCAGCGCCTCCTCGCCCGCGGGGCGCCCGACGATCTGTACTGCCAGCGGCAGCCCGTCCTCGCCCTGGAACAGAGGCAGCGAGATCCCAGGCTGGCCGCTGGCGTTGAAGACGGCTGTGAAGGGCGTGAAGAGGCCCGAGCGCGTGAAGGTCGACATCGGGTCCGGCACAGCGGTGTCGAGCGTCCCCAGCGCCAGCGGGCGCTCGCCCAGCGCGGGTGTCAGCAGCGCGTCGTAGGGCGCCAGAAACCCGATCAGCCGGCGCGCGAAGGCCTGCAGGCGCACCCCGGCCGCCAGCGCTTCGAGCGCGCCCATCCTCTGGACCATCGAGAAGATCGCCCAGCTCATCGGCTCCATGTCCTCGGCCTCCGGCGCGTGGCCTGCGACGGTTCCTGAATAGGCGATCGAGAGGGCGACCTGGGCCGAGAAGACCTCGCCGAAAAGCTCGCTGAGCCCGTCCAGCCGCCACGGCGGATCGACCTCCTGCACGTCGTGCCCCAGCGAGCGAAGCAGCTCGGCCGCTTCGTCCACCGCTTGTGAGCAGACGGGGTCGACGACCGCGTCCGGGGCCGGCGTGAGCGTGGTCGCGGCGATTCGCAAGCTCCCACCCTCAGCTCCCGGCGAGCGCCTGCAGGCCAGCGCGAACGGCTCCGAGGGCGCCGGCGCCCAGGTGGCGTCACCGATCTCATAGCCGGCAAGGACATCGAGGATGGCGGCCGTGTCAACGACCGTGCGCGTGAGCACGCCGTCGACGACGAGCGGCGAGTCGCCGCGCTCGGGGGCTGACGAGATGCGCCCGCGGCTCGCCTTCATGCCCACCAGCCCGCAGCATGCCGCCGGGATCCGGATCGATCCGCCGCCGTCGTTGCCGTGGGCTACGGGAACCATGCCGGCCGCCACGGCGGCCGCCGCGCCCCCCGATGAGCCTCCGGGAGTCCGCTCGAGGTCCCACGGGTTGCGCGTCGGGCCGAACAGGTGGGCCTCGCTCGTGGGCAGAATCCCGTACTCCGGCAGGGTCGTCGTGCCTACGATCACGAAGCCAGCCTCGCGCAGACGGCGCGTGAGGCTGTGGTCGTAGTCTGCGACGTGGTCGGCCATCAGCGAGCAGCCATAGGTGAGCCGCAGTCCCTTCACGGCGCGGTTGTTCTTGATCGCGATCGGCACCCCCGCGAACGGACGCCTATCGCCGGGGGCGACATCCCCGGCGGCCTTGAGCGCGTTCTTGCGATCGACATCGACGAAGGCGTTCAGCGCCGGGTTGAGCTCCTCGATGCGATCGAGCGAGCACTGGACGAGCTCCCGAGCTGAGATCTCCCCCGAGCGCACCAGGCCCGCGAGCTCGCTCGCGGGACGGAACATCAGATTCTCATCGGGCACGTTCCCTCCTCACAGGTTTGCACGTCGCTGCTCGGGCAAGGGCGGCGCCCGATCGCGGGGAGCCTACCCCCGGCGACTATCCTGCGACGATATGAGCCTGCCCACAAGGCAGCCACCCCGTCGAGCAACGAGCCCAGAAAGCGAGTGCAATGAGCGAGGTCCAGTCCCCCACGGCCCCATCCGCGCCAACCCCGGCTGCGAACGCCCCCGGCGAGGTCCAGTCGGGCCTCGAAGGCGTCGTCGCCTTCGCCACCGAGATCGCCGAGCCCGACAAAGAGGGCGGCGCGCTGCGCTATCGCGGCGTCAACATCGAGGACCTCGTCGGCGCAGTCCCCTACGAGCAGGTCTGGGGCCTGCTCGTCGACGGGCGCTTCAAGCCCGGCCTGCCTCCGGCCGAACCACACGCGCTCACCGTGCGCTCGGGCGATCATCGCGTCGACGTGCAGTCGGCGCTCGCGATGCTCGCGCCCGAGTGGGGCTTCCGCCAGCTGATCGACATCTCTCAAGAGGAGGCCCGCGAGAACCTCGCCCGCGCCTCGGTGATGGCGCTCTCCTTCGTCGCCCAGTCCGCGCGCGAAGCGGGACAGCCGCCGGTGCCCCAGTCGGAGGTCGACCAGGGACAGACGATCCCCGCGCGCTTCCTGATCCGCTGGCGCGGGGAGGCGAACCCCGATCACGTCAAGGCGATCGACGCCTACTGGATCTCTGCCGCCGAGCACGGCATGAACGCCTCGACCTTCACCGCCCGCGTCGTCGCCTCGACGGGGGCCGATTGCGCGGCGGCGCTCTCCGCCGCGGTCGGAGCGCTCTCGGGCCCGCTGCACGGCGGCGCGCCCTCGCGGGTGCTGAAGATGCTCGAAGAAGTCGAACGGACCGGCGACGCCGAGCGCTGGGTCTCGGACGCGCTTGACCGTGGCGAGCGCCTGATGGGCTTTGGCCACCGCATCTACCGCGCCGAAGACCCCCGCGCGCGGGTGCTGCGGCGAAGCTGCTCGGAACTCGGCTCGCCCCGGTTCCAGGCCGCCGAGGCGCTCGAGAAGGCGGCGCTCGCGGAGCTCCACGCGCGCAGGCCCGATCGCGTGCTCGCCACGAACGTCGAGTTCTGGTCGGCCGTGATCCTCGACCTCGCCGAAGTCCCGGCGGATCTCTTCACGCCGATGTTCACCTGTGCGAGGGTCGCCGGCTGGTCGGCACACATCCTCGAGCAGAAGCGCGAGGCGAAGCTGATCCGCCCGACCGCGAAGTACATCGGCCACGGCCCGCGCTCGGTGGCCTCGGTCGAAGGCGCCTAACAGGCGAGGGCCCGGCATCCTGCCGGGCCCTCGCCTGTCCTATCGGCTACTACGCGGGGTCCTGTTAGAGGTCCCCCGCCGCTGCGGGCCTTCCTACATCATTCCGCTCATGTCGGGCATCCCGCCGCCGCCGCCGCCGCTGTTTTCCTTTTCTGGCGCCTCGGCGACGATCGCCTCGGTGGTGAGGATGTTCTTGGCGATCGATGCCGCGTTCTGGAGCGCGGAGCGGGTCACCATCGCGGGGTCGATCACGCCCGCCGCGACGAGATCGACGATCTCGTTGGTGGCCGCGTTCAGCCCCTGTCCCTTTTTCGCCTTGCGCACGTCGTTGACCACCACGGACCCCTCGAGGCCCGCGTTCTCGGCGATCTGACGCAGCGGCTCCTCGAGCGCGCGCAGGACGATGCGCGCACCCGTTTTCTCGTCGTCCTCGAGCCCGTCGAGCTTGATCGCCGCCGATGCCTGCAGCAGCGCGACTCCACCGCCGGGCACGATGCCCTCCTCGAGCGCAGCGCGGGTGGCTTGAAGCGCGTCCTCGACGCGGTGCTTCTTCTCCTTCATCTCCGTCTCAGTCGCCGCTCCGACCTTGACCACCGCAACTCCGCCCGAGAGCTTGGCCAGGCGCTCCTGGAGCTTCTCGCGGTCGAAGTCGGAGTCGGTGTTCTCGATTTCGGCTTTGATCTGGTTGATGCGGCCTTTGATCGCCTCCTGGTCACCGGCCCCGTCGACGATCGTGGTCGTGTCCTTGGCGATGACGACACGTCGGGCGTGTCCGAGCTGTGAGACCTGGGTGTTCTCGAGCTTCAGCCCGAGCTCCTCGGTGATCACCTCGCCGCCGGTGAGGATCCCGATGTCCTCGAGCATCCGCTTGCGCCGGTCGCCGAAGCCAGGGGCCTTGACAGCCACGCCGGTGAACGTCCCGCGCAGCTTGTTCACGACCAGTGTCGCGAGCGACTCGCCCTCAACGTCCTCGGCGATGATCAGCAGCGGTTTGCCGCTCTGGATCACGGCCTCGAGCACCGGCAGCACGTCACGCACCGAGCCGATCTTCTGGTTGGCGATGAGGATGTATGGGTCCTCGAGCACGGCCTCCATGCGGTCCTGGTCTGTGACCATGTAGGGCGAGATGTAGCCCTTGTCGAACTGCATGCCCTCGGTGAATTCGAGGTCCATGCCGAACGTCTGGCCCTCCTCGACGTTGACCACGCCGTCCTTCCCGACCTTCTCGATCGCGTCGGCGATCACGTCGCCGATGTCCTCGTCGCCGGCCGAGATGGTCGCCACGCGGGCGATCTGATCCTTGCCGGAGACCTCCTTGGACTGCGAGGCGATGTTTGCCACGACGTCCTCGACTGCCTTCTCGATGCCGCGCTTGAGCGCGAGCGGGTTGGCGCCCGCCGCGACGTTCTTCAGACCCTGGCGGACGATCGCCTGCGCGAGCACGGTCGCCGTCGTGGTGCCGTCGCCGGCGACGTCGTTGGTGGCGGTCGCCACCTCTCGCACGAGCTGCGCTCCCTGGTTCTCGAAGACGTCCTCGACCTCGATCTCGCGAGCGATGGTCACGCCGTCGTTGGTGATCGTCGGAGCACCGAACTTCTTATCGAGCACTACGTAGCGGCCCTTGGGGCCGAGCGTCACCTTGACCGCGTTGGCGACCGCGTTGACGCCCGCCTCGAGCGAGTTGCGTGCCTCTGAGCTGTACTTCAGTTCCTTGTGAGCCATGTCAGTTCAGATCTCCTTATGCGACCTTGGCGAGGACGTCGGACTCGCGCAACACGAGCAGGTCCTCACCGTCGACCTTGATCTCGGTCCCGCCGTACTTGCTGTAGAGGACCTCGTCGCCCTCCTTCACATCGAGCGGGATACGCTTACCCTCGTCATCGAGCTTGCCATCGCCGGCGGCGAGGACCTTGCCCTTCTGCGGCTTCTCCTTCGCGGTGTCGGGCAGGACGAGGCCACTCGCTGTGGTCTCCTCCTCCTCGATTGCCCGCACGATCAGTCGATCGCCCAGGGGCTTGAGCTTCATGTCTAAAACCTCCATCTAGAGAACGCGACCGGCGGCTTTCTGGCCTCGGCGAGGATCGAGCCGCCCTTTTGGCACTCTCATCGGGAGAGTGCCAACCACCCCCCAATATATAGAACATCTCGAGCGCCTGGCAAGGCGATCGCGAAGAATTCGCTCAGTTCTGGGCTCCGCCGAAGCCCTTCATCGCCTCGGTCATGCCGGTGGGCTTGTCGAGGATTTGCGAGAAGCGCACGACCGTGACCGTGTCATCCGGGGACACGCTGCGCCCGTAGATCTGTTCGAGGAACTTGATCAGCTCCTCGTGACGGCGAAACTCGGGGTTGTCGTGCTTGATGTCGCGCGGCGAGAGGTCCCTGACCTTCATGACCTCGACCTGATCGATCACCGCTTCGAAGATTCGCTCGCGCGGGGAGTACTGATAACCGATCGTGATCAGCACCGCCTGGTTCTTGCGGTACTTGCCCGACTTGTCGCCAAGGCGGATGGTCGCCGTCTTACGGCCGCGCTTGAGCTCGTCCGCGAAGATGGTCGAGTAGAAGTTGAGCACCTGCATCGCGACCGGCAGGCTATCGGTCTTTCCGCAGGTAGGCGAGTGCGAGCGTGACCATCTCGCGCTCGGCCGCATGGCTGAGCGCAGTCTGGGCCTCGGAGAGGCCGATCCAGCGCGCCTCCTCGACCTCCTCGTCGTGGTCGGCGGTGTCTCCCGAGATGTAGGAGAAGAGGTAGAAGGCGACGGACTTTCCGATCGTGCGGCCGTCGCGCCGGTACCAGTAGCGGGCCTCGCCCAGCTCGCGGACCGGCTCGGCCACGATCCCCGTCTCCTCGCGCACCTCCCGCTCGGCGGCCTGCAACGGGCTCTCCCCCGGGTCGACGTGTCCCTTGGGCAAGGCCAGCACGCGCGAGCCGTCGGCCGCGCGGCGCGTGGGCACGATCACGACCACCTCCTCCCCGCGCACGACGACCCCCCCGGCCGAGAACTCCCGGGCCTGCGCCGTCGACCCGCCTGCACCGCTGCGCGACCCTTTGCCAACAGCGGCGCCCGTGTCTTTCCCGCCGCCCGTGTCTCTCCCGCTGCCCGTGACCGGCGTGCGCTTGCTGCTGCCGGCACCGCCAGTCGCCTTCCCTACCCTGCGCTCAGAAGACATACTGCGCGAGCGCCTCGGGGTCGTGCACGACCAGTCGCCCCCTGCCCTGTGAGATCACCCCGGCCCGCTCGAGCACCGCCAGGAAACGACTGGCCGACTCGCGCGATGAGCCCGCGAGCTGTGCGAGATCGGCCTGCGTGGCGGTTACGAGCACGTCCGAGCCATCGCCTCCCGCGGCACGCTCTTGGGCGACGAGCTCGCTCAGGACGACCGCGACGCGGCTCTGCACAGTCTGGAAGGACTGCCGCGAGAGGCGCTCGTTCATCTCCCGCAGACGCCTGCCGAGGGCTATCACGAGGCGTCTTGAGATTTCGGGGTGTTCGCTCATCAGCCGCCGCATGTCGGGACCGAGCACCGCCACCAAGTCGACAGCCTCAACCGCCTCGACCGTCGCCGAGCGCAGCTCGTCCTCGAACATCGCGAGCTCCCCGAAGAAGTCTCCGGGTCCGAAGGTCGCGAGCGTGATCGTGCGCCCGTCACGGTGCCTGCGGATGGCACGGGCGTGGCCTTTGCGGACGATGTAGCAGCTGTCGCTCGCGTCACCCTCGCGGAACACCGTCTGGCCCGGCTCGAACCGCCGCGGAACCGTCATATCGGCGACGCGCTCCAGATCTGCGCGCTCGAGCGTCGAGAACACGGGCACCCGCCCGAGCAGCTCTACGACCTGCGCTGATCCCCTTTCATCCATTCGCGCAGCAATATGACACGCCGCAGGCCGCCTGGCCGGCGAGCCAGTGGAGCGGCGCGTGGCCGCGCGTCCGTCGCTATCTTCAAATACATGCGACCGGCGAAAGTTCGAGTGCGTCCAGGGGACCGTCGTGCAGGCTCTTCACGGCGCGCGAGGTGGAGCTCGGCGGTGCTCGCCTGCGCGGCCTTGCTGGGCGCTCTCTCGGCACCTTGCGCGAGCGGCGCCTCGGCCCCCTCGCCCTCGGGCGGGATCGGCAAGGCGACCGAACATGCGATCCAGCGTTCGCTGGCACTGTGGGCGACGATCAACGTCTGCAACCCCCCCGACCAGCCCGACGCGGTCGGAGTCCGCGGGTCGATGCCCGGCGACGGAAATGCTCACGACAAGATGTACATGAGCTTCCGCCTGCAGTATCTCGAAAGCGCCGGCCAACGCTGGATCGACCTCGCTGCGGGCGCTCTCCCGCAGTATGTGGCGGTCGGCTCCGCCAAGTCGGCGCGCCAGGGCGGGCGCAGCTTTCAGCTGGTCCCGGTGCCGGGCAAGCCGCCCTTCGACCTGCGCGGCGTCGTGAGCTTCCAATGGCGCCGAGGATCCACCGTCGAGCTGTCACTCTCGCGGCCGACTACGGCCGGGAAGATGAGCCTCGCGGGAGCCGACCCCGCCGGCTTCAGCGCCGCGAATTGCGCGATCGGCTGAGCGCGCCTTCTTAGAACAGGCGCGGATCGTTGGTGATGATCCCATCGACCCCCATGCGCGTCAGCCTGGCGATCATTCTGGCGTCGTCGACCGTCCAGACGTAGAGCTCACCGCCGCCTTCGCGCACAGCTCGCACCAACGCCGGCGTCACCACCCGCCAGTGGGCCATGATCGCATCGACGCGGCCTTCTCGCAGCGCCTTGCGGGCCCGACGCGGAAGCGTCACCCGGTAGCCGCTCAGCATCGCAAGGGCGGGGATCGCCGTGAGCACGTCGGTCGTGTAGTCGCGCTTGACCCGCGGCACGGACCAGCCAAGGCGGAGCGCCGGCTCGGCCGCCCGGATCAAGGCGAGGCCGGCCGGGAACATCCCGCTGACGAGCGTCCGACCGAGCAGGTCGAGTCGGCGCAAGTCCTCGAGCACGCGGAGCTCGTAGCCGGGCAGCTTCACGTCGACGTCGAGTTCGATGTCCGCAAAGGCGTCACCCGCGAGGTGCTCGAGCGCCTGCTCGAAGCTGAGCGGCGTCCGCCCGCGCATGTCCTCATAGTCGTGGGCCACCAGCAGGCGCCCGCTCCCGTCGGGGTGCTCGCTGAGCACATCGAGCTCGATCATGTCGACGTCGTGATGGAGCGCCGCGTCGAAGCTCGCGAGTGTGTTGCCGGGCTCGATGTGCGCCGCGCCCTTGTGACCGACACGGCGGGGGCGCGTGGGCGGCGTTTCGGCCATGACGACCACGATGGCAGACACAACGCCGCTGGCAGGTAATCGTGTGCGCAGGCTGGTGGGCGCTCTCTAGGCGCTGAGCGTAAGCCGGCGGGGACCGC
This sequence comes from Solirubrobacteraceae bacterium, assembly GCA_049512215.1. Lineage (GTDB taxonomy): Bacteria > Actinomycetota > Thermoleophilia > Solirubrobacterales > Solirubrobacteraceae > Palsa-744. Next base: position 38,902 of record JBEKXJ010000018.1, read on the forward strand.
AATGGAAGCCGAGCTCAAGGAGCGTCTCTGCAAGCTGCGAGGCGATCGCCGGCTCGCCGTCGATCCGCTCGAGCGCGAGCTTCCCCACGCGCCCGGCGCGCACCGCATCGGCGAGGGCTTGCATGGCCTCGCGCACGGGGTCGGCCTCACGCGCGCCCTCACGCGCGCCCGGGCACGCGCCCGCCCCGTCGCGCACCGACGGGCCGGTGAGCCTGAGAAGGCCGCGGCCCCCGCGCTCCAGATAGAGCACGGGTTCGTCCTCGACGAGCACGACGTAGGCGCCAGCGACTCGCGCCGGACGCCCCGCCAAACCCTCGCGCTTCGGCCACGCCAGCACGCCCCCGTAGGGCTGGGCCGGGTCGGCCGCGGCGAGCACCAGCGTGCGTGCACCAGCGCGGCGGGCGGCGCCCGCGGGAGCCGGCGTGGGCGCAGCGACCGCCGCGCTCGCGGCGCCCGCGCCCGTCGTCGAAGCGCGGGCCGCGCGCAGGCGCTCGACCGCGCCGGGGAGCGCGAACTGGGCCCCGCCCATCCCTTCGATGAAGTAGCCGCGGCGGCAGACCCCCAGCGTCTCGAGGTTCGAGAACGTCTCATAGAGCGTCGCGAAGCCGCCCTTGACCCCCTCGGCCAGGACCTGCTCGCGGGTGACGATCCCGTAGCGCTCGAGCAGCAGCTCTGCGAGTGCGCGCCTGCGGGCCGCTATTTGATCGATGCCGGCGCCGCGGCGAGCGCCCGCGGCCCCCTTGAAGACGGGCTCGGTAAGCGACCAGCGGCCCTGGAGCTGTGACTGCGTGCGCGCGCGGCGGCCGGCGAAACGCGAGCGGCCGGCCGCCGCGCGGGGTGAGCGGGTGGGCATTTGCCCCTCCCCGGCAGCGGAGCGCCATGCTGGGGCGGCGAGGGCATCGGCCCGCCCCGAGCGCCCGCCACGGGCGAGCGTCAGATGAGGCGCGCGCAGCGGCGACCAGGCGTCGTTCGTCGCCTCGCCCGCCCAGACGAGGTCCCAGAGCGCCTCGCTGAGCGTCTCCGCGGGGGCGTCCAGCTCGGCGATGAGGTCTGTGAAAAAGCACGGGCCGAGGCCGAGGCGCGAGCGCAGCAGATCGTGCTCAGGGGAGCTCGGCGGCGGCCCGGCGGCGCGAGAGGAGGTGCCCGACGGCGGCGGCCCGATCATCGGGGCATCGTCGCGGAAGTAGAGGGCGACACGCCCGGAGCGCCCGATCGGCCCGGCGCCGACCCAGACGAGCTCGCCGCTCGCGCAGAGGCTGTCCAGCCACGACTGCGAGTAGGCCCCTGTGCGGCGCGGCAGCACGTCGCGCTCCCAGATCGCCACCGGCAGAGCGAGACCCTGGAGCGGGATGAGGACCTCGCGCAGGCGGTCGATCCCGGCGCCCTGCCCGGAGTGGCGGTCGACGCCCTGCCAGGAGGGCAGGAAGGCCGCGAGGGCGGCCTTCTCGGTGGGCTCGATCTCCTTGCGCAGGGCAGCGAGCGAGGCACGCCTGAGGCGGCGCAGGACCTCGACGTCGCACCAGTCGCGCTCGCGCCCGCCAGGGCGCAGCTCGCCGCGGACGAGGACGCCGTCGCGCTCGAGCTCGCGCAGGACGGCGCTTGCGTCGAGGCCGTAGCGGGCGCGGAGCTGATCGCTCGTGAACGGGCCGTGGCTGCGCCCGAAGCGCGCGACGATCTCGCGCAGCGCGTCGGGCACGTTCTCGAGGAAGGCCTCGGGCAGGCCACCGGGGGGCACGGCGCCGAGCGCGTCGCGGTAGAGACCGGCCTCCTCGGCGGCGAGAAAGCGCTCCTCACCGGCGAGGCGCAGACGGATCGCGCGGCGTTCGCGTTCGAGCTCCCGCAGGAGGCCGTCTGCGTCGATGCCCTCGAAGACTCGCTCTCCGAGCTCCGTGCGGTTGAGGTCGCCGATCCGGCGGAGCACATCGTGCAGGCCATCGCGGCCGGTCGCCCGCGTCATCTCGGAGCGGTGCTGCAGATCAGCTTCGACGCGCGCGAGCGCCCCGGGATCGATCAGCTCGCGGAGCTCCTCCTGGCCGAGCAGCTCGCGCAACAGGTCGCGGTCGAGCGAGAGCGCGGCGGCGCGGCGCTCGGCGCTCGGCGTGTCGCCCTCATACATGTAGGTCGCTACGTACTCGAAGAGCAGCGAGGAGGCGAAGGGCGAGGCCGTCTGCGTCTCGACCTCGACGAGCGAGATCTCGCGTGTTTGCAGGGCTCCGAGCAACGCTTCCAGGCCGGGCAAGTCAAGGACGTCCTTCAGGCACTCCCTGTAAGTCTCAAGGATGATCGGGAAGTCCGCGTAGCGGCGGGCGACCTCGAGCAGGTTCTGGGCCTTCAGGCGCTGCTGCCACAGTGGCGTTCGCTTGCCCGGGTAGGCGCGGGGGATCAGGAGCGCCCGCGATGCGTTCTCGCGAAAGCGCGCGCCGAAGAGCGCCGAGCCGCCGAGCTCGGCGGTGACTGCCTGCTCTACGTCCTCGGGCTCGAGCAGCACGAGCTCCGCTGCGGAGGGGAGCGACTCTGCTTCCTCGGCGTCGAGGTCGGGGAGGTGCAGGACGATGCCGTCGTCGGTCCAGATCGCGTCCGAGTCCAGGCCGAAGCGCTCGTGCAGGCGCGCGGAGAGGGCGAGTCCCCAGGCGGCATGGACGCGGCCGCCGTAGGGCGAGAGCACGCACAGGCGCCAGTCGCCGATCTCATCACGAAAGCGCTCGACGACGATCGTGCGCTCGCTGGGGAGCACGCGCGTGGCCGCCTGCTGCTCGCGCAGGTAGGCGAGCAGGTTGCGCGCGGCGCGCTCGTCGAGGCCGTAGTCGCGCTCGAGTGTCTCGGCCTCCTGCTCGACGGCCCAGCGGGAGAACGCTCCGATTGCCTCGCCGAGCTCCTTTGGGCGCCCGATCGAGTCGCCCCTCCAGAAGGGCACCGCGCCGGGTGCGCCCGGCGCCGGGGTGACGACCACGCGGTCGCGGCCGATCTCCTCGATCCGCCAGGTCGAGGCTCCGAGCAGGAAGGTCTGGCCGGGACGGGCCTCATAGACCATCTCCTCGTCGAGCTCCCCCACCCGCCGCCCATCGGGCAGCGTCACCGCATAGAGCCCGCGGTCGGGGATCGTGCCGGCGTTCGCCACGGCCAGCTGCCGCGAGCCCTTGCGCGCGCGGATCGTGCCGGCGACGCGGTCCCAGACGATGCGGGCGCGGAGCTCGCCGAACTCCTTCGAGGGATAGCGTCCGTCGAGCATGTCGAGGACGTTCTCGAGCAGCTCGCGGGATAGCTCCGAGTAGGAGTGGGTGCTCCTCACGAGTGCGTGCAGCTCGTCCACCGAGGCGGCCTCGGGCTCGGCCGAGACGGCGATGGCGACGACCTGCTGGGCGAGAACGTCGAGCGCGTTGCGGGGCACGACGGTGGGCTCGATCAGCCCTTCGTGCATGCGCCGAGCGACGACCGCGCACTCGAGCAGATCGCCCCGGAACTTCGGGAAGATCCGCCCGCGGCTGACCTCCCCGACGCCGTGGCCGGCGCGGCCGATGCGCTGAAGGCCGCGGGCGACGGACTTCGGCGACTCGATCTGCAGGACGAGGTCGACAGCGCCCATGTCGATCCCGAGCTCCAGCGAGCTCGTGGCGACCAGACAAGGGAGCTCGCCGGCCTTCAAGAGCTCCTCGACCTTCGTGCGCTCCTCGCGGGCGAGCGATCCGTGGTGCGCCCGGGCGATCTCGCGGGGCGACGCGCCGGGAGGCTCCGCGCCCTCGCCCTGCCCGGCCAGCTCGTTCAGTCGCAGAGCGACGCGCTCTGCCGCCCGCCGGTTGTTGACGAAGATGATCGTCGAGTTGTGAGCGCGGACGAGCTTGAGCAGCTCGGGGTAGATCGCCGGCCAGATCGAGGAGCGCGTCGCCTCCCCGCCCGGCACGGACTCGAGCGACCCGGCGATCGGCTCGCGCCCGGGATCGCGCGGGCCATCCGGTTCGGCCATCGACTCGACGGGCACCTCGATGCGCAGATCGAGCTCCTTGCGGGCTCCCGCGTCGACGATCCTGACCCGGCGGTGGGGGCCGACAAGGTAGCGGCCGATCTCCTCGAGCGGGTTCTGCGTAGCGCTCAGGCCGATGCGCTGAATCTCGCCCGCGGTTCCGGCAGATCCCCCCGCGCGGACGTGCGCCTGGAGTCGCTCGAGGGTGAGGGCAAGGTGCGAGCCGCGCTTGGAGTGGGCGACGGCGTGGATCTCATCGACGATGACCGCCTCCACGCCACTCAGCATCTCTCGCGCTTTGGAGGTGAGGATCAGATAGAGCGACTCGGGCGTCGTGATGAGAATGTCCGGGGCCTTGCGGGCCATCGCCGCGCGCTCGCGCTGGGGCGTGTCGCCGGTACGGATCCCGACTCGGATCTCCTCGGCGCCGATACCGCGCAGGGGAGCACGGAGATTGCGCTCGATGTCGTAGGCGAGGGCCTTCAGCGGGCTCACGTAGACCACGCGCGTGCCTCTCCCAGGCTGCTCGGCGCCGGCGCCGTCCGCGCTGAGGCGATCGAGGGCCCAGAGAAAAGCCGCCAACGTCTTGCCCGAGCCCGTCGGGGCCGAGACGAGCACGTGCTCGCCGCCGGCGATGGCTGGCCAGGCCTGCGCCTGGGCGGGTGTGGGCGCGGCGAAGGCCCCTTCAAACCACTCCCGGGCACGAGGGCTGAAGCTTCTGAGCGGCATGGTTCGAGGCTATCGCGCCCGAAGGGCCGGCCCGCGGGGCGCATAGACTCAGAGGCGGACTATGGACAAAGGTGTCTTGCCCTCTCAGCAGCTGCGTGACGCCGTCTCCCGCGAGTGGATCCTCGCCGGAGATTGGCGGATTCCGCGCGAGTCGATCCAGCCGGCGAGCGTCGATCTGCGACTCGGCGAGCATGCCTGGGCGCTTCGCTGCAGCTTCCTGCCCGACAGCGACTCGACGGTTGAGGAGAAGATCGAGGGCCTGGCCTTCGAGCGGATCGACCTGCGCGACGGGGCAACGCTCGAGCGTGACCGCCCCTATCTCGTTCCGCTGATCGAGCAGCTGCGCCTGCCGCAGGAGATCCGTGCCAAGGCCAACCCAAAGAGCTCGACCGGGCGCCTCGACGTCTTCACGCGGGTGCTCACCGACCGCAACCACCGCTTCGACGAGATCGCCGCGGGATATCACGGCACGCTCTACCTGGAGGTCGTCCCGCGCACGTTCGCGATCCGCGTGAAGACGGGGCTCGCCCTGAACCAGGTGCGGCTGATGAGCGCGGACGTGCGGCTCAGCGACAAGCAGCTCATCAGCCTCCATCGTGAGACTCCCCTGCTGTATCTCGCTTCGCAGCCGCTCGCCGAGAGCGAGCTGTCCGTCTCAGACGGGCTGTTTGTCAGCCTCGACGTCTCCGGGCCGGTGGAGGCGATCGTCGGCTACCGCGCTAAGAAGAACAGCCTGCCGATCGACCTCACCAAGGTGGGAGCCCTGAAATGGCAGGACTACTGGGAGCCCGTGCACCCGGAGAGGGGCGGGAGGATCGTGCTCGAGCCAGAGGTCTTCTATCTGCTGCTCTCAGCCGAGGGGGTGAGCATTCCGCCGTCCTACGCCGCCGAGATGCTCGCCTACGACCCGACCGCCGGTGAGCTGCGGACCCACTACGCCGGCTTCTTCGACCCCGGCTTCGGCTATTCCGAGCGCGGGGTCCACGGTAGCCGCGCCGCGCTCGAGGTGCGGGCGCGTGACGTGTCCTTCATGGTCGAGCACCGCCAGCCGGTCTGCAAGCTCGCGTTCGAGCGGATGGCGCAAACCCCCGACCTCCTCTACGGCGAGGACGTCGGGTCCAACTACCAGGGCCAGCAGACGATGCTCAGCAAGCACTTCCTCGAGCTGCTGCCGTCTTGATCACGAGCATGCGACCGCGCCTCTCCCGGCACGAATGCCACCGCGACGTGGCCCCGGCTCCTCGCGTACTCTGTGGCGCCGGTATGCGAGTTCAGCTTCCCGCCAAGCGCGCCGGCGCCCTGCTCTGCGGGCCGGCGATCGCGCTGCTCCTCGCGAGCTGCGGCAGTGCCGTCTCGACCACCGCCTTCAAGGGCGAAGAGCACGGCGTCGCCCAGGCGATCGCCAACCTCCAGTCCAACGCGACGGCCGGGGAAGAAAAGAAGATCTGTGAAGAGGACCTCGCGGGCCCACTCGTGACACGCCTCGGCGGTGTGGCAGGCTGCGAGACGGCGATCAAGAGCCAGCTGGCCGAGGTCGACAGCTTCGAAGTGACCGTCGAGTCGATCAAGCTCGCCGGCGACACCGCGACGGCGAGCGTCAAGAGCGTCTACGCGGGCAAGAATCGCATCGGCAACCTCACGCTCGTCAAGGAAGCCGGCAAGTGGAAGGTCTCAGGCCTCGCCTGAGTGCTGTCAAGCGAAGGCGCGCAGAAGGCGCGCAAGCCGCCGGCGCCCCTGGGTCGACTGCCCCGGACAGCTCGCCGCGGGGAGAGCTCGAGTCCTCGAGGCGCTCAGCGAAGCGAACGCCCGTACTGGCGTTCGTAGTACTCGCGGTAGTCGCCTGAGCGGATCGGCTCCCACCACCAGCCGTTCTCGCGATACCAGGCGACCGTCTCGGCGAGGCCCTCCTCGAAGCGCACGCGGGGGCTCCATCCGAGCGCCCGGACCTTCTCCGATGAGAGCGAGTAGCGGCGATCGTGCCCAGGCCGGTCGGCGACATAGGTGATCTGCGACTCCTGGGCTCCCGTCAGTTCGACTATCCGCTCGACGACGTCGATGTTCGCCTCCTCGTCGGGGCCGCCCGCGTTGTAGACCTCCCCCGGGGCGCCGTGCTCTAGCACGTGTCCGATCGCCCGCGCGAAGTCGGTCGCGTGAATCCAGTTTCGCACCTGCCTCCCATCCCCATACACCGGCAGCGAGTCGCCGTGCAGGGCGTTCAGGATCATCAAGGGAATCAGCTTCTCGGGGTACTGGTAGGGACCGTAGTTGTTCGACCCGCGGCAAATGACCGCGGAAAGCTCGTAGGTGTGGAAGTAGCTCTGGACGAGCAGATCGGCGCCCGTCTTCGTCGCCGAGTAGGGAGATGAGGGCCGCAGGGGGCTCTCCTCGGTGAAGGTGCCCACGTCAATCGAGCCGTAGACCTCATCGGTCGAGACCTGCAGGTAGCGCAAGCCATGCTCGCGCGCCGCCTCGAGCAGCACGTAGGTGCCGAGCGCGTTAGTTGAGACGAACGCGTCGGCCTCGGCGATCGAGCGGTCAACATGCGTCTCGGCGGCGAAGTTGACGATCGCCTCGGGCGAGCCGGACTCGATCGCGCGCGCCACCGCCTCAGGATCCTCGATCGCGCCCTTGAAGAATCGGAAGCCGGGATCCTCGGCGAAGTCGTGGAAGTTCTCCTTGCGCCCTGCATAGGTGAGCTTGTCGAGCACGGTCACCTCGTCGCCGTTCTCCCTCAGGCGCAGGCGCGCGAAGTTCGAGCCGATGAACCCGGCGCCTCCGCAGACGAGCAGTCTCATGAGCGCATCATCCCGACACGGGCGGCGAGATAGCCGGCCAGCCCATCCTGCCAGGGCGGGAGCGGCAGGACGTCACCGCGCTCTGACTCGAGCGCCGAGAAGGCGGGGCGGGGGGCCGGGCGCGCCATCTGCGCACTGTCCGCGCCCTCAACGCGACAGGGGACCTCGGCCTGACGGAAGATCTCCTGTGCGAAGCCGTTCCACGAGACGTACCCTCCGCCCGCGAGGTGCACGAGACCGGCGAGCTCTCGCTCGATCAGCCCGAGCAGCGCAGGGGCGAGGTGGCCGGTCCAGGTGGGGCAGCCGACCTGGTCGGTCACGACCTCGACGGCCTCGCGCTCGCCCGCGAGCCTGAGCATCGTCTCGACGAAGTTGCGCCCGTCGATCCCGAACAGCCATGAGCTGCGGACGACCGTGTGGCGCGATGAGGCCGCGAGCACCTGCAGCTCGCCCGCGAGCTTCGTCTCGCCGTATACCGAGCGCGGGCCTGTCGCGTCCGACTCCACGTAGGGACGCGGCTCCCCAGAGGACCCGCGAGGAGCGTACCCGTCGAACACGTAGTCGGAGGAGACGTGCACGAGCTGCGCGTCCACGGCCGCCGCCGCGCGCGCGAGGTGCCCGGCGCCATCGGCGTTGACCGCATGCGCCTGCTCGCGGTGCGTCTCTGCCCCGTCGACGTCGGTCCACGCGGCGCAATTCACGGCCGCCTCGGGGCGGGCGCGCGCAAAGGCCTCCTCGACCGCTGCGGCGTCGGTGATATCGAGGGCGGCGCGATCCAGGAGAACGAGCTCGTGGCCGGCCCGTTCGCCCGCGCGCCGGACATCTGAGCCGAGCATTCCGCCGGCGCCGGTCACGATCAGCCTCACAGGATCGAAATGTCGGAGTTGTCCCCGACCATGAAGCGATAGGCGCGCGGCTGGCCCTCGCCGCGGCGCACGGTCACGTTGCGCCCGAGCAGCGAGGACTCCATCCGCCCGCCGAGATCCGAGACGGTACAGCCGGCGAGCAGGATCGAATGCTCGACCTCTGCCCCTCTGATCGTGCAGCGCTCACCGATCGCGGTATAGGGACCTATGTAACAGTCGCTCAGGCGCGCGTCTGCGCCCACGATCGCCGGGCCACGCACCCTCGTGCGTTCAAGGCGTGCGCCCGGCTCGATCACGACCCGCCCGTCGACCTGCGAGTCGATCAGCTCGCCCTCGACACGCTCGACGAGGTTGTCGAGGATGAGGCGGTTTGCCTCGAGCATGTCCTCCAAGCGCCCCGTGTCCTTCCACCACCCACGCACGATGTGCGGCTCGACGCGCATGCTCTGGTCGACCAGATACTGGATCGCGTCGGTGATCTCGAGCTCCCCGCGCGCCGAGGGCTCGATCGCGCGCGCCGCCTCGTGGATGCCGGGCGTGAACATGTAGACGCCGACGAGCGCGAGGTCGGTGGCCGGCTCGGCCGGCTTCTCGACCAGCCGCGTGACCCGCCCGACCTCGCCCGGCGCCGCGGGCGCGAGCTCGGCGACACCGTAGTTCTCGGGATCGGACACCGGCGTCAGCAGGATCAGCGCGTCCGGGCGGTGCTCGCGGAAGGCGGCGACGAGATCTGAGATGCCACCCTGGAGCAGGTTGTCGCCGAGATACATCACGAACGGGCTCTCGCCGAGGAACGGCTCGGCTGTGAGCACAGCGTGCGCGAGCCCGAGCGGCTCGTCCTGGACGATGTAGGAGATGCGAACCCCGAAGCGCGATCCGTTGCCGGCGGCTGCTTCGATCTCGGCGCCCGTCTCCGGCGCGATGATGATCCCGATCTCCTCGATCCCCGCATCCGCCATCGCCTCGATCCCGTAGAAGAGCACGGGCTTGTTCGCGACAGGCACGAGCTGCTTGGCGCTCGTGTGCGTGATCGGGCGCAGGCGTGTGCCCTTGCCCCCGGAGAGGATCAGTCCCTTGAGCGGCTCCATCTAACCACTCAGCCTATCCGGGGCATGCTCAGTAGGTTCCGCCGAGCTTGCGGTGATCCCAGCTCGCGCGGCGAAGCTCGATGAACTCCAGCGCCACGCGCTTGGCGGCCTGCTGGCGGACCATCGCCTCGACCTCGGCGGGCAGCTCCTCGGCGGTCTGGCCGCTCTGCGATCCCTCGCCGCGGGCTGAGGCGTAGCGGAGGAAGATCTCGCGCCCGAGCGCAGCCACCCTCTCGACGGCCCTGTGCGCGATGACCTCGCATTCGAGCATCACCCCACGCAGCTCCTGATACTGCTCGCCCGCCTCCACCTGAAGCGTCGCCCGCGACTCGCGCTCGAGGTTTCGCACCTTCTGCGAGCTGGCATAAGTCCAAGCCCAGATCCGTGGTGAGGGCTCCCTCTCGGGAGCCTCGCGCAGGACGTACCAGAGCGGCATCAGGTGCGGCCATCCGCGCGGGCCGATCGTCGCGCACGTCACCGTGCGCTCCTCGGCGAGGAACACGGTGACCTCCGCGTCGCTCATCCTGATCTGCTCGCGGCGGCTCACCGTCCGGAAGGCTATCGGCAGACGGGCGCGCATCTCAGAGAGTGCGACCTGGAGGCCTGCTACGCCCGCTGCCAGGCAAGCCTGGCAGCGCGTGATAGTCGGCCTGCCCCTGCGGGACGGAGTCGTCGAACGTCCCCCTAGAGTGCCTGGACGACCGTGCCGTTGTGCAGTGTCACGATCGTCGCCTTGGCGAACCACGCCGGCGCGGCGGAGGACATCTCCGGCCAGTTCTCCGTCGTGTCCTGCCAATGCCTGGTGATGCCGGCTGGTGACTCGTAGTACTCATCGACTACGAAGGTCGTGTTGCCGGTCGGCTCAGAGTTCGCGTCCATCGGGTTGGACAGCTCCGGGCCCTTGGAGACGCTGTAGTCCAGCAGCGCCACGTCGCCCTGGCGAGGATGCCCCTTCATGAACTCGCCGTGGCTCGCGAACATGCGATCTCCCTCGGCCACGTCATCAGGCCCCACCGTAAACATGATGACGAGGTGCGACTTTCCCGTCTGCGACATGCTGACTCCCCTCGCTAAAGCGTGCGTTATCGCGCGCCTGGCGATCATAAGGCTTGGCGCGGGATTCGCAGCTCCGGCCAACTCACAACAATTAGTCGCTTCGCCCAGGGCTGGCAAGGCGTCCAATCTTGACCGCTACTTATCGGCTTCGGTTGCCTCCACTGCCGCGGCGTCAGACCCCCGGCGCGGGTCCGATGGGCTCCGCAACGACTTCAGGCGCTCCTAGTCTGGCGATCCTCGCTGTGACAGCTTCGGCGTCGCCTCACTCCCCCAACCCGAGCGACGCGAGGGCCTCGCTCGCGCTCCTGTAGGTCTCGATCCGCTTGAGCTTGCCGTTCTCAAAGTAGAGAACCGAGCCGAAAGGACCGGCTACCTCCAAGCTCCGGCGGCGACCATGCCAGAACAGCTCGCCGAGCACGACCGCCCGATCGCCGACGTCGCGAATCTCGTCCACTCGCGACTCGATTTTTTCCCAGAAGAGTTCGGTGTCCTCAAAGAACTGGCGCAGTCCCTCTTGGCCGCGGTACTGCGTCAGCTCGGAGCTCGTGACCGTGCGCGTCACCCAGACGAAGTCATCCGTGATGAGCCCGCTGAAGGTGTCGACGTCGCGCCCGTTGAATGCATCGACAATCCGAGCCGCTAGCTCCACATTCGCGGAGGCCATGGGACCGATGGTACCTCGTTCAGCCAGCGCGCATGACAGCTTGGCGAGGATCGTCAGGTCGGACGCGCTCTATTCCGCGCACGCGCAGCGACATCAGCATCAGCGCGGTATCCGCAGCTCCGGCCAATTCACGACAATTAGTCGCTTTGCCCAGGCCAGGCAGGGCCTCCAAGCGCGCCAGATGTGCCAGCCTTGGTCGATGGCGTCGACGAAGGCAGATGGCAGATTACGTGCCCTAGATTAGACCGAGGCCCCGAGGGCTTCTGACCAGTGCTCGCGGTTTGCCGCGAGACCGTGACGGCCTCCCGCGAGAGCACCGCTGATCGTGACACGTGTCCCACCGGTCGCGTTGGGCTCGAACTTGACCGTCATCTGCTCGCCGTTGAGGTGGTGCCAGAGATTGACTAGGAACGGGAACCCCATGCGCGGTCGGTAGGCCAGCTCGTCCGACCCACGGTTCTTCAGACGAAGGCCGAGCGCAGCCGCTGGCTGCTTCAGTGCCGTTGCGGCCCGAGCTTGGGCCTCGTCTGGCGCCTCGCGCATCGAAAGCTCAACGCTAAAGGTCTTGGCCATGTCGATCCCTTCCGGTTGGTTGATCTCCGGGACGCGCGAGCAGCTCCCTGAGCTGCAGGTACCGCGTTAGAAGCCGTACCTGGCGCCTTGCGGATCTCATAGTGCACTCCTCCGACAGACGGCTGCCCGCAAGGGCTATCGGGAGACGGCGCCGGCACGCAACGACATCGTACGCGGCGCGCTCGCCGACCTCGACGTTGCTCCGGAGGACGACTCTCCGAGCTCATAGTCGCTTCGGGCCAGCCGGGGCGCTAGACGCGCGGTATCCGCAGCTGTTGTACGCCCAGGCGTGGCAGGCCGCGAGCACGTCCGCCACGGCCTTTGAGGGTCTCGACACGGTCGGGGTAGGGCCTCGTGACGGGCGGTCTGCACCCGCCCCGGCGTCACGCCTCCGTCACGCGCGGTGCGTAGCGGTGGTGGAGCAAGAGCGCGTTTCCGTCCGGGTCGGCGAAGACGGCCATGTGGCAAACCCCCGTGTCGAACGTCTCGCCGTCGAACCTAACCCCCCGCTCTTGGAGAGCCGCCCGCGCTGCCGCGACATCATCGACGTGGAGCGCGATCCCGTCCCCGTTGAGTTGGTGCTCGAGGCCCATCGCCGCGGCGTCGCGGACGTTTAGCGTGAGGTTCCCTGTCTCGAACTCTGCGAATTGTCTCTCCTTGATGTACACCGAACGGCGCAGTCCGAGAGTCGAGCCGTAGAACTCGACGGCTGTCTCGAGGTCCGCAAACGCCACCACGCAGGCTGTGCCGTGTCCATTACGCCTTTTGGATGCTGATGACCTCGGCGGTGCGCTCCTCAGGCCGGCCTTCGACCCCTCCCTCGATTGGCATGCTCGCCATTAGCTTGTCTTTGAGGAAGCGGTCTTGTTGCTCCTTGGAATCCCACACGGCCGTGATCAGGATGCCGCCGTCGGTCAGTCCGGCGACGTGGTAGGTCTGCCCCTCGGGCAGCCCTACCGGGGGATGCACGACTGCAACCGTTGCGTTGTATTGATCCTCCGTCGCGCCCGGCCAGAAGTGCGTCGTCATGTATGCCATCGATTCCTCTCCTTTGGGTCGGCCGACCCTATCCCAAGCGAGCATGCCGGTGGTGTCTGGTCCCGAGCCCTTCCTTCGGGGCTCATAAGCGCGGTATCCGCAGCTCCAGCCAATTCACAACAATGAGTCGCTTCGCCCGCTTCGCCCACGGCTGGCAGGGCCTCCAAGCAGCTCGGCTGCCGGCGCTCCGTATCCCAATCGGAGCTAGGCTTTGCGCGCATGCGGGTCGGTCGAGCTCACGGAGCAGAGCCTCACACCAGACGCTAGGAAGCGCGGCCCGCGTGCCTTGTTTGCTCCTCGTCAACGCCTATCGCCAGCGGGGAGCGATGAGCCCAGCACTGCTAGCAAGCGAGGCTAGCGGGGGAGGTAGCCTGCTGCGGTCGGCGAATTGATCCGTGTGCTCGTTCTGACGCGTAGGCCCAAACAGAGCATCATGATCGGCGACGACGTTGAGGTCACGGTGCTCTCGGCCGATGGCGGGAAGGTACGTCTCGGTATTCAGGCGCCCTCAGAGGTTCCGGTGCATCGGACCGAGATCTATATGGCGATCCAGCAGGAACACGGGCAGGGAGGCAATCGGGAAGACGTGCGCTCCGACGTGGACGATCCGCTGCGCGAGCTGAACGGGCCGCCCGAGCGAGGCTAGGCACACGCGCTCGCCGGGCTCGGCCTCGCCCCCGGAGGCCGGCTCCCGGCTCGTAGCCAGCTCTTGCTGCGCTGGCACCTTCGCGTCCTGACCTGGACGCCTACTCGGAAGGAACTGGGTCAGAACCTGTCAATAGGTCGGCGAGTTCCACCGGTCGCCACAGCCATCCGACCACGATGGCCGGGTGTGTTCGCAACAGCGACCGGCGGATGCCCCACCCAATGCGCGACGTGCTAAATCAAAGCACGGCCATGATGTGAGGCACGGCCTGCTCGATGGTCAGCATCACCTTGGTGTCGTACTCGATCCACTCCGTGTAGTTCTGAATGTTCGCGTACCCCGCCTCCGCGTCATCAGATTCCCCGATCGCCACGCCGTGGCTGCCGTCGGCTGCGACGTAGTGCGCGGTTGTGCCGGCCGGCGCACCATCTTTGGCGAAGGCGCTCATCAGCTTCCTTCTCTCGTCCTTGTTGAGAAATGGCCTGACCTTGTATGTCGTGATGAAGATCATGCTTCCCCTCTTCGTCTGTTTGGTTGCGTGTCGCAAGCTACAGGAACCGACCGGTAGCCAGGCGAGACCGCGAGCGAGCGGACGAACGGGCGCTCGCCGGGCTCAGCCTCGCTCCGGAGGCGGACTCTCCGGGCTCGTAGCCCGCGTCCTGGCCGGTCGGGGCGCTAGAAGCGCGGAATCCGCAGCTCCGGGAAACTGACAACAACAATCCCGTGTCGACGGCCCCACCGGAGAGCACGGTGGATGGAGGACCACGTGACGAGCGGTGCACACGGCACCGAGGGGTCCCACGGACGACGCTTCGAGGATCATTACGCCATGGTCGATCCCGCTGGTGCCGAGGCGCCCTGGGAGATCCCGCGGATCCCCGCCTCGGCCGGCGCGCTGATCTTCGACAAGACCGGCAGGCTGCTGATCTTGAAGCCCAACTACAAGGCGGGATGGACGATTCCCGGCGGCCAGATCGAGGAGACCGGCGAGTCGCCGTGGCAGGGATGCCAGCGCGAGACGCTCGAGGAGTGCGGCCTGGAGCTCGAGCGTGGCCGGCTGGCCTGCATCGACTTCCTGCGGCCGCGCCCCGGCCGCCCCGGTGGGGTGCGCTTCCTGTTCGATTGCGGTCCCTTCCGCGATCAGCAGCTGGCGGCGATTGCTATCGACGGCGCCGAGATCGACGAGCACCGCTTTGCTGAGCTCGCCGAGGCCGCTGCGCTTCTCAGCGGCCCGTTGCGGCGTCGGGTTCTGGCGGGCGCCGGGCGCAAGCACTGCGTCTATCTCGAGGAGGGGCGGCCCGTCAAGGGCGTACGCAGCTGACGCCGATTGGTGCAGGCGACAGCGAGCAGACCGCCGGTAGCGGCGCCGCGCGCGCCTCAGCCACACACGGGATCCAGTCCATGCGGCGAGGTCGGCAGAGGCGGCGCTCGGGGCCGGCATGCATTCGGGCATCAATCTGAGCCCAACTGGGGTCAACTCAGCGGTGGACAACCCCTGTGAACTTCGCCGCGCAATCGCCGCGTCGAAGCCGTCGCGCTGTGCGACCCTTCGCCTTGTGAATGTGCTGATTTATGGCAACACTGAGAGCTCGCCGGCGCTTCGCCACGAGCTTCCGTTAGCGATCATCGATCCCTTTCTGTATCTCGAGGCCCGAGGGCGCCGCGCCGTTTTGACCAATCCGCTCGAGGACGCCCGCATCGCACAGGCGGCATCGGATGTCGAGCTCTTGCTGGAAGATGCTCTCGGTCGTGATGAGTTGATCGCCGAAGGTCGCCGGCGCACCGAGGTCGAAGAGGAGCTTTGCGTACGGGCCGTGGCGGCGCTCGGGATCGATGAAGCGAGTGTTCCACCGGACTTCCCACTTGCCTTGGCCGATCGGCTGCGCGGAGCTGGCGTCGCCCTGACCCCCGACGGGGCGGTCTTCCGCGAACGCCGGCGACGGAAGACGGCAGACGAGATGGCGGGTATCCGGCGGGCATCGGGCATCGCTTGCGAAGCGATGGCGGAAGCCGGCAGGATGCTCCGGGAGGCCGTGATCGATAGAGGCGACCTGGTGCTGGAGGGCGAACCGCTGACCGCCGAGAGAGTACGCGCGCGCATCCGCGAGATGTGCGCTCGCGCCGGAGCACCGACTCCGGCGGACATCATTGTAATTCCGGCGGGCCCAAACGCCGCGATCGGCCATGAACCTGGCGCTGGACCGCTCCCGGCCCACATTCCAATCGAAGTCGACCTGTGGCCGCGGGATGAGCAATCGGGATGCTGGGCCGACATGACGCGCACGTTCGTTCGCGGCGAGATCAGCGACCCGATCGCGCAGGTTCATGCGCTCGTCCTCGATGCCCACAAACGTGCCTGCAGCGCCGTTCAGCCCGGCGTGACGGGTGCTGAGCTCCACGGCCTCGCGTGCGACGTGTTCGAGGCGGCCGGACACCCGACTCAACGCACCAAGGCGCCCGGTGAGACGCTGCGCGAAGGATTCTACTTCGGACTCGGTCACGGTGTCGGGCTCGAGGTGCACGAGCCGCCTGACCTCGGAAGGGGCGATGCCGATCCGCTGATTGCCGGTGACGTGATTGCGGTCGAGCCGGGGACCGTCGTCTCAGGAGTCGGTGGCGCACGCGTCGAGGATCTTTTGATCGTCACGCAGGACAGCAGCGAGTGCCTGACCGGCGCCTTCCCCCACGACTTGGTGCCGTAGCCGAACTGCTCCGATTAGGCGCACCCTCACGGTCGCTGCGTTTCGCGCGGAGCGGAAGCGCTCGCCGCCACACGAATGAGCGCGCGAAACGATCTCCTATTCGAGAACCTTGGCCTTCGCGCGTTCGAACTCTTCGCTGGTGAGCACGCCGCGGTCTCTGAGCTCGGCGAGCTTGCCGATGTCGTCCGCCGGGCCACCTGACGTGGCGCTCCGCGTGTACTGGCGGAATGCTTCGTATTGTGCCCGGTCTTGTGCTTGGTGTTCGTGCATCGTGTGGCCGCGCACGATCAGGTAGCCCAGCACCCCGATGAACGGGAGCACGATGATGAAGAACATCCACAGGGCCTTACCCCAGTTGGAGAGATCGTGGCTGCGGAAGATGTCGAACACCACGCCGACCGCGATCCAGATCCAAAGAAACAGGAACGCAAACTCCAGGATCGTCAGCGACGCGTCTCCGAAGGTGAACGTAGCGAGCAGCATTCGTATCCTCTCGATCAGGGACGCGGGTCACCTACTGCATGGCGGCGCATGGCGGCGGCTTGTGAGGGTACCGGATCCAAACGGCACCAGAAGCGCTCCGCTGCCGCATTGGGCCGGGCACACGTGCAGGCGCCAGGCTCACGTGCAGGCGCCAGCTCACGTGCAGGCGCCAGGCTCACGGACGTGGAGAAGTACGGAGCCGACACGCGGGGGGACTCCGATGCCGCTTCGTGCCTCGCGCGCTAGGTTCCCCCTCAAGATTCACGCCGAGAGGGAGTCACAGGCCATGGGTGAGCAGCTCAGCATGCTGGACACGATGTTCCTCGAGCTTGAGCAGTTCGACGAGAGCGCGCACATGCACATCGGTGCGGCGCTCATCTTCGATCCGCTCCCCGACGGCGGGACGCCGAACATCACCGAGTTCCGCGACTACATGCGCGGGCGGATAGGGATGCTGCCGCGCTTTGCCCAGCAGCTCTCTGGTCCGCATGCGGGTCCGCTCAAGTGGCTGACCTGGGAGCCGGCAACCGCGTTCGACCCCGATGCCCACGTGCATCACGCGACCCTGCCGGCGCCGGGCGGAGAGGCCGAGCTGCACGAGTGGCTTGGGGACTTCTGGTCGCACCGGCTGGACCGCCACCGGCCGCTGTGGGAGATGACGCTACTTGACGGGCTCCAGAAAGGGCGCTGGGCGCTGGTCACCAAGACGCACCACTGTCTCGTAGATGGCGTCGGCTCGGTTGACATCGGGTATGTCCTGCTCGACTCCTCCCCGGAGGCGCTGCCGCCGCAGTCGCAGCCGCTGGCGGACAGTGACGAGGAGGTCGCAGAGCACGGCAATGGCCGCTTCTGGTTCTCGCCGGGCTTGGTTTTGCGCGGTGCGCGGGCCGGCGTCGGTGCGGCGCTACACCCGCGCGAATCACTCGATCGCGTGCGGGCGGCCGTCGAGCTGATCGTGCGCGAGGAGGTAATCGGCGCGCCACAGTCGAGCCTGAACGGGCCGATGAGCGGCACGCGCCACTTTGCCACCGTGCGGTTGGACCTCGCCGACGTCAAGGCGACGAAGACGCGCCTTGGTGGCACGGTCAATGATGTCGTGCTCGCGCTCTGCGCGGGCGGGCTGCGACACTTGCTGCTCTCCCGCGGTGACGCGCTGCCAGAGGGCAATCTGCGAGCGCAGGTGCCGGTGAACATCCGGTCAGAGGACCAGGAGCACGCGCTCGGCAATGAGCTGACGTCGTTGTTCGTCGAGCTGCCGGTGACCGAGGCGGACCCGCTCGCGCGCTATCGCCGCGTCGTCGAGCGCGCGGAGCAGCTCAAGGCCGGCTCACAACGCGCTGGGGGCGAGACGATCGTCGACCTGGCTGACATGGGGCCGCCGCTCGCCGGCGCACTGATCGCGCGGTCGATGTTCGGTGGCACCCGGATGTTCAACCTGACGATCACGAACGTCCCCGGCTCGCAGCAACGCTTGTACGCGTTCGGCGCCCCGCTCGTCGAGGTCCTCCCGCTCGTACCGCTGTTCGCCGGACACACGATCGGCATCGCGGTCATCACGTACGCTGGCCAGATTGTCTTCGGCCTCAATGCCGACCGCATGGCAGCGCCCGACCTAGGGGTGCTCGCGGAGGGCATCAAGCGCTCGTTTTCGGAGCTGCGCCCGCCCGAGGCCAAGCGACCGCGGCGCCGGCCGGCGGTCGGAGCCGGGTCCTAGACGCCGCTGCGGCTCCGGCCATGGGAGGCACTACGTTCCCCAACACACCAGTGTGGTGATCGGAAACCGGTCCAAAGACGGAGACCGGATGCTCAGCGTCGCGTCGTGTTAAATGCCGCTCGACTCGCTTGTAGGCGGCCCTAGGGGTTTGCAAGTCAACGGAAGGAGCACCAGATGCACGCGCGAGTGGCGACGTTCGAGGGCGGGGACCCAGAGCAGGTGCGGCGGATGGTCGAGGAGATCGACCGGCAGTCGGAATCAGGGCCGCCGGAGGGTGTGCCGGCCGTCGGCCTGCTGGTACTGCACAAGCCGAATGAGGGCAAGGTCTTGGCTATCAGCCTGTTCGAGACCGAAGAGGACCTGCGAAAGGGTGACGCGACGCTGAACTCTATGGACCCCCCTGTCCCGGGCGGGATGGGCCAGCGCGCCCCCGTTGAGATGTTCGAGGTCGCCATCAAGCTCG
>JBEKXJ010000019.1:0-57929 GCA_049512215.1 Solirubrobacteraceae bacterium
CCGACGCAGGGAGCGAGCCTCTTCCCCGGGGGGATCCCTAGGTCTCGAACTCTGACGCGAACAGGTAGCTGACCGCAAGGCTGGGGTACGGCCGCCAAGGCTCGGCTATGCGCAGCATGTCCTGTTCGCTCGGCATCTGATCAAGCCCGTAAACGTGTTTGACAGCGCGGCGCAGGGCTAGGTCGCCCGGCAGGAGGACATCGGGGCGATCGAGAGCGATGATCAGAAGCCGTGCACCGTCCATGGGCCGATACCCGGGATCGCGGTGAGCGCCGCTTCGATCTCCTCCTCAGAGCGTCGCAGGAAGCTCTGGTCGCAGAACTCTCCGGCGGCGAAGCGCTCAGCGAGTCTGCGCAGCGTCTGCACCTTGCGCGAAGACAGACCTGCACGCCCGAGACCCTCGGGGTCGGCGTCGAGGATCTCTCGAGGCTCGGGTAGGTGCCCGCCGGAGTGATCCTGCAGACGGAAGAGGATCGCGCGCGTGGCGCTCACGGACAGGCGTGTGTCGTGGGCTCCTCCGCCATCGCCCGGCCAGTATCCCGCGGGCCTGCGCGTCGGCCCAAGGTGTGGTAGCCGGCGGATTGGCCGAGTAACGGAACCGCATGGCCCCCGAGACAGGATACTTCGCCTATGACGTCGGCGAACCTGGACCTCGTGCGCTCGATCTTCTCGGCCTGGGAGCGCGGCGACTTCAGCTCGGTCGAGTGGGCTGAGCCCGAGATCGCGGGCGGGATCGCAGACGGGCCCGCACCCGGCAGTTGGACCGGGGTGGTCGAGATGGCGAAGGTCTGGCGCATCCAGTTGCGTCTGTGGGAGGACTTCCATGCCGAGCCGGACGAGTTCCGCGAGCTCGACGGCGAGCGTGTGCTCGTGCTCGCGCACTTCAGCGCACGCGGCAAGTGGAGCGGGCTGGAGGTCGGTCAGCCGCAGACGAAAGCAGCGAGCCTGTTCCACGTTCGTGGCGACAAGGTGAGCAGGCTCGTCATCTACTTGAACCGCGAGCACGCGTTCGCCGATCTGCGCCGCGATTCGGAGATCGACTCTCCGCGCTCCTGACCGAGGCGCAAGCTATCCGCAGACGTGCAGGTAGGACTGGACCCGCTCGACATGGATCCGCGCCACCTGGGGCTCGTTCGGATGCGACAACTGTAAGTCGGGCCGGCTCACGAGGGGCACGGCGCCTTGGCCGGGCGTGTCGCACAGAACGGTGGTGTCGGGGAGTACTGGGGCGTCGCGCGGCCCGGGTGGATCGGTGCCGATGATCGTGGCCATCTGGTCTCCCTTGTTGATCTCGCGGTGATGTCGATCCCGATATGGATACTTGCACCCCTCCCTGACGGCGCGCTAGAGCCCGCGTGAGATCGTCCTCAACGGGTCGATTGCTCGGTGCGCGCTCGCCGCCCGCTCGCTCGGCGCGATCTCGCTCGGGGCCTCGCGCGCGGCGGCGACTAGACGCCGGCCGGGGCTGAATTGACCTCGCGCAGGCGCGCGACCTCCGCCCGCACGGCCTCGCGCGCGTCCTGGGGCTCGAGCACCGCGGCGTCGCCTGCTTCCCTGAGGATCTCGCGCACGAGCCAGTCGACGCCGGCGAAGCTCAGCTCGACGACCACCGAGCCGTCAGCCCACTGCTCCACGACGCGCCTGGCCTCGCGCGCCCAGCGGGCACGCTCGGGGGAGACCCACACGCGGGCACTGCGCGCGGCCTGCACCTCGCCAGTGCGCAGCCAGCCGTCGACCTCCGCAGCCGGGTCGACCTCGGGGCGGGGCTCGAATCGCTCGTCGGTGACCGTCGCGCGCTTGATCCGGTCGAGACGGAAGTGGCGCATCGCGTCGCGTTCGGGGTCGAAGGACGCCACGTACCAGCCCTCCCGGCCGTTGGTGAGCGCGTAGGGCTCGACCATCCGCAGGGACAGCTCGTCCTCGTTCTCCTTGTAGTACTCGAGCTCGATCATCCGCCGCTCGACGATCGCGCTCGACACCAGACGCGCGAGCCCCGCGTCATCGCCGTCCGCGCGCGCCACCTGAAGGCCCTGCTCCATCGGATCCTCGCCGAGCGCCGCGACGATCTTCTCGCGCGCCGAGGTCAGCGAGCCTTCGGGGATGTGCTCACCGATGAGGTCGATCGCCGCCACGAGCGCCTTCGCCTCGACCGGCAGCAGCCGGGCGGGCCTGTCGAAGTTATCGCTGTAGGGCTCAGGGTCGACCTCGATCTCGCCCTCCTCCTCCTTGATCTCCGCATAGAGAACATAGGAGCCACCGCCGAAGTTGACGACGTTCAGCACGTTCACGTCCTCGCGGAGCTCCTCGTCGCTCAGCTGCAGGCGCTCGCAGAGATCGGCCATCACGACACGCTGGCCCTCGCGGCCCGCCTTGATGAGGATGCTCGCGAGCGTCACGAGCCGCGCGAACCGCTCGGGGCGGATAGCGGCCTCGGCCCGCCCGCCCCCCTCGCCGTCCGTGCCCCCCTTGCGAGCGGCGCGCGAGCGCGCAGGGCTCAACGGGGAGGCTCCCACGGCGCCAGCGGACTCCGCGCGAGGCGAACGGCGCCCGCGGGGAGGGCTCGGGGGTGTGTCCCCGTGGCGCTCCTCGAGAAGCTCAAGGCGCCGCTGAAACTCGCTCGTCAGCTCCTCCGGCCCGAGCAGCCGGGCATGCGTGCCCAGGCCGAGAAGCCACGATATGACGCCGCGGGGATTTGAGTAGCCGGTGAGGAAGAGTCTCTCTCCCTCCTGCAGAGCATCCTCGAGCTGCGGGACGCCGTCGAGCGCCTCGGAGGAGCGCTCGTCGCTCGGCCCGCGGATCTCCCCATAGCGGCCGAAGTGACGTTCGACCTGCCAGGCGATCCGCTCCGAGATCAGGATCTCGGCCGTCCCGAGCTCCTCGCCGAGCTGCCAGTCGGCACGGTTGGCGTAGGCACGCGGGTCAAAGTCCTCGGGCCGGCGGAAATCGTGCTCGGCCTTGGTCGCGTAGGAGACCTTGCCGCGGATGCGCGAGAGGCGGAAGACGCGGATGTCCTTGCGCTCGTGGGCGTAGCCCAGCAGATAGAACTGCCCGCCCTGGAAAAGCAGGTGGTAGGGATCCACGCGTCGCGAGCCCACCTCGTCTCGCTCCATCGTGTAATAGTCGAAGACGATCGTCTTGTTGCGGAAGATCGCGGTCTCCGCCTTCGCGAGGCGCGCCGAGAGATCGTGGCCGCCGGCGGAGGCCGTGATGCCGAGGGCGACCGAGCGCTGCTCAGGTGCCCGCAGCGGGCTGGGGCGTCCCCAGGTGATCTGTTGCAGAGCGAGTCGCAGCGGCTCGGCGTAGGCGAATTCGCCGTCGAGCAAGCTGAGCGCGGTCTGGAGCGCCGCCAGCTCCACCTCGGTGAAGGCGATCGGGGGCAGGTGGAAGTTCTCCGGGCGCAGCGAGTAGTTCTCCTGCTCGGCGGCTCCGTCGGCGGGGCGCTCCACGGTCAGCTGGATGCGCAACGATTCGAGCTCTGAGCGGTCGGCATAGAAGCGCCGGGCGAAGGCGTCCTCGTTCATGCCGCTGTATCCCTCCACGTCACGTCGGATCTCAACGGCCGTGACCGGGCGGTGCTCGGCCATCAGGTATGAGATCAGCGACAGCTGTCGGATCAGCTTCTCGGTGTCCTTTGCCATCGGCTTCAAAGATAGAAGCCGACGGCGAGGCCGATGCGGCGCGGGTGGTGACCGCCCCGCTATTTGCGGAACTTCAGGCTGCTTCGCGGGCCGGCGCCGGGGCCTGCTCGCCCTCCGCCGGCTCGCTGGGCCGCTCGGCGAAGTACGCCCCGCCGCCGATCGCCCGGTCGAATCCCGACCAGCGCCGCCCCGGAGCGAGTTCCTTCTCGAGGCGATCGAAGCTGCCCAGGCGCCCGCCGAGGTTGTCGATCATGTGCACGAGCGTGGCCTCGCGCGTGCAGGGAACGACCGGGCTTCCGTGCTCGAGCGTGCCGTGGTGGGAGAGGATGATGTGCCCGACCGCCTGCGCGAGCTCGTCCGGGAATCCCTCGATGTCCTCGATCGCGCGGCGGATGCGGTAGTAGCCGAGGGCGATCTCCCCGTGCAGACGGCCGGCATCGGTGAGGTCGATGTTCCCGGGGTCCTCGGTGTAGGCCTCGAGCTTGCCGATGTCGTGAAGTAGTGCGCCGCTCACCGCGACATCGCGGTCGATCCCCGGGAAGGTCGCGCTGATCGCGCTTACCGCCTGGGCGACGCCGAGGCAATGCTCGAGCAGGCCGTGGCGGTAGGCCTGGTGGTAGTACTTCGCCGCCGGGGCAACCCTGTAGCCGGCCCAGAGCTCTGAGTCCTCGCCGAACACGCGCTCCAGGAGGATGCACAGGTGCGGCTCCTGGATCGTCTGGAGCAACTCGCGCACCTCGCGCTCCATCTGCTCGACCCCCCGCGCGGGTCCGTCGAGCAGGTCTTCGGGGGCAAACGTCCCGGGGGCGGCCTCCTGCAAACCGCGCAGGTTGATCTGCGGGCCGAAGCGCGGGTGGACCGTGTAGCGGCCGCTGACCCGGACAGGGGCCCCCGCTCTCGCCAGCTGCTCGACCTCCGCGAGCTCCTCCCAGACCATGCAGGCGACCGCGCCGGTGCGGTCACCGAGCTGCAGGCGCAGGTACTCGCCGCCGTCGCGTCGCTGCCGGCGCTCAGCCTCGCGCACCAGCAGGACCTGGTCGATCTCCATGCCATCGATTAGCTCGTTCAAGAGCATGGATTGAAGGTAGAGGTGCTCGCGGACGGGACGCCCGGGAGAGGAGGTCGCGGCCGAGGTAATGCTATCTCTGGCGGCTATCTTCAAGCGCGTGAAATCCCGGTTTGCCTCTCCCAGCGCAGGGGTCTGCGCGAGCGCCGGGACCGCGAGCGCCGGGACCGCGAGCAGCGCGGGCGTGATCGGAAGTGCCGCTACGGTGGCCGGCGCGGGGGTCGTGGGCAGCGCCGGCAGGCTCGCCAGCACCGCTGTCATCGCCAGCGCCGGCACCGTCGGGTCCGCCGGGATCATCGCGAGCGCGGGCGTCGCGGCGAGTGCGGGCGTCGCGGCGAGTGCGGGCGTCCTCGCGAGCGCCGCCGTCGTCGCCGGGCTCGGCAATGCCGGCTGCCTGGCGTGCGTGGCGTGCGTCGGGTGCGTGAACTGCGTGGGATGCGTGGCGTGCGTCGGCTGTGTCGGCCTGCGTGGGGCCGTCGGCGCAGTTGGGCGCTCCTCCTAGGCGACGATGACTGCGCCGTTTCGCCTGTCGGTCCTTGACCAGTCGCCGATCGCCGAGGGATCCTCCGGAGCGCAGGCGCTGCAGAACACGATCGACCTCGCGCGGCTCTGCGATCGACTCGGATATCACCGCTACTGGCTGGCCGAGCACCACGGCGGCCCAATGCTCGCCGGTCCGAGCCCGGAGGCGCTGATCGGGCCGCTCGCCGCCGCGACCACCCGGATACGTGTCGGCAGCGGCGGCGTCATGCTACCCCACTACAGCCCGTTCAAGGTCGCGGAGACATTCAGCCTGCTGGCCGGTCTCTTTCCCGGCCGCATCGATCTCGGGCTCGGGCGCGCCGCGGGCACCGACCCCCTGACCGCGTTCGCGTTGCAGCGCGATCGCCGTCAAGCGGCACCTGACGACTTCGCCCAGCAGCTGGCCGAGCTGCTCGGCTACCTCGATGACCGGCTTCCGCCCGAGCATCCCTTCGCGCCGCTCGCCAAGACGCTTCCCGGGCTGCCTGAGCGACCGGAGCCATGGCTGCTCGGCTCCTCGCAGCAGAGCGCCATCTGGGCAGCGCAGTTGGGACTGCCCTATGCGTTCGCCGACTTCATCAATCCCAAGGGAGCCGAGATCACCGCGCTCTATCGCGAGCGCTTCGCCGCACACGAACACGCCGCCCTGGAGCCCCGTACTGCAGCGGCCGTGTGGGTGATCTGCGCCGAGACAGACGAGGAGGCCCGACGGCTCGCCGCAAGCGCACGCATGACCTTTACCCTCCTGCGCCGCGGTCAGCTGATCGCGGTCCCACCGCCGCAGACGGCGCTCGAATTTCTCGCCTCCGAGGAGCGCAAGGCCACGCAGCCCGGCGCAGAGCGGCGGGGCGTCGTCGGTTCACCGCAGGCGGTTCGCGCGGAGCTCTCCGACGTGGTCGCTCGCTACGGCGCCGAGGAGGCGATCGTCGTGAGCATCACATATGAGCATGCAGCGCGACGGCGCTCCTATGAGCTGCTCGCCGAGAGCTTCGCCCTGTAGGTTCCCTACAACGATCGGCTCCAGCCTCAGGTGATCGCTACAGCGCGCCTGTGAAGGCGCACTTCACGCACCCCAGCGCGCTCGGGCTCCCCCTTCTCGCACCGCGATCCCGAGTCCTATGGCTCCAAGCGATGCGGCCCGCGATACAGGAACGTCACCTCGCGTACGTTCTCCTGCCCGAGCAGCTGCATCAACAGCCGCGTGAGCCCGAAGCCGAAGCCCCCGTGCGGTGGGGCTCCGAAGCGGAAGAAGTCCAGGTAGTACTGGATCGGGCCGGTGTCGACCCGCTTCTCCTTCGCCTGAGCGAGCAGCTGCTCGTAGCGGTGCTCGCGCTGGGCGCCGGTGGTGAGCTCGATCCCCCGCCAGAGCAGGTCGAAGCTCCTGGTCACGGTCGGCCGGTCAGCGTAACGCATGTGGTAGAAGGGCCTCACGGTCGTCGGGTAGTCGGTCACGAACGCGAACTCGTGGGAGTGCCTCTCCTCGATGATCGCCGAGAGCGCCCGCTCGCTCGCCGGGTCGAGGTCATCCTCGGGAGCCGGGGCGTGAAGGCCCTGCGCGCGCAGGAGCTCCTTTGCGTCCTCGAGCGTCACCCGCGGGAAGGGCACCGTCGGCACGCGCACCTCGCTGTCGAACATCGCTTCTATCGCCTCCCCGTGGGACTCCTTCACGACGGCGAGCACGTGCGCGAGCCAGCGCTCCTGCATAGCCATCACGTCCTCTTGGGAGTCGATCCAGGAGATCTCCATGTCGACGCTCGTGAACTCCGTGTCGTGCCGGGAGGTGAAGGAGGGATTCGCCCGGAAGACCGGGCCGATCTCGAACACGCGCCCGAAGCCCGCCGCCATCGCCATCTGCTTGTAGAACTGCGGCGACTGCGCGAGATAGGCCTGGCGCTCGAAGTACTCGACCTTGAACAGCTCCGCTCCGGACTCGCTCGCCGAGCCCATGAACTTCGGTGTGTGCAGCTCGATGAACCCCTCCTTGCGCCAGAACTCCCGCATCGCGTGCTCGGCCGTAGTCTGCACCTCGAAGATCAGCTTTCGATCGGTGCGGCGCAGGTCGAGGTAACGCCAGTCGATCCGCTTGTCGAGCGCCGAGTTCGCCGCGATCGGGAGCTCGGGCTCAGCTTGCGAGTCGACGCTCAGATCCTCGAGCCGCACCTCAAGGCCCCCGAGCTTGACCCGCTCGTCGGCCACCACCGTGCCCGTGATCGTGACCGCCGACTCGGCCGTGAGCGCGGAGACACGCTCGTTAAGCTCGCTCGGCGGGTCCTCCTTGCTGAGCGCCACCTGAGCGAGCCCGGTTTCATCCCGCAGCACGATGAACTGCATCCGCTTCTGATCGCGCACGGCGTTGACCCAGCCGCGGATCCTAACCCGCTCTGCGAGCTTCTCCTTGAGCTCCGCCGTCAGCGTCCGCGTCACGCCCGCCACCCTATCCAAGCCGTCTCTCAGACGGGCTCCTCTGCGAGCTCGACCTCGACCGCGAACTCCTGCGCCTCAACAGGCTCGATCCGCGCGATCGCGCCCGCCGCCAGCAGGTCGGCCTCGCCCAGCGCGAGCGCCGCGAGGCGCTCCGGGCGCTCGCGCACGACCACGCGGCTGACGGGCGCCCTCATCGGCCGCCGCGCCTGCGACTTCGCCTTGCGCACCTCCCTCAGCACGTCCGCCGCCAGCCCGAGCGCCTCATCCTCGCGGCCGTCGGCGCCCTCCCCGGCGGGCTCCTCGCCGGCGCCCGTGTCCTCGCCGGCGCCCGTGCCCTTGCCGGCGCACTCGGCGGTGAGCTCCCCGGCGTCGGGCCAGGGAGCGTGATGCACCGAGCCCTCCTGCCACCAGGACCAGACCTCCTCGCACACGAAGGGCAGGAAAGGAGCGAACAGGCGCTGGAAGACCGACAGCGAGATCCTCAACGCGCGGCTGACCGACGCGGCCGCCTGCGGAGCGGGGTCGTAACGGCGGCCCTTCACGAGCTCCAGGTAGAAGTCGCAGTACCACCAGAAGAAGCCCTCCGCGCGCTCGAGCGCGCGCGTGTAGTCGTAGTCCTCGAAGCTGCCGGTGGCATCCCTCACGACCGCCGCCAGCCGCGCGATCATCGCCCGGTCGAGCGGATGTGTGAGCACCTCGCCGGGCGCGGGCAGCTCGGCGAGGGCGAACTTCGATGCGTTCAACAGCTTCACGGCGAGCCGCCGTCCGACCTTCATCTGCTGGGCGTCGAAGGCCGTGTCCGCGCCCGCTCGCCCGTTCGCCGCCCAGTAGCGGACGGCGTCCGCCCCGTACTCCTCGAGCAGGTGCATCGGCGTGACGACGTTCCCCTTCGACTTCGACATCTTCTTGCGGTCGGGGTCGAGCACCCAGCCCGAGATCGCCGCGTTGCGCCAGGGCAGCACGTCGTAGTCGAGCTGTGAGCGCAGGATCGTCGAGAACAGCCAGGTCCGGATGATGTCGTGCGCCTGCGGGCGCACGTCCATCGGGAAGACCCTCGCGAACAGCTCCTCATCCTCACCCGCCTGACCGGCGATCTGCGGCGTAAGCGAGGAGGTCGCCCACGTGTCCATCACGTCGGGGTCGCCCACGAACCCGTTCGGCTGCCCGCGCTGCTCTGCCGCGTAGCCGTCGGGCACGTCGGTGGAGGGATCGACGGGGAGATGCTCCTCGCGCGCTGCGATCGGCTGCTCATATAGCACGGCGCCGCTCGAGTCGAGCGGATACCACACCGGGAAGGGCACGCCGAAGAAGCGCTGGCGGCTCACACACCAGTCGCCTGTCAGCCCGTTGACCCAGTCCTCAAAGCGCGCGCGCATGTACGGGGGGTGCCACAGCAGCTCACGGCCCCGCTCGAGCAGCTCATCGCGGTGCTCGAGCGTGCGGATGAACCACTGGCGGCTGGTCACGATCTCCACCGGCCGCTCGCCCTTCTCGAAGAACTTGACGGGGCGCGTCACCGGCTGGGGCTCGCCGACGAGATCACCCGACTGTTCGAGCAGCTCGACGATCCGCCGCCGCGCCTGGTTGATCGTGCGGCCCTCCAGCTCCCCGTAGCGCGCCCGCGCGCCCTCGACGTCCTCGGACTCCCACCCGGGGGCACCCCAGGGGACCTCGGCGAGGCGCCCGTCGGGCGCGAGCACCGAGCGCACCGGCAGCCCTAGCTCGCGCCACCACAGCACGTCCGTGAGGTCGCCAAACGTGCAGACCATCACGAGGCCCGTGCCCTTCTCGGGGTCCACGAGCGGGTGTGCAAGCACCGGCACGCGAGTGGCGAAGAGCGGCGTGAGCACCTCGCTGCCCACCAGATGACGCTGGCGCCGATCCTCAGGGTGGGCGAGCAGCGCCACGCAAGCGGGGATCAGCTCCGGGCGCGTGGTCTCGATCAGCGCCTCGCCGCCGGGGGAGCCATGGAAGCGCACGCGGTGCATGGCTCCCGGCCGCTCGCGATCCTCGAGCTCCGCCTGGGCGACGGCGGTCTGGAAGTCGACGTCCCACAGTGTCGGCGCCTCGTGCAGGTAGGCACCGCCGCGGGCGAGCAGCCCGAGGAACGAGCGCTGAGATATCCGCTGGGCGAGCGCCCCGACCGTCGTGTAGGTCATCGACCAGTCGACCGACAGCCCGAGCGTCCGCCACAACGCCTCGAAGACCTGCTCGTCGCTCTCGGTCAGCCGCAGGCAGAGCTCGACGAAGTTCGGCCGCGAGACCGCCAGCGGCTCCTTCGCCGAGGACTCCTGTGGGGGCGTGAAGGCGGGATCGTAGGCAACCGTGGGATCGCAGCGCACGCCGAAGTGGTTCTGCACGCGCCGCTCGGTCGGCAGGCCGTTGTCGTCCCAGCCCATCGGGTAGAACACGGCCCTCCCGCGCATCCGCTGGTAGCGGGCGATCGTATCGGTGTGCGTGTAGGAGAAGACATGCCCGACGTGCAGCGAGCCGCTCACCGTCGGCGGGGGGGTGTCGATGGCGAAGATTCGCTCGCGGGGGGCGCTGCGGTCGAAGCGGTAGGTGCCGTCGCGCTCCCACGCCTCGCTCCACTTGCCCTCGAGCCCGTCGAGCGACGGGCGCTCAGGGACGGCCATCAGCGGGCGCCGGGCACGAGCACGATCTTCCGATGCGAGCCCGCTTTCAGCCGCCGCCATGCCTCGCGGACCTGCTCGAGCGGCAGCGGGTCGACCTCCACGCGCAGCTGCCCCCGCGCGGCCGCCTCGGCCATCCGCCTGTAGGCCTCGCGCTTGACCTCCGGCGGCGCGGCGAAGTTCGTGTGTCCCATGATCACGAGCATCTTCCCCCTGATCGCCGCCGAGGGGAGCGTGGCCTGCTCGCCGGCGCCGGTCCCGATCTGCACCAGCCTGGCCCCGAAGCTCGCGGCGTTCACGGCCGCGGCGAACGGCTCGCCGAAGAGGGGGTCGATGACGACATCGATCCTGCCGCCGGCGGCCTCAGCGAGCGCGCCCGCGAGATCCTCGTGCTCGCCCAGGCGCACGGTCGCCTCGGCGCCGAGCGCCAGCGAGTGCTCAAGGCCCTCCTGCGATCGCGCTGCGGCCACGACGCGAGCGGCGCCGAGCAGCTTTGCGGCCTGCACAGCGATCTGGCCGAGAACGCCGCTCGCCCCGAGCACGAGCACGTGCTCGCCCCGCTCGAGCTCGGCCCGCCAGGTGAGCGCAAGCCAGGCGGCGAGACCGGAGATCCCCAGCGCCACGCCGACGCCGTCCTCGACCGCCTCAGGGAGCGGATAGGTCGAGCTGGGGTCGATCAGGGCGCGCTCGGCCATCGAGCCGAAGGGAGCGATCGGGGCGTCGAAGTAGACGCGGCGGCCCTCGAGCGTGCCGACGCCCTCGCGGCCGGCGACCGAAGGCAAGGGCGGGCGCCCTCCATAGAAGCTTCCTGCGCAGATCGCCACGTCGACCGGGTTCAGGCCCGCGGCCAGCACCTCGACCACCGCCCGATCGCCACCGGCCGATGGCTCCTCGAAATCGTCCGGGTCCGGGACTCCGTACTCGTGCAGGACGGCGGCTCTCATCGCCAGCCCACTGTATTAGGCCTCCTGCCTGCCGGCCTATAGGCCCCGCCTGCCGGCCGCCTCGGGGCCCCCGGCTCAGCTGCCGGCGCCGCGGCCGGGCTGCGAAGCTCGGGCGCTCCCTGCTCGGGCGCTCCCTGCTCGGGCGCTCCCTGCGCGGGCGCTCTCCGCGCGGGCGCTCGAGCCCGGCTAGCGGTAGTCGGGCTTAGGGAAGTCCGGGCGGCAGCCGGCGTCCCAGGCCGAGCGCTGGTTGCCGCGGGCGGGCTGCACGCCCGTCGTGATCGCATGATCGACCGCGGTAGGACCCCGACCGAGACCACCTCGACCGAGACGCCGTTTCGCCGCATGATCGCCACCGCGATGTCAGCGAGCCCCTGCATGTTTGACACCTGCGGGGAAGGCAGCACGAGCGCCTGCGCCTGATATAGAGTCCGCGCCTGAGGATGCGAGCAGGGGGAGAGCATTGAGCCCGTTTGTCAAGAAGCTCATAGGGGTCGGCTCCGCGGTCGCGGTGGTGGGGGTGCTGATCGGCCTGTACGTCGCGAGCTGGGCCACCAGCTTTCCTAAGCAGGTCGCGGCGCTCAGCGCCCCCGCCGCGGTCGGCGGCAGCGAGCTCACGCTCGAGACCGTTGCCGCGATCGGCCCGAAATACAGCCCGTCGCACCCCGATTGGGTCTCTTACCTGATCAAGAGCCATGGTCAGTGGGTGCACAGCACCGACTACACCGTCCCCGCCAACTCGATCGTGCACGTCACGCTCTACCAGTTCGACTCCCCCACCGGCCTGCGCAACCCGTTCCTCTCGCAGGTCCAGGGAACTGTCGGCAACAGCATGACCGTCGACGGCAAGACGGTCAACGCGATCAGCCCCGAAGAAGCGTCACACACCTTCGCCGTGCCCGAACTCGGCGTGTTCGTGCCGCTGCCCGGCGTTTCCGAAGAAGCCAAGAATCCCTGCGAAGAAGCGCCATGTGAACCCTCGAAGAGCGACCACCGCACGATCACCTTCAGCTTCCGGACAGGCAAGAAGGGGCGCTACCACTGGCAGTGCTTCGTGCCCTGCGGTGCAGGGTTCATCGCCGGGAACGGAGGGCCGATGCAGACACTAGGCTACATGGACGGGTTCATCGATGTGGTCTAGCGGACGATGAGCGAACCCAATCACGCCCGTCGCTTCGGTGTCATCTGGGTGGTTGCGACGCTCATCGCCACGCCGCTCGTGATCCTGCTGCTCGGCCCGATCCTGCCGCCGGGCAGCGGCAGCGAACAGGCATCCGGACAGGTGACCGACAACACGGTGCTGCTGGCGATGGCCACGCCCGTGCTGCTGCTGGTCGTTATCTACCTCATCTACGCCGTGATCTGCTTCCGCCAGCCCACGGACGGTGCCCTTGAAGGCCCGGCCGTGCGCGGAGACGCGCGCGTGCAGACGACCTGGATCGTCGTCACCTCCGTGCTCGTGCTCGCGCTCGCCGCCTACGGCACGGTGCGGCTGGAGGCCGACTACGGCGCCGGCTCGGGAAGCGGACCGACACCCCTGACCGTCCCCAGCGGACCTAAGCTGCCGGTGCAGGTGATCGCGCAGCAGTGGAAGTTCACCTACCGCTACCCCACCTACGGAGGCGTCGAGACCCCGCACCTCGTCCTCCCGGTGAACCAGATGATCGAACTGCACGTCACCTCGCTGGACGTCATCCATTCCTTCTGGGCCTACCAGCTCGGCGTCAAGGCCGACGCGAATCCCGACGTGGACAACGTCGCCTTCGTCAAGCCCACCCATCTTGAGACCTTCGAAGTGCGCTGCTCGGAGCTGTGCGGCATCTGGCACGGCGCCATGTTCGATTACGGCCATGTCGTGACGCCGAGCGCGTTCAGGACCTGGATACATCAGCAGCAGGTGACCTTCGCCCCGGCGACGAAGGTCCTGCCCCCCTACAGCACGACCTACCTACCCGAACCAACGAGGCGAGGCGGATGACCACGACGACCGGAGCTGGTTCCACCCCCCAGCCGACCAAGCGTCCGCTGTGGCGGCGGCTGCTCGGCTTCAACCTGCTGACCGCCGTGCTGCTCGGCGTCGGCGGCTACTACCTCGGCTGGTTCATCGGCCGCCAGATCGGCTTTGAAGGGAGCTTCCGCTACCAGACGAAAACCAACGAGAACGACGTCGCCCTGCTGCTCGCCTACTTCTTCGGCGTGATCGGCTTCCTGATCGGACTGGGCTTCGCCAACTACCCCCTCTCGCGCCTGCTCGGCCGGCCCGCGTCGCTGCGCGAGAAGGAGGGCGAGGGGATCGGGCGCTACTTCGGTCTCTGCACCGACCACAAGGTGGTTGGGCTCCAGTACCTGGTGGGAATCGGGGTCTTCTTCTTCGTGGGTGGGCTCAACGCGATGCTGATCCGCACCGAGCTGTTGCACGACACCCCGACCGTCGTCGGTCCCAACCAGTACCTCTCGCTGGTGGGCATGCACGGAACGATGATGATGGGGATGATGACCTCGGGCATCCTTGGCCCGTTCGCCAACTATTTCGTGCCGATCATGATCGGCGCTAGGCGGATGGCCTTCCCCCGCATCGAGGCGCTCACCTTCTGGCTGCTGATGGCCGCCGGCTTCATCCTGATGTCAACCATCTTCTTCGGCGGCTTCCCAACCGGCTGGACTGGCTATGAGCCCCTCAACGACCAGGCCGTGATGGGGATGGACTCCTACATCTGCTTCTTCGCCCTCGTCGGCGTATCGATGGCCCTGCTCGGGCTGAACATGATGGCCACGATCATCACGCTGCGGGCGCCCGGGCTGACCTGGTCGCGCCTGCCGATCTTTGTGTGGTCGGTGTTTGCCACATCGATTCTGATGGTTCTGGCCGCGCCGATGCTGATCGCCACGCTGCTGATGGCCGCGCTGGACCGCACCATCGACACCTCGTTCTTCGTGGCGGGCGGCGGGGGCAGCTCCTACCTGTTCGAGAACCTCTTCTGGTTCTTTGGACACCCCGAGGTGTACGTCCTCGCCCTGCCTGGGTTCGGCATCGTGCTCGAGTTGCTGCCCGTGTTCACGCGCAAGCCGCTGTGGGGCTACCGGCTGGCGGTCTCGGGCATGTTAGGCGTAACACTGCTGAGCTTCTTCGTCTGGCAACACCACCTGTTCGTGAGCGGCATCAACGCCGATCTGCGGCCCTTCTACATGCTCTCCACCGAGATCATCTCGATCCCCACCGGGTTCATTTTCATGTGCGTGATGGGCACGCTGTGGAAGGCGCGAACGTCATTCAGCGTACCCATGCTGTTCTGTCTGGGGTGGACCTTCAACTTCCTCATCGGCGGCCTCTCCGGCGTGTTCCTCTCCGACACTCCCAGCGACGTCGACACCCACGGAAGCTTCTTTGTGATGGCCCACTTCCACTACACGATCATGGGCGGGCTCGTCTTCACCTTCTTCGCTGCGATCTACTACTGGGTGCCGAAGATGACCGGCCTGCGCTTCAACAAGCGCCTGGCCAAGGCCCACTTCTGGTTGATGTTCATCTCGTTCAACTCGACCTTCCTGCCGCTGTTCGCGCTGGGTATGAAGGGAATGCCCCGGCGCGTGAGCAGCTACGCGCCGAACCTGGTGGGGCTCAACACGTGGGTATCGATCTCGGCCTTCGTGCTCGGGTTCTCGATGCTCATCTTCCTGGTCAACGCCGTCTACTCGCTGATCTTCGTCCGTTTGCGCGCCGAGTCCAATCCGTGGCGCTCGAAGTCGATCGAGTGGCAGGTGCCGACGCCGGTGCCCGTCAACAACTTCGAGCAGATCCCGGTCTTTGACTCCGACCCCTATGACTACGGCACGCCGCCGCCACGTATCGGCGGCGCTCAGCCGGCTTCTGCGGGAGCCTGACGGTGGCCTCCGAAAGCGAGAAGCTGCCGCTGGGACTCACTGTCCCGCCGGTGCCGGCGGGCGTGGAGTTACCGGCCGAGCCGCCCGAGGTCGGCGCGCGCGCACTGTCGGTGGCCGCGCGGCTCCTGGCGGGCGCCTCGACCTTCTTCTTCCTTGCCTTCCTGTTCGCCTACTTCTACCTGCGCTCGATCAACCAGGACGAGTGGTGGAAGCCCACGGCCACACTGCTGAAGGAACAGAAGGAGGTCCACGTGAGCCTCGCCCCCAATGCGGGCCTGGGCGTCGCGTTCATCGTCTGCCTCGTACTCAGCGTCGCTCTTACGATCGTCTCAGGACGGCAGATGAAGCAACATTCGCGCACCTGGTTGACGCCCGCCATCGTCGGCATCCTGCTCGGGATGGCCGCGGTTGCAATCCAGTGCGTCGAGTTCACCGTGCAGCACTTCGGGCCGACCGACGGCGCCTACGCGAGCGTGTTCTGCGCGTGGACGGGCTTCTACCTGATCGCCGTCCTCGGGACGATGTACTGGCTGGAGACGCAGGTCGCCACCGAGCTGCGCGCGCGCCGATCGCCGGCCGCCGACGAGGGGGACATCAAGGATCCCGACCGGTTGATCGCGCCCGGCCTCGACGCGGCAGTCTTCTACTGGACGTTCCTGGGCGCGATCGGGGTCGTGACGTACGTAACGCTGTACCTCCTCTAGTGCTCGCCACGGCGGCAGCGACCCCAGGATTCTGGGACTGGTCGTTCGACCCGCCGCTCGTCCTCGTGATCGACCTGGCGATCCTCTACTGGGTCGGTGACCGGCGCACCGTGACGCCGCAGCGCAAGCGCGTGGCGCAGCGCTGGCGCAGCGCCTGCTTCTACGCGGCGCTGGCCGTGCTCGCAATCGCGTTGGCCTCGCCCATCGAGCTGCTGAGCGCGCAGCTCTTCTGGGTGCACATGATCCAGCACGTGCTGCTGCTCGTCGTCGCGGCGCCGCTGATCGTCGTCGCGCGCCCGTGGATACGGCTGTGGCGCTGTTTGCCGCTGGATGCCCGCAGGTGGCTCGGCCGCGGCCTCAGTCAGGGCAGGCGGACGGCCCCGCTACGACTGGTAAGCCAGACCCTTGGGCGCCCGCTCCCCAGCTTCCTGGCGTTCTCGGTCGTACTGCTGGCATGGCACGTGCCGACCCTATTCGACGCGACGCTGCGCTCGGGCACACTCCACGCCCTCGAGCACACCCTGTTCTTCTGTACCGCGGTGAACTTCTGGAAGCAGGTGATCCCCTCGCCGCCGCTGCGCACGCGCCTAGTGGCCGCCCAGCGTGTGATGTTCGCGATCGGGGGGATGATCGTCAGCTGGATCCTTGCCGTGGTGCTCGCGCTCTCTCCTCACCCGCTTTACAGCTTCTACGCACAGCTGAAGAGCCATCCGGGCGGCATCTCAGCGATGGCCGACCAACAGCTCGCCGCGGGCATAATGTGGGTGCCCGGCTCAGTCACGTTTTTGATCGTCGTCTTCGTCTATGTCCACCGCTGGCTGATGCCGCCGGAGCCCGGCGCTACCCGGGCTCCACGACTGGCAAGCGAGCACTAGGAGGGTTCATGCCACAGATCGCCGTCCCGATCGCCGCCCACTTTCTCACCGGATCGATCCTCACGCTTGCCATTCCTCTGGGCGTTCTGATCGTCATTGCCGTATGGTACGTGGTGCTGTGGCGCCGCGGCATGGGCGAACTCTGAAGCCAGTTTCAGCGGCTCAATCGAGAGGCGATCCCCCCGAGCTCTGGGACGCAAGCGCTGCCGCGCCGGCGCAAGGCCTGTGGTCGCCTTGAGCGGAAACGCTCGCCTTGTGCTGAAACGCTCGCCTTGTGCTGAAACTCGCCTACTGGGAGGCGAGCTTCGGCACGTCGTGGACAATCTGAGCGGGTTCGAAGGTGGCCGGATACACAGTTGTGAGCCGGCCGCTGGCGCTGACCCCGTAGACGAGCGCGCTGTGCGCAACCAGATCCGGCTGGCCGACCTCCCGCGTCGAGCCCACGCTCCAAGCAGCCCAGGTCCGTGCGAGCTGTGAGGGCGAGCCGATCAGGTACTGCATCCGGCCGAGCATCTCGTGAGCCCGCAGGAACCTCGCGACGGCCGCGGGGGTGTCCCCGCGGGGGTCAACAGACACCGCGATGATCTGGGCTTTCGCCGCCCGCGCCCCCAGCTCGTTCATCGCCACCCTGAGGTTGGAGGTGATCAGCGGGCAGATATCGGGACAGTTGGTGTAGAGGAAGGTCACGAGCACCGCCTTGCCCCGGTACTCGCTGAGCGTGACGGGCTGGCTCAGGTAGTTGCGCAGATCGATCGTCGGCGCGGGCCTCGAGGGAAGGGCGAGCGTGCCAAAGAAGCCGCTGCCCGCCGCCGACTGCTCGGCCCCGCCGGGCAGCACCGGCTTGCCCGGGCCGCGAACGAGCACGAAGCTGAGGGCACCGACGAGCACGATCAGCACCGCGAGGGGGAGCAGGAGCCTCGGCCACAGCGGCCTCCGGGTAGCCTGGTTCTGCACGCCCATAGACGTAGTATCACCATCCCCGCGAGCTTCCTGCAAGTTGCCGTCCTACCGGCGCGGGGATCTCGACCCAAGCGCGGGCGTCCTTCGTTCTGCCGGCAGCGCCCGCGCAGGGCCGCGGCCGACTTGATCTGAGCGGCGGTGGCGCTAGGCGCGGTGGGGTTCCAGGGGAGCGGCGAGCGCACGAAAGCGCTCGCCGCGCTCCTCGAAGTCGCGGTAGTTGTCATAGCTCGGGGCGGCGGGTGAGAGCAGGACAGCAGCGCCGGGCCGCGCGAGGGCTCGGGCCAGCGTGACCGCCTCGCGCATGTCCGCCGCCTCCATAGCGCGGGCGCCCGGCACCCCCGCAGCTCGGGCGGCGCCGATCAGGCGCGGCCCTGTCGACGGCACCCCGATCACCGTTGCACCGCTCGCGGCCAGCGCCCGGGCGAGCTCTGAGTAGTCCTGGCCGCGGTCCTGGCCTCCGCCGATGAGGACGATCTCGCGGCCGGGGAAGCTCGCGAGCGCGGCGATGGCCGACTCGGGGGTGGTCGAGATGCTGTCGTCTACCCACAGCACCCCCTCGCGCTCGCCGACCGTCTCGAGCCGATGCGCCAGCGGGCGAAAGCCGTGCAGCGCCTCGGGCAGCGCCCGCAAGGCGACGCCGAAGGCTTCGAGGGCCGCAAGCGCCCCACACAGGTTCAGCGCGTTGTGGACGCCGGGCAGCGGTAGCTCGGCGCTCGCCAGCCGCAGCTCCCCGTCCAGCGCGATCCCCTCGGCGGTGACATCCCAGCCCTCAGGCCGGCCGTAGTAGCTCATCTCGATGCCCGGACGGGCAGCCATCATCCGCTCGTCGCGGGCGTTGATGACCCCGACGCGCACGCCGGGCAGCTCGAGCAGGCGCAGCTTCTCTGCGCGGTAGGCCTGCTCTGAACCGTGCCAGTCGATGTGCTCGCGAAACAGGTTGGTGAAAAGCGCCACCTCCGCTCCGACCTCCATGTCGGCGATCTGGTAGCTGGAGAGCTCAAGGACGCTCACCTGCGCGGCCTCGTGGTCGAGCAGGTCGAGTGCCGGAACGCCGATGTTGCCCGCCAGCGCCACGGTCTGGCCGGCGGCGCGTGCGAGATGGTAGACGAGCGCCGCGGTCGTGCTCTTGCCCTTCGTTCCCGTCACCGCGATGACCCCCCGCCCCCCGCGCTCTGCGAGCCAGAGCGCCGTGGCGGTCGTCACGGGCACCCCGGACGCACGCACCGCGCGCAGCTCGGGCCGGTGGATCGAGACGCCCGGCGAGCGCACGAGCACATCGCAGCCTGCGAAGGCCCCGGCCGCCTCGGCCGCCGTGACTATCCGTGCCCCGGGCGCCATCAGCGTGGCACCTACCTCCGCGGCGGGCGTCTCGTCGAATGCCGCGACCGTGATGCGGGCAGCGGGCAGGCGCCGTCGGAGCTGCTCGGCGAACGAGCGGATCTCCCGGCCGGCGCCCCAGACGCCGACGCTAGCGCCGTCAAGCTCCGAGAACCGCACGGACGTCCGCCATCAGCTCCGCGGGCACGGCGTGCTCGTCACTGAGCGCGAGCACCGCGGCGGGATCTCCGGCTGAGGGGGGGTGCTGCGGGAGCACCTCGCCCGTGAGGCGCCTCACTACGCGATGATCAGACCAGCGCCGATCGACGGCGAGCATCCGAATCGCCGCGAGGCTCTCCTGCTCCTCGCCGACACACTCGAAGGGCTTGTGCCCACCCGTCGCCGTGAGTAGCGCGAAGCCCCTGAACTGAGCCTCGTCATCGAGCAGATCCCGGCCGAAGATCTCGCGCAGGTGCGCCGGCTCGCTGAAGGGGGCGAGCACCAGGAACACGAACCGGCACTTGGGACACTCGCAGCACCACGAGCTCGCCCGCAGCGCCGGATCGCTGCGGAAGATCGCGTTGCAGCTCGTGAAAGCGCCGTGGTAGCGCGCCATCCGCGCGAACGCGCGGGCGATCGCGAGCTCGGATGCCGGGCGCAGGATCGAGAAGAGCTGCAAGCCCTGCGCGACCTCGCCGAGCGCATCCTTGAAGAGGAGCTCGGCGCGCAGGCCCTTGCTGAACTGGTGATTGACCTCGACGCCGTCCCAGCTGAGGTTTCCACTCGAGGCCGAGCGCTCATTTGCCATCGCGACCGCGTCGAACCCGTGCAGGGCGGCCGTGAGCAGAGCGACGCATGAGACGATCGCAGTGATCGGGACGTGCCCGTTGAGCGCCCCGGATCCGTTCAGCGCGACCAGCCCGGGATCGAGCCGACGCTCCGCGACCAGGTGCGGGAGCCCGGCGACCGCAGCGGTACGGGCGATCGGGGGGGCGTTCCCGACCGAGAACAGCGCGAGCTCGCGTCCGGAGTGACGGATCGTCTCGAGGGCCACCGCAGAGTCCTTGCCTCCGCCGATCGGGACGAGCAGGCGGCTGGGCGTCCGGCGCTCTGCGACGGGCCGCTCTCGCGGCGGGCAGGTGAGCGCAGACCCCTGGTGGCTAAACGCCGGTCGCGGCAGCGCCGCGAGGCCGTTGGTGTAGGCGAACTCGCCGAGGCCTTCGGAGTAAAGGGCCTCGAGCAGGGCGGCCACGGCCGGCGGCGGCTGCCCGGTCTCGCAGCTGATCAGAGGCGGGGCGGCGGTCTTGAAGTAGCTGACGCCCGCCACCCAGTGAAGCAGCGAGAGCAGTCCCTCGACACGTTCGCAATCGGCCGTCCCGAGCGGTCTTGGGGTGGTCAGGTCGAACTCCTCGGTGAACGCGACCTGCTCATCGAGCGCGTAGCGGAGCGTCACGTGCCCGCGCTCATCGATCTCGCGAGCGATGAAGCGAAAGCTCTCAAACGCGGCTGGATCGAACCGCAGCGGGGCCTGCTTGGCATCGGAAGCCATGCCCTTCAGCCTAGAGCGCGGCGCGCCCGGCAAGCGCGAAGCGCACGCTCGTAATCCCTTCTGAGAGCTCGGCCAGGCGTGCGGCGGCGGCCGCGGCGCGGGCGCAAGGCCTCAGGCGCCGCTGCTCAGGCGCCGCACGACGGCCGTGACCGTGTCGCTCGGGATCGCGAACCCGAGGCCGCTGTCGGTTCCCCCACCGCCGGCCGTGCTTGAGTCCGAGACGATCTGCGAGTTGATACCGATCACCGCACCGGAGGAGTTGATCAGGGGGCCCCCGGAGTTGCCCGGGTTGAGCGCCGCGTCTGTCTGGATGACGCCGGCGATCGCCGCTCCATTAGGAGCCTTGATCTGGCGGTCGAGCGCCGAGATCACGCCGCTCGTGAGAGTCCAGTTCAGGCCGAAGGGATTGCCGATCGCGTAGGCCGCTTCGCCCACCTGCGTCGTGCTCGAGTCCGCGAACCTCAGCGGATCAAGGCTCAAACCGGACGGATCGACCTTCAGCACCGCCAGGTCGGCGGAGCCGTCCTCTCCCACGACACTCGCCTCGCGAGTCGTCCCGCTGTGACCGTCGAAGGAGACCGTGATCGTGCCGGCGCCGGCAACGACATGCTCGTTGGTGACGATCAGCCCGCTCTTGTTCAAGACGATCCCCGTACCCGTGTCGCTCTGTTGTCGGCTCTGTTCGCCGCCGAGAGCCGAGCCCGAGCCGCCCGATGTCGCCCGGATCGCGACCACCCCAAGCGCGTCCTCTTGATAAATCTGGCCCGGCGTGAGCATCGTGGCGAGCGTCTGCGCGGCGAACGCCGTGCTGCCCGCCCGCCGCTCGAGCACCTCCTCGCGCGTGCTCGCGCCCAGGGGATGAATGAGCAGCACGACGAGCGCCGCCGTCAGGCCACCGGCTGCGGCTGCGAGGACTGAGACCCACCTTGAGGCGAGCATGGTTCTCCGCGGCTGTCCTTGATCGCCGATCATGGCGGGCCGTCGCCGAGGCCCGGCAGAGTCGGCAGGGATGGCTGTTCTGTCTGAGCCGTCTCCTGCTGCCAGCTGACCGAGAACCCACCGGCCGATGTGGGTGAGGGCGCGGCGACCGTCGTCACCCCTCCGTAGAACGCGTGGGGCCCCGCCGGGAATCCTGGACCCCGGCTGGCAGCCTGTTGCAGCTCGAGCTCGGCCGCGGCCCAATCTCGATCGCCGATCGTGCCGGTGTGCTTGGCTGCCGTCGCCGAGACGCCCGAGAAGTTGATGACGCCGAAGTCTGTCAGCGGGAGCGTCAGACAGGCGCCGGTGGCGAGGCACACCGAAGGCGCCTCGACGACCCACTCCGCCGAGGAGACATCTGTGGCAGCGACGCGGTGGGTGGCCCCGTAGCTCGCCCCGCTGCTCAGATCGCGGATCCGCAACGTCACCCCGTGTCCGGCCACCGTGACCGACGCAGTTATCCGATCGCCGGGTGTCACCTTGAGGGCGAGCTTGACCGGCGGGGCGGGAACGAGCTCCAACCACGTCGAGTAGACCGCTCCGCCGGAGCGCGAGCAGTCGGCCTCGGTGCCGATCTGCTCGAGCGCGCGCGAGCTGCGGCTGAAGCCTCCGAGGCCAACCCATACCGCCGAATACGTCTGCCTGCGAGCGGGGCAGCTCGCGCCCGGCTGCGTCCAGGAGCCCGAGACGCTCCTGAAGGGCGGCGATGCGCCCGAGGCGCGCGTGAGCGCGTAGCCGGCCCAGTTGGAGCTGACCGACACCGCCGCGCTCGCGCCGGCTGCTGCCCAGAGCACGGCGCTTGCGACCCCACCGCAGATCAGCGCCGAACGGGTGAGCCGTGAGGCGAGCAGCCTCGCTAGGGGGATTGCGCTCGCCGGCAGGATGCCTCTTTGACTGAAGAATCGGAGATCCATGGGTGCTGGCGGCGTCTTCTCTCTTGCACGATCAGCATCGGCACTCAAGCGGAAAGCCAGCTAACGGGTCTGTAAGGGCGACGTAGGAACCGGAGCCGAGGGCTCCGCGCCGGCTCAGTCGTTCGCGGTCACCGCCTGAAGGAGATGCCCGAAGCGCTCGCGCGCCTGCTCGCGGCGTCTCGGCAGGTGTTCGCTCGGCACTTCATCGGCGGGGGGCGCATAGCCGTTTAGGATGTGGCGGGCCACGGTCTGTCGGTGGACCTCGTCGGGGCCATCATAGATGCGCGCCGCGCGCGCGAAGCGGTACATCTGCTCGAGCGGGAGATCTGTTGAGTAGCCGAGCGAGCCGTGCAGCTGGAGCGCGCGGTCGACCACGTCGTGGAGGACCCTGGCGCCGTAGAACTTGATCAGCGCGATCTCAGTTCGGGCCGCGCGAGGCCCCTCATTGTCCATCACCCAGGCGGCGTGCAGCGTCATCAGCCGGGCGGCCTGCATCTCGGCCGCGCTGTCGGCGATCCAGTTCTGGACAGTCTGCTTCTCGGCCAGGAGCGAGCCGTGGGCGTGGCGGTAGGTCGCCCGCTCGCACATCATCTCGAAAGCCCGCCGCGCCACGCCGAGCCAGCGCATGCAGTGGTGAACGCGCCCGGGGCCGAGCCGGTGCTGGGCGAGCACGAAGCCCTCGCCCTCGCCGCCCAGGAGGGCCTCGGCGGGAACGCGAACGCCCGTGTAGATGATTTCCGAGTGCCCACCGTAGCCGCCGAAACGCTCGACAGGGTGCTCCATCGTGGGGACGTCGCGGACGATCTCCACGCCCGGCGTATCAGACGGGACGATGAACATCGAGGCGCGCTGGGAGGGGCGGGCCTCAGGGTTGGTGACGGCCATCACGATGAGGAAGTCGGCGATCGAGCCGTTTGAGGAGAACCACTTGTGCCCGTCGATCACCCAGGCCTCCCCGTCGCGGACCGCGCGGGTGCGCAGCTGCGTGGGATCGGATCCTGGTGTGTTCGGCTCGGTCATGCTGAACGCGCTTCTCAGGTCTCCCGCGAGCAGCGGGTGCAGCCAGCGGTCCTTCTGCTCAGGAGTGCCCGCCAGCGCGAGGATCTCCGAGTTCCCGGAGTCCGGCGCGGCGTTCCCGAAGGCCAGCGGCGCGATCGGCGAGGTGCCGAGGATCTCGTGCATCAGCCCCAGCCTGACCTGGCCCATCCCCTGACCCCCGAGCTCGGGCGGCAGATGGGTCGCCCACAGGCCGCGCGCCTTGACCTCCTGCGCCAGCGGGGCGATCGCTTCCGCCAGGCCCTCGATGCCGAGCTCGGGCCAGATCGTCTCGAGCGGCCAGATCTCGCGCCGCACGAACTCGTTCATCCAGTCGAGCTGCAACTGGTAGTCGGGATCGGTGGAGAAGTCCCAGCTCATGAGGTCATGGCCTTTCGTTGGAAGGACGGCGAAATCGAGGTCGCGCTAAGCCTACGCTCGCTCGCCGCCGCCGGCACGGGAGAGCTCACCGACGCGCTGCGCGGCAACGGGGATGAGGGGAGGAGTCAGGGCTCATGAGCCGGAGACTACGCTTCGCGCCCTGAACCGATTGGAGGCTCACATGGCAGACGAGCGCATCGCCGTCCTGTTTGACATCGACGGGACGCTTCTCACCACCGGCGGCGCCGGGGCCGCCTCCTGGCGGCTGGCCTTTGATGAGCTCTACGAGATCCCCGCCGACATCGGTGCGTTCACCGACGCGGGCATGACCGACCCCGAGGTCGCACGCAAGACCTTTCAGGCCGTGCTCCACCGGGACCCTGCGCGCAGGGAGTTCACGCGACTGCTCGAGCGCAGGCTCCACTACCTTCAGGAGACGGTCGCCGAATCCGCCGAGTATCGAGTGCTGCCGGGCGTCGCAGAGCTGCTCCCGCGCCTGATCGACGAGGGCTACCTGCTCGGGCTCGTGACGGGAAACGTGGAGGCGGCGGCCCACATCAAGCTCCACCGCGCTCGGCTGAACCGCTTCTTCTCCTTCGGCGGCTACGGCTCTGACGCGACCGATCGGGGAGAGCTGACGCGCATCGCGCTGAAGCGGGCCAGCCTCGTCTACGGCGAGCCGCTGTCCGCAGCACAGGCGATCGCCGTCGGGGACACCCCGCACGACGTCGAGGGCGCACACGCCGCCGGGATCGCGTGCGTCGGCGTGGGCAGCCACCATTTCAACGTCGAGCAACTGCGCGAGGCGCACGCCGACTACACGATCGCCTCGCTCGAGGAGCCGCTCCCGCTATGAGCGCGCCAGCAGGCGCACCCCCCAGCAGCACGTCAAGGACCCTCCCGCCTGCAGGCAGATCAGGCCGCGGCCGCTCTGAAACGCGTTGGGCTCACACGTCATCGGCTCCACGGCCAAGCCGCGCCGGCGGCGGGAAGGAGCGAGCGCGTCACCGGTGTAGAGCTCGATGACCCCGTAATGCCTGTCCACCCAGAGCTCGACAGCGTGCCCGTCGGGGCCGGTGAGCCGCGTCACGGCCATCCCCGAGCCCTCGCGAGCGAAGTCGGTGAAGGCGAAGTCGATCTGCTCCGCGCCCAGGCGCCGGGGGATGCGGAAGTCCAACCGCGTGTCCTCCACGAGCTCCCGGCCCATCGGCAGCTGGCGCGTGGCGTCCGTCACGATCCGCGTCTTGGCCGGCAGCTCAAGGGTGCACTCGTCGATCAGCCCACCACCCGCGGAGAGATAGGGGTGCTGGCCCGCCCCATACGGGCAGGGCTGCCCGCCGGCGTTCACAGCGGTCGTGGAAACCGCGAGGCCCCCGGCGCTCAGCTCGTAGGCCACGCGGACATCGAGGGCGAACGGGTAGCCCTCGAGCGGATAGAGGTGCGTCGCCATCACGATGCGCTCGCGCTCGCGCTCGACCGCCTGCCAGGGACGCCAGCGCAAGAAGCCGTGGATCGCGTTGTGCTTCTCGGGCTCGGTCAGCGCGACCTGATAGTCGACACCGTCGAAGCGGTAGCGCCCGTCGGCCAGGCGATTGGGCCAGGGAATCAGCGGAGCGCCGTGAGCGCCGTCGCAGATGGCATCGAGCCGGTAGGGATCGAGCACGGGCCGGCCGGCGCGCGAATACTCACGCACGCCTCCGCCGACCTCGACGATCGTCGCGCGCTGCTCACCGCTTGCGATCTCAAACTGGCGGCCCGAGGGCGCAATCTCCATACTCGACCTCCGCTCGCCATGGTGCCAGAAGGCTCAGCCGCGAGCCGGGAACGTTTCCGTAATAGCTGCTCTTTAGAAGTTAGCGCTTTGCACCGAATCGATCCCTGGTGCCGGCGAGGCTCGCGAGCGGTCATGATGCGGAGCTCCACCCCACCGACATATCCGAGGATGCCATGACCGTCGGGGTTCTCACGCGCGACCGCGACCGCGACTACGAACGGGCTTGAGCTGATCACCAACGGAGAACCGCCGCGATGACCGAGCCTTTTGCCGGTGATGAGTCGCCCTGGACTCTCGGCGTCCGCAGGGAGGGACGGCTGGAGCGGCCCGAT
The DNA here is from genome assembly GCA_049512215.1 of Solirubrobacteraceae bacterium. Classification (GTDB taxonomy): domain Bacteria; phylum Actinomycetota; class Thermoleophilia; order Solirubrobacterales; family Solirubrobacteraceae; genus Palsa-744. Next base: position 25,926 of record JBEKXJ010000019.1, read on the forward strand.
CCGCGGTTGCAGGCCGTCGTCGTCGTACCGGCCCGAGATGAGGCCGAGCGCGTCGGCGCCCAGCGCGGCCTGGCGCACGACCTGACGCTTGCAAGCTGGCGTGCGCGCAACAGCTTCCAGGCCACTCAGTTCCCTCTCGAGCGGCTGCTCGAGGCCAAGCGCGAGTCGATCGCGGTCGTGCTTCCCGCGCGTGAGGTCGCCGCGACGATCGAACCGATCGCGCGATGCGTCGCCGAGTTGGGAGCTGCCGGGCTCATCGACGAGGCCGTCGTCGTCGACGCCGCCTCCGAGGACGGCACGGCCGAGATGGCCGTCGCCGCCGGCCTGAGGGTCGTGCAGGAGGACGCAGTCGCGCAGGAGTGCGGCCCGGCACAGGGCAAGGGCGACGCAATGTGGCGCGCTCTGCAAGTCGTGCAGAGCGACATCGTCGCCTTCTTCGACAGTGACACGGAGGACTTCCACGCCGGCTTCGTGACAGGCCTGCTGGGGCCGTTGATCTGCGAACCTCAGATCCAGCTCGTCAAGGGCTCCTTCAAGCGGCCCTTTCGCGACGGCTCAGGGTCGCGGGACGGCGAAGGCGGTCGTGTCACCGAGCTGCTGGCCCGACCCCTCTTGAACCTCCACGCGCCGGAGCTCGCCGTCTTCGACCAGCCGCTGGCGGGCGAGGTGGCGGCGCGACGGAGCCTGCTCGCGCGACTTCCCTTCAGCGTCGGCTACGGGGTCGAGATCGCGATGTTGATCGACGCGTGGCGAGAGGTCGGGCTCGACGGGCTCGCCCAGGTCGACCTGGGCGTGCGCCAGAACCGCCACCAGACGCTGCGCGATCTCTCGGCGATGTCCTACGCGGTGCTCGTCGCCGCCTCCGCGCGCTTCCTCGGCGCGGAGCTCACCGACGCTCCCGCCTCCGGCTCGCTTGCGCTGCCGCCCCAGAGCCCGGGCATGCCGATGGAGATGCGCAGGGTGCCGATCGACGAGCGCCCACCTCTATCGGGCCGCGGGAATCGCGGGGAGGTCGCGAGCGTCGGGCTCCAGCGGCTCCACGGCGGCCTCGGCGCCTGGAACCGCGGCACTTGACCGGAGCAGATGCGGCTGCCACGCCCGGTCGGGCGCCGGCGGGCTCACCCGGGCAGTTCCGCGAGCACTGCGCGCGTGGCCGACATGCCGAGGCGGCCCGCCCCGGCGGAGATCATCTGCAGAGCGGTCTCGGCGTCCCGGATGCCGCCCGAGGCCTTGATCCCGCGAGGCCCTCCGAACGTGCTCGCCATCAGGCGAACCGCGTCAAGCGTTGCTCCTCCCGCCCGATGAAAGCCGGTGGAGGTCTTCACCATCTCAGCGCCCGCGGACTCGGCGGCGCGACAGGCCGCGACGATCTGCGCATCGCAGAGCAGCGCGCTCTCGATGATCACCTTGAGCACGATCGACCGCCCCGCGACGGCGCGCACGGCGCCGATATCGGCCTCGACGGCTCGCCAGTCGCCTGAGAGCGCCGCGCCGAGGTTCATGACCATGTCAAGCTCGCCGGCTCCGTCCCCGATCGCGCGCGCGGCCTCGGCGGCCTTGACGGCCGGGGTGTGAGCGCCCGAGGGAAACCCCACGACCGAGGCCACCGCCACCTCGCCCGCTCTGAGCTGCTGGGCGGCGCAACGCACGAGCGTCGGGGAAACGCACACCGCGGCCACACCGAGTGCCTGACCCTCACGGGCCAGGTTCGCGACCTCGGCGGGGGTGGCCTCGGGAGCGAGCAAGGTGTGGTCGATCATCGAAGCCAGCTCAGCACGACTCAGCGGGGAGGCCGCCGACACGAGGACGCTCACCCGTTCCCGACAAACCCACGCACAGCGCGCGCGGGCTCGAGCGCGCGGCGCATGTCCGCCTCGAGCTGCCCCAACTGCTCGGCCGCGGCTGCGCGGGCTCCTGGCACGCCCGCCGGCTCTGACACGGGCACGACGGCCTGCAGATAGACCTTGAGCTTCGGCTCGGTCCCGCTCGGGCGCATCACCACGCGCAGGGCCTGCCCTGCGCGCAGGATGAGGACGTCGGCCGGTCCCAGCCGCCCCGCCCCCGGGCGGGCCTCAGGAGGCTCTGCGGCTATGAGCAGATCGCGCAGCTCGGTGAGCGGCTGCCCGGAGAGCATCGACGGGGGACGCGAGCGCACGCGGCCCATGATCTCGCGCATTCGCTCCTGCCCCTCTCGGCCTCTGAGCTCGATCGTCAGCTGACTCGTGGCGTGGACACCGAAGCGCCTGGCCAGATCGTCGAGACGATCGGCCAGGGTCTTCTCTTCGCGCGCCGCGGCTTCCGCGCATGCGACGATCGCCAGCGCCGCGGAGATCCCATCCTTCTCGTGGACGGCGTCGCTGACCGCGAAGCCGAGCGCCTCTTCGTAGCCGAACAGCAGCCGGCTCGCCCCGGCGCAGGCGACAGCCCGCATGATCCACTTGAAGCCGGTCAGGGTTTCCGCGTAGGGCACGCCGGCGTCGCGCGCGATCTCTGCGAGCAGCGTCGAGGAGGCCACGGTGGTGGCCATCAGGGCCCCCTCGAGCTGCTCCGGCGGGGTGCTACGCAGGACATGATCCGCGAGCAGAGCCCCGATCTCATCGCCGCACAGTATGCGCCAGCCGGTTTGGAGACCGGCTGCGGGCACGGCGACCGCGAGACGGTCCGCGTCGGGATCGTTGGCCAAGACGAGCTCGACGCCCCCCCGCCGGGCCTCCCGCAGGACGAGCTCGAGGGTGGCGGGCTCCTCGGGATTCGGGCGCTCGACGGTCGGGAAGCTTGGGTCGGGTTGCGCCTGTGCGGCCAGGACCCGTGGAGCCTCGCGTCCGGCGCGGGCGAACGCCGCGAGCAGCGTCTCCCGGCCCACGCCGTGCAGGGGCGTGTAGAGCGTCCTCGGGGCGCCCGCTCCGCTGTCGCTGAGCGCCCGACAGGGCGCGCATCCCACGATCGCGTCGAGGTAGGCCTCAAGGACGTCCTCCCCGAGCAGCTCGCCGCCCTCGCCGAGAGGGACCTCGCCGAGGCGCCCCACCGTCTCCATGGCAGCCGTGATCTGCTCATCGGTGGGGGCGGCGATCTGCGCGCCATCGCTCAGGTAGACCTTGTAGCCGTTGTCCTGCGGCGGATTGTGGCTGGCCGTCACCATCACGCCGGCGGCGCAGCCGAGGTGGCGCACCGCGAAGGCGAGGACCGGCGTGGGCATGGGACGCGGAAGGCTAAGGACAGCCAGACCCGCCCCGCTGAGGACCGCCGCCGCCTCGGCGGCGAAGACATCCGAGCAGCGACGCGCATCGCGGCCGATGACCACGCTGAGACTCCGGTGTCCCTCTGCGGCCCGCAGATGCTCGGCCAGAGCGACGCTCACGCGCCGAACGGTGGCGAGGTTCATCCGCGAGGGGCCCGCCCCCAGCGGCCCGCGGATCCCGGCCGTGCCGAAGCGCAGAGGCTCGCTGAAGCGGCGGCCGAGCTCCTCGAGCTGATCGCTCTCGAGCAAAGCGGCCAGCTCGCGGCGTGCGCTTGGATCGGGGTCATCCTCGATCCACGTCCTCGCGCGCTCGCGCAGCGCGGCTGCGTCGTTTTCGAGCCCCTCGTCCCGCGCTGAGCGGGCCCTAGCCAAGGGCGCTCTGGCTGCGGTCGCCCGTCTTGCCCGAGACCCTGGCCAGGCACTGGAAAGGGTTCATCGCGACTAGGCCGCCACTTGTCGGTGGATAGAGGTTCATGGCGTTCCTTTTCGACGATCGCCACGATTCCCCGCATCGTCGCCACCGTGCCCCCTCACGATAGGTGAGCGCCATCCCGGGGGACGAGAAGCGATAGGGGCTCCCTCGATCCGGCCCAAGGCGTAGCGTGCTCGTCAGCGGGCGTCGCCGGGCAGCCCTTGAGAAGGAGACCGACGGACGTGGAGATCCTCAAGACGATCGCCGCCAAGCGCGATGGCGAAGAGCTGGCGACGGACGAGCTTCGCGAGCTCATCCTCGGCTACGCGCGCGAGGAGGTGGAGGACTGTCAAATGGCGGCTTTCCTGATGGCCGGCTACCTGCAGGGCTTCTCGATCGGCGAGACCTCGACCCTGACCACGGCGATGCTCGATTCAGGCGAGCGGCTCGACCTGCGCACCCTGTCCGGGCCGACCGTCGACAAGCACTCGACAGGGGGCGTGTCCGACGGGACGACCCTCGTGGTGGCGCCCCTGGTCGCGGAGCTCGGGATGCAGATCGTCAAGCTCTCGGGCCGCGGGCTCGGCCACAGCGGCGGAACGCTGGACAAGCTCGAATCGATTCCGGGCCTGCGCACGCAGCTGTCGCGCAAGGAGATGCTCGAGCAGGTCGAGGAGGTCGGCCTCGTGGTGTGCGCCCAGAGCGCCGAGCTGGTGCCCGCCGATCGCGCGATGTACGCCCTGCGCGACGCCACGGCCACGGTGGGAAGCATCCCCCTGATCGCCTCGAGCGTGATGAGCAAGAAGCTCGCCGGTGGCGCGCGCACGATCCTCCTCGACGTGAAGGCCGGCTCGGGAGCATTCATGAAGGAGATCGAGCAGGCCCGGGAGCTTGCAGCGGTCTGCGTGCAGCTGGGTGAGAACGCATCGCGCACAACCGGCGCGGTGATCAGCGATATGAGCCAGCCGCTCGGCGAGATGATCGGCAACGCGATCGAGGTGCGGGAGGCGATCGAGGTGCTGCGCGGCGAGCGCGAGAATCGGCTGCTCGAGCTGAGCCTCGAGCTCGTCAGTCACCTCAGCGTCCTTTGCGGACTCACCGGAGATCTCGAGCAGGGACGCAAGGCAGCCGAGAGGGCGCTGAGCAGCGGGGCCGGGCTCGAACGCTTCCGCCGCTTCGTCGCGGCGCAGGGTGGCAACCCCGACGTCGTCGAGGACCTCTCGCTGCTTCCCGCTCCTGCGCTCACCCGTGAGGTTCGCGCAGACCGCGAGGGCTGGCTCGCGGGCACCGACGCAGAGGCCATCGGCCTCGCGGCAGCGCGACTGGGCGCCGGGCGCGAGCGCAAGAACGAGGACATCGACCCGGCGGTCGGGATCGCGCTGGAGAGGAAGCTGGGAGCTCGAGTCGAGCGCGGCTCGATGATCGCGCGCATATTCGCCCGGGATGAAAGCTCCGCGGAGCAAGCCGAGCAAAGAGTGCTCGAAAGCCTCACCTTCTCAGAGCAAGAGACTCAGCCGCCACAGCTGCTGCTCGACGTCATCGGTCCGAGCGCCGGTAAGGGGACGCGGTCCGGACCGGGTCCGCCGAGGGGAGCCTGATCGGCGCCGACGCCGGCGCAGTGCCCTGAGTTGACCTCGCTTGCCACCGGCGAGGCACCGGCGCGCGATGCGAGCCTTCGCTAGCCCTCGCCGTCCCAGTAGTCGACCTGACCGTCTCCGCGGCGAAGGATCACATGATCCTCAGGGTTACCGGGCCAGACACCGATCTTGTCGCTGTCGGGATAGACCGCGACCGCGGGCTCGCGGGCGCTTGAGAACATCATGACCCGCGCCGTCGCCCGACCGCAGTTGGTCGCCTTGTGGGCACCCTCAGGGCCCGGTGGGAAGCAGACGATCTCGCCGCGCGTGAGCTCCTCCTCCCCATCGGGCGTGCGAACGAGAACGCCGCCATCGAGCACGAGCAGCCACTCCTCCTCGTACTCGTAGTGGTAGGGACAGACGCTCTCGCCGGGGGGGATCTCGAAGACCTTCAACGCGAGCGCCTCGGCACCGAGCTCCTCGCTGAGGCGCGCAACTCCAGATCGGTATCCGGCCGGGTCCGCCTCGTCGTACTCACATTCGCCCTCAAAGGCGTTTGCTCGCCGCACCCGCCGATTCTCGCACGCCCAGCGCCCGCGGCGAGAGGAAGCTCGCGCTCTTCACATCAAGCGCTCGCCAGGAACCGCCCGCCCGCCCGAGCCGACCGGACCCCGGAGGTTCAAGGTCATCGACGTGCTTGGCGCACGGGTTCTGGCGGAGGGCGTCGACGCGCGCGCGACGGTCGAGCTACTCGAGGGCATGAGCAGCGTGATCGACGTACGCATCTATGTCTGGGTGCAGGCGACCCGGCGCTGGCGGCTGTTGCGCCTCGATGAGCAAGAGGCGCTGTGGCGGTCGGGCGGGCAGACGAGCGCTTCCTAGACGCCGGCCGCTACGGTTTCGGCCATGTGGGCCCAGCGCGCGATTCGGCTCGACCCGCGCCCGCGCGGGTATCACCTCGTCACGGGCGAGGTGCTCGAGGCGGTGCCGCAGATCGCCGAGGTCGGCATCGGGATCCTGCATCTCTCCCTGCGTCACACCTCGGCCTCGCTGACCCTCAACGAGAACGCGAGCCCGGACGTGCGAAGGGACTTCGCCGCCTACTTCGACGAGGCGGTCCCGGAGAGTGCCCCCTACTGGACGCACACGCTCGAGGGAGCCGATGACATGCCGGCCCACATCAAGGCCTCCCTGCTCGGGCCTTCCCTGTCGATACCGATCGCCCAGGGACGCCTCGCGCTGGGCACCTGGCAGGGCGTATACCTGTGCGAGCACCGCAACGCGGGTGGGCCCCGCTCGCTGCTTGCGACCGTCTGGGGCGAGCCGAGGATGAGCTAGCCGCCCCGTCCTCGGGATGGGCGCGGTGAGTACGCCCGAGTGGGCACTTCAGGCACCAGGACCCCGGGGCCCGGAGCCCGAAGTCCACCGAGCCATGCTTCCCCAAAGCGATGGTTGCATACACAACTACCAGCGGTTATGCTTGGCCCATGGAACTGGGTCTCGCCACCTTCGCGGACATCGCCGACGGCGTCAGCCCCGCTCAGCGCATGCGGGATCTGATCGAGGAGGCCGAGCTGGCTGACCAGCTCGGCCTGGATGTGTTCGCCATCGGGGAGCATCACCGGCCCGATTTCCTGGTCTCCTCCCCGGCCGTGGTGCTCGGGGCGGCCGCTGTCAAGACCAAGCGGATCCGCCTCTCGAGCGCGGTCACTGTCCTTAGCTCCGATGACCCGGTGCGCGTCTTCCAGGACTTCGCCGAGGTCGACCTGCTCTCGGGCGGCCGTGCTGAGATCATGGCGGGACGCGGCTCCTTCATCGAGTCCTTTCCCCTCTTTGGGTACGACCTCGATGACTATGACGAGCTGTACGCAGAGAAGCTCGGGCTCCTGCTCGAGATCCGTGAAAGGACGCATGTGACGTGGTCGGGACGGCACCGCCCCGCCCTCAAGGACGCCGGCGTGTGGCCGCGGCCGGTGCAGGAGCCGCTACCTGTGTGGGTGGCGGTCGGAGGTTCCCCCCAGTCGGTGATCAGGGCCGGGACTCTGGGGCTGCCGCTCACGATCGCGATCATCGGAGGCCAGCCGGCGCGCTTCGTGCCGCTGGTCGAGCTCTATCGGGAGGCGGCCCGGCAAGCGGGCCATGATCCGTCCAAGACAAGGCTCGCAATAAACACGCACGCGTTCGTCGGCGCCGGCTCCGCCGAAGCCGACGCGGCGTTTGCGGCGCCCTACCTGAAGCTCATGAACCGCATCGGCCGCGAGCGCGGCTGGCCGCCATCGGGGCAGCGCGAGTATGAGGCTCTGCGCGCACCCGAGGGAGCCCTGGCAGTCGGCTCGCCCGAGCAGGTCGCCGAGAAGATCCTCTTCGAGCACGAGCTGTTCACCCACCAGCGCTACATCGCCCAGATGAGCGTCGGGGCGGTTGCCCACCGGGACGTGCTGCGCTCGATGGAGCTCTTTGGAACGAGGGTCGCGCCGCTGGTGCGCGAGGAGGTCGCCCGGCGCGCGGCGGCCGGCGGGAATGCGAAGACTGAGCCCGGCGGGAAGGCGCAGTCGACACCCGACTTCGCGCTGAGCGAAGGCGCCGGCGCGGGTGACTAGGGCGTGATCAGGCTCGTGGGCTCCTCAGCGCAAGCTCGCCGGCCCTCGCCGGAAAGATCCGCCCGCGCGCACCACGACGGCTGGCCTACCGCGCGATGACGAATCAGAGCCCGGCGATCGAGGTCGAACAGCTCGTACGTGAGTTCCGCAAGGGACCACGTGCGGTGGACGGCATCGACCTCGCTGTCTCGCCCGGGGAAATCTACGGTTTCCTCGGGCCCAACGGGGCCGGCAAGTCGACGACGGTCCTGATGCTGACGACGCTCCTGCCGCCGACGAGCGGCCGCGCGAGCGTGGGCGGCTATGACATCGTTCACCAGGGGCCGCATGTCCGGGCGTCGATCGGCGCCGCGCTCCAGGAGGCCGCGCTCGACGCGATCCTCACCGGTCGCGAGCACCTGCAGCTGCAGGCGACGCTCCAAGGCATGCCCAAGTCAGCGCGTGCGCGCCGCGCCGGCGAACTGCTCGAGCGGGTGGGATTGATCGAGGCAGCCGACCGCCGTGTCGGCGGCTACTCGGGCGGGATGAAGCGTCGGTTGGATCTCGCGCTCGCGCTCGTGCACCACCCGCGCATTCTCTTTCTCGACGAGCCCACGACCGGGCTCGACCTGCAGAGCCGCAGCGCGCTCTGGGAGGAGGTCGCGCGACTCGCCCACCAGGAGGGCATGACCGTCTTTCTGACGACGCAGTACCTCGAGGAGGCTGACGCACTGGCCGACCGCGTCGGGATCATCGACCGCGGCAAGATCGTTGCCGAGGGCACCCCGGCGCAGCTGAAGGAGGAGATCGGCAGCCCGAGCGTCGAGGTCGTGCCTGCCGACCCCAACGCCGCCGACGTCCTCGCCGAAAAGCTCGCCGTCTTCGGCAGCCTCACGCGCAATGGGCGCGGCGCGGTCACGGTCCAGCTGCCCGGGGGCGAGGCACAGCTCGCCGATATCGTCCGTGCGCTCGACCAGGCCGCCCTGAAGGTCGCCTCGCTGGCGCTGCATCAGCCCTCGCTCGACGATGTCTTCCTGGCAAAGACGGGGCGCAAGCTCGAGGGCGCCGGCGAGGAACAGGATGGGTAGCCGGGCCCTGGCTCAAGTGCACGCGCACGCAGGCGCAGGCGCAGGCGGGGCCGAGTCGCTCATCGCGCCGCACCTGCTCGAACAGGTAGCAGCCGTCGCGCGGCGCTCGATCATGCGCACCATCCGCCAGCGCGGGCTGCTCGTCTTCCCGCTGCTCTTTCCCCTGATCCTGTTCGCGATCAACGGCAGCGCACTCGGCGCCGCGACGAGGATCCATGGTTTCCCGCATGTCAGCTACCGCGACTTCGCGCTCGCCGTGCCATTCATTCAGGGCGCGCTGTTCGTCGCTGTCAGCACCGGGACGGATCTCGCGCGGGACATCGAGTCGGGCTTCTTCGACCGGCTCGCGCTGACACCGCTCAGGGGCAGCGCCCTGCTCGCCGGGCAGCTGGGCGGCGCGGCGCTCGTCGCGTGCGTCCAGTCGATCGTCTACCTCGCAGTCGGTGTCGCGAGCGGCGTCGGGATAGCGAGCGGCGTCGGGGGTGCGCTCGTGCTGCTCGTGCTCTCGATCCTGATCGGCTTCGGCTTCGCGGGGCTGGGCGCGCTGCTCGCGCTGCGCTTCGGCACGGGCGAAGCGGTGCAGGGCTTCTTCCCGCTGCTGTTCGTGACCGTCTTCTTGAGCTCCTCGAGCCTCCCGCGGAACCTGATCCAGGTCCACTGGTTCCGCGAGGTCGCGACCTACAACCCCGTCTCCTACCTGATCGAGGGCGTGCGCAGCCTGATCATCACCGGCTGGGACGGCCAGGCGCTCGCGCTCGGCTTCGGCTTCGCGCTCGCACTGAGCGTCCTGACCCTCAGCTTCGCCGGCGCCGCGATGAAGCACAGGCTGGTGCGCACATGAGGCGCTTCATCTACGTCGCGAGGGGGGTGGCCTGGCGCTCTATCCACAACACGCTCGTGAGTCCCGCGATCCTGCTCCCGTCGCTGATCTTCCCGCTGTTCTTCCTCGCGGCCTTCGCGGGCGGCCTGTCGAAGATCTCCGATGTCCCGAACTTCAACTACAAGCCCGGCTACACGGCCTTCCAGTTCGCGTTCGTGTTCCTGCAGTCCGCGGCCTTCGGCGGCGTCTTCACGGGCTTTGCGATCGCGAGGGACTTCGACTCGGGCTTCGCGCGGCGCCTGCTGCTGACGGCGCCACAGCGCAGCGGCATAATCGCCGGCTACGCGGTCGGAGCGCTCGGGCGCTGGGTGCTCACGGGGATCGTGATCACGCTCGCAGCCCTGCTCACGGGCATGAGCGTCGCGGGGAACGGTCTCGACCTGGTAGGCATGGTGGGCCTCGGGGTCCTGCTCAACCTCGTCGCGGCCTTGTGGTCCTGTGGCCTGGCGATGTTCCTTCGCACCGAACAGGCCGGCGCGCTGATCCAGATGCCTGTCTTCGTCGTGCTGTTCCTCGCGCCGGTCTACGTTCCATTGCGTCTGCTGACGGGCTGGATCCACGCGGTCGCGCGCCTGAACCCCGCGACCGCGCTGCTCGAAGCCGCGCGCGGCTTGCTCGCCGGCTCGCCGGTCAAGGTTGCGCTCTCGTTCGCGCTGCTCGCCGGCGCCAGCGCCGTGATGGCGCTGTGGGCCAGGCGCGGGCTCGCCTCCGCCGAGCGCGCCGGCTGACGCTAGCGGCGCTCGAGAACCACGATGGGGATCTCGCGGTCAGTCTTCGCCTGGTATTCGTCGTAGGCGGGCCAGACCTCGCTCATCAGCGACCACAGGCGCGTACGCTCCTCGCCCTCGGCGGTCCTTGCGCGCACCGGCACCTCTTCGCCCTGAACCTGAATCGTGGCCTCGGGGTTGGCCTTGAGGTTCTCATACCAACCTGGGTTCTCGGGGGTGCCGCCCTTGGAGGCGACGATCACCCAGCGGTCGCCGTCGGTGCGATGGATGAGCGGCGTCGTCCTGGCCTCGCCGGATCTCCGGCCCTCGGTCGTCAGCAGCAGGATCGTCGTCCCGCGCCAGTGGTAGCCGCGCTCACCGGCGGTCTCACGGTACACGCGGACATGCTCGGGACCAAACAGGTCATCGTCGGACTGAGCCATGAATCGCGAGTCTAGCGACCCCAGCCCCAGCCCTCCGCATCGGCCCCGGGACGAGTTATCCGAAGGCTCACGAGCTCCGCTTCTCAGCGCTCCAGCGCATGGAAGACCGCCTCGATGTTGTGCCCGTCGGGATCGAGTGCGAAAGCGCCGTAGTAACCATGCGAATACTCGTTCCTGAATCCCGGAGCGCCGTTGTCGCGCCCTCCCGCCCTGAGGGCCGCCACGTGAAACGCGTCCACCTGCTCACGGCGATCGGCCGCAAAGGCGACGTGCACGGGCGCTCCGGTTCCATAGGCGAGCGATATGGTGAAATCGTCCGCCTCTTCCAGACCGAACGCGATCTCCTGTCCCCCATCGCGCCAGGGCCCGATCTCGCTGAAGCCGAGCGGCAGGAGCGCCTGCACGTAGAACTCACGGCTTCGCGCGAGGTCGCTCACCCCGATGCTCACATGGTCGATCACGACACGACGCCTCGGCACGGGGGCGAACTCTAACGCCCCTCTCGCGCAGGGCCCCAACGCTAGGACGCGAGCGCGGCGGCCTCATCTTCAAAGGCTTCATGCAGCGCGTCGCTGAGCAGGGCTCCGGGGTGCAGGGCATCCTCGGCCGCGTACCACCAGAAGTATCCCCCGACGTAGTAGGGGAGATCCGGTTGAAGCGAGTAGGCCCAGCGCATGATCTGCTCGGCCTTGGTGAGCGAGGATCGGGTCGCCGGCCTGGGCAGACCCACCTCGCCGAACCCCAGCGCGGCGTTGGGATAGAGGCCATGAAGCTGTTGCAGGTAGCTCGCGAGTTCTTGCGAAGATGGCTCTCTCCCGCCGCACTCGGTCGGGTAGTAGGAGAGGAAGACGTAGTTGAGTCCCTCCGCCACTCGGCTGGGAACGTACTGCCGGCTGAACTGCATCGGCGTCAGCTCGGCCGGGCCGTCGCCACAGTTGTCCGGGCCGAAGTTGTTCGCGTAGAGGGTGAGCGCCGTCCTGCCTCCCGCGGCGGCCACGTCGTCGTAGGCCTCGGTGAGCTTGGCGCTGACCGATCGATAGCTCCCCGTCCAGTTACCGTTCACCTCGTTGCCGATCTCCCAGATGTCCACTCCAGCGCCGAGCGTCCGCAGGTAGGACTCGACACGGGCCTGAAAGGCCGCGATCGAGATCGCCTTCTCATCAGAGGAGTCAAGTAGCTCTCCCATCACCGCGCTCACCCGGTCGATCTGCGTCAGCGCCTGCGCGTAGTAAGAGGCGGGCTCGCGGACGTCGAAATACACGCGCGTCGTGGGCCGGTCGGGCAGAGCCGCGAGCGCGCTGACCACGCTTTCGACGCGGGTTATCTCATCGACCGTGACGCCCCACAATGGCCTTCCGGCGCCCGCCGGAAGCGACGCGCTGTTCGCTTGCGCCACGGCGACCCCCATCGTCAGGGTGAAAAGGAGCGCGAGCGACACGGTTGCACGCGACAGCCGGCGGCCACGGAGCCTCGACTCCAAGGCGGCCTCGATAGAGGCTCTTCTTGCTTGCACGCGCTCAGCCACTCGGCGCACGAGCCGCGTCAGGCCGGAGCCGTGAAGCTGCCGGGACTGCCGGGCGTGGCGCTGAACTCCGGCTTACGCTCAGGGGTCGCCTCAGCCAGCGCGCGCTGCACGCCGTCGGCGTCGAGGTCGGTGGCGTAGACGGGGGTGCCGGGCTGTTGGCGCCATGACTCATCAAGGCCGCCGGCGTCCACGGCGTCGAACCCGAGTTCGTCGAGGAGTCCGAGCACGACTGCCTTGGCCGCCTGGTCGTCACCAGCGACCGGCAGAGCTATACGCCCGCGCGTGCCCGCCGGATGGCCGTTCTCCAGCAGATGCTGCGCGTAGATGTTGTTGAATGCCTTGACCACGGGCCGGCCCAGCTGCTGCTCGACCCATCGGCTCTCCGCGATCCCGTCCTCGATCGCGTCGATGCGCCCGTCGCGCTGTCGCGGATAGTAGTTACCGGTGTCAACGACGACAACGTCATCAACGGCGCCGACGAACAAGTCGGACGGCAGCTCAGGGACGTTCTTCTCCGGAATCGTCACCACGACCACCTCCTTCTCCCGAGCCGCCTGGGCGACCGTGACCGCGCTTGCGCCGGTCTCGGCAGCCAGGTCGCGCAGCGTCTCGGGCCCACGCGAGTTCGCTATCGAAACGTCATGCCCCAGCGCGGTGAAGCGACGCGTCAGCGTGCCGCCGATGTTTCCTGCGCCGATAATTCCGATCCTCATGTCCGCTCCTCACTCGTCGACCGCTGGGCCCCGCTGCTTGACCACGATACGCGCATCGGCAGCGCTTAGCCCGCCCGCGGGAGGTGCGGCCAAAATGCGTGCTGGGGTGAGGCCGCGGGCCGATTCCGCTCGTGCCTGTAGCCGGCCGTCGCGGTGGGCGGCGCTATGGCCGATGATGCTTGCGCTGGTCCTCCTGCTCGCGCTCACCGCGGCTGCGAATGCGTATCTCGCGGTCGGCATCGGGGGGTCCCCGCGGCTCGTCTACCACGCGCGCGCTGACGTCGATGGCGAAGACCGATCGGATCGAATCACGCTGCGGACCGTGCAAGCAGGGGCTTCAGGTGGGCGCTTGGAAGTGGCGCTCGCGTCGGGTCGTGTCCTTGAGGTGCGCACGCCGTCGGACGCTCCGTACCTGCCGGGACTGGTGGCGGTTGCTAACGTCGACGGGCGGCCCGGCGAAGAGCTCTTCGTGGATGTCGAGCACATCACGACGGACGAGGTAATCGCCGTCTACACCTACGCCGGGGGAAGTCTGCGTCTCGGGGGAACCTTGCCGCCTACGGCGAGGAATACGGGATCGTGTTCGGTATCACGTGCAGCGCACAAGGCGCCAAGCACTTCGTGACGCAGCACGAATTCGTGCTTCAGCTCTCATCGCCGCGCCACTGGACCCAGCGGGACGCGGTCTACATATGGCGTGGTGCGGCGCTTCGGCTCGCCGCGCGCGCTCAGGTGAAGCCGATTGCTGGAAATCCCCCACGGGCGCTCGTCGGCGTTCACTGCGGTCACGCACCCGTCCCGTAGCGCCAAGGCGGCGCGTTGGCACCCGCGGTGCTTCTCGGCCGCTCGGGCACAACCCGTCGCCAGGCGGCCGCGCAGCGTCCGGTGGCCATACGCTCTAGTGATGCACGCGCTTGAGAAGTTGCGCGGCCGTCTGGCCGAGCTCGCGGATCTCGCTTCCGTCGAGATGCTCGCCGGATGGGATCAGCTGGTGATGATGCCGCCGGAGGGCGCAACGGCGAGGGCGCAGCAGCTCGGCACGCTCGCCCGCCTCACCCATGAGCGTGCCACGGCCGCAGAGGTCGGAGCCTGGCTGGGCGAGCTGGACGCGGCGGTGCTCGATGAGCTGGATCGCGACATCGTGCGCCTGGCACGTCGCGATTGGGAGCGGGCTCGTCGCGTCCCGGAAGAGCTCGCGGTCGACCTCGCGCGCGCGAGCACCGAGGGACAGGAGAGCTGGCGGCTCGCTCGAGCGCAGGATGACTTCAACAGTTTCCAACCTGCGCTCGAGCGAAACGTGGAGCTCGCACGAGCTTACGGGCAATGCCTGGCCCAGGAGGGTGAGAGCCCGTACGAGGCTCTCCTCAGCGACTACGACTTCGGACTGCGCACAGAGGAGCTACGGCGCGTGTTCGGGGCACTCGCCGAAGCGCTGCCGCCGCTCGTCGCCCAGGCGCAGGCCTGCTCGCCGCGTCGGGCGCTTGAGGTACCCGTCGGCGCGCAGCAGATGGCAGTGGCAGGGACGCTGCGCCGACTCGGAGTCGACGCCACGAGCTGGCGGGTGGACGTCTCGGCCCACCCCTTCACGGCGTGGCTAGGCCGGCGGGACACGCGCCTCACCACCCGCTACAGCGACGGCGAGGTCGAGCCGCTGCTCAGCTCGCTCCACGAGTACGGCCACGCGCTCTACGAGCGCCAGATCGACCCAGCTCTGGAGGGCACCAACCTTGGGCGCGGAACGTCGATGTCGATCCACGAGTCTCAGAGCAAGCTGTGGGAGAACCATGTCGCACGCAACCCCGCCTTCGCCGAGGTGCTTGCCGCCGAGCTGGGCGCGGCCGGGTTTCCAGTCGCTCCCGCCGAGCTGCATGGCGCTCTCGTGGGCGTCGAGCCCTCGGTCGTCCGCGTTTCCGCGGATCCGCTCACCTACCCGCTGCACATCATTCTGCGCTTCGAGCTCGAGCTTGCGCTCATCGACGGCGAGCTCGCCGTCGCTGAGCTGCCCGCCGCGTGGCGCGAGGGGATGCGCCGCCTGCTCGGCGTAGAGGTGCCCAACGACGCGCTCGGATGCTTGCAGGACGTGCACTGGGGCGCCGGGAGCTTCGGCTACTTCCCAAGCTATGCGCTCGGCTGCCTGATCGCCGCCCAGCTGTGGGAGGCGATGCAGGCCGCGCTCGGGCCGCAGGAGGAGCATCTGCGCCATGGGGAAGTGGCTCCAATCCAACGCTGGCTGGCCGAGCACGTGCACCGGCACGGACGACGCCTGGACACGATCCCGCTGATCGAGCAGGCCACGGGGAGCGCCCTCGAGATCGAGGCGTTCCTGCGCTATGTCGCTCCGCTCGCCGAACGCTGAGCGGTGAGCGGTGAGAGCGCGCTGGGACGGACACGCGCCAAATCGCCGGTCCGAGCCAGTTCCGGGGCCGGCAGCGCAACCACCATGTTCGCGGGCACGGCCGCCGAGACCGCCATAGCGCTGCCGGGCTGCCCACGGCGCGCGATCGTCGCCGCTGCACAGCCCGGAGGCATGTCGAGCCACATGCAGGGATGCAGGGTGAACGGCAGCCTGGTTGACTGGCAGGTCATGATCTCGTCATTGATGCCGGCCTACGCCGCCGCGAGGCCTTTGGTGTGGTACTAGCGGTGAGCTCGCACGGCGACCTGCGGCTCACGCCGGAGGAGTTGCGCCGGCGCTGCGACCCCGCCGCTCTGGGGTTCCGCACGACGGCGGAGGTGGAGCCGGCCGACGGTGGGGCCGGGCAGCAGCGGGCGCTGCGTGCGATCGACTTCGCGGTTGAGGTCGCGCAGCGAGGGTACAACGTCTTCGCTACCGGCCCCGACGGCACGGGCAAGCGGGACACGGTCGAGGAGCGCCTGCGCATGCACGCCCGCGCGCGCCCTGCGCCGCCTGACGTCGTGTTCCTGTTCAACTTCGAGGAGCCCGGCAGGCCGCTGTGCGCCACCCTGCCGCCCGGCCACGGGCGACGGTTGGCGCGGGCAATGAGCGCGTTTGTGCTGCAGGCCGGCAGGGAGATCCCGCGCGCGTTCGAGAGCGAGAGCTACCAGCGCCGCCGGGCCGAGGTCGTCGAGCCGTTTGAGCACGAGCGCCAGACGCTGCTCGAGCAGGTGCGCACCTTCGCGCGCTCCCGCGGGCTGAGTCTGGAGATCACACCCGCCGGCGTGCTCACGATCCCGCTCATCCACGGGCGGCCGGTTACGCCGCAGGAGTTCGAGCAGCTCTCCGAGCAGACACGACGGGAGCTCAGCGCAGCGGGCCATGAGGTAGAGCAGCGGATGGCGGGTGTGATCCCCCAGCTGCGCGAGATCGACTCGCGCGTGCACGACCGGGTCCATGCGCTGGACCGCGAGGTGGTCCTGTTCGCCGTCGGTCACCTGATCGACGACGTCAAGCGCGAGCACGCCGAGGTGGAGTCGGTCGTCGACTGGCTGGAACGGGTTCGCGAGGATGTGATCGACAACTACGGGGGCTTCCTCGCGGGAGCCGAGCAGAGCCAGCTGATGCCGTCGCTGGGCTCGATGCTCGGCCGCGGCGCGGACGCGTTCCGAGCCCGCTATGAAGTCAACGTGTTCGTCGCCGGCGAGGAGGGCTGCGCGCCTGTCGTGGTGGAGCGCAACCCGACCTTCACCCGCCTGTTCGGCCGCATCGAGTTCGAGACTACACTCGGCGCCGCCCTCACCGACCACCGCCACATCAAGGCGGGCGCGATCCACACGGCCAGCGGCGGCTACCTGGTCCTGCGCACCAGCGACGTCCTGCGCCAGCCATTCGCGTGGGAGAAGCTCAAGGAGACGCTGCGCTCGGGCCGCGCGCAGGTCGAGAACCTGGGCGAGCAATTCATGCTGTTCCCGACTGCCACGCTCACCGCGGATTCGGTCCCGGTCGACGTCAAGGTCGTGCTCGTCGGGTCGGGCGAGTTGTATGAGCTCATGCATGCGCTCGATGAGGACGTGCGTGAGCTGTTCCGCGTCAAGGCCGACTTCGACGTGCAGATGGACTGGGGCGATGAGGAGCCGGCGGGCTACGCCGCATTCGTCTCCACTCAGGTCGCGAGCCAGGGGCTGCGCCACTTCGACGCCGGCGCGGTCGCCCGCATCGTCGAGCATGGCGCGCGCCTTGCTGCCCATCAAGGCAAGCTCTCGATCCGCTTCCAAGAGATCACCGACGTTCTCATCGAGGCGAGCCACTGGGCCGCAGGCGCCGGGGCCGAGGTGGTGGCCCCCGAGCACGTCGAGCAGGCAATCCGCGAACGGCGCTCCCGTTCGGACCTACTCGAGCAGCGCCTGGCCGAGATGGTCACCGAAGGCACGCTGCACATCGAGCTGCACGGCAGCGCGGTTGGGCAGGTCAACGGTCTGGCTGTCGTCGCCCTGGGCGACTACGCCTTCGGCCACCCGGCCCGTATCACGGCGACCGCGGCCACCGGTAGCGGCGAGCTGATCAGCATCGACCGGGAGAGCAAGCTCAGCGGGCGGATTCACGACAAGGGCTTCCTCACCCTGCGCGGCTACCTCGAGCAGCGCTACGGGGATGGCGTTCCGCTGTCGCTGTCGGCGAGCCTGACCTTCGAGCAGTCCTACGGCGGCATGGAGGGGGACTCGGCGTCCGGCAGCGAGCTCTACGCGCTGCTCTCGAGCCTCGCCGAGGCGCCGATAGACCAGGGCATAGCGGTGACCGGCTCGGTCGACCAGTACGGTCGCATCCAGGCGGTCGGCGGGGTCACAGAGAAGGTCGAGGGCTTCTTCGCCGCCTGCGAGCGCGCCGGGCTCACCGGTGAGCAGGGCGTGATCATCCCGGCGGCCAACCGCCACCATCTGATGCTCGACGAGCCGGTGGTGACGGCTGTTCGGGACGGCCGTTTCCACGTGTGGGCGGTGGAGAGCGTCGATCAGGGAATCGAGCTCCTCACGAGCATCTCCGCCGGCGAGCGCGGGGCGGACGGAGAATACCCCGAAGGAACCCTGCACGGCCGCGTCCGGGACCGTCTGAGGGCGATGGCCCTCGCCGCTCGTGAGTGGGGCCACTCTGGAGCCGGTGGCCCGGATCGGGCCGGCTCGACTTCCGACGACGCGCGCGAGTCCGGATGAGCGCTCAAGCGAGTTCCCCGCGCCCGGTTTCGGGTGCGGGCGCGCCGTTAGAGAGATGCTGCGTGAACCACTCGATGGCGAGACGGGCGACGCGGTCGAGCGCGCCGGGCTCCTCGAACAGGTGCGTCGCGCCGGGTACGACTGCGAGCTCGTTCTCGCAGTGAAGTAGCTGCTGTGCCCGGCGATTCAGTTCCAGCACGGCCGTATCGGCGCCGCCGACGATCAACAGCACCGGCGCCACGACCTCACCCAACCGCGGCTGTGCCAGATCGGGGCGCCCCCCACGTGAGACGACCGCGCACACCCCCGCGCGCAGCTCGGCGGCGGCCAGCAGCGCGGCCGCCGAGCCAGTGCTCGCGCCGAAGTAGCCGAGCGCCAAGCGGGCCGTCTCGGGCTGGCGGCGCAGCCAGCGCGTCGCCGCCACGAGCCGTTGCGCGAGCAGCGGGATGTCGAACACGTTCGCGCGATCGACCTCCTCTTGGGGAGTCAGCAGATCGAACAGCAACGTGGCGAAGCCGCCCTCGTTCAGCGCGCCCGCGACCTGCCGGTTGCGCGGGCTCAGCCGGCTCGAGCCCGAGCCATGTGCAAACGCCACCGCGCCTCGCACGTAGGCACCCGGCGGCACCGTCAGATCCCCGCTCAGCACGACGCCCGGTGCCGCCTCGATCGCAACCTCCCGCGCGACGGCGCCGGCGTGCTCTGCCAGTAGTGCCGCCACCTCCTCGTCGGAGGTTGGGCTGAAGTCGTCATACCAGAGCCCGATGGCCCACAGATCAGGGGGCATCTCCACGCACACCACGTCGTCCACCCAGGCGCGCGACTCACGCACCGACTCCGGCGCGGCGACCGGCACCGCCAGGATCACACGTGACGCGCCACGCTCGCGCAGCGAGCGTGCGGCTGCATGCGCGCTGCGACCGGTCGCAAGACCATCGTCGACGAGCAGCACCGTGCGCCCGGCGACCGCCAGTGGCGGGCGGCCGGCGCGGAAGCGAGCCAGCCGCTCTGCCAGCTCGCCCTGCGCGCGCCGAAGTATCGCCTCCAGCTCGGCGGTGCCCACATCGAGCCCCCGCACGACCTCGTGACTGATGATGCTCACGTCGCCCTCGGCCACCGCGCCGATCGCGTACTCGGGGTTCGCGGGGGCGCCGATCTTGCGCACGACCACCACGTCGAGCGGCGCACCGAGGGCGCGTGCGACCTCGGCCGCGACGGGCACCCCACCCCGCGGGATGCCGACGACAACCGGGTCCTCGCGCCGAAAGTCGCCAAGCAGCGCCGCCAGCCGACGCCCCGCGTCGTGGCGGTCGGCAAAGCGCAGATCACCGTCCCCGGGACCAGCCGGCTGCTCAACGATCGAGTTGACGGCGCCGGTACGCTCCCCATGTCTCGGTGTCATGGGAAGCTCGTCCGCCACCGCCCAATCTTCGCCACAGGTGGTGCTCTGCGCATCGGCACGATGTCCGGACCGTCGCTGTGGTCTACTACTGATCGAGCGGATCGATCAGCGTCCGAGCCGTGGCCGCTCCAAAGCGGCTGCGCCGGACCGATACCCGCTCCAGCGGGCCTATGGGCGCAGGCGAGGACCCCATCAGCGCACCTATCATCTTCCCCCTACCGGAGCATGGCCCGCTGCTCGCGCGCGAGTTGAACGAGCGCTCGCCTGCCCTGGGGAGCTGCACGTTCTCCCGCTTCCCCAATGGCGAGCTGTATGTGCGCATTGGGAGCCCGGTCGCGGGTCGCGTGTGTGCGGTGCTCGGTTCGCTGGCGCCGCCAGATGAGCAGATCGTGTCGTTGCTGCTGCTGGCCCACACGCTCAAGCGTGAGAGAGCTCAACGCGTCGTCGCGCTCCTCCCGTACCTGGGCTACGCCCGCCAGGACCGTGCTGAGCCTGGTCAGAGCCTGGGCGCAGCCTGGGCCGGTGAAGTGCTCCGTGCCGCGGGTGTCGATCGAGTGCTCACGATCGACGTACACAGCCGCCAGGCGGCGGCCTGCTTTCCGATGCCGCTCGACTCGCTGTCGCCTGCACCGCTGTTTGCCGACGTGCTCCTGAAGCGAGCCCTGACCGATGTCACCGTCGTGGCGCCGGACGAAGGTGCGCTGGGAAGGTGTGAAGCGGTTATCCGTGAGGCGGGCATCAGCATGCCGCTGGCCTACCTGCGCAAGCAACGTGACGCGGACGGCGTAACGCACAGTTCGCTCGTCGGCACGGTCACGACCCGGGTCGTGACCGTGGACGACATCCTCGACACGGGCGGCACCCTCGTGTCGGCGTGCGCAGCGCTTCGACGGGCCGGCGCGCAGGAGATCTCCGTGTTCGTAACCCACGGGCTGTTCACCGGCCAGCGCTGGCGCGAGCTGCCGGCCTTGGGTGTGCAGCGCATCTACACCACCGACAGCATCCCTGCTGCCCGCGAGCTGGGAGGGGACTTCGTCGAGGTACTCCCGGTCGGAAGACTGATCGTCGACGCGTTCACGGCGATCGCGGGCAGCCAGTCCGGGCAGGCCGCCGCGCCGACGCCCAGCGTGGGGCGTGCTTCAGTCATCGAAGAGATCGAGGGTCCGGCACCCGCAGAAGACTCCAGCCTGCCCGCCGAGACGGACTGAACCCGTCGCCTACGCGTGCGCCATTCGCTCGATCGCCTGCGCCGCCCGCTCGATCGCGGCGCTCTCGAAGAGGAACGGCGTGGCGTTGGGCACATCGTGGACGGGGCCGTCGAGAGAACCGGAGCCCGCAGCGCCGTTTAGCGCGTAACGCATTGGTATCTCGTGGCAGACCACGAGGACGACGTCCGCCCCGCTCAGTGTGAGGCCGGCAAGCGCGCGTGCGTAGCGCGCCCCGGCCTGCTCGAGGCTCTCGCCACCGGGAAAGAGATCGCGGCTAGAGTGCGCCTGCTTCCAGGACCGGTACTCCGCAGTCGTGCGGCCCTCAAGGGTTCCGACGTCGATGTCATCCAGCAACGGCTCCTCGCAAACAGGAACCCCACGGCCCTCGAGGGCGATCGCCGCCGTCCGACGCGTACGCTCGAAGCGCGTGTGGACGCAGAGATCGATCGGCAGCTGCGCCAGCTGTAGTTGGAGCCGACGGGCCTGCTCGACTCCTTCCTCGGTCAGCTCGACATGCACTCTGGGGTCGCCGTTGACGCGTCCCGCGAGATTGAGCACGGACTGAGCGTGCCGGACAAGAATGAATAGGGGCATCACTGTTCCAAGCCGCAGACTCGACGATAGCCCTGCGCCACGCCGCTCCGGCGGGCAGCCGGCGCTTGATCGCCCCTCCCCCCGAATCTTCCCATCCTCAGCGCATCTTCCGGCTGGCCTGAGGACGTGGCGCCTGCGCCACGTCGCGGGCGCTGAGAGCGTAGCGAAGAAGATCATCCGCGGCGAATTCGCACGCGACCCGGTCGCGGTACGGTTAGCCCAGTGCGCGAGGTCCTGCCAGGCGTTTTCCATTGGCCCACAATGCACCCGCGGATTCACACCGAGGTCTCGTCCTACTGGCTCGAGCACGGCGGCATCCTTGTCGACCCGCTCATCCCACCCGACGTCGGGCTGGCGTGGTTTGAGCACCGCTCGACGCCCCCGGCGGCGATCCTGCTGTCAAACCGCCACCACTATCGCGACAGCGCGGGCATCCAGGACGCGTTCGGCTGCCCGGTGTACTGCAACCGAGCCGGACTACACGAGTTCACCCACGGCGAGCCCATCACCCCATTCGATCCCGGCGACGAACTCCCCGGCGATGTCGTCGCCTGCGAGGTCGGCGGGCTGTGCCCCGATGAGACGGCCCTGCACCTTGCCGCACACCGCGCGGTCGTGTTCGCCGACGGCGTCGTCCGCGGAGGCCCGCAGGGTCAGACCGGCCCGCTCGGCTTCGTCCCGGACGCGCTGATGGATGATCCCCCCGGCACCAAGCGACATCTGCTCAACGCCTTTGCCCGCCTGCTGCGCGAGCTCGACTTCGAGCACGTCCTGCTCGCCCACGGAGGACCCGTCATCGGGGATGGTCGCGCCCAGCTGCAGGAGCTCGTGGACTGTGGCGGTCGGACGGCGTTCGAGCTCTAGACCCCCTGCGTCCCGGTCGCAGACTCTCCTCAGCTGAAGATCGGCGTCGCTGGACCCCGCGGGCTAGAGCTCTTTCTGGCGCACCTGAAACCCACTGAAGCCCCGGGGCGCGACCTCGATGATCTCGACACCCTCAACTCGTGCGTTCGGTGGCCCCCAGCTGCAGAACTCGATCACCTGTCCCACCGCGCCCGCCGCTCCCTCGAGATGCGCCTCGACGCTGCCGTCGCGCAGGTTGGCGACCCAGCCCGTCACCCCCCGGCGCTCGGCCTCGGCCCGCATCGAGTCGCGAAAGAAGACGCCCTGCACGTGCCCGCGCACGATCGCGCGCCGTGCCACGAGCTCATCGTCCTTGCCACCGGCTGGGTGCACGCCCATGCTGGGCATTGTGGCGCTCACCTCAAGCTCCCTGGCGATGGACGCTGTGTCTTGAGGTCCCCTCGCCGGCCATCAAGATGATCTGTGCTCTGATCGCCTGTAGGCTGTAGAGACCCGGTCGGGCTTCAGGCGGCGAGGCTGCACTCCTGATCAATCCGCCGAGCCGGCCGCGGCGTTGAGCGCGGTTACGCTGAGAGCCGAGAAGGAGGCGCAAGGGTGCGGACGGGATCGAGTGGCCGAGCGATAGACAGCTTGCAATCTGATGCTCGGATCTGTGAGCTCGGTGTGCGGTACCTCACCGATGCACCAATCGCTACGCACGCTTACGCTCCTGCCCAGTGAGCGTCCGCAATCTCGAGAGCCTGTTCAACCCCACGCACGTGGCCGTGGTGGGCGCCGGGGGCGAGCGCACGCAACTCGGTCACATCGTCCTGCGCAACCTCGTCGATGCCGGGTTCGAGGGGGTCGTCTACCCAATCAACCCAAGCCGCGAGTCGGTCGGCGGCATCCAGGCCTACGCACGCATCGCGGAGACGCCGGCCAAGGTGGAGCTGGCGATCATCTGCACCCCCGCCGCCAGCGTCCCGGAGGTGGTGCGGGAATGCGGCGAGGCGGGAGTGACGGCGATCGCGGGCCTCTCCGCCGGGTTCCGCGAGCTCGGCGCCGAGGGACTCGCGCTCGAGCGCCGCGTCGCCGAGGAGCTCGCCCGCCACGACGGCCTGCGGCTCCTGGGGCCGAACTGCCTCGGGCTGATCGTGCCGCGGCTTGGGCTCAACGCGAGCTTCGCCGGAGCGATGCCAAGCGACGGGCAGATCGCGTTCCTCTCGCAATCGGGGGCGCTCGCGACGTCCATGATCGACTGGGCGCTCGCCCAGCAGGTCGGCTTCTCGCACGTCGTCTCGCTCGGCAACATGCTCGACGTCGACCTCGGCGACGTGATCGACTACCTCGGCCAGGACAGGCAGACACGCTCGATCATCCTCTACGTCGAGTCGGTCACCGACGCGCGCAAGTTCATGTCGGCGGCGCGCGCGGCCGCCCGCAGCAAGCCGATCATCGTCTACAAGGCGGGGCGCTTCGCCGCCTCGGCCAAGGCGGCCGTCTCGCACACCGGCGCCATGGCAGGCGAGGACGCCGTCTACGACGCGGCCTTCCGCCGCGCCGGGCTCGTGCGGGTGGAGCGGATCGAGGACGTGTTCGCGACGGCAGAGCTGCTCGCCCGCGAGCGGCGGGTCCGCCGCGGG
Source organism: Solirubrobacteraceae bacterium (assembly GCA_049512215.1). Classification (GTDB taxonomy): domain Bacteria; phylum Actinomycetota; class Thermoleophilia; order Solirubrobacterales; family Solirubrobacteraceae; genus Palsa-744. The sequence continues at coordinate 49,881 of JBEKXJ010000019.1, forward strand.
CGCCTGGCGATCGTCACGAACGCGGGCGGCCCGGGTGTCATGGCCTCCGACGCGCTGCTCGCCCGCGGTGGTGCCCTGGCCGAGCCAAAGCCTGAGACGCTCGCAGCGCTCGACGCGACGCTACCGCCGGCGTGGTCGCACGCCAACCCGATCGACGTGCTCGGCGACGCCCCACCGCAGCGCTTCTACGACGCGGTCAAGGCGGTGCTGGGCGACACGGGCGTGGACGCCGTGCTCGTGATCCTCACGCCGCAGGCGACGACCGACGCCGCCGGCACCGCCGACGCCGTGCTGGCGGCGCAACGCGAGCGGTCGGAGATCGGCCAGCCGAAGCCGGTACTCGCCGCCTGGATGGGCGGGGGCTCGGTGCGTGAGGGACTCGAGCGCCTGACCGCGGGCGGTGTCGCCACCTATACCTACCCTGAACAGGCGGTCGGCGCGTTCATGGACCTTGTCTCCTACGCTCGCAACCTCGAGACGCTGCACGAGACTCCGCGGACGATCCCAGTCAGCTTCGCGCTCGACCGCGGGCGCGCGAAGGAGCTGATCGGCCCGGTGCTCGCCGAGGGACGCGGCTTCCTGTCCGAGACATTGTCAAAGACGCTCCTGGACGCATACGAGATCCCGGTCACCAAGCCGCTGCCGGCGCTCTCGGCCGACGACGCCGTAGCGGCCGCCGAGCACATCGGCTACCCGGTCGTGCTCAAGGTGCGATCGCCCGAAATCACGCACAAGACCGACGTCGGCGGCGTCGAGCTCGGCCTCGCAAGTGCAGCCGGGGTGCGGGCGGCCTACGACCGCATCGTCGCCTCGGTGCACGAGCACCGGCCAGAGGCCGAGGTGCAGGGCGTGACCGTCCAGGCGGGAGCGCGGATCACCGGCTACGAGCTGGTGCTGGGTGCGCGCAAGGATGCAACCTTCGGCGCCGTAATCCTGCTCGGCGCCGGCGGCGTCGCCGCCGAGCTGCTGCGCGACCAGGCACTCGGTCTGCCGCCGCTGAACGAGCGCCTCGCCCTCGCGATGCTCCACTCGCTGCGGATCTGGCCGCTCCTGGCCGGCTACCGGGGACGCCCCGGGGTCGACCTCGACGTCCTGCTGGAGGTCGTGATGCGCTTCTCCTATCTCATCGCCGACTACCCCGAGATCAGTGAGATCGAGATCAATCCGCTGCTCGTCGGAATGGACGGCGCCGTCGCGCTCGATGCCAGGGCGGTCGTCGAGCAGTCATTGGTCGGCCGTCCACCGCCGCCGTTCTCGCACCTGGCGATCCGGCCCTACCCGGAGGAGTACGAGCGGAAGGCCACCACGGCCGGCGGGCTGCAGGTGACGATGCGCCCGATCAGACCCGAGGACGAGCCCCTCTGGCACGAGATGCTCGACGCCTGCTCACCGGAGTCGATCCACATGCGCTTTCGCTCGATGGTCAAGTACACGCACGAGATGGCCACGCGCTACTGCTTCATCGACTACGACCGCGAGCTTGCGATCGTCGCCGAGCTCGAGGAGCCGGACGGCACGCGCAAGCTCCTCGGCGTCGGCCGGCTCGTCGCCGACCCAGACCACCACCGCGCAGAATACGCGGTGCTCGTCGCCGATCCCTGGCAGGGACGCGGCCTCTCAGACCTGCTGACCGACTACTGCCTGGAGATCGCGCTGTCGTGGGGCATCACCATGGTGTGCGCCGAGACGACGCCTGACAACGCCCGCATGATCGAAGTGCTCAAGAAGCACGGCTTCACGCTGACGCGCCGCGTTGAAGAGGGGATCGTCGTCGGCGAGCGCCGTCCCTGAGCCCGTCTGGCTGCGGCGTCGCCCGTGAGGATGCGACTGCCGGCGAAGGCCGATCTCGGCTCCACCCGATCCCGGCTCCACAGTATGGGCGCTCACCCGCCGATGTAGGACATCTCGATCCGGCCTGCGACCTGCCGGTCGGCCGTCGCGCTCGCCGCGCGGCCCCTTTCGCCAAGATCGTGCACTGATGTCGAGTCGCGCAGGCTGCGCAGCTCGGAGTAGCGGTCCGCGCGGGCTGTCCAGATCTCATTGATACGGCTCGCGATCTGTGAGTCCTCGGCACCGCCACGCAGCAGTGCGCGCAGATCGTGGCCGCGCTTTGCGAACAGGCAGGTGTGCAGCCGGCCCTCGGCCGACAGACGCGCGCGGACACACCCCTGACAGAACGGCTGGGAGACGGAGTGGATCACCCCGATCTCCCCCTCCCCGTCGCGATAGGCCCAGCGGGAAGCAACCTCTCCCTCGTGGCTCGCGTCCAGCGGTGTGAGCGGCCAGAGCCGCCCGATGGCTGCCAGGATCTCGCTCGCGGGGACGACCTGATCGAGGCGCCATCCGTTGCTCTCGCCAACGTCCATGTACTCGATGAAGCGGAGGATCTCCGGACGTCCACGGAAGTGCTCGGCCATCGCCACGACGCAGTGATCGTTGACCCCGCGCCTGACGACCATGTTGATCTTGACGGGAGCCAAGCCCGCGTGCCGCGCCGCATCGATGCCCTCCAGTACGCGTGCGAGCGGAAGACGCGTGTCGCTCATCGACTGGAACACCTCCTCCTCGAGCGCGTCCAGGCTGACCGTCACGCGGTCAAGGCCGGCGTCGGCCAGCGACCTGGCCAGCGGGGCCAGGGCAGTCCCGTTGGTGGTCAGCGCGATGTCGTCGATGCCCTCGACCCGGGCGAGCATCTCGACCAGACGCTCCAGCCCGAGACGCAGCAGCGGCTCGCCTCCCGTCAGGCGAATCTTGCGTACGCCCTGGGCCGACATGATTCTTGCCACCCGCGTGATCTCCTCGAAGGTGAGCAGCTCGGAGCGATCCATGAACTTGAAGTCAGCTCCGAAGACCTCCCTGGGCATGCAGTAGGGGCAGCGCAGATTGCAGCGGTCGGTGACCGAGATGCGCAGGTCACGCAGGGGCCGTCCCAACCGATCCAACATGCTGGCCACGGTCACTCACGATAGGACGCAAGGCTGAAGCTACCCTCTGACCCACGATGACGTCCAAGCTGATCGAGCTTCTGAGTCCCGCCGGGCCGGCGATGGCATGACCGTCACGGTCCGCCTGTTCGCGGTTCTGCGCGAGCGCGCCGGGAGCGACCGCATGGAGCTACAGCTGCCGGACGGCGCGACCGTGGCCGACGCGCTGCAGGCGCTATCGAAGATCCCTTCGCTGGCGGGCCTGCTGGAGCGCATTCCGGTCCAGATGGCGGTCAACCGCGACTACGCCTCTCCGCGGACGCCGCTGGGTCCCGACGATGAGCTGGCGCTGATTCCCCCGCTGAGCGGTGGCGCGAACCAATCGGCAGACCCCTCCCCCCAGGCGAACGCCCGGCCCCGGGAAGGCGTCGAGTGTGTCGCCCAGATCAGCGACACGGACGCCCGGGTGCACGTGGCCGTGACCGACGGGCGGCTGAGCCTGGAGACCCTGGCGCGCGCGGTATCCGACCCGCGGGCGGGCGCGATCGTGAGCTTCCAGGGAGTCACGCGCGAGGTCGACCATCTCGACTACGAGGCCTACAGCGAGATGGCGCGCGAGCGGATCACGCTGATCCTCCGCGAGTGCATGACGCGACACGGACTGTGCGCTGCAGCCGCCGAGCACCGCATCGGTTCGGTGGCGCTCGGCGAGTGCAGTGTGATCGTCGCCGTCTCCGCGCCTCACCGGACCGAAGCGTTCGCCGGCGCGCGCGAGATCATCGACCGCATCAAGGCCGAGGCGCCGATCTGGAAGCGCGAGGTCGACTCCGACGGGTTATCGCGTCGCGTCGCGGGAACGCCCGCGCCCGGCGCCGAGGTCCCATCCGCCACCACGACGAGGACTAGGCGGGATGAGCGCGGTGGCTGACGGGCGCCTCACCCACCTCGACGAGAAGGGACGGGCGCGGATGGTCGACGTTGGCGGGAAGGACGCCAGCGAGCGTGTCGCGCGGGCGCGGGCGCGGGTGCGCATGTCCCCGCAGACGGCCCGTGCCGTCGAGATCGGAGACGCCCCAAAGGGCGAGGTGCTCTCCACGGCGCGCCTGGCGGGCGTCCAGGCGGCCAAGCAGGCCGGTCAATTGATCCCGCTTGCGCATCCGATCACCCTGACCTTCGTCGACGTGAGCGCCTCGGTGGACGCCGAGCGCGGGCTCGTCGAGCTCATCAGCGAGGTTCACGCGGTCGATCGCACGGGCGTCGAGATGGAGGCGATGACCGCCTGCGCGGTAGCGGCTCTGACGGTCTACGACATGGTCAAGGGGATCGAGCGCGGTGTCGAGGTGGAGCAGGTCGTCCTGCTGGAGAAGACCGGCGGACGCAGCGACTGGCGACGTGCCGAGGGCGACTGAGTGCCTGGGCGCGCGGCCATCCTGACAATCAGCACGTCCAGGTCCGCCGGCGTCGGGAGCGACGAGGGCGGTCTGCGACTGATCGCGCTGGCGCAGCGGCTGGGGATGGAGATCGCCGGGCAAGAGCTGATCTCCGACGATCGTCCTCTGATCGAAGAGCGCCTGCGTCACTGGACCGACGTGGAGCGGTGCGATCTCGTCCTCACAACCGGCGGGACCGGCCTGTCGCCCACTGACATCACACCCGAGGCAACGCGGGCGGTGATCGAGCGCGAGGCGCCCGGCATCCCGCACGCGATGCGCGAGGCCTCTCGGCCGCACGCGCGTCACTGGATGCTCTCGCGTGCGGTAGCGGGGACCCGCGGCGCCAGCCTGATCGTCAACTTCCCGGGCAACCCTGCAAGCATCGATCAGACGGGCGAGGTCATCGCTGACTCCCTCAAACACGCACTTGATCTGATCGCCGGACGGCCCTCAGGGCACTGAGAAGCCGGCTCTCCCTGGGAACGAAATGTCCGGTGTTTATTGGGTGTTATCGTTCCTCGTCGAGTCCGAGCCAAAGGGAGCTTAGGAGTCACCGGCGCCGTGACGCTCAACCAGTTGCATGCGTTCATTGAAGGACACGTTGCGCCTCTTATCGTGGGCGTGTCGTCCGCCGTCGCATTTTTCGCGGTCGGCTCGACGGTGGGGAGGGCCACGTGACCGACGTCCCCGAGTCCATCGCCGTTTGGACGGGGCGTGGCGAGCGCGTGGCGCTGGCCACGGTCGTTGAGACGAAGAAGTCCGCGCCTGCGCCGAGCGGCACAAAGATGGTGGTCGGCGAGAACGGAGAGATCGTGGGCGCCGTATCGGGCGGCTGCGTGGAGGGTGCGGTGGTGGAGGTCGCCGAGAGCATTCTCGCCGGTGGCGAGCCGCGCCTGTTGCACTATGGCATCGCAGACGAGGAAGCGTGGGACGTAGGACTGCCGTGCGGCGGGGAGATCTCCGTCTGGGTCGAGGCCTTCGAGTCCGACAGCCTGCAGTCACGATTCAACGAGCGCCTTCGCGACGGTCGCCGCGCCGTGATCGTCACGGCGCTCCAGGGCGTTCCGCGGCCCGGCGCCAAGCTGTTCGTCGGCGTCGATGAGGACCCTGAGGGCACGCTCGGCGACGAGACGCTGGACGGCACCGCGGTCGCACTGGCCCGGGAGGCGCTGTGGTCGGAGCACAGCGCCCTGCACGAGCACGACGGCGCGCTGCTGTTCGTCGACGTCGCCGCGCCCCCGCCGCGGCTCATTATCGTCGGGGCAGTTGACTTCGCCGCGCAGCTGTCCGCGTTGGCGGCGCTGGCAGGCTGGCGGGCATTCGTCGTCGATCCACGCAGCCGCTTTGCGACACGCGAGCGCTTCCCCGCCGCGGAGCGGGTGATCGCCGCCTGGCCGCAGGAGGCATTCGACCAGCTCGAGCTGATCGACCGAGCGACGGCGATCGCCGTGCTCACGCACGACCCCAAGCTCGATGACGCCGCGCTGCTCGCGGCGCTGGCCTCCGACGCGGGTTACATCGGCGCCATGGGCAGCCGTCGCACACAGGCCAAGCGCCGCGAGCGCCTGCTGGCCGCCGGTGTGGACGCTTCCGCGCTCGACCGCGTGGCCGCGCCGATCGGGCTCGATCTCGGCGGCCTGACCGCCGCCGAGACCGCACTCTCGATAATGGGCGAGGTCGTGGCCGTGCGACGCGGCCGGGACGGCGGGCGGCTCGCCCAGCGAGACGGGCGCATTCATGAGCGGCAGGCGGCATGACGGCGAGGTGCGCGTAACCAGCGCCGCGGGACTGCCGTGCGGCGAGCGGGCCGACGCGGTAGAAAGTGCCGTGCCGACGGGGAGGATCAAGGTTGCCGCTCTCACCGCGACCCCCATCAAGGGCCTGCGCGTTACTTCGCGCCCGCGCGTGACGCTCGAACGGGGTGGAGTGCGCCACGACCGCCGCTTCTACCTTGTAGACGAGCGCGGGCGGATGATCAACGGCAAGCTTCTCGGGGCTCTGATCGAGGTGATGGCCGACCTCGACGAGAACGGAGAGCAACTGACATTGACCTTCCCCGATGGCTCCGTCGTCGCCGGCACGGCCGAACCGGGAGAGGTCGTCGAGACCCAGTTCTTCTCGGAGCAGCGACAGGCGCGGGTCGTTCGCGGTCCATTCTCATCGGTGCTTTCCGAGCACGCCCGGCAGTCGCTCCGTCTCGTGCAGGCGGCCGACGGTTCCTCCGCGGTCGACCGCGGCGAGAGGGGGGCGGTGAGCATGATCTCGCGTGCGTCGCTCTCGTCGCTGGCGCAAGAGGCGGGCGAGCTCGACGTCGACGCGCGTCGCTTTCGCATGTCGATCGAGATCGACGGCGCCGATCCGTTCGAGGAGGATCACTGGCTTGGGCGAGAGCTGTTGGTCGGCGCGGCGAGGGTCGTCCTGCGCGGTCACGTGGGACGCTGCATCGTGACCAGCAGAAACCCCGAGACCGGCGAGATCGACCTGCCGACGCTCGATCATCTGCGCTCCCTTCGCGCCGGTGCTCGGACATCTGAGCCGCTGGCACTCGGCGTATACGGCTCGGTGCTGCAGCCGCGGGCTGTGAGTGTCGGCGACATAGTCGAGGTCCTGTAGAGCCAACCACGACTGGCGCTGGCGAGACTTGGGAGCGGCCTGTCAGGACTCGCTGCGCTCGACCATCACCGAGGTCGCCTTGACCAGAGCGCTCGCCTGCACGCCGGGCGCGAGCCCGAGCTCGTGCACCGAGTCGCGGGTGATGGCTGCGGTAAGCAGGAACGGGCCAGCCTCGATCTCCACAAGGGCCATAACGCCATCCACCTCCACCGAGCGAACGACCCCGGGGAAGCGATTACGGGCCGACCCCAGGCTGCCAGTTCGATGGCGTTGCGGACGCGCCGTCAAACGCCGCACCTCGGCCGCCGGGACGCGTCGTCGATTTTGCTCGTCGCGGTGGGTGCGCAGCTTGCCCTGGCGGTCCCACCGACGCAGGGTGTCCACACTCACGCCGATCGCGGACGCAGCGTCTCCGAGTGAGAGGCCGGATGTCTTGCTCCTGGGCAATACCGGCTCAGCTTATCTGTGAGAACCCACGGCAGCCAGCCGACGCAGGCTTGTCGTGCTGCATAGCCCGTCTCGGCGCGGCCCTAAGCCCCCCAAGCGCTCGGGCTCAGCCGTCGACGCCATGCCAGCATGAGCATCAGCAGCCCGTAGATGATCACGATGATGCCGACGATCAGCACCAGCGGCCCGATGAAGTTGATCTTCGAGGTCGACACGAGGTGGTCGTAGTGGCCTCGCTGGGTCTCCAACACCGGGATCAGATCCGAGCTGAAGTATGTGCGGACTTCGGGGACGGTACTGATCGGGGCGCCGTTGAAGCGCGTGAAGCCAGCGGTACCCGGCACGTTGTTCCACCCGTTCGTAACGTGATCGACTGTGTGAGCCCCGGGAAGCTCGCCTGCAGCGCCGAGAGCAGCTGGGCCTGGGATACGTGGAGCGTCTTCTCGAGGAACGCGAACAGAGCGGGGAGTTCGGCCGTTACCGCCGACAGCGGGATCGCCTGCAGCAGCGCGGTCACGTGCGGGAAGTTCTTCTTCAGCGCGCCAAGCACTTCAGCCTGCGAAAGCCCCGTCTTCTGTGAGACGAACGCGATCAACTTTGGCACTTCGCCCGCGGCCCCTCCCTGGGGAGTC
>JBEKXJ010000020.1:0-54022 GCA_049512215.1 Solirubrobacteraceae bacterium
GATCGGCCGCCCCACGCCAAGGCCCGAATCCGCGGGCGCCGGGGCCCCGAGCAAATTTCGCTGGCGATTCCGCCGCCTATGCCTTAGATTTCATGGGCATGGATCTCGTGGGAGGTATGGATACCAGCGCGTCATCTGAGGACGCCACCATGATGGCCGGGGTCCGCCGCCTGACCGTCCTCGCCGACGTGGCCAGGGACTCGGAGGCGATCTTTCAGGCTCTCGCCCGCGAGCTGCTCTCGGTGCCGGGTGCCGAGGAGGTGCACGTCCATCACCTCGCCCGCTCAGCCAGCGAGCAGGACGTCGTGGCCGTCTACATGTTCGACGGCAACGGCCGGCTCAGCTACCTGCTCCCCCGCGGCGAGCGGGCACCGGGCGTGAGCTGGGTGGCGAGCACCGGCCGGAGCTTCCTGGCGGCCGACGGCCGCGAACTCACTGCCAGCGTTCCACGCCTATCGGCGACGGGGGCGATGAGCTGCGCTCTGCTCGTGCCCCTCGCCGAGCGCGGCGAGGTCGAGGCGGTCGTCATCCTCGTGCGGCGGATCTCGGAGGTCTTCGCCCCGCGTGCGGTCGAACTCGCAAGGACTCTCGTCAACCAGGCGGCCACCGCGCTCGCGCTAGTGCGCGCGCGCGCCGAGGCGGGCACGGACGCTGTGACGGGCGCGATGAACCACCGCGCGATGCGCCGGCGGCTCGAGGAGGAGATCGGTCGTGCCACGCGCAGTGGCAGCCCCCTCTCGTGCCTGCTCATCGACCTCGACAACTTCAAGCTCGTCAACGACCGGCACGGCCATCAGGCGGGTGACGCGATCCTGCGGGGGGTCGTCCAGGCGCTCGTCGGCGAGTTCCGGGCTTTCGACCGCGTCGCGCGCTACGGCGGGGATGAGTTCGTCGTGATCCTGCCGAACGCCGACCTTGAGAGCGCTGCCGCGGCGGCGACGCGTGCCCTCGAGCGGCTGCTGGCGGTGCGCTCGCTTGACGACGTCGGTGTCTCGGCCTCCATCGGCGTCGCCGAGTGGCGGGCCCCGATGATGACCGACGAGCTGATCGAAGCCTGCGACGCGGCGCTGCTTCGCTCCAAGCGCCAGGGCAAGGGCCGCGTCACCAGAGCCTCCGAGCCCGTCGCCTAGATCCACGCGCGCTCGCCTGGGGGCCACGCCGGCAGAAGAGCGCGAGCGGCGCGAGCCCTCTCTGCTGAGGACCCGCGCAGCGACTCTGCGAGACTGCGAGGTCACTGAAGAGTAAGCAGATCCGGGAGATGGCCATGTCGCAGAACAGCTTCGGCGCGCAGGCGACGCTTGACGTCGGCGGGCGCAGCCATGAGATCTTCCGTCTCGACGCGCTCCAGCAGCACTTCGACGTGGCGCGCCTGCCCTTCTCCCTGAAGGTGCTGCTCGAGAACCTCCTGCGCACCGAGGGCAACGGTTCGGTCGGCGCGGCGGACATCGAGGCGCTGGCGAGCTGGGACGCGAGCGCGCGGCCGAGCAAGGAGATCGCCTTCACGCCCTCGCGGGTGCTGATGCAGGACTTTACGGGCGTGCCCGCCGTGGTCGACCTCGCAGCGATGCGCGACGCGATCGCGGACATGGGCGGCGACCCCGCCCGGATCAACCCGCTCGTCCCGGCCGAGCTCGTGATCGACCATTCGGTGCAGGTCGACGCATTCGGCACCCGCCAGGCCTTCCGCGTGAACGCCGAGCGCGAGTTCGAGCGCAACCAGGAGCGCTACGCCTTCCTGCGCTGGGGCCAAGGCGCGTTCGACGACTTCTCGGTCGTGCCACCCGACACCGGCATCGTGCACCAGGTCAACCTCGAGTATCTGGCGCGGGTCGTCTTTCCCAACGCCAAGACCGGACAGGCCTATCCCGACACGCTCGTCGGCACCGACTCGCACACGACGATGGTCAACGGACTGGGCGTGCTCGGCTGGGGAGTCGGCGGGATCGAGGCCGAGGCCGCGATGCTCGGCCAGCCGATGTCGATGCTGATACCCCAGGTGCTCGGCTTCAGGCTTCACGGGGCGCTGCCCGAGGGAGCGACGGCTACCGATCTCGTGCTGACCGTGACCCAGATGCTGCGCGAGCGGGGCGTGGTGGGGATGTTCGTCGAGTTCTACGGCGAGGGCCTCGCCGGCCTGCCGATCGCAGACCGCGCGACGATCGGGAACATGTCACCCGAGTTCGGGTCGACCTGCGCGATCTTCCCGATCGACGCCGAGACGCTGCGCTATCTGGAGCTCTCAGGCCGCCCACCCGAGCAGATCGCGCTCGTCGAGGCCTATGCAAAGGAGCAGGGCTTGTGGCATGACGAGCGCTCTGAAGAGCCGACCTTCTCCGATCGGGCCGAGCTCGACCTCGGCACTGTCGAACCGAGCCTGGCCGGGCCGAAGCGACCCCAGGACCGCGTCCCGCTGAGCGATGCGCAGAGCATGTTCCGGGGGGCGCTGCGCGACTATGTGCCGAGTGACGGCGAGCTCCCCGACTCCCATGATGAGGCCGTCGCGGAGTCCTACCCGGCCTCAGACCCGCCCGCCAACGGCGCGCCCGGACACGAGCCGCTCGGGGCATCTATGCGCGAGCGTGCTGTGGCCGGCGTCGCTGCCCCGCTCTCGCCCGCCGACGCCGCGACTCTGGGTCGGCCGGCGAGCACCGCCACGGCGGTGACGCTCGACGGGGAGAGCTTCGAGCTCGACCACGGTCATGTCGTGATCGCTGCGATCACGAGCTGTACGAACACCTCCAACCCATCGGTGATGATCGGTGCGGGAATCCTCGCGCGCAACGCCGTCGCGAGGGGGCTCACCCGCAAGCCCTGGGTCAAGACCTCGCTGGCTCCCGGCTCGAAGGTGGTCACAGAGTATCTCGACCGCGCCGGTCTCACCGAGCCGCTCGAGCAGCTCGGGTTCAACCTGGTGGGTTACGGTTGCACGACCTGCATCGGCAATTCCGGCCCGCTTGCGCCGGAGATCTCAAAGGCCGTCGGCGACGGCGAGCTGGCGGTCGTCTCGGTGCTCTCGGGTAACCGCAACTTTGAGGGCCGGATCAACCAGGACGTGAAGATGAACTACCTCGCCTCGCCGCCGCTATGCGTGGCCTACGCGCTGACGGGCACCATGGACATCGACATCCTCGGCGAGCCGCTCGGTCAGGACGCGCAGGGCAAGGACGTCTATCTGAAGGAAATCTGGCCGTCCGAGCACGAGATCGCCGAGACGATCACAGCGGCCGTGCATTCGGACATGTTCCGTAAGAGCTACGCACAGGTGTTCGCGGGAGACGAGCGCTGGAACTCGCTCGTGGTGCCGGCCGGCGAGCGCTTTGCCTGGGACGAGCGTTCAACATACGTGCGCCAGCCGCCCTACCTCGAGGGGATGCCCGTCGAGCCCTCCCCGGCCGCGGAGGTGACCGGCGCGCGCGTGCTCGCTCTGCTGGGCGACAGCGTCACCACCGATCACATCTCCCCGGCAGGCTCGATCAAGCGCGACGGGCCCGCGGGTGCCTACCTGCAAGAGCTGGGGGTGGATCCGAGGGACTTCAACTCCTACGGCTCGCGCCGCGGCAACCACGAGGTGATGATGCGCGGGACCTTCGCCAACATCCGCCTGCGCAACAAGCTCGGGGGTGGGCCTGATCCACTCCCGGAGGGGGGCGTGACGCGACACCTGCGCCTGGGTGAGGACGGACGCCTGCTCAGCGAGGAGATGTCGATCTATGACGCGGCGATGCGCTACGCGAGCGAGGGTGTCGAGCTGGTCGTGCTCGGCGGCAAGGAGTACGGTTCGGGCTCCTCGCGCGACTGGGCCGCCAAGGGCACGAAGCTGCTGGGCGTGCGCGCTGTGATCGTCGAGAGCTTCGAGCGCATCCACCGTTCAAACCTCGTCGGCATGGGCGTCTTGGCGCTCGAGTTCCCCGAGGGTGAGAGCGCGCAGTCGCTCGGGCTCACCGGGGAGGAGGTCTTCTCGATCAAGGGAATCGATGAGGCCACGAGAGCCGCCAAAGACGGTGGGGGACCGCGCCCGCAGGTGCACGTGCGGGCTGAACGCCCCGGCGGCGAGGGCGGCGGCGAGACGATCGAGTTCGACGCGCCCGTGCGCATCGACACTCCGCGTGAGGCCGATTACTTCCGCCATGGGGGCATCCTCCCCTACGTCCTCCGGCAGCTGCTCTAGATGAGCGAGTCCTCCACGCCCTCCGCAGGCGGGCGCGCGCCTGCAGCAGGACTGCCGCAGGCCCTCAGCGATCTGCTCGGCGCGCGCGGCCCGTCCGGCTATGAGAGCGCTCCCTCGGCGGTCTGGCTGAAGGCGGCGAGCGCGTTCGCGCAGGTGAGCACCGACGTGGTGGGCACACCGATGGCGCTGCTCGCGCCGAAGCACGGCTCCGATAGCCCGCCCAAGCGGCTGCTCGTGATGGGCCACATAGACGAGATCGGGCTGATTGTGACCCATATCGATGACGAGGGCTACCTGTGGTTCCGTGAGGTCGGCGGCTGGGATGCGCAGATCCTCGTCGGCCAGCGCGTGGTCATCGACACCAGCGAGGGCCCTATCGCCGGGGTGGTGGGCAAGAAGCCGATTCACCTTTTGCGCGAGGAGGACCGCAAGAAGCTCGCAGACATCCGCGAGATGCACATCGACATCGGCGCGCGCGACGGCGAGCAGGCGCGCGAGCGCGTGCGGATCGGCGACGTCGCCGTGATCGACGCCGAGCCGCTTGCGCTACCCAACGGGCGGCTCACCTCTAGGGCGCTCGACAACCGCCTCGGCTCCTTCGTGGCCCTCGAGACCGTGCGGCTGATCGCCGAGGCGGGCGGGGCTCAGTGGGAGATCGCTGCGGTGGCGGCGGTCCAGGAGGAGATCACCTTCGGCGGCTCACGCACGAGCGCCTTCGCGCTCGAGCCGGACGCCGCGATCGTCGTGGACGTGACCCACGCGACCGACGCTCCCGGGATCGACGTCAAGGAAGCGGGCAAGCACGAGCTCGGCTCGGGTCCCGTGCTCACGCGCGGCTCGACCATCAACCAGAAGCTCTTCGAGCTGCTCTTCCAGACCGGCAAGGCCGAGAAGATCGCCTTCACCGTCGAGGCCTCCGCGCGCGCCACCGGAACCGACGCGGACGTGGTCCACCTGTCTCGTGGAGGGATTCCCACGGGGCTCGTGTCGATCCCGATCCGCTACATGCACTCCCCGGTCGAGCTCGTCCAGCTCGAGGACGTACATGCCTGCGCGCGCCTGATCGCGGCAGCTGCGCTGCGCCTCGAAGACGAGACGTCCTTTGGACACTGAAGGCGGCCCGAGGCCCCGCGCCGGCGGGCGGTCTAGGCGCCGGTGAGCTCGCTGAAGGGCCTGATCGTGTAGGGCTCGCCCGGAGTGCCACCGACAGCGAGGACTTCCAGGCCCTCGGGCCCCGAGTGGATCTTGCGTTTGGTGTTCGCTCCGACGCGGATCAGGACGTCCTTGTCGAGGTCCACACGCTCGCCTTCGATGTCGATCCAGCCGGAGCCGGCGAGCGCCACGTAGACCTCCTCCTGACGTTCCTCGGAGTGATCGTGCTCGGGGTAGTCGTTGCTGTTCGGGGGTAGCCTGATCACCTGCATGCCGAACGCGCTCACGCCGAGCTCGGCTCTCACCTTGACGAGCCCGCCCCCGAAGCCGGCCTCCATGTCGGAGATTCGCTTTGCCGTGTAGTCGGCCATCGTTCGTGCACCCTATTTGGTTTTCGCCGCCAGCAGGAGCGCCAGCTGGCGCGACTGCGCGAGCACCGTGCCGTCGGCGGCCCAGATCACGCCGTCCTCCTCGAAGAAGCCCTCGTGGATGACGCGGGCGGCGAAGCGTCCGAGGCAGAGCTCGTTGGGGTCGGGCTCCCCCGGGCCCGGCATCGACGCGCGAAAGTGGATCGTGAGGTCGACCGTCGGAGAGACCGCGGGCTCGGTGAGCCGGCTGAACGGGGCCGGCATCAGCGCGTCGCTGAAGAACGCGAGCGACAGGGCGTCTATCGCCCGTGGCTCGGCTAGGCCGAGCCACCCGCCGAATTCCATCGGCTGATCAGAGCCGCTGAACGGCACGGTGCCGATCCGCGGAAGCAGGCGAAGGTGGCGCGCGAAGGGCGGTGCGATCTCATGCGGCGCGCCCGCCTCGCGCGCATCGGGTGGCGCCACCGCGGGCATCTCGAGCTCGGAGATCTCGGGGCCGCTCCACGGAACCGAGAAGGCCGCCAAGGCGAGCGCGATCGGCGAGCCGTCGCGCTCCATGCGAGCCGAGAGCGTGCTGAGCGAGCGCCCTGCGCGCTCGAGCACCGTGTGGATCCTCACGGGCCCTGGCTCGGGGGCTCGCGCAAAGTGGATCGTGAGCGATCGCGGCCTGCGCGCGGGATCCGCCACCGTCTCGATGAGCGCGCGCAGCAGCATCGCCGCGAGATAGCCGCCATGCGGCCCACGCCCGGCGCGCCATGCCGGTGAGACCTCGGCCGCGAACAGGCCCTCGCTCTGAGAGCGGCCTTCGCGGTGTACAGCGGTGTCGCGGTCGAACACGCCGAGCACCGGCGCAAGCGCGTCAGCCACGCACGAGCCGCTTGTAGGTGATGCGGTGGGGCCGCTCAGCGGCGGCCCCGAGGACGGCCCGGCGGTTTTCCTCGTAGGCCTCGAAGTTGCCCTCGAACCAGGTGACCTGCGAATCGCCCTCGAAGGCTAGCACGTGGGTGGCCACGCGGTCCAGGAACCAGCGGTCGTGGGAGATCACCACAGCGCAGCCGGGGAAGCCGAGCAGGGCGTCCTCGAGCGCGCGCAGCGTATCCACGTCGAGATCGTTCGTGGGCTCGTCTAGGAGCAGCAGGTTGCCGCCGCTGCGCAGCAGCTTGGCCAGGTGCACGCGGTTGCGCTCGCCTCCGGATAGCTTGCCGATGCGCGCCTGTTGATCGGTGCCCTTGAAGTTGAACCCCGCCGTGTACTGGCGCGAGTTGACAACCCGGTCGCCGACCTTGAGCTGATCGAGCCCTTCTGAGATCTCCTCCCAGACCGTCTTTGCCGGGTCGAGCGAGTCGCGGGACTGGTCGACGTAGGCGAGCTGGACGCTCTCCCCGAGCTCGAGCTCTCCGCTGTCGGGTGACTCCTCGCCGGTGATCATCCGGAACAGCGTCGTCTTGCCGGCTCCGTTGGGGCCGATCACCCCGACGATGCCAGCGCGGGGCAGATCGAAGGAGAGGTCCTCGATCAGCAGACGCTCGCCGAATCCCTTCGAGAGGGAGCTGGCCCTCAGTACCTTCTCGCCGAGGCGGGGGCCCGGAGGAATGTGGATCTGGACATCCTCGAGCTTGACGTTGCGCTCCTCGGCGACGAGCTCCTCGTAGCGGGCCAGGCGGGCCTTGGACTTCGTGCGCCGGCCCTTGGGGTTCGTGCGAACCCACTCGAGCTCGGCCGCGATCGTGCGCTGGCGGCCCTTTTCCGATCGCTCCTGGAGGGCCAGCCGAGCCTGCTTCTGCTCGAGCCAGCTCGAGTAGTTGCCCTCGTAAGGGATGCCCTTGCCGCGATCGAGCTCGAGGATCCAGCCGGCGACGTTGTCGAGGAAGTAGCGGTCGTGGGTGACGGCCACGACCGCGCCCTCATACTCGGCCAGGTGCTGCTCGAGCCAGGCCACGGACTCGGCGTCGAGGTGGTTGGTCGGCTCGTCGAGCAGCAGCAGATCAGGGGCCGCCAGCAGCAGACGGCAGAGCGCCACGCGGCGGCGCTCGCCGCCGGAGAGCACGCTCACATCCGCGTCGGCGGGGGGCAGGCGCAGCGCGTCCATCGCGTATTCGAGCCGGGTGTCAAGGTTCCAGGCGTCCGCCGCTTCGATCTTGGCCTGGATGTCTCCAAACTCCGCGGCGGTCTCATCGGAGTAATTGGCAGCCAGCTCGTTGAAGCGATCGAGCAGCGCCTTGGTCTCGGCGACGCCGTCCTCGACATTGCCCTTGACGTCCTTGCTCTCGTCCAGGACAGGCTCCTGCTCGAGCATCCCGACCGTGGCTCCCGGTGCGAGCGCGGCCTGCCCGCGGTACTCCTGATCGAGCCCGGCCATGATCCGCAAGAGCGTCGACTTGCCCGCGCCGTTGTAGCCGAGCACACCGATCTTCGCCCCGGGATAGAAGGCGAGGGTCACGTCGTCGAGCACCGTCTTCTCAGGCGGGTGGAGCTTCGAGAGATGCTGCATCGTGAAGATGTATTGGGAGGACATTCTCAGCGCAGGATAGGAGGTTCTGAAGGTCGCTAACGTTCCCAAGTCATGCCGGTGACGGTTCTGGACATAGAGCAGCATCTGCTCCTGCTGGAGCTCGCGGCGCCCTTCGACAAGCGCGACGTGCAGCTCGCGCGGCGCAGGATGGCCAAGCGCTGGCACCCGGATGTCGCGCCGCAGGGACGGCGCTTTGAGCATGAGCGCCACCTGAAGGCGATCAACGAGGCTGCCGACCAGCTGGAGCGTCTCGCCGAGGGCTCACGTGGCGGGCAGGTCTCACGCAACGCGGTCCGCGCCAGCGCGGCGGCGGCCCGCAGCGAGCGCGAGGCCGCGGGCAGACGCGCTTATGAGGCCGAGCAGCGTGCGCGCGCGCACGCCAAGGAGCGGGCTGAACACGACCCGTTCGGCAGCCGGGTGCCCGATCACTCGGTCGTCCACCGCTATGCGCGCTGCCTCTCCTATCCGGAGTGGGGCGTCGGCACGGTCGCCGGCATCTACTTCAGCGCGGACTCCGAGAACGACGCCGAGGAAGTCCAGCAATGGGCCCGCGTCAAGTTCAGTCACGGCGTGCGCACCGTGCCGGCCGGGAGCATGCGCTTCGTCGACTTCTCCAAGCCCGACCCGGCCGAGGAGCGGGTCGAGCGCTTCTTGATCGCGGCCCAGAGGGCCATGGCCGACGGCGAGTATGAGCTGGCCGCCCAGCGGCTCATCTATGCTCGCGACGCCGAGCCGAGGAACGTCGCGGTCCTGCGCCTCATGACCCTGGCCTTCTGGCAGGCGGGAAAGCTGCAGGAGGCGGGACGCGCGGTCCGCGACTGGGCCCGCGTAGAAGGCAAGCGTCCGGCCGCCCACCGCTTCGCGGCGCGGATCTACGAAGACATGGGCGCGATCGACCTCGCCGAGGAGGCGGCCGAGCGGGCGGCGCGCTACGGCCCGGCCGACGCAGGCGCGTGGGAGCGCCTCGGGCGTCTCAGGCTGCGCCTGAAGAACCGCGAGGGAGCGTTGAAGGCCTTGCGGCGCGCGCTGGAGCTGGGGGCCGACGAGGACCTACGCGAGGTGCTGGCCCAGGCGCTGGCGATGGAACCGAGCGTCGCCACGGCGAGCTGGCCGGCAGCCTAGAGGATGTTGACGGCGCGCGAGACGATCAACCCGATCGTCACGAGCGAGACGACCGACTGCAGGCCCATGACGCTCTTGGCAATCGGCGAGAGAGGCATCGTGTCCGTCGGGGAGAAGGCCGCCGCGTTCGTGAGCGACACATACAGGTAGTCGATGAAGTGCGGGCGCCAGTCTCGCGGCTCGATCTGATCGTCGGCCATCTGCGGGAACAGGAAGTCCGGTGGCCCATCTTGCCCGGCGGCGCGCTTGCCGGGGCCGCCCCTGTCCATCTCCCAGTACCAGAGGCCGAAGATCAGGAAGTTGGTCAGCCAGATCAGCACGCCCGAGACGATCAACTCCTGTCCGTTGGAGACGTTGTGGTGCAGCAGGAAGTGTGTGAGCTCCGCCAGCGAGAAGATATTCGCGGCGCTGACGAAGGCTGTCAGCCCGAGCGCGGACCGCCGGCGGCGTCGGTGCTCTTGCTCGAGTTGGTGGGGCGTCGCCGCGAACATGCCGATCAGCAGAGCCGCCTCGAGCGCGGGGATGAGCCACGATGGGCCGGCCGTCAGCCGCTTGGGAAGCGCCAGCTGCAGGCCGATGGCCGCGAGCACCGTGAGCTGCGCCGGCCAGAACGGCTCGCTCGCCGGTGGCGGCGGGTAGAGACGACCCGGCCGGGCCGCGGGCTCCTCGGTCACTGACCGCAAGGGTAGTGCTCGGCCCGGTTGGTCGCTAGCCTGAAGCGGATGGGCATCGAGAATCCCGTTCATCTGCTCTTCATCGCCGCGGTCGCGCTCGTCGTGCTCGGCCCCAAGCGCCTGCCGGACCTCGCGCGCGCGCTCGGCCAGGGGATCCGGGAGTTCCGCGAGTCCCTCGCCGAGGGCTCCTCACCCGCGGCTCGGCCGTTGCTCGCCGAGCCCCCGGTCGAGCAGCAGCCCGAGACGCCGCAGAGCCCACCGGGCGAACAGCAGCCGCTCGCACCCGCACCCGCGCCGCTCGCAGCGGAACCCGCGCCGCTCACAGCGGAACCCGCGCCGCTCGCAGCGGAACCGGCGCCGGGGCGCGAGTTGGTGGATCCGACCGGGCCGCTACGGTCAGGCGATGCGCCTGATCGTCGCACGCTGTGAGGTTTCCTACGTCGGTCGCCTGACCACGGTCCTGCCGGAGGCCGTGCGCCTGTTGATGCTGAAGCCCGACGGCACGTTCATGGTCTGGGCGGACGGCGGCGGCCCGAACGTCAAGCCACTGAACTGGATGGCCCCCCCGACCCTCCTGGAGGAGCAGGCGGACGCAGACGGGCGCCTGACACGAATCGTGGTGCGAAAGCGCGGCGAGCAGGACAGGCTGGAGATCCTCCTCGGCGAGGTTCTCTCCGACGTCGAGCACGAGCTCGACGTCGTGGCATCGCTCGAGAAGGAGGGCGTCGAGCGCGAGCTGCAGGAGCTCCTGGCGGACGCGCCGCAATGGTGCGGGGAGGGATTCCGCCTCATCAGGCGCGAGTGGCCGACCGACATCGGGCCGGTCGACCTGATGTGCAGGGACTCAGAGGACGAGTGGATCGCGGTTGAGATCAAGCGCATCGCCACGATCGATGCGGTCGAGCAGCTGACCCGCTACCTGCAGCGGATCCGTCGCGAGCGCGAGTTCGATTCGTGCCGGGGGGTCCTGGCAGCCCAGGTGATCAAGCCCCAGGTCCGCGTGCTCGCCGCGGCACGGGGGATCGAGTGCGTGGAGATCGACCTCGAGGTCCTGCGCGGAACGCGGGAGCCCGAGCTGAAGTTGTTTGCGGCATAGTGGCGGACATGGATGACGAGCAGGCGCCGGTGGTTCTGAGCGAACGCCGCGAGAACGTCCTGGTGATCACGCTCAACCGCCCCGAGGTGAGGAACGCCGTCAACGCGGCGCTGGCCACGGGCGTGGCGGGCGCCTTGGAGGAGCTCGACGCCGAGGAGGGCCTTTCGGTCGGCGTGCTCACGGGGGCCGGCGGCTTCTTCTGTGCCGGGATGGACCTCGGGGCGTTCATCAAGGGGGAGTCGGTCTGGTTCGGCGACCGCGGCTTCGCCGGCATCGCGCAGCGCTCCTCGCGCAAGCCGCTGATCGCCGCGATCGAGGGCTTCGCGTTGGCGGGCGGCATGGAGATCGCGCTCGCCTGCGATCTGATCGTCGCGGCCCGTGGCGCCAAGCTGGGAATCCCCGAGGCCAAGCGCTCGCTGGTGGCCGCCGGCGGGGCGCTCCTGCGCCTGCCCCGGCGCATGCCCTATCACGTGGTCATGGAGCTGGCGCTCACCGGCGAGAGCCTGCCGGCGGAGCGTTTCCACGATTTCGGACTCGTCAACCGCCTTGCCGAGCCCGGCTCGGCGCTCGATGTCGCGCTCGAGCTCGCCGGCCGGCTGGCCCGCAACGGGCCGCTCGCGCTAGCCGCCGCCAAGCGCATCCTGCAGGAGCAGTTCGACTGGTCGAGCGCGGAGATGTGGGAGAAGCAGATGGCCATCTCCGGCCCCGTGTTCGCATCAGAGGACGCCAGGGAGGGAGCGAACGCGTTCAAGGAGAAGCGCGACCCCGTTTGGCGGGGGCGCTAGCCTAGCCGCCCGCTCGCCGCCGCCGCCGACGCTGACGGCGGATTTGCAGAAAGCGCTTCCAGAGGGCCCACATCAGCGCTGTCCGGGAGTCTTGCGCGGATACTGGGAGATCGGCTGGCGCAGGTCGATGGCGGTGGTCACGATGCGATTCTGTTCGTCGATGTGGGCCGCCGGATAGCCCTCGCCCGGGCTCGCCCGCTCGGGGCGCCCGACGTAGCCGAAGTGCATCCCCTCGGGCATGATCTGCATCAGCCTCGGGAACATGTGAGCGCGGGCGCCCATGTTGCGCGGCTCCTCCTGCACCCATAGGACCTCTCGCAGGTTCGGGTAGCAGCCCATCAGCTTGAGGATCTGCTCTTCCGGGAACGGGTAGAGGAGCTCCACGCGCGCCACGGCGAGGCCACTGTGGCTCTCACGCTCAGGGTGACCGACGAGGTCGTAGTAGATCTTCCCGGTGCACAGCACCAGGCGCGTTACGTGCTCGTCGTTGACGCCGGGCTCGGCGAGCACCGGTTGAAAGCGCGTGTCCTCCGCCATGTCGGCGATCGCGCTGGTGGCCTGGGGCAGGCGCAGCAGCGACTTGGGCGTCATCACGACCAGCGGGCGCTGCTTTGCGATCCGCGCCTGGCGGCGCAGCAGGTGGAAGTACTGCGCCGGGGTGGTGGGGCTCGCGACGCGGATGTTCCCCTCGGCTGCACTGCGCAAGAAGCGCTCAAGGCGCGCCGAGGAGTGCTCGGGCCCGGAGCCCTCATAGCCGTGGGGCAGGAGCAGGGTCAGGCGCGAGGTCTGACCCCACTTGGCAAGGCCCGAGACGATGAACTGATCGACGATCACCTGCGCGGAGTTGACGAAATCGCCGAACTGCGCCTCCCACAGCACGAGCGTCTCGGGTGCTTCCTGGCTGTAGCCGTACTCGAAGCCCAGGCAAGCGAGCTCCGAGAGCGGGCTGTTGTGCAGCTCGAGCGGAGCCTGTGCCTGCGGGAGGTTCTGGATCGGGCATACCGTCTGTCCGGTCTTGGCGTCGTGCAGGACCATGTGGCGCTGGCTGAAGGTGCCGCGCTCGGTGTCCTGACCGGTGAGGCGCATGGGCGTCCCCTCCGTCAGCAGCGACGCGAACGCGAGCGCCTCGGCGTGTGCCCAATCGAGGGTTCGAGCCGATCCCTGCGCAAGCGCCTCGCGCCGGCGCTCGAGCTGTTTCACGAGCTTGGGGTGCACGGTGAAGCCCTCAGGCACGCTCAGCAGAGCCTCGCCGAGCTCACGCAGCCTGCTCGCCGGGACGGCGGTCTCTACATCGGGGCTCGGGCTGCGGTCGAGCTGGTACTCGCCGGTGCTCTGCTCGTCGGTCTCGTGCTCGGCGGCGGCGGCGATCTTCGCCTTCAGGCGCTGGTGCAGGATCGTGAGGTTGTCCCAGACCTCCTGCGCCTGGCGCTCGACGTCCTCCCGGGAGACGACCCCGTCGGCCACGAGCCGTTCGGCCCAGAGCTCTGAGACGCGCTTCTTGGTCTTGATCTTGGCGTACATCTCGGGCTGGGTGTAGGCGGGCTCATCCGACTCGTTGTGCCCGAAGCGGCGATAGCCGATCAGGTCGATCAGCACGTCGTGGCCGAACTCCTGACGGAACGCGAATGCCAGGCGCACGGCGCTCATGCAGGCCGGCACGTCGTCTGCGTTGACGTGGATGATCGGGACGTCGAAGCCCTTGGCCAGGTCGGACGCCCAGCGCGTGGAGCGAGCGTCGTCGGGGTCGGTCGTGAACCCCACCTGGTTGTTGGTGATCAGGTGGACCGTCCCGCCGACCTTGTAGCCGTCGAGAGCCTGCAGGTTGAACGTCTCAGAGACGACTCCCTGGGCCGGGAAGGAGGCGTCCCCGTGGATCACGATCGGCACCGCCGCGTTCGTGTCCTGGTGGGCGTGCGGGCCCCGTCGCGAGGTCTGCGCGGCGCGCGTCGCACCCTCAACCACCGGGGAGACATACTCCAGGTGGCTCGGGTTCGACTCCAGGTTTACGCGGATCGCCCCCCCGTCGGGGAGCTGGTAGGAACCCTGGGTGCCGTGGTGGTACTTGACGTCCCCCGTGCCTCCCTGGGGGATGGTCGTCACGGCCTCGAGCGTCGATGCGCCCTCGAACTCGGCGAAGATCGTGTCGTAGGGGCGACCGAGGTTGTGGGCGAGCACGTTCAGCCGTCCGCGATGGGCCATGCCGATCACGACCTCCTGGCCGCCGTGGGCGGCGGACAGCTGGATGAGCTCGTCGAGCATCGGGACGGCCATGTCGAGTCCCTCGATCGAGAACTGGTGCTGGCCGAGGTAGGCCTTGTGCATGAAGCGCTCGAGCGCGTCTACCTCGACCAGGCGCTTGAGCATCGTCTTGCGCTCGTCGTCGGTGAGCGCATGCCGGAAGGCGCCGGACTCTATGTGCTCGCGCAGCCACACGCGCTGGCGGTGAGAGGCAATGTGCTCGATCTCGTAGGCGATCGTGCCGCAGTAGGTCTCGCGCAGGTGCGGCAGCGCCTCGGCCAGCGTCGCGCCCGGCACGTACATCCGCAGGATCTTGGCCGGGATCTGTGCCATGAGCTCAGGCGTGAGCCCCAGCGGCTCGGGGTCCAGAGCCGGGTCGCCCTCGGGCTCGACGCCCAGCGGGTCCAGGCGGGCGGCGAGGTGGCCATGGGTACGAAACGCCTTCAGCAGGGCGGTCGCGCTTTGCACGGCCTGCAGCAGTTCCACACCGGGAGCGCTTGGCGGCTGGGGCTCGCTTCTCGCCTTCGCGCCGACGTCGCTCGGTCCCGGGACCGCAGGCGCGGGTGCGAGACCGAGCTCCACTTCGAGCGACTCGAACACATCCTCGTAGAAGCCGCGCTCACCCTGCAGGTATTCCTCGATGCGAGCCAGAAAGCGCCCGGACTCCGCACCCTGGATGATCCGGTGGTCGTAGGTCGAGGTCATGCTCATGACCTTCTCCGCGCCGATCGTCTCGCCGACGTTGCCAAGGCCGACGGGGTAGCCGATTGCGCCGGTCGCCACGATCGTGCCCTGGCCGCTCATCAGGCGGGGGACCGAGGCGATCGTGCCCAGCCCGCCGGGGTTGGTCAGCGTGATGTTGGCTCCCACGAGGTCGTCGGCGGTGAGCGTGTTCGTACGGGCTTTCTCGACCAACGCGTCATAGGCGCCGAGGAACTCGGCAAAGGACAGGCGGCCGGCGTCGCGGATGACCGGAACCATGAGCGTGCGAGAGCCGTCCTTCTTCTCGACGTCCACCGCCAGCCCGAGGTTGACCTGAGCGTCGTCCAGGCGGTGTGGCTTGCCTTCAATCTCGGCGAAGTGGTTGGCCATGACCGGCATGTCCTCGGCGGCGCGCGCGATCGCGTAGGCGATCAGGTGTGTGAAGGAAACCTTACGAGCGGCGGCCTTCAGCTCGCGCCTGCGGGCGTCGAGCACGGTCACGGTGAGCGTGCGGAAGCTCGTGGCCGTAGGTATCGAGCGCGACTCCTCCATGTAGCGGGCGAGCGCCGCGGCTCCACCCCTCATCGGCTGGGCGCTCGCCGCGGCGGGGGCGGCCGTCCTGCCGTTCGCCCCGGCGCCCGTGCGGGTGCCGCCGTTGCCGGCCGCTGAGAGCACGTCTGACTTGGTGATCCGCCCTGAGGGCCCGCTCCCGGAGACCTCTCCCAGGTTCACACCCTCGACGGCCGCGGCTCGGGCCGCCACGGGCGAGACCTTCGTTCCGTCAGGCACCTGCCCGGGCGGCGGGCCGTCGACGGGTGCGGACGCCGGGCTCTCACTCGGCGCCGCGGCCGGCGAGCGCTCGGCCGCGGGCTCGGAGGGCGGCTGCGCGCGCTGGCTGCCGCCGTTGCCGGCTGAGGCCCCAGGGGAGACCACTCCGTTGACGGAGATGCGCGCGATGACCTGGCCGACGGTGACCGTCTCGCCCTCCCCGATCAGGATCTCCCCGACGATCCCGCTCGCCGGAGAGGGCAGCTCCAGATCGACCTTGTCGGTGGATATCTCGACGATCGTCTCGTCGGCCTTGATGAAGTCGCCGACCTCCACGTGCCATTCGAGGATGGTTCCCTCGGTGACCGACTCGCCAGCGGCGGGGGTCACTACGTCTACCGTCTGAAGGGCCGTGGCGTCTTTTGAGGCCATCGATGCCTCACTCTAGCGCGGCCATCGCGGAACGGCATCGCCGATGGTTGTGAGTTTTCACAACCCGGCGCCGAGGGGCAGGCCGGGGTGAGGATGTCGCTTTTCCGCGCGCCGGACGCCACCGCTCAGGCACGCCGGCGCTGCTCGCGGATGAACTCATAGCTCCCGAAGAACGGCCCGATCCCGCCGAGCACGGCGACCGCGACCGCGAGCCGCAGGGGAACCACTCCAAGCCGCGCCGCCGCGATGCACGCGAGTGACATGAAGATCCACAAGAGTCCGTGGCTCAGGCCGAGGACGAACGTGAGCGGCTCGGGCTTACCGGCGGCGAAGGCGCTCAGGAGCAGCGCCAGATAGACACAGGAATGGGTGAAGGACGTCCACTTCAGCCGCACGAAGCTGAGCGGCCCGGCCGCGGGAGGAGGCGAGAGGCTGGCGCCCGCGCGCGTCTGCGCCATCACTCTGAGAGCCAGCGCGCCATCCGGGGCAGCGCCTCCCCGGCCTCAGGCGGCCACTCATCGATATCACGCGGCCACCAGGCGAAGGCGTCGTGCTCGTGGTCCGGCCTCACCGTCTGCTCGGCGCCCTCGGCGAGCCACGCTTGTCCGACGAACATCACCATCTGGTGCGGAAGCCGCACGAGCGCCTCACCGCGCACCCGCTCAGGCGACACCGACCACTCCTCCTTGAGCTCGCGCACGAGCGTATCAGCGGGATTCTCCCCGACATCGACCGCGCCGCCCGCCCCGAGTGCCCAGCGGCCGGCCCACGAGGAGACCCACTGCGCCCGCCGTCCGGCCAGCCAGCGGCCATCGGCCGAACGGGTCACGCAGAGAGCCGCGACGCTGTAGGAGGCGTCGCCGGCGACGAGGCGCAGCGCCCACCGCAGCGGTTGCAGCTCGATCACTATTCCCTGCTGCTCCACCCGGTAGTCAACCAAGCGCGCCGCGACCCCGTCATGGCTTGGCGAGCCGCGCTCCTTGAGCCCCTTGATCGCCGCATCGGCTGCCTCAGCGTAGGCCGGGGACGCCTCGAACGGCTCCTGGCGCCAGCATGCTTTGACCTGGACGAGGTCCCACGGCCCGCGGGCGAGGATCTCCGGCTGCTCACTGGTGCTCGTCGCTTGGGCGGACATGCACCGAGAAGGCTAGTGGGCGCTCGGCAGGCAGGCGTAACCGTCGCCTATCGCCTATCGCCCTCGCCCGTTGCGCCTGCCCCGTCTTGAGTCCCGGCGCGCGCCAATAGACTCGCCGGTGTCGTGCGCGCCCGCAGGCACAAGCACTGGGGATGGGGCTTTGAGGATCAGCAACCCTCGCCTGCGCATGTGCGCGCCGGCGCCGCTGCGCTGGCCCGGCGGCTGGAGGTGACGCTCGGGGAGGTCGAGGACCCGGTGGCGCTGGCGGTGCTGAAGCTCGCGCCGCCACGGGTGCTCGCCCCGGCGTGGCTTGCGGATATATGCGCGAGCGACGATCACGCGCGCGCCTCGCACGCCCTCGGGAAGTCCTACGCGGATGTCGTTTGCGGCTTTCGCGGGCAGTTCGACCATCCACCGGACTTCGTCGCTCGCCCGCGCGATGAGAGGGACGTGGAACGGCTGCTCGAGTGGTGCTCGAGTGAGCGCGTCGCCGCGATCCCCTTCGGCGGGGGCACGTCGGTCGTGGGCGGCGTCTGCCCCAATGTGGGAGCCAACTACAACGGCGCAATCTCGCTCGACCTGAGGGAGCTAGATCGGGTCCTCGAGGTGGACCCCGTCTCGCGCGCCGCGCGGATTCAGGCCGGCGCGGTGGGCCCCGTCCTGGAAGCCCAGCTCGGCGAGCATGGTCTCACCCTGCGCCACTTCCCTCAGTCGTTTGAGTACTCGACGCTCGGAGGCTGGATCGCCACGCGGGCCGCCGGCCATTTCGCGACGCTGTGGACGCACATCGAGGATCTCGTGGAGTCGATCCGCGCGCTCACCCCCACGGGTCTGTGGGCTTCTCGCAGGCTGCCCGGGTCGGGCGCGGGAGTGAGCCCCGACCGGATGCTCGCGGGCTCTGAGGGAACGCTCGGGGTGATCACCGAGGCGTGGATGCGCGTGCAGCCTCGACCCGTTCACCGGCGTTCGGCGGCGGTCGGCTTTGAGAGCTTCCTCGCGGGCGCCGAGGGTGTCCGCGCGATCGCTCAGTCCGGGCTGCACCCTGCCAACTGCCGTCTGCTCGATGCGGCCGAGGCGGGGATCACGATGGCAGGCGATGGCTCGCATGCCCTGCTGGTGCTCGGCTTCGAGTCGACCGATCATCGCGTCGACGGCTCCATGGACCGAGCGTTGGAGCTGTGCGCAGAGCACGGCGGCGCGGTGTCCGAGCGACGCGATCGCGCCGGCGCGGATCCCGTGAGCTCATGGCGGGAGGTGTTCCTCGGTGCTCCCTACCTGCGCGACCTCCTCGTCGCGATGGGGGTCTTGAGCGAGACGTTCGAGACGGCCATCACCTGGGAGCGATTTGCCGTCTTTCACGAACGCGTCATCGCCGCGGCCGAAGAGGCGCTGCGCGAAACCGGTGCAGCCGGCGGGCGCGTCTTCTGCCGCTTCACGCACATATACCCCGACGGGCCTGCGCCGTACTTCACGGTGCTCGCGCCCGCGCGCCGGGGGGAGGAGGTCGAGCAATGGGCGGCGATCAAGCGCGCCGTATCTGACGCGATCATCAACGAGGGCGGCTCGATCACCCACCATCACGCGGTCGGGCGCGATCACCGGCCCTGGTATGACATCCAGCGACCCGCCCCCTTCGCCGCGGCGTTCGCGGGCGCGAAGGCGGCGGTCGACCCGGCGGGCATAATGAACCCGGGCGTGCTGATAGACGCGGCCCCATGAGAATCGCGGTCCTCGGTCCCGGCGGAGTGGGCGGACTGCTTGCAGGCGTGCTCGAGCAGGCGGGCAGCGAGGTGGTGATCGTGGCGAGGGAGTCGACCGCGGTCCGGATCTCAGAGCACGGCCTGCGCGTGGAGAGCGTGATGTTCGGCGAGTTCCTCGCGCGCCCGCGGGCGCTCGCTCGTCTGGAGGAGCCCGTGGACGCCCTGATCGTCGCCACGAAGGCCCAGGGCCTGAGCTCCGCACTTGAGCGGGTGCTCACAGAGCCGGGGGTCGTGCTGCCGCTGCTGAACGGGATCGACCACCTCGCGCTGCTGCGCAAGCGCTTCGCTCCCGGCTCGGTGACGGCTGGGACGATCCGCGTGGAGGCGGACCGTCCCGAGCCGGGCGTGGTCATCCACACGAGTCCCTTCCTGCTAGTGGAAATGGCCTGCAGCGAGACACCCGCTCCTGTAAAGGCACTCGAGCTCGCGCAGACGCTGAGGGATGCCGGTGTACCGGTGCGGGTGCAGGAGTCAGAGGCGCAGGTGATGTGGTCGAAGCTCGTGCGGCTCAACGCCCTGGCGTGTACGACGAGCGCCTACGACAAACTGCTGGGTGAGATCCGTTCAACGCCGGCGCTGCACGCCGATCTGATTTCAGCGATCGAGGAGGGCTGCGCGGTCGGACGCGCAGAGGGGGCGCAGGATGTCGACCCTGCGAGGGCGATCGCCGAGCTCGAGATGGCCCATGACACGCTGGGGAGCTCGATGCAGAGGGACATCGCGTCCGGACGTGAGCCCGAGCTGGATGCGATCCCGGGCGCCGTGCTGCGCGCGGGTGCTCGTCACGGGCTGCAGTCCCCGACGATCGAGCGGCTGGTCGCGATGATCACCGCGCGGATCGACTCGGGGGCGTCCTAGCGCTCGAACGGGAGCGGCCTCGCGCCAGGGGCCTGTGCCGGGATCGAGCGGGTTGCGATCGCCTCGACCGCCTGCTCCTCGACCTCGGTCTGTCCTTCGTCGTGCTCACCGTCGCAGAGCACGCGGAAGTTCCCGGTCACGCCGCTGTCGGCGTGGATCGTGATGCCCGGCAGGATCTCCTCACCCTCGTCGAAGCCGAGGCGATCCATGTCGAAATGGGCAAGGCCGATGCCGTGCGCGGTGTGTGTCGGGTTCTCGCGGTCGTGCGCTGCCACGGCCTGCGCGAAGCGCTCGAGGTTCTTGGCGATCTTGCCCGTGTCCGCCATCGCTTCGGGGAGGGTAGCGCGAGCGCTATGCGCACGTAATAGATTGGTGGCATGGTCGGCACCCAGCCGCTCGACACGCCACCCGTCTCCTCGCAGCCGGGCGAGGACGCTCCCAGCCATCGCGACGGCCGCGAGGTAATTCGCACGGTCGAGTTGACCAAGGTCTACGCCGGCACCGACTTCGCGGCGGTCGACAGGCTCAACCTGAGCGTCCGGGCCGGGGAGATCTTCGGGCTGCTCGGGCCGAACGGCGCCGGCAAGACGACGACCGCCGGGATGCTCACCACGCGGGTGATCCCCACCTCGGGGTCCGCGTACGTCGGCGCGATCGACGTCGTCTCCCATCCGGCGCTGGCCAAGCAGCTGATCGGGATCGTCTCCCAGCAGAACACGCTCGACCGCCAGCTCAACGTGTGGGAGAACCTCTACTTCCACGGGCGCCTGTTCGGCATCTCCGCCCCGGAGTCGCATCGCATCGCTGATGAGCTGCTCGAGCAGTTCCAGCTCTCGAAGTGGGCCAAGGCGTCCGTCTACGCGCTCTCAGGGGGGATGGCGCAGCGGCTGATGGTCGCGCGCGCGATCTTCCACCGCCCGGCGGTGCTGTTTCTCGACGAGCCGACCGCGGGCCTTGATCCGCAGAGCCGCCTCGCGCTGTGGGAGATCCTCGGCGAGCTCAATCGCGAGGGCCAGACGATCCTGCTCACGACCCACTACATGGAGGAGGCCGACGAGCTCTGCGGCCGCGTGGCGATCATGGACCACGGCAGGATCCTCTCGCTTGACACGCCCCACGCGCTCAAGCAGTCGGTGGGAGCCGACACGATAGTCACGGTCAAGGCCGGCGGCGACAGGCAGGCCCTCGCCGACCGTTTGGCCGGGGAGATCGCCGAGGTCACGCGCACGCGCGTCCTCGACGGCGGCGTGCGGCTCGATGTCAAGGGCGCTGAGCGGCTCGTGCCGCGAATCGTAAACGCCGCCGAGAGCGGCGGCTTTGAGATTGTCGACCTGTCCGTGGCCGAGCCCAGCCTCGAGACCGTGTTCATCAACCTCACCGGGAAGGAGCTGCGCGACTGATGGCCTCGCCCGCGGCCGTTCAGCCTGCCCTCGCGCATCCCCACATAGAGATCGAGCCGACGCGCTCGACGATGGCCGCGAGCCGCTCGGCGCTGCTGGCGCTGATCGTGCGCGACCTGGTCGTGTTGAGGAAGAACTTCGGCGAGTTCGTCGTCCGTACGCTTGTTCAGCCGTTCCTGCTCGTGTTCGTCTTTCTGTACGTGTTCCCGAGCATCGGCCAGGGCATCGGTGGCGGCGGGGGCAAGATCGCCGAGTCTCACTTCGCCACCGTGCTGGTTCCCGGCGTCGTCGCGATCACGATCATGTTCCAGGGCATCCAGGCGGTTGCCCTGCAGCTGTCGACTGAGTTCGGCTACACACGCGAGATCGAGGATCGCGTGCAGGCGCCCTGCCCGATCTGGCTCGTGGCCGTCTCGAAGGTTATCTCCGGGGCCGTCCAGGGCCTGATCGCGGCGGTCATCGTCTTCCCGATCGCGGCGGTCGTGCACGCCCCGGGCGTGCACGCGCACCTCTCCGCGCACTGGGCGGTCGTGCTCACGCTGATCCCGCTCGCGTGCGTCACGATGACCTCGCTCGGGCTCCTGCTCGGGACGGCCTTCGAGCCGCGCAACATCGGGCTGATGTTCGGCTTCGTGGTCCTGCCGCTGACGTTCCTGGGCGGTACTTACTACCAGTGGACGCGACTGTCCCCTGTTCAGGTCGGCGGCATCCACTGGCTGCAGATCCTCGTGCTCGTTAACCCGCTGATCTACGTCGCCGAGGGAATGCGCGCCGGGCTGACCGGAATCTCGCACATGCACCTCTACGTCGTCTACCCGGTGCTGATCGGCTTCTGTGTGCTCTTCCTGACGCTCGGCCTGCGCAGGTTTCGCGGGCGCGTGCTCTCCTAGTCCGAGAGTGCCCGGCTCCCCGCTCTTTGCTCGACCGTAGCGATCCCCTGCCAACGAACAGCAACGCGGAGTCGCCATCTGATGCCCAGACTGCAGATAATCATCGCCAGCACCCGCCCCGGCCGCGTAGGGCTTCCGGTCGGACGTTGGTTTGAGGCTCAGGCGCGTGCGCACGGCGCGTTCGAGGTCGAGCTCCTCGACCTGCCTGAGGATGGCCCCGGTCCTCGAGGCTGTCTCAATCCCCTTCGTCGTGCAGTTCATCGACGATGAGGGCGCCCTTCAGCCGAACGAGATCATGCAAAGGTCCGCTGATGAAATGCTGGGGGAGCTCTCCCGCGTCGCCGCGGCGCTGCGAGCGCTTCGCGCCGCAGGAGCGCCGGCGCCCTGAGCAGCCCGGCCGATCAGGCTGGAGGTGTGTCTGCTCGAGTGAGCACGACCAACGCAAGAGTGGTCATGCTCGGCAATCGATGAGCGAGCAACATGTTCGCAAGGGCGTTCTCGGCGAGCTGGAGAGGTCTTGCGCGTGCGTACATGCTGTTCCCAAAGAAGCCACTGTAGTGATCGACCGAATAGCCGATAGCCTCGAGCTTTTAGATCTGCCTTCGCGTGGGACCACGACACGCTCGGGAAAAAGTGTACGGCTGTGCCCCCCGGACGAAGCATGCGGAAGATGTGCTCGTGGAAGCGCCTGCCATCGGGGACATGCTCCGCCGTCCAGCGGCTGATCACGACATCGAAGGCCCCTCGCTGCTGCACGAGATCGGAGACCGCAAAGGGCGGGGCCGAGACGACGCCGGGCGCTCGCAACGCGTCTCGCTAGGCGCTCCTAGGGGCCCCGCAGGGTGGCTTCGGTCGGCGGCTAGCATTCTTCTTCGACGTGGAAAATGACGACTGCCTTGTGCCTGGACGCCGGCAGCTTGCCATTGCCCAGGAAGCGCGCGGTGAACCGGTAGGTCCCGCCCGTCTCTTCTCCCGCTATGAAGTGACCTTCCACCGGAGAGGTTTCCCCGTAGAGGCGCTTGAAGCTATTGCTGCTCAGCTTATAAATCGCCCAGACGACGTTGCCGGCGACGTTGCTCCTGCCGTTGACGGTGACATGGGGCAGGATCGTGCAGCCTTGCACCGTAACCGAGGCCGAGGTCCTCGTGTTAGAACGTCCCGGTGCGGGCGACGGAGAATGCTTTGGTCTGGGGGCTGGAGAATGCTTCGGTGCGGGCGACGGGGAATGTTTTGGTTTGGGGGATGGAGAAGGTTTCTTTGCGGGTGCTCGGGAGCGTTCTTGTGACGGCGGAAGGATTTCGCGGCGCGTGCTGAGCTTGAAGGGGTTGGATCTACCTACGAGGCTCTCGGTCCCTTTTGAGTAGATGTACAGGCAGAGAACGATCTCCCCGGTGGACTGTTCGGGCTTGAAGGTGAAGCTTCCGTGGCTCGTGCCTGAACCGCTTTCGATGTTGCCGCTCCAAACGTCATGGATCAGCGCGAACGTGCTGGGGCATCTGGTGCTCGCGGGGTACTGTGCCGCTTGCGCGTACCAGACGCAGATGGTCTTCGCGTTGCATTCGTGGTGGATTTCTGCAGAAACCCGCAGTTCGTCGCCTTGTCCCAGCGCGTGCACGGTCGCCTTTGCGCTGTCCGCATCGGCCGTTGCCGGTAGGGCGAGCAGGACCAAGGCCGCGAGTATGGTGAGCAGAGGCTTCATGGAGGGCCCGGACGGAGAGCGGTTCCTGAAGTCAGCGGTGAGGCTCGCCCGCAGAGGCGGCTGGCGTGTGAGCGTCCTGCGCGACCCCTCGGCGGCTGACCGCCGGGGAGCTCTCCTGATGACGGAACCGCTTGGCCTTTTGCTTTCGGCTGCTTCTTGACATGTTGGTCAGCCCTCCTTGGCTGGTCTCCCCCGCGACTGTAGCGCACCACAGGCCCCGACAAGGCCTGAAAGCGTCCCTCTGAGGGACGCCCTGCGGCGCCCGCCGGGAAGCTCCATCGGGGCTCAGTGTCGGTGCGCCTCGATTATCTCAATGCGGTAGCCGTCGGGGTCGCGCACAAAGCACAGACGCGAGCCACCCTCATGCACCGAGTAGGGCGGCTTCTCGGGTGCGATCCCCTGCTCGGCCAGGCGCGCGAGCGTGGCGTCGAGGTCCTCGGCCATGATCGCGATGTGGCCGTAGCCTGTGCCGATCTCATAGGAGTCGATGCCGAAGTTGTAGGTCAGCTCAAGACGCGGCATGTCGCCGTCGCCGGGTTGGTTCATGAAGACGTTGACAGCCTCCTCGCGGATCGGGATGCGTCCGATCTCCTCGAAGCCGAGAGCGCGGTAGAAGGCGACCGAGCGGTCGACATCGGTGATCCGATAACAGGTGTGAATGAGGGCCATCGCTGAAGTCTAGGAAACATCGCCGCGGAGTGTGACGCGTCATGTGCATTCTTCGACGCCTTACCGGTGCCGGCATCGCGCGAGCAGCCGTCCTGACGTGGCCGTCGATGACTTCCCGCGAACAGGCTCGAGAGCTCGCGCCGACGCTCCCACAGGACACGGTAGGCTCCGCACTCTTCACAAGAACGGCGAGGGAGGGCCGGCGAAGAAGACGTACCAGATCACCAGGCTGATGACCGCGAGGTACACGTTGATCACGACGATCCGCTCAAGCGCAGTGACTCCCGCCCGCTGACCGATGTCGGCCTCTGCCTCGGCGCGCATGCTGCGCAGCCACCTCGCCCGGCGTTCGGGGCGCGACCGTCCGCTGAGCTCGTCGTAGATGTTGTTCAGCCAGGTGAGCGCCACCGCCATTCCGAAGACCAGCACAGCCAGCACGACGACGACTACTCCCACCGCGGCCATGCTCAGAGTGCTCTGACCCACGACCCGAGAGCCGATCCACAGAGCCAGCAGAGGGGCGCCCGTCCAGATGTTGACGCTTATAAATGCGGTGGCGCCGGCCATCGCCGCCCTCTTGAGTGCCAGGAAGCGAGGCGCATCTGCTTGGGCGGCTGGGCGATCACCGGACGGCGTTCCGGCGAGAGGGCCCCTCATCGCGATGTCCCAGGTTCCGGGGGCCGAGCACTCAGAGCAACCAGGTGCCTTGACCCGCCGGCGCGTCGCTGCCTGCGGACGGCCCGCTCCCGGGCCCTGCAAGGCAGGCGCCGGGCTCCTGTAGCGGTCGTTCTCATGTAGCGCCCGCTCTCAACCGGACAGGGTCGGCCGCGCCAACTGAAAGAGGGGATGAGGATCGCGTACCTGATGACGCACTTCTGGCCTGGGGGGACTGAGGAGCAGTACCACACAAGCCTAGAGGTGCTGCACCCGCCCGGGGGGTTGCCCGAGTGGCAGCGCTACCACGCTGCAGGGCCGACCGAGGGCGGTTTCCTGGTTGCGGCCGTGTGGGACTCCAAGGAGCATGCCGACCGCTTCATCGACGAGACGCTGATGGCGAAGATGCCGATTGAGGGCGGCCTTGTAGGGCTGCCGCAGGAGCGCGTCGCGGAGGCCGTGAACCTCGTCACGGTCTTAAGGCCACGTGGCCTTAAGACCACGAGCAGTGAACGTCGCCCGTGCGGGCTGCAGTCTTCCGGGGCCCACGAGCCAGGCCTTCAACGGCGGGCCATGACTCCTCCGGTCGGCCTCAGGCCCGCGAGCCGGCGGTGCCACCTCCTCGCTCGCCGCGCGCGGATCAGGGCAGGCCGAGAAGTCTAGACTCCGGCGCGTGCGGACCCTGATCGTCGGTCATGGCGGGCGAGAGAGTGCGCTTGGGCTGCGGATGGCCGAGCACAGCGAGCTGCACGCGTTCATGGGTCACGAGAACCCAACCCTCGTGCGCTACTCCGAGGCTTCCGGTGGAAGCCACCAGACGGGAGATGTCTGCGACCCGCGGGCGGTCGCGGCGCTTGCGCGCGCGCGCGACATCGACCTCGCGATGGTGAGCGCAGACGCGCCACTGGCCGCCGGCGTGGTCGACGCGCTGTTGGCGCAGGGCACGCGAACCGTGGGCCCCACTCGGGCCGGCGCGGAGATCGAGTGGAACAAGGTCTACGCTCGGTCGGTGCTCGCTGAGTTCGCGCCGCAGGCCGTGCCGATGGTGCGCGTGGCGAGCGATTCCGATCAGGTCCTCGCGGCGATCGAGGCGTTCGGCTCGACGCCGGTGGCCGTGAAGCCCGCGGGTCTGACCGGCGGCAAGGGCGTGAAGGTGATGGGCCCGCATCTGGCGAGTCACGCGGAGGCGCGGGACTACGCGATCAGCCTGCTCGCCGCCGGCGCGCCCGCAGGGCCCGTCCTGATCGAGGAGAAGATCATCGGCGCGGAGTTCACGATCCAGGCGATCAGCGACGGCAGCACGGTCGTCTTTCCGCCGGCGACCTATGACTACCCCTTTCGCTTCGACGGGGACGAGGGGCCCGGGACGGGCGGAATGGGCTCGCTGTCGATGGCGGAGCCGACACTGCCCTTCATGACGGCGCGCCACTACGAGGAGGCCTGCTCGATCATCGAGCGACTGATCGAGCGCCTGGCCCACGAGGGGCGCCACTTCAGCGGGGTCATGAACAGCGGCTTCTTCGCGACGGCCGACGGTGTCAAGGTGATCGAGTTCAACGCCCGCTTCGGCGATCCGGAGTGCATGAACATCATGAGCCTTTTCGAGGGCAGCTGGACAGGGGTGATGGAGCGCATCTGCGCCGGGGAGCTCAGCCGGGCCGACGTGCCGCTCCGCGAGGAGGCGTCGCTCGTGCTCTACCTGGTCTCACCCGACTACGCCCTGCGTGCCGGTCGCGCCTATGAGTTTGAGCTCGACGAGCAGAGGCTCGAACAGGCCGGCTGCCGCGTCTTCTTCGCCTCGGCCGTGAGGGTCGGCGAGAAGGCCTATCGCACCGTCGGAACTTCGCGGGCGGTCGCCCTCGCGACAACCGCGCCGACGCTCGAGCTCGCACGAGGGCGCATCGTCGACTGTGCCGGCTCGGTGCCGGTGCTCGAGTGGCGCAGGGACGTGGGGGACGCGGCCTATCTCAACGGCTTGAGAAAGCTCGTAAGGCCCGAGTCCTGAGCTTCGTGCAAGGATTGCCGCGATGATCGTCGAGCGCGCGGAACATCCACAGTTCCTCTCGAACACCTACCTCGTGGCCGACGGCGAGGGGGGGCCGGCGTTCTTCATCGACGCGGGCGGACCGGTTGCCCCGTTGATCGCCGCGGCCGAGCGTCTCGGACTCGAGCCGACCCACGTGCTGCTGACCCACCACCACTTCGACCATGTCAGCGACCTCGGGGCGCTGCGCGAGCGCTGGCCGAAGCTCGAGGTCCTAATCAGTCCGCTCGAGCGCGAGCTCCTTGCCGCTGCGACCCCCGAGGGCGCCGGCAGGGGGAGTCGCCCCGCCGAGATCGGGACCATCGAGGCCGGCCAGACGCTCAGGTTCGGGACCGTGGAGGTGCGCCCGCTGCACACCCCCGGGCACACCGCCGGGATGCTCTCATTCCTGGTCTGGCACAGATCCCAACCGGAGGGGTCGCCGGCTGCCGGGGGCGGGAGTGCACAGCGACGCTCCTCGGCGAGCACTGCCCCCGGTGGCTTTGCCGGGGGAGAGGCCTCGGTTTTCACTGGCGACACCCTCTTCAAGAACTCCGTGGGGGGCGTGAGAGCGCCCGGCCACACCACCTACACGGACCTGAGGGACTCGATCATGGGAACGCTGATGGAGCTGCCCCGCGATACGGTCATCTACCCCGGTCACGCCGAGGCGACGAGCGTGGGACGGGAGTGGGAGTCGAATAGGTTCATCCGCGTCTGGAGAGGGCTCGACCCACAGGGCGCAGAGCCCTGTACGGCGCTCGGCGAGCCCGCCACCTTGGTGCTGCTCGGCGAGGACTATGACGGCGGCAGCAAGGCCTGGGTGCGCTGGAAGGATGGCTCAGACGACATCGTTCCCGGATCGCGGGTCGAGCGCAAAGCGTGAGCGCCCGCCCGGGCATCAGCCCGGCTCCTGACCGGCTGCTGGCGCTCAGGCCCCCGGCCTCGCTCTGCGGGAGGGCTCGAAGCCCCCGGGCACCTAGCATGCATGGCATGAGCGGCGAGAGTGAGAAGATTCCAACCTCCCGCGTGCGTCGCACCGCCACGGTCGCCACGCTCGCGGCCGGTGAGGCGGTCAAGCAGTTCGGCACCCGCGCGGCGAACGTGACGCGCGGGGAGCAGGCCTCAGAGGAGGCCATGTCCAGGCGGCAGCTGGAGACCGCGAAGCAGATCGTCGCGGTGCTCGGGACGATGAAGGGAGCCGCGATGAAGCTCGGGCAGGCCATGTCCTTCCTGGATGTTGGCCTCGTCGCCGAGGAGCATCGCGAGGAGTTCCAGCGCGAGCTAGCGAAGCTGCGCGACGCCGCCCCGACCGTGTCGTTCAAGCAGATGCGGCGCGTGATCGAGGACGACCTGGAAGAGCCGATATCCGAGGTGTTCGCGTCCTTTCAGCAGGAGCCGATCGCTGCCGCCTCCATCGGCCAGGTCTACCTGGCCACGCTCAAGGACGGCCGTGAGGTGGCGGTCAAGGTCCAGTACCCAGGTGTCGCGGCGGCTGTCAGGGCAGACATGCAGAACCTGGACATGCTCATGCGCCTGTTCAAGCGGATGACGCCGGGCCTGGACGTGAAGGCGATTGCCGAGGAGATCAGGGACCGGATAGTCGAGGAGCTCGACTACGAGCTCGAGGCCCAGAACCAGCGTTCGCTGGCGCGGATCTTCGCCGGGCACCCTTTCATCGTCGTGCCGGAAGTCGTGAGCGCGCTCTCGCGCGAGCGGGTGCTCGTGAGCGAGTTCGTCAGGGGCGTCGGGTTCGAGGAGCTCAAGCAGCGCCCGCAGGCTGAACGCGACCGCATCGGGGAGATCGTCTTTCGCTTCTTCCTCGGATGCCTCTACCGCCACCGGCAGTTCTCAGGGGATCCGCACCCGGGCAACTTCCTTCTCCAGGACGATGGCCGCGTCGCGTTCCTTGACTTCGGGCTGTTCAAGCGCTTGGACGAGGGGCCCGTGGAGCTCGAGCTCGCGGCTCAGCGGGCGGTCGCGGAGGGCGACGCGGCGGCCCTGCACGAGCTGCTCGCAAAGTCGGGCTTCCTGCCCGAGCCCGAGCGCGTGAATCCCGAGCATCTGCTGGCCTTCGTCACCGATGCGATCTGGTGGTACACGACGGCTGATGAAACGCTCCAGCTGACGCCGGCGATCGCGAAGCAGGTGATGATCGAGAGCTCAGACCCGCGCTCGAGCCACTTCCGCGAGATGCGCCACCAAGACATGCGCCCTGAGCACCTGTTCGGCCGGCGCATGGAGATGCTCACGCTGGCCGTGCTCTCGCAGCTGCGCGGACGCGCCAACTGGCACCGCATCGCGCGGGAGTGGATGTACGGCGAGGAGCCTGTAACCGAGCTCGGCCGCCAGGAGGCCGAGTTCTACGGGCGTAGCGGCGTCAGCGCGGCCGACTGACCCGTGGCGATCACCGACGGCGTTACGGACGCGACCGCAGTGGGTCGCGAGCGCTTCGGGATGCGACGCTTGCAGGAGACGCCGGCCCACATGCAGAACGACTCCACGATGAGCATTCTTGAGCGGCTGGGGGAGAGGATCGAGGGGTTCCAGGTGGGCGCCCAGGCGGACGACACCGCAGTCGTCGTGATGCGCTTCAACGGACCTCTCGCGGCGGTGCCCGCCGCCAACGAGCAGGGCGAGGGCATCTGGGGTGTCGGCGCGCGGCAATCCGGGTAGCGGGCCGTGAAGGCCTCTCCATTTGAGATCGGCAGCGAACGGCAGGCCGGGACGGGGCGCCTGACCCTGATCGGCGAGCTAGACCTCGCCACCGTGCCACGAGTCGAGCAGGCCGTCCAGGAGCTGCTGGTTGCCGACGTCCAGCGCCTGATCGTCGATCTCAGCGGGCTCAGCTTCATCGACCCCTCGGGACTGGGCCTGCTCATCGCCCTCGACAAGCGTGCCACGGAGGAGTGCTGGGCGCTTGATCTGATCCGCCCATCAGAGCAGGTGCTGACGGTCTTTCAGATCGGCGGTGCGGAGGAGAACTTGCCCTTTATCGAAGATCGGGGTTCGGCGTGACGGCTCGACCCGCAGGAGAGGAACGCGAGACCGGAACCGAACGCGAGAAGGGAACGCCTCCCGCGCTCGAGCTCGAGCTCGAGCGCAACGTCGAGGCCCCGGCGATCGCCCGCGCCGCGGTGAGCGGACGCTTTCAGGGCTTCGCACTCAGCGGATCGCTGTGCTACACGCTCGCGCTGCTCGTCTCCGAGCTCGTCAGCAACGCTGTGCGGCACTCCGAGGGATCGGCGGAGGCGCCGATCGTGCTCAGCGCGACGGTGACGAACGAGACGATCCGCGTCACCGTGACCGATGCCGGGCGAGGGTTCACCCCCTCACCGCGCGATCCGGCGGGCACGCAAGGCGGATTTGGGCTCCAGCTGCTGGAGACGGCGGCCGCCCGCTGGGGGGTCGACTCCGGCGGCCCGACCCGGGTCTGGTTCGAGCTCCCCCGCAGCGGCTAGAGCAACTGGATCTGGACGAGGCTCGTGGTGCCCGGACGCCCCGAGGGCAGCCCGGCGGTGATCCCGACGCGCTGGCCTGTCTCGCACCAGCCGAGCTCGACCACGCGACGGGCCGCGTCGGCGATGAGCGCCTCGGTCGTCTCGTGACGTCGCATCGAGGCCGCCTGCACGCCCCACATCAGCCCGCAGCGTCTGACCGTCTCTTTGCCCGGGGACAGGGCATAGATCGGGACCGTCGGACGGTGGGCGGAGACCAGGCGCGCGGAGCGGCCGGAGAGCGTTGGCACGATCAGCGCGTGCAGGTGCAACTCGCGTGCCGCGATCGCGAGGTTGTGCGCGATCGTGTACGCCGGATCGGACTCGGTGCGACGAACGCGCGAGGTGTTCCAGCGCTCGTAAGGTGCGATCGACTCCGCCTGGACCGCGACCGCGGCCATCATCGCCACCGCCTCGACGGGATAGGCGCCGATCGCAGTCTCCTGGGAGAGCATCACAGCATCGGTGCCGTCGAGGATCGCGTTCGCCACGTCGGCCACCTCGGCGCGGGTCGGGCGCGAGGATGCGACCATCGAGTCGAGCATCTGCGTCGCGGTGATCGACGGCCGCGCCATCCATCCGGCGAGCTCGAGCAGCTGCTTCTGCACGATCGGGACCCGCTCGATCGGCAGCTCGATGCCGAGATCGCCGCGGGCGACCATCACGCAGTCGGCCGCTTTGATGATCGCCTCGGCGCGTTCGACCGCCTGGGGCTTCTCCATCTTGGCGATCAGCGGCAGCCGCGTATGGTCGCGCACGGATTCGACGTCCTCGGGGCGCTGGACGAAAGAGAGGGCCACCATGTCGACGCCGATCGACTCGCCGTGGCGGAGCAACTCGAGGTCCTCCTCGGGCACGGACGGCAGCGACTCGACCGGGCCGGGGATGTTCAGGCCCTGGCGGGAGGCGACCGCGCCGCCGACCTCGATCTCGACTTCGACCTCGTGGCTCGCAGTACGCACCTCGACTGCCCGCAATCGCACCGAGCCGTCGGCGAGATAGAGGATCGCGCTCTCCTCGATCGCGTCCGCCAGGCCCGCCCAGGAGATGCTCATGTGACGGGCGTCACCTTCGACCTCCTCGCCCCCGCAGGAGAGCGTCAGGCGCTCTCCGGGCTTGAGCTCGACAATGTCGTCAAGCAGTGGGCCGATGCGCAGCTTCGGGCCGGGAAGGTCCTGCAGGACGGCGACCGGGCGCCCCGCGTGTCCCGCCGCGTCGCGCACGCGGCGGATCGTCTCCGCGTGCTCGTCGAGGGTTCCGTGGGAATAGTTCAGCCGCGCCACGTCCATCCCGGCTTCGACCATGCGCAGCAGCGTGTCCGGCTCGCGCGAGGCGGGCCCGATGGTGGCGACGATCTTGGTGCGGCGCATCGACCGGAAGTTATCGGCTTGAGGAGCTCCTGCCCGGCGCGGGCGGGTCGTAACCGGCCCAGCGCGTAGCATCGAATCGATGCTCGGCCCTTCGCGACCCGTACCCCGCGTCGGCTCCCAGGCGCGGATCGCCCACTTCGGCGGCGGCTTTGAGCAGGGCACGGTGCTTGCCGTGCACGAGGAAGGCCGGCGCCTTGAGGTGCGTGGGGAGGATGGCTTGTTGCTCGAGTTCGTGCTCAGTCCGGCGACGGCCAGGTTCGTCTCGGCGGGCAGGGCCCATGGGCCGCGGCTCGAGCTGCTCGGCTGAGCCGTGAAGGGATCCTCAGGGGGCTTCGAGCTCGGGGAAGTTCTCGGCGCAGTGCTCGCGAAGCGCCTGTCTGACCCACGCACGCTCCTCGGCTGAGGCCGCCCGCAAGCGCGCGAGCAGCTCGCGCTGGCGCTCGATCGGCGCTCCGGCGATCTCCCAGCGCACGGCGAGCTGCTCGAACAGGAGCTCGACCGCGCGCTGCCAGGCGTCCTCGCGGGAGAGGGGGTTGCCCGCGAGCGTTTGCGCGTACTGGCGCCGCGAGGCGGCCGTGAGCGAGCCACGCAGGGTCAGCACGTTCCCGCGCGCGTCGGTGTAGTCGGAGCTCTGAGCCTTGAGCCTCGCGTCCCCGCGGCGGCGCCTGCCCACGCTCAGGTTGTCTCGGCTGCGCGTTCGAGCTGCGCGCGCACGTCCCCGGTGATAGGCCTTGCGTGCCCGGGCCAGGCAGCCGCGGGTTCGAGCGCCGCGAGCTTTCTGATGCTCGCGCGCGCCTGTTCTGTGTCGAGGTTGTAGAGCGGCTCGGGAACGCGCGGCGCGCAGCTGCGCCCCCACATGTCGAGCGTGTAGAAGCAGTCGCTGCTCAGCGCGAGCCGGTCTGACTCACGCCACAGCGCGATCTGGCCGGGCGCGTGGCCGGGGATGTGGACGACGCGAAAGCCCGCGACCATGTCTCCCTCGTTGAGCGTCTCAGAGATCCTCACCGGGCCCGCGTCCCAGGCATAGCGGTGCATCAGGCGGTGGATCTGGCGCAGGGGGACTGGCAGCCCGATTAGCCCCTCGGGCCAGTAGCGAAAGCCGCCGCTGCCTTCGGCGTCCCTCACCTCCTCGGGGTGACAGAGCACTGGCACGCCGAGCGCCGGTGCCACGCCGCGGTGGTCGGTGTGCCCGTGGCCGAGCACGATCCGGCGGATGCCCCCGAGTCTCGCGCCCGCGCGGGCCACCGCTCGGGTCATCGTGCGCCCCCCCGCGTCGAAGAGCGTCACGCCGCCCTCGTCCTCGATCAGGTAGACGTTGCAGCGACCGGGCTGGCCCTGAACGACCCAGACGCCCTCGGCGACGAGCTCGGCATCGCCCGCGCCCAGCCTGCTCGTCAGACGGGTCTTGGCGTTGAAGGCGCTCGTCATCCGCCGTTCTGCGGCCGAGTTTCGCGCTGGCAGCATCCCGATCTCACGGGCAAAGGTCATCGAGTCGGTGAAGCCGTCGATGCTCTGTATCAGCCCGTCACGGATCGTGAGCAGGTCGAAGCCTTCGAGCGCGATCGGGTGTCCCGTGGGCGCCACGCCGCCGAAGGATCCGGGGCCGGCGAACGTGCCGCTGAGACGCCACTGGACCCCGCAGCGGTCATCCTCGGTGGTCACTGAGACGATCTCCATCGCGAGGTCGGGCACCGCGCCGAGCAGCTCGCCGATGAATTCCCGCACGCCGGTCGGCGCGAGGACGTCCGCCTGACCGCGCACCTTGTCGCGGCCGCCCTCCGCCCACAGGGCGACGGCCGCGTCGAGCTCATGCGCGTCGATCGCCGCGAAGTAGCGCCGGGCGACCACCTCGGCCTTGCTCCCGGATATGCGCTTGCGCCCGATCGCGACCTGCTGCACGTTCGCGGCCGCCTCCTTCACCTTCGTGGTCGCGTCGCTGCCCGTCTCCCCGGCGCTGATGGCTGCGCCCGGGCCCGTCGTATCACCGGCGTGCCCGCCGGTCGTCTCGCTCGCGTTCTCCCCTGTAGCCATTGCCGCCTCCTTGATGCCGCGTGAGGGTCGTAGTCTAGTCTGCCCGGCATGCCCGGGCCAGCCGATCGGAGAACGGGCAGGCCTCTGAGGAGGGTCAAAGCCAGGCGCGAGCTGGGACGCGGCGAGCGTGTGCTGGAAGGTGTCTTCCGCCTGCGCCTGCCGCTGCCGTGGCCCGGTGTTCCCCACTGCAACGCCTGGGCGGTCACGGCGGGGGACGGCTTCGTGCTGTTCGACACCGGCATGCACGAGCCCGGCTCCCTCGCCCAGCTCGAGCGGGCGCTCGCGATGTGCGGCCTGCGCCTGGAGGAAGTGAGTCTGATCGGCTGCACGCACGCACACTCTGACCACTGCGGCCAGGCGGCGAGGATCGTCGAGCGAACCGGCTGCGAGCTGTGGATGCATCCCAACCACGAGCACATGAAGCGCATGGCCGAGGATCCGGACGCCGTCTTCGCCCGGCGCATAGAGATCGCGCGACAGAGCGGCGTGCCCGAGGAGCCGCTGCGCCGCTATGCCTCAGAACGGCGCGCGCATGGATCGGGGATCGCCGGCCCGATCGCCCCCGACCGCGACCTCACCTCCGGCGTCACGATCGACAGCGATCTTGGGCCATGGGAGGTGCATGAGACCCCCGGGCACGCTCCCTCCCACGTCTGCCTGTTCCAGCCCGAGCGGCGCCTTCTGATCTCAGGAGACCATCTGCTGGGACGCATCTCGCTGTACTTTGATTACGGCGCATCGCCGGACCCGGTGGGCGAATTCCTGCACTCGCTCGATGTCGTCGCGGAGCTCGGCGCGCGCCTGTGCCTGCCGGGTCATGGACGCACGTTCACCGACGTGGACGCCCACATCGAAGGCAACCGCAAGCTTGTCGCCAAACGCCTCGAGCGGGTGCGCGCCGCCCTGAGCGGAGGGCCGCTCACTGCATTCGAGGTCGCCCCCCGCGTCTACGGCGAGCCGCTCTCGTCGCAGAACGGCCACTGGCTGCTGTCGAAGACCCTCTGCTACCTGACCCATCTGCAGGCGACCGGGCAGATCCGGCGGATTGCAGGTGAGCCGGAGCGCTGGACTGCATAATCAGTCGATGCGCATCGACCAGATCCTCTCCTCGGACGGCCCGGTCTTCTCGTTCGAGTTCTTCCCGCCGAAGACCGAGGCCGGCGAGCGGAATCTCTACACGGCGCTCTCGGAGCTGCGGACGCTCGAGCCCTCCTTCGTCTCGGTCACCTATGGGGCCGGGGGGTCGACGCGGGAGAAGACGATCGAGATCGTCAAGCGGATCAAAGAGGAGTATGGCCTTGAGGCGATGGCCCACTTCACCTGCGTCGGGGCGACGGTGCCCGAACTGCTGGCGACGCTCGATGAGATGCAGCAGGCGGGGATCGACAACGTGCTCGCCCTCCGGGGTGATCCTCCGGCCGGGGAACAGGAATGGACCAAGACGGAAGGTGGCCTTGAGTACTCGCGGGAACTCGTCGAGCTGATCGCCGGACGCTACCCGTTTGCGATCGGGGCGGCCTGCTTTCCGGAGACCCACCTCCACGCCGAGAGCCCGCAGGCGGACATCGAGTATCTGCTCGCCAAGGTGCGCGCGGGTGTCGACTTTCTGATCACACAGCTGTTCTTCGAGAACTCCCTCTACTTCGACTTCCTCACGCGCGCCCGCAGCGCAGGGATCGAGGTGCCGATCATCCCCGGAGTCATGCCGATCACCCAGGTCGGCCAGGTCGAGCGGATGGCGAGGATGTGCGGCGCTTCGATCCCCGAGGGACTGCGTGCCGAGCTGCACGCGCGCGGTGAGGACCCCGAGGCGGTGCTCGACTTCGGCGTCGCCTACGCGACGCTCCAGTGCGCCGAGCTGCTCGCCGCCGGAGCTCCCGGCATCCATTTCTACACGCTCAACCGCTCCCCCGCCACGCGAGCGATCCTCAGCGCGCTGAAGCTCTCAAAGCCCTGGGAGAAGGCTGTCTATCCGGCCTCTATCTCGAGCCCCTCGGCCAACCGCGGTGAGCCGTCTGCGGCCTCGTAGCGGACGTCGACCGAGTCGTTCTGGCGGTATGTGCCCACGCCCCAGGCGCCGAGCAGCCAGCGCCAACCGCTGATCTTGTCCTTGCGCAGATCGCGCTCGAACACGAGCTTTCCTGCGCGCACCGAGAAGTCGACGCCGAGTCGTTGGGGTACGCCGTTGAGGTAGACCTCGTAGGGGTCGCGGACCTCGGGGGGGAGCTTCACCTGGGACCTCGGCATGCCGCGGGCATTATGCACCCGATCGTGCGCGTAGTCTCCGTGGGGTGAGCGAGATCCCATATACGGTGCGTCGTTCTGAGCGCGCGCGAAGGGTGCGCGTGAACGTGCACGCGAACAGCGGCGTGGAGGTGGTGCTGCCGGCCCGCGCCCCCGAGCGTGCGGCAGCCGCCGCCGTGTCAGAGCTTCGTCCGTGGATCGAGCGCCGGCTGAAGGAGGCCCAGGTTGCGCTCGAGCGGGTCGCCGCCCGCGCGGGTACCCTGCCCTACCTGGGCACGCCGCTGGAGCTCATCCCGCAGGCGGGGCGCACGCGCGTGCATCGCAGCGGTGGGCAGCTGC
The DNA here is from genome assembly GCA_049512215.1 of Solirubrobacteraceae bacterium. Lineage (GTDB taxonomy): Bacteria > Actinomycetota > Thermoleophilia > Solirubrobacterales > Solirubrobacteraceae > Palsa-744. Next base: position 36,587 of record JBEKXJ010000020.1, read on the forward strand.
TCGTGCCCGCCGGTGAGGCCCGTCCGGCGCTCGAGCGCTTCTACCGCCGCTCAGCGCGCGCGGAGATCACTCCACGGCTCGACCGCGCGACGCGCCTGGCCGAGAGCGGCTACACGGGGCTCGCGATCCGCGGGCAGCGTACCCGCTGGGCCTCGTGCTCGGCCGCTGGGAGCATGAGCTTCAACTGGCGACTGCTGCTCGCGCCCGAGCGGGTGCTCGACTACGTCGTCTGGCACGAGGTCTGCCATCTCGAGCTGCTCGACCACTCGCCGAGCTTCTGGAGGCTCCTCGAGCAGCGCTGGCCCGGCTACCGCGAGGACCGCGACTGGCTCAGGCGCCATGGCGGCACGCTAGTCCTCTAGGCAGTTGCCCGAGACTGGCGCTCTGCGATCGCGACGTAGTCGCGATCGCGCTCGCCCGTGTAGATCTGGCGCGGGCGGGCGATCTTCTGCTCGGTGTCCTCGACCATCTCGAGCCACTGGGCGATCCAGCCGCTCGTGCGCCCGATCGCGAACATCACGGGGAACATAGCCACGGGCAGGCCGAGGGCCTCGTAGATCAGCCCCGAGTAGAAGTCGACGTTCGGATAGAGCTTGCGCGAGGTGAAGTAGTCGTCCTCGAGCGCTCGCTTCTCGAGCTCGCTGGCCACGTCCAGCAGCGGGCTCTTGCCGCGCACCTCAAAGACGTCGTCGAGGTATTTGCGGATGATCCGTGCGCGCGGATCGTAGTTCTTATAGACGCGGTGGCCGAATCCCATCAGCCGCTCCTTGCCCGCCTTCACGCCCTCGAGGAAATCTGGGATATTCTCGACCTTCTCGATCCGCGCGAGCATGCGCAGGGCGGCCTCGTTGGCGCCTCCGTGGAGCGGGCCGTAGAGCGCCGCTACGCCTGCGGCGAGGGCGGAGTAGGGATCGACCTGAGTGGAGCCGACCGAGCGAACGGCGCTGGTGGAGGCGTTCTGTTCGTGGTCGGCGTGGAGGATGAAGAGCACGTCGAGCGCACGCGCCAAGCGCGGATCGGGCTCGTATTTGAGCTCTGTCATCCTGTACATCATCCCCAGGAAGTTGCCCGCGTAGTCGAGCTCGTTGTCGGGATAGACGTAGGGCTGGCCCATGTTGTGCCTGAACGCGAAGGCCGCGAGCGTCGGCATCTTCGCCAGCAGCCGGATGATCTGGATCCCGCGGATCTCCTCATCGTGGATCCGGTTGGCGTCGGGGTAGAAGGTCGAGAGCGCCCCGACCGAGGCCACGAGCATGCCCATCGGGTTGGCGTCATAGCGGAAGCCCTCCATAAAGCTCTTGATGTTCTCGTGCACGAAGGTGTGGATCGTGATCTCGCCGACCCAGCTCTCGAGCTGCTCTTTCGTCGGCAGCGCGCCGTTGATGAGCAGATATGCGACCTCCAAGTAGCTTGAGCTCTCACAGAGCTGCTCGATCGGGTAGCCCCGGTGCTGGAGGATCCCGGCCTCGCCGTCGATGTAGGTGATCGCGCTGCGGCAGGCGGCGGTGTTCGTGTAGGCGGGGTCGTAGGTCATCAGGCCGAAGTCGGTCTCGTCGGTCTTGATCCGCCTGAGATCGAGCGCGCGCACGGTCCCGTCCTCGATCGGCAGCTCGTAGGTCCTGCCCGTGCGGTTGTCGGTGACCGTCAGCGTCTCCGCGCTCATCTGGAGGATTCTCGCACGCGGATTGCCACTACCGCTTCACAGATCGCCCGCGGGCGATCACGGCGCGCACGCGCGGCGGCGTCGCCGGCGACGGCTCGCCGTGCGGGCCTCGCCTGGGGCGGCGTGCGAGCTGCGGACGGGGGTGATACGGATGCAGCGGACGCGGACGCGGGCGCGGACCGATGCCGCCGTCCCCTCCCGGCTGCGTCTCAGGGGTCTGGCGGACCGCCCAGCGCACCAGCAGGAAGAGCGCGACGATCGGGATCTTCAAGAACAGCATCAGCCATAGGAAGGTCCAGGTGTCCACTTGTGGGCGATCCTATACCCAGCGTGTCATCCGTACAAGCCCGCATCTCTCATCCGTAGGACCCCGCGGCCTGGCGTCAGTGCTTCAGGTCGAGATCCTCTGTCCCAGGAGCTCGGCGGGGTCGCACGCCAGGCCCGTTCGCCGAGCTTAGTCGCGCAACTCGAGCGGGGCGCCGCTGAAGCGGGTGATCGCGTGCAGCTCCGCCAGGCGCGCGGCGATCTCCATGCGGGTCAGGCGCTCGATGCGAGCGGTCCCGAACTCCTCGACGTTGAAGGAGGCAAGGACGGTGGCATGGGCCATGGCGCGGCGCAGGAGCTCGTCTGAGAGCTCCTGCTCAGGATGCGCGGCGATGAAGCCGACGAACCCGCCGGCGAACGTGTCGCCTGCGCCGGTGGGGTCGATGACCGTCTCCATCGGGTAGGCGGGAAGCGCGAAGAAGTCCTCTCGGGTGACGAGCGCCGCGCCGTACTCACCCTGCTTGGCGACGATCACGCTCGGGCCGCGCAGCTCTTCAGATGACGGCTTCCAGGAAAGGACCTCCCGCGCCGCCGAGATGAGGTTCGGCTTGCCCGTCAGCTGACGGAGCTCTGAGTCGTTGAGGATTAGGCAGTCGACGCTGCCGATCGCTCCGATCAGCGAGTCGCGGGCGAGCTCGATCCACAGGTTCATCGAATCGAGCGCCACGAAACGCGCATGGGGCATCTGCTCGCGCACCTCACGCTGTAGCTCCGGCTGGATGTTCGCCAGAAAGAGCACGTCGCTCGAGCGCGAGCGCTCGGACAGCTTGGGCTGGAACCCCTCGAAGACGCCCAGCTGGGTCTCGAGGGTTACCCGCGAGTTCAGATCCCAGCCGTACTCGCCCTGCCAGAAGAACGTCTTCCCGCCGGATATGAGCTCGACGTCGGAGAGGTCGACCCCGCGGCGGCGCATCACCTCGAACTCCTCCTCGCGGAAGTCCTCTCCCACCGGGCCGACGACGTGAACGTCCTCGAAGTAGGACGCCGCCAGGGCGAAGTGGACGGCGGCCCCCCCGAGCATTCGCTCGCGCTCGCCGAAAGGCGTCTTGACGCTGTCATAGGCGATCGATCCGACGACTGTGATGGACATCGGCGAGCACCTTAGAGCACGACCCGCCGCGGACGCTGATGCGAGGCTCCGCTAGCCTCCGCTGCGATGCGCGCGATCCAGATGACGGAGTTCGGCGGCCCGGGGGTTCTCAAGCTCGCCGAGCTGCCCAGGCCCGAGCCGGGTCCCGGGGAGGCCCTGATCCGGGTCACGCGTGCCGGGCTGAACTTCGCCGACACGCACACGCGCACGAACTCCTACGTGCAGAAGGCCACGCTTCCGCTGATCCCCGGGGGTGAGGTGGCCGGTGTGCGCGAGGACACGGGCGAGCGGGTGGTCGCGCTCGTCGGCACGGGCGGCTACGCCGAGTATGCAATCGCGCCCGAGCAGCTGACGTTCGGAATCCCGGAGGGGCTCGATGACGGGAGCGCGCTCGCGATGGTCGTCCAGGGGACGACCGCCTGGCACCTCTACCGGACCTCCGGGCGGGTGCAGGAGGGCGAGAGCGTCGTCGTTCACGCCGCCGCCGGAGGAGTCGGCTCGCTGGCGGTTCAGCTCGGCCACCCGCTCGGAGCGGGTCGCGTCATTGCCACCGCCTCGAGCGAGCAGAAGCGCGCGCTGGCGAGAGAGCTGGGTGCCGACGCGGCGGTCGACCCCGCGCCGGAGGGGCTGAGCGAGCGACTGATCGAGGCCAACGGGGGCCGGCCGGTCGACGTCGTCTTTGAGATGTCGGGCGGCGAGGTCTTCGACGCCTCCTACCGCACGCTCGCGCCGTTCGGGCGGATCGTCGCCTATGGGATCGCCACCAATCAGCCGAACGAGGTCTCCACCGGCTCGCTGCTGCGCCATTCGCGCGCTGTGGTGGGCTTCTATCTCTTCCACTGCCTGCGCCGCCCCGGGATGTTCACGGACGCGCTCAGCGAGCTGTTCGCACGTGCGGTTCGCGGGGAGCTGCGGGCGGTCGTCGGAAACACCTACCCGCTCGAGCAGGCGGCTCAGGCGCACATCGACCTGCGCGAGCGGCGCACGACGGGCAAGCTGCTGCTCGATCCCGCGGCCTGATCCGTAAGCTCTCCTCTTCATTCAATGGCCAAGTCATTCGCCGATCTCGGGCTCTCCGAGTCCACACTGCAGGCGCTGCGCGACGTGGGCTACGAGGCGCCCAGCCCGATCCAGGAGCAGGCGATCCCGGCCCTCCTACAGGGCCGCGACGTGATCGGCCAGGCGCAGACCGGCACGGGCAAGACGGCGGCGTTCGGGCTGCCGATCATGGAGTACATCGATCCCGAGGAGTCCTCCGTGCAGGCGCTCGTGCTGACGCCGACGCGCGAGCTCTGCATCCAGGTGACCCAGGCCCTGCGGACCTACGGCGCCCACACGGGCATCGACGTGGTGGCGGTGTTCGGCGGCGCGCCGATCCGCACCCAGCAGGGCCAGCTGCGCGCCGGCGGGCACGTGGTGGTGGGCACAGTGGGGCGGGTGCTCGACCTCATCTCACGTCGCTCGCTGGTTCTTCACGACTGCCGCTTCGTCGTGCTCGACGAGGCTGATGAGATGCTCGACCTCGGCTTCCTCGAGGATGTCGAGAAGATCCTCTCGCTCACGCCCGCGAGCCGCCAGACGGCGCTCTTCTCGGCGACGATGCCGCCCCCGATCCGCAAGCTGGCCGACCGCTACATGTACGACCCAACGATCATCCAGGTCGAGGCGGCGACGCTGACGATCGACACGGTCGCCCAGTTCCAGCTGCCCGTCGATGCCAAGGACAAGCCCGAGAAGCTCGTCGAGGTGCTGCGCGCCGAGGCGCCCGCGCAGGCGATTGTGTTCGTGCGCACGAAGATCCGCTGCGATCAGCTGTTCCGCACGCTGCGCGACCGCGGGCTGAACGTGAGGGCGCTGCATGGCGACATGTCCCAGGGCTCGCGCGACGGCGTCATGCTCGCCTTCAAGGGAGGACGCGTGCCGATTCTCGTGGCGACCGACGTGGCCGCGCGCGGACTTGACATCTCGACCGTGACGCACGTGATCAACTACGACGTGCCCACGAGCCCGGACACCTACGTGCACCGGATCGGGCGGACCGGGCGCGTGGGACGCTCGGGCAGAGCGATCACGTTCGTGGAGGATCGCCAGAAGCGCGAGCTCGAGGCGATCGAACGGCACATCGGCACCTCTGTGACGCAATGGAAGCAGGGCGTAGTGGCGCAGCCGACCCCTGTGCGCGAGCGCCCCCGCAGGCATTCCAAGCCCCACGTCACGCGACGCGACGAGCAGGAGACCTACGTCAAGCTGCTCTTGGGTGGCGGCCGGGCCGCGGGCCTGCGCGTGGCCGACATCGTCGGGGCGGTGACCTCCTCAGCCCATCTCGACGGCGAGGCGGTGCGCGACGTGGTGGTACTCGACCGCTTCTCCTTCCTGTCAGTTCCGGCTGGGGAGGCCGACCGCGTGATCGAGGCGCTCGACGGGCGCGAGCTGCGGGGGCGGCCGCTCAGCCTGCAGCGCGTCGGGGTAAGCTAGGGGCATGTCCACAGCCACGATGCAGACCACCGAAGGACCGATCGTCTTCGAGCTCTTCGACCAGGACGCGCCCGTGACGGTAGAGAACTTCCGCAAGCTCGCCTCAGAGGGCTTTTATGACGGGCTCAGCTTCCACCGCGTGATCAAGGACTTCATGATCCAGGGCGGCTGTCCGCAGGGGACCGGCACCGGCGGCCCCGGCTACACCTTCGAGGACGAGATAAACCCGCACAAGGTCGTCCGCGGGGCGCTCGCGATGGCGAACGCGGGCCCGAACACGAACGGATCGCAGTTCTTCATCGTCACCGCCGAGGAATGCTCCTGGCTCGACGGGAAGCACACCGTTTTCGGGGAGGTCAGCGAGGGCCTGGACGTGGTCGAGAAGCTCGAGGGCGTTGCCACCGACGCTCAGGATCGGCCCGCCGATCCGATCGGCATCGTCTGGCTGACGCTGTCTGAGTAGCTCGATCACGCTGTCTGAGTAGCGCCCTCTCCCGCTGACGCGAGACGCCCGGACGGGCCCCGCCGGCGGGGCCCCGCCGCTGCTCGCGCTGGCGCCGGGGAGGCGAGCGCGTGGCGGAGGTGCACCTCGAACATGAGCTAGCCTTCTTCGTCACAAGCCTTGAGCGAACGAGGGGACGAGCAGATGGCGACCGTTGAGCAGCAGGCACCCGAGACCCGGAACGGTTCCGCGCACGCCGCAGCGGACATCGCGGTGGAGAACCCCGCAACCGGGCAGATCATTGCGACCGTACCCGACCTCGACGCCGAGGCGGTCGCGGAGATGGCGGCCCGCGCCCGCGCGGCCCAGCCGGCCTGGGAGTCATACGGCTTCGAGGGCCGCGCGCGGATCCTCGTGCGAGCGCAGAAGTGGCTGATGGACAACGCCGAGCGCGTCGTGGAGACGATCGTCTCGGAGACGGGCAAGACCTACGAGGACGCGCACGTGGCCGAGATCAGCTACGCGGGCAACGCGTTCGGCTTCTGGGCCAAGGAGGGGCCGCGCTACCTCGCCGACGAGCGGGTCAAGTCAAGCCAGCTGCTGGTGAAGGGCAAGAAGCTCCTGCTGCGCTACCGCCCGTTCGGGCTGATCGGCGTGATCGGGCCGTGGAACTACCCGCTGACGAACTCCTTCGGCGACTGCATCCCGGCGCTGATGGCCGGCAACAGCGTGATCCTCAAGCCCTCGGAGGTCACCCCGCTGACCTCTCTGCTTGTGGCAGAAGGGTTGCGCGAGTGCGGCCTGCCCGAGCACGTCCTGCAGATCGCCACCGGGCGCGGGGAGACGGGTGCCGCGCTGATCGAGCAGGTCGACATGATCATGTTCACCGGCTCAACGCGCACTGGTCGCAAGATCGCCCAGGAGGCGGCGAAGCGGCTGATCCCGGCCTCGCTCGAGCTCGGTGGCAAGGATCCGATGATCATCCTCTCCGACGCCGATCTGGAGCGGGCGGCGAACTTCGCCACGTACTGGTCGATGCAGAACGCCGGCCAGACCTGTCTCTCGGTCGAGCGCGTCTACGTCGAGGAGCCGGTGTACGACGCGTTCGTGGCCAAGGTCTCAGAGAAGGTGCGCGCGCTGCGCGTGGGCAAGCCCGAAGGCTTTGGCTCGGTCGAGGTGGGCGCGATCACGTTCCCACCCCAGCTGGAGATCATCAAGGACCACGTCGCCGACGCGGTGGCGAAGGGCGCCCGCGTGTTGACCGGCGGCGAGCAGGTGGCGGGCCCCGGGCACTTTTTCGAGCCGACGGTGCTCGTCGACGTCGACCATTCGATGAAGATCATGACCGAGGAGACGTTCGGGCCGACGCTGCCCGTCATGAAGGTCGCAGACGCCGAGGAGGCGGTGCGGCTCGCCAACGACTCACACTACGGGCTCGGCGCCTCGGTGTTCACGCGCGACATCGCTCGCGGCGAGGCGATCGCGCGTCGGCTGCAAGCGGGCGCCGCGAACGTCAACGACGCGATCATCAATTACGCAGTGCTGGAGTTGCCGATGGGCGGCGACAAGGCCTCGGGCCTCGGCTCGCGCCACGGCGCGGGGGGGATCCGCAAGTACTGCTCCCAGCAGGCGATCGTCGTGACACGGCTGGCGCTCAAGCGCGAACTGTTCATGTACCCCTACAAGCCCCGCACCTCGCGGATGCTCGCGGGCCTGTTCAAGCTGATGTACGGGCGGGGCAAGCGCGACTAAAGAGCGGGCGCTGCCGAGGGGAGGGGCGGGCACTCAGCTGAGCGCCTCGCCCTCCCTCAGGGGGATCCCGAGCAGCAGCTCGAGCTCTGCGATCGTGCTCTCGGCACTGCGATGGTGGACGGTCGCCATGCCGAGCTCCCGCGCCGGCGTGAGGTTGAAGGTCAGGTCATCGACGAAGACGCACAGCTGTGGCGGCAGGCCGCCCGCGCGTTCTGCGCCGAGCTCGTACATGCGGCGCGAAGGCTTGCGCATGCCCTCCTCGCCGGAGATCACCACACCGTCGAAGATCTCCGCGAAGAGCTCGTGCGGATAGCGGTGAACGCCCCAGGAGTTCGACACGAGCGCCGTGCGCACGCCCGCATCGTGCGCCCTGCGAACCGCTTCGACCATCGCCATGTCGGGCTCGACCTCGGCGAACAACCCGTCGACGAGCCCGTTGGGCTCGACCCCGAGCAGATCGGCGAAGCGGACCTCGAACGCAGCCTCCTCTAGCTCCCCCGTCTCGAGCGCGATCAAGAGCTCCCGCGCGCGGGGGTCGTTCTTGAAGCGCCCGAGGAGCGTCTGCGGATCGATCCGGGCACGCAGGCAGTGGGCGTGAAAGGAGGCGAAGAGGTTGGTCGTGAGCACTCCCCCCCAGTCGATCAGAAGACCCCTGCGCGGCTCGCCCGCGGTGGCGTCCCCGTGGCTCTCGGCGGCCTCGGCCACTCCGGGCGAGCCCCCTCCAAGCCGCGCGGGGTCACTGCCCATGCGCGACCTCCTCGGCCTGGTGGGCGAGCTCGAGCACGCCCTCGCCGAACTGCTTCAGGTAGGGATCGTCGGTCGCGCCGGCGACCGCGCGCTTGTAGTTGCCCTCCATGAACACGACCGACTTCCAGAGCGCCAGCGCCGTGTACCAGCGGAGATCCTCCATCGAGCGGCCGGTCCTGCGTTCGTACATGTCGATCAGCCCCCGCCGCGTGGGGAAGCCCTCGCGGCGCGTGACCACGCCGAGGTGCTCGCGCATCCCGCCCCGCGGGTCGCCGCTCTCGGTCCACATCATGCACAGATAGCCGAGGTCCGCGAGCGGATCGCCGATCGTGGCCATCTCCCAGTCGAGCACCGCCTGTAGGCGGGCGGGCCGATCGGAGGCGAAGATCGTGTTGCCGAGGCGGTAGTCGCCGTGCACGATCGTCGCGGGAGGAGACTCGGGGAGGTTAGTGGCCAGCCACGCCCCGACCCGCTCGACCGCCGGGATCTCGCGCGTGCGGTTGATCTCCCACAGCCCCCTGAAGCGGCGCAGCTGGCGCTCAAGATAGCCCGTCGGCTTGCCGAAGCCCTCGAGCCCGGCGGCCCGCCAGTCGACCGCATGGATCTCGGCGAGCGCCTCGACCAGCTCCTGACCGATCCTCGCTCGCTCCGCCGGGGTGTCGAGCGCAGGAGGGATCTCAGAGACGATCACCTCGCCCGGGACCAGCGCCATCACGTAGAAGGGGCTGCCGATAACCCGCTCTTCATCACAGATCGCCAGCACTTCCGGCGCGCGTGCGGGTGTCTTCTTCAGCGCCCCGAGCAGCCATGCCTCGCGGAGGACGTCGTGGGCGCTCGGCGGAAGTGGCGGGCGGGGGGGCCGGCGCAGGACCATCTCCGCGCCGGCCCGCTCGATCAGATAGGTCACGTTCGAGTGGCCCTCGCCGATCGGGCTGACCTCGATCTCCCCCTCGCCGAGGCCGTGCTCGTCGAGGAACCGCTTCAGCGGGTCCAGCACCAGGAGCGGGGGGCGCGCGTTGGCGCGCGCCTGCTCGTGCGTGCGGACGATGTCGTCGGGGGCGATGGCGATGCTCATGGCGCCCAACGCTACCCGAGGTCCGGACCGCAGGGTGGGATATCGGCGTGTTCCTGGTGCAGGAGCTCGGGGGGCGCGGGCGAAATACCCGGGACGACCGCAACCTCCACGCCTGCGGGGTGTCTCTACAGACCATGCTCAAGAACAAGCTGTTTCTTCTCCCCGCAGCGCTCTGTGCCCTCGCCCTCGGCGTGCTCGGCACGCCAGCGTCGGCGCTCGCATCCCACAACGAGGCCGTCTACTTCGAGGCCAACACCGAGCTGCTCAATCCCGCGACCCGCCTGCACGCGCTCGCGCAGCTGCAGACGCTCGGCGTGAGCGCCCTGCGCGTCGAGCTCTCCTGGTATGAAGTCGCGCCGAGCCCGGCCAGCGCGACGAAACCCAATTTCGAAGCCACGAACCCGGCTGCCTACAACTGGGGTCAGTACGACATCCTGCTCGGCGAAGCGCAGCGGCTGCACTGGAAGGTGCTCCTGACGATCACCTCGCCGGTCCCGCGGTGGGCGACCTCGAACAAGAAAGCCCCCTATGTGACGCGCCCGGATGACCTCGACTTCCAGCAGTTCATGACGGCTGTCGGCACGCACTACGGCTCCGAGGTCTCGCTCTTCTCGATCTGGAACGAGCCCAATCACCCGGCGTTCCTGCTCCCGCAGTGGAACTCCAACGGCACTCCCGTCTCGCCGCGCATCTACCGCGGCCTCTATCAGTTTGGCTACAAAGGGCTCCAGGCCGCCGGCATCGCCCACCCTCAGGTGCTGCTCGGCGAGACCGCGCCAACGGGTTATGACAATGTCAGCCCCCGCCGCGAAGGCGCCAAGGCGCTGCTCCACGACGTGGCACCGCTGGCCTTCCTGCGGGGCGCCTTGTGCCTCGATGCCCACTACAGGAAATCCGGCTCATGCGGGGAGCTCCAGGCGGTGGGCTACGCCCACCACGCCTACACGAACGCCGAGGGCCCCTCCTACCACCCGCCCGAAGCCGACAACGTGACGATCGGGGTGCTCTCGCGCCTCAGCCGAGCCCTCGATCTCGCGGCGCGGGCACACGCGATCGGAGCGCACCTGCCGATCTACCTGACGGAGTTCGGGGTGCAGAGCGAGCCGAACAAGTACCTCGGCGTCCCGGTCGCCCAGCAGGCGGAATACGACGCGATAGCTGAGCACATCGCCTACTCGAATCCGCGCGTGGCCGCGTTCTCGCAGTACCTGCTCAAAGACGACCCGCTCGGGGGCCCCCCGGGAGCGAGCGTCCACGGGGGCTACATCGGCTTCCAGTCCGGCCTCGAGTACGTCAACGGCAAGCCCAAGCCGCTCTACTACGGATGGCCGATCCCGCTGACGGTGTCGAAGACCGGCCACGGCTTCGCGCTGTGGGGACGCGCACGGCCCGCGACCGGGGCCACGAAGGTCACAGTGCTCGTCGAGCTGAAGGGCTCAAGGCGCTACCGCACGCTGAAGACGATCCGCACCAACAGCGGGGGCTACTGGGCCTTCAACTCCTCGACACCTGGCGTCAGCTGGCGCGTGCGCTGGACGAGCCCGTCCGGCAAGCGCTACGAAGGTCCGCCGATTCACTCCTACTAGAGCGGCGCGGCACGGGTCGGCTCAGAGCCCGCCCCGGCGCGGGGATTGACCGCGGGGGAGCTCGGGCGTCCCCCTAGGATGAGCGGGAATGCCCGAGCTGCCCGAGGTCGAGATCACCGCGCGCCTGCTCGACCGAGCGTTGAGGGGGGCGATGATCGAGTCTGCGCTGGCACCGGGGATCAACGCTCTGAAGACTTTTGAGCCCCCGCTCGCGAGGCTCGCGGGCGAGCGGATCGAGGCCGTTCGCAGGCGCGGTAAGCACCTGATCCTCGACGTCTCGGGGGAGCTGGCGCTGCTCATCCATCTGATGTCCGCCGGACGGCTGCAGATCTACGAGCAGCGCGCCGGCCCCCGCGATCGGAGCTCGCGGCTGCTCCTCGGCATGAGCGGCGGCGGGGAGCTGCGCCTGCGCGAGTTCGGCTCAAAGCAGGCTGCCTGGGTGAGGCTGCTGCGCGCGAGCGACCTTCAACAGACCGACTCGCTCGCGACGCTCGGGCCCGAGGCTTGGCCGGACCCGCCGCCGCTCGGAGAGCTGCTCGCAGCGCCCCGGCCCCTGCACGCCCTCCTTCGCGACCAGCGGGTCATCGCCGGCATCGGGCGCTCCTGGGTCGATGAGATCCTGTGGGAGGCGAGGCTCTCGCCGTACAAGCGCGGCGCCGATCTCGATCCCCGTGAGGCCGACGGGCTGAGGGACGCGGTCGTTGGGCGCCTCGGTGCGGCGATCGAGCACTACGAGCAGACGATCAGCCTGCCGATTCCTGACAAGCTTCCGATGCCGCTGCGCGTCCACCGCCACCAAGGCGAGCCCTGCCCGCGCTGCGGCTCTACGCTCGAGGCTGTGCACTTCGAGGACTACGTGATCGCCTACTGCCCGGTCTGCCAGACCGAGGGGAGGGTACTCAAGGACCGCAGGCTCTCGCGGCTGCTGCGATGAGCCCGGGCGGCTGCTGCGATGAGCCCTGGCCCCGGCCGCACGCGCGCACCCAGGGCGCGGCGCCACGGATCGGCGCGGGGCCGACCCGCCCGCCGTCGCGCAAGAGCAAACAGTCTTCAAACATGAACGGAGAGGAACCGGCATGATCGAGCAGGGAGCCCAAGCGCCCGATTTCGAGCTGCCCGACCAGGACGGGCGGGCGGTGAAGCTCGCGGACTTCCGTGGGCAGCCTGTCGTGCTGTATTTCTATCCCAAGGCCGACACGCTGCTAAGTAGAGACAGTATGGAGCGGTAGCCCGTACGGGACTCGCCGGGATAGACTCCTGCGCATGGCCAAGTTCAAGGTGGGCGCCCGCGCTTCAGGGCCTGCAGACCTAGCCAAAGGTATGCAAACGTCGGAACCGCAAGTCTCTCGGGGTAGAGCGGTTTTCAAGCCCGCTCCGCCATACCCGATCGAAAGGATGTACAGGATGTCGCATCGCCGGAGACTTCTCGCGTCGCTGAGGGGCGGGGCCTTGATGGCCGTCTTGGCCGTAAGTACATGCCTCGCCGTGACGGGCGGCCTGATCGCCGTGGGCGCCGCGCAGGCATCGGCCCTTCCCACGCTCACGCTCGCACTCACCAGATCCTCGATCACCGTCGGCGGGACGCTGCAGTCCGGTGCGGTCAACGTCGTCTCGACTGCCACTGGCACCAAGGAAGCAGGTGCCCTGCTGTTCCAACTGAAGCCCGGCGTGAGCCCGGAAGAACTGTATGCCCACACCAAGGGGCAGGACATAAACAGCCTAAGCAAGTATGGCTCGATCGTGTTTGACGGGGAAATAGCTTCGGGCAAGACCACCGAAGCACAAACCACCCTGCAGCCCGGGCAGTACGTCGCGGCGCTGCTTGAAGAACACGGGAAGGAAGTGCACACAAGCTTTACGGTCGCAGCGGCCGCATCGCCCGCGTCTCTGCCGGCTCCCCAGGCCACGGTCCGCTCGATCGAGTTCAGCTTCCGTGGGCCGAGCAGCCTGCACGACGGCGAGCTCGTTCGCTTCGAAAACGAAGGCTTCCTCGTGCACATGGACATAGCGTTCCGAGTCAAGAGCAAGAGCGTTGCCAAGCAAGTCGTCAAGGACCTGCTGGCAGGAAAGGAAAGGCAGGCGGAAAAGCTCGTCGCCGGAGCGCCTGTCACTTTCGCGGGACCGCTGTCGCACGAAGCCTTCCAGCAGGAGACGATCACCGCCAAGCCGGGCTGGTACGTGGAGGCGTGCTTCATGGAAACCCAGGATGGGCGTGACCACACGCGGTTGGGCATGGAGCGGATCATCAAGATCGTCAAGTAGCTCCGGACACACGGTCCGGACCCGACGCGGTCGGTTCAGGACCGGTCGGAGATCGGTGGACGCGTCACCTCGGGCGGGCGCGCGGCTCGGGCGCTCGCGTCGCGACACCTGCCCACCTGGCCATGACACAAAGAAGAGGAGAAAAACCGACATGATCGAGCAGGGAGCCCAAGCGCCCGATTTCGAGCTGCCCGACCAAGACGGGCGCGCGGTGAAGCTCGCGGACTTCCGTGGGCAGCCTGTCGTCCTGTATTTCTACCCCAAGGCCGACACGCCCGGTTCTAACTGCGGTATGCGCTCATGGCTCTAGACCCCGGCGACGAGGCTCCCGACTTCACGCTTGCCGACCAAGACGGCAATGAGGTGTCGCTGTCGGGGCTGCGTGGCAAGACGGTCGTGCTCTACTTCTACCCAAAGGCAGATACCCCTGGCTGTACCGCGCAGGCGTGTGGGGTGCGCGATCATGAGGCCGACTACGCGAAGGTGGGGGCGACCGTCCTCGGTGTCTCGCCGGACCCCGTGGGGAAGGTCAAGAAATTCCACGAGAAGCAGTCGCTGAACTTCCGCCTGCTCTCCGACGAGGACCACGCCGTGGCGGACGCCTACGGCGTCTGGGTCGAGAAGTCTATGTACGGGCGCAAATACATGGGCAACGAGCGCACGACGTTTGTGATCGACGCTGCTGGCAAAGTCACGACGGCGCTGCGCAAGGTCAAGCCCGGTGAGCACGACGACCTCGTGCTCACTGCCCTAAGCGCCTCCTGAGATTCAGTCTTCCTGCCCAAGTGGGTGGACCAGCGTAAACACGCCCGGCGCGAGCGAGTGGACCTGGTGGGAGTCGAACCCACCCCGTTGGGGCTAAAGACCCGCTTGGTGCCTACCCGGCCAGGTCCCTGGCCCGCTTGAGCCTACTTGGTCCAGGTGTACTTGATGGGGTTGGCGGCACCCGGCTTGCGGTAGTCGTCAGGCACGCGCCGCACGTAGGCCCTAACCCACTAAGAAGCTGTCTCAAACCCTCCACGCCGAGGTTCTGAGACAGCTTTCTAAGGGGACCGCCGGCCACAGCCGATAGGAGTAGGTAGTGGATGCGCTGACGACCCCTGAGCGGCGGCACGCCCGCACGCTCGAATACCTTGCGAAAGCTCGCTCTGCCCTGGAAGGGGCTGCGGCAGAGGTCGCGGCTGCCAGCCCTCTCATCGACCGGGACCGGGACGTTCTCGCCCCGATGATCGCGGCGGCCGTCGCAGCGATGGGGGAACTACGCGAGGCGGTGGGAGATCGGCCTGAGCCCGCGCGGCGGGCTCTCGTCCGGCGTCGCCGCTGACGACCATTGGGCATCGTGGTCATTCGCCAGACCGGGAGTCTCGGGCGCAAGCAAGACGGGAGCAACCTGCTCCCGAAATGGCGAGCGGGGCTCGGGGCGGACGACTGAGGTGCGCGCCTCGCCTCGCGGCTCTTCGGCTTCAGGCGCGTCCTCGGGCTCGGGCTCGGGCTCGCAGGACAGATCAAGGCCCACAAGGCGCTTCATCTGGGCGGTGCTAGAGCTCTCAAGCCGAGGCTGGCGCGGCGTGAAGATGAACCCGAAGACCGTCGCGGAGATCGAGCGCCTACGCCGCCAGCTGCGCGAGAACCCGGCCCCACCCGCCACGGCCGACACCGAGGAGGTGATCGCTGCATAGACACCGAGGAGGTGATCGCTGCATAACATCCCCCTCAAGCGGAGCTACGCCCGAGCGAATTCATCCAGGAACTGGGACGCGACCCAACGGATGACGGCAAGCGCGCTAGTTGAAGATTGGCGGCTCGACCGGCTCTAGCGTCGAAAAGGACCCAGCGTTCTACCCCAGATCGCGTGTGGCCGTATACGGATGCGCCCCCCCGGCTGCCGTGGGCAAGCGTTAGGGTAATGGAGGCACGATGAGAGGGCTTAGCACCATCGCGGCGGCTATGGCCATCGTGGTCCTAGCGGGATGCGGCGGGTTGTCAGCACCCAAGACCAGCGCGCCCGCACAAACAGGCGCGACGACCCAGGCAACGCAGGCGGCGTCGCCACCATCCATCGGGGACGCGGAATCCTACGCACGATCATTGCTTCCTGGCTACCTCTCCGAACTGCGCAATCGCGGCGCGGACCTGTTCGGCAAGACGGTCGTGCAGTGTGCGCCCACCGGAGGGCCGGAGCTCGAGTGCCTCGTCAGGATCCCGTACCGCAGGCTCGAAAGCTGCGCCGTAGCGAAGGGATCGGTGTTCGTTGAGGCCACGCCCAGTGGGCTACAGAAGGCGGGCGGCGGCGGCCGGTTAAGTCTCATCCGTCAGATTTGTTACATCGGTCCCAACGGCGAACCGGTGCCAAGTCCTCCGGCCAGCAAAGGCGAACCGTCGATTCGGAAAGCGGAAGAATCCGAGAGCCTAGCCGCCTATGAACAGCAATTGGCCAGCGGTCAGATCCAGGCCGCCACGATCATAAAGCGGATACGCACAGCGCACATCATGCTGAGGGACGGGCAACACGTTGTCCTGAAATACGCTGCTCATCAAGAGCCGCAGGTCGTTGCTCAGTTGAAAGCCAAGGGCGTGGCCGTGACGGTGCTGGGCAAAGCGCAGGCGGAACAGGAAATAGCGACCGCCGAATAGCGTCCGTCACTTAGATCTTCTAGCCTCAGCGTGGGCATTCACCCCACGCCTGGCAGTTTTCTTCGAAGTCGATGACCGCCCATGCATCAGGGTCCTACCTTGTCGATGTCTTTGCAGAGGGCATAGATGCCGTCAGTCACGGCGTGAGAGCCAAGGAAGATCCTGTGGTAGTCCACCCGCAGGAACCGCGCCGTGATGCGAAGCGAGGGATACACCCCTCCCCGGTGGGCAGTCTCCAGCCGTTTTGCTGATAGCCGAATGCTCGTGATGGGCTGCCAATGAACCCGCACCCCGACCACTTGGTTCGCAAGCCGAAGACTGCAGTCTCCCAGGCGCTGATGGACCGTGACGCTTTGCCCTCTCCAACATCAGCAACGCTTCCCTGTACAGGGGTCTGGGCACAAACGTAGGCAGCCTGCATTCTTGGCCAAGTCCCTCGCCGAATGGCCGTCCGCCGAGGCCGTGTTCGACCTGCGAAGCCTCTGAGTACGAGTCGCTGAAGCTCCAGCCATGGTTAGGGCCATGAGAGTCGTGGTGGATCGCGAATTCGCTTTGCCAATTGCCTTTCCAACTTCCGGTTTCCTGCGTGTATCCGGCTTTGGCTGAGGACTCCGAGATCGCAACGCCTTGAAGGATGCCGCGTTTGGTTTCCAGGCTCAGAACGTAAACATCCTGTTTGATGTCTCCCGTGGCCTTCGCACGGTAATGAACCCGCAGCACCCGCACCCCGCAGCATCTCTTGGTCACAGTCACGGCGGTCTTCTGTCGCCGAATCAGTTGGCGGGCGTCACGGCGGACGATCTTCGCGAACGTGGCCGCGACTCGTTCCGTGGGTAAACGGGCTGATGGCGCAGCCCCGGCTGGAGGCACACCAAGCACGAGCCAGAAGCAGATAGTGCATAGACCCTCATCAGACAGACCCACCAGCGTTGATAAGGCTGCCCAGAAACCTACGGCAGGGCACACGATGCGTCAGTCGGAGCTTGACGGGTCCTGCTCGCTTTGCCGCTCATGCTCTCGCTGCCACGGCTCGACTTCGTGAGGCTTCCAGTTGGGCGGCTCTGGCCCGATGATGGGGCCCGTCTCCCGGTCGTATCCACCGCCCGGACGAAGCCAGTTGACCATCGCAATCACCGCGATCCCCATCACAACGATAACGGCCAACCCAAGCACTCATCTCACCTTACCAGCGGACTCGCCCAGGTCAAATCCTCAGCACGCAGCGACAACCACAACCCCCCGTGCTTGGAGTAGCGTGTTGGCGGAGGGCGTCCGATTTTCTGTGTAGGCGCTGTTGGTGAATTATATCAGTGAGGTCGAGTGGTGAATGTGTGACTGTCAGTTTGCGGTATCGGGTAGCCGCTCGCCGAAGTGGATCTTGAACGC
>JBEKXJ010000021.1:0-72191 GCA_049512215.1 Solirubrobacteraceae bacterium
GAATTCAAATCAAACGAATTCCGCAGGGTCGAAGCAGCGGGTGTCTCGGTGGGACTCGACGCCGACGGTAACGCGACGGTCGCGCTGCTGGCCGGCCCCTTCTGCCAGACGGGCGAAAGCCTGATCGTCGCCCACATGGAAGAGGAACCCTTCGAATCGTTCACGACTAACTTCACGGTGCTGCCACCGGTGACCACGCCGCCGGGCGTGTCCGCGCTGCCGGCGACCCAGGTCGAGGACGCGGCCTCAAGCAGTGTGGCAACCATCATCCAGGCGGAGTTCGCCGGCGGTTCGGAGAAGAAAGTCCGCATCGCCTCTGAAGAGCTCAGCGCCCGTTGCCGGAAAGCTCCGCACCTCCGCTGGATTCTGATGAATGGGGAAGAACTCAAAGAAGCAGCAGAAGTCCCCGTCTCAGAAGTAACAGAGGAACTGGACAACAACGGCAACGCCTTCGTGATCGTCATCGGCGACTCATCGTGCGCCGAAGGTGCCTCGCTGATCGAAGCCGACCTGGAATCGAAACCGTTCACGACGTTCACGAATACCTTCACCATCGAGCCGCCGCAACCGACCGCAGAACCATCGTTCACGATCGAAAAGCGCCAGGAAATCATGGGCAGCGGCTTTACGACCGCTCCGCTGACGGGTGCGATCGGCCAGACGGTCGACTATGAGATCGTCGTCAGCAACACGGCGAACGTCCCCGAGACGTTCAGCGAATTCACCGACACGCAGTGCGATGCCGGCACGATCGCCGGCGGCCCTGGGTCGAGCCCAGTCGAACCTGGGCAGTCGACGATCTACACGTGCGATCACGTGTTGACGACGGTCGGCTCCTACACGAACGAAGCGACCGTCACCGGCACCTCGACGGGCGGTGCGCCGGTCAAGCACACCTCCAACCAGGTCGTGGTCAAAGTGGTGCCCGAACCAGCATTCACGATCGAAAAGCTCCAGGAAATCATGGGCAGCGCCAGCGGCTTTACGACCTCGCCGCTGACGGGGCGGATCGGCCAGACGGTGGATTATGAGATCGTCATCAAGAACACCGGCAACGAGGCCCTGGCGTTCTCCAACCTCACCGACGCGCAGTGCGACGCCGGCACGATCGCCGGTGGCCCTGGGGAAACGCCCGTCCCGCCGGGCTCCTCGACGACGTACACGTGCAGTCGCGCTCTCACGAGCGCGGGCAGGTACCTCAACGAAGTCAGCGCCACAGGCACCCCGCAGGGCGAACCACCGCTCACCCAGAGCTCAAACCGTGTCGAAGTCAACGTGCCGGCGGAACCAACGAAAACACAGACGAGCTCTAAAACGCAGACGAGCTCTAGCGGAGGTCCCGTTCCCACCCCCACGAAAGAAGCGGTGAAAGCGGTCCTCCCGATCTGCGAAGCGTCGCCGCCCGTCTTGCATGGCGCCTCCGGGCCGAAGCGCGGAACCTTCACCGTGCAGGTCAGCTCGCGCGGGATCAAGCAGGTCACGTTCTACCTCGACGGCCGCAAGCTCAAGACGCTGAAGCAGTCACAGGCGAAGGCCGGTAAGTTCACGATCAAGATCGACCCGGGCAAGCTCTCCGTCGGCGCGCATAAGGTGTCGATCAAGACGCTCATGAGCAACGCGGCCTGCGCCCCGAGCGCCCGCTCCGCCGTGTTCGTGCATCCGAGCACGCAGCGCGTCGCGCCGAAATTCACCGGCTGAGGGTTCCAGCGCGCCCGACCGTCTACCGCTGTGTCGCTACGGCCCTGGCGGGCCTGTCTTTACTGTCCGCACCCGCCATCTCCACCGCGGAGGCTTCCCCGGTCACGGCCAAGGCCGGACCTGCGGGCGCCGTCGTGGCGACCCTATCCAACCTGAAGACGCTGTCACGCTGGGCGTATCCGCAGGCGGCAGCGGCGGCGCATCAACTTCCATCGGCCCTCTCGCGCGTGGTCGGCCACCTGCACTTCCTCACAGTCGACGGCCAGCCCGAAGTCTACCTGGCCCTGCGCGCGTACACCAACGGGGGGGTCACGTGGATATTGGTGCCGATTCCGGGGCGTCCCAACGGGGTCACCGGGTGGGTTCCGGCGAGCGCCCTTGGCGAAATGCACTCGACCCGAGAGTATCTGCGCGTCGACCGTGAGGAGCTCCGCGCCACGCTGTACCGCGAAGGGCGCCCGATCTGGACGGCGCCGTTGGGGGTGGGACGGCCGAGCCTCCCCACGCCGGCTGGTCACTTCTACGTCACCGAGAAGCTGACGGTGGTCGGGGACCCGT
Source organism: Solirubrobacteraceae bacterium (assembly GCA_049512215.1). Lineage (GTDB taxonomy): Bacteria > Actinomycetota > Thermoleophilia > Solirubrobacterales > Solirubrobacteraceae > Palsa-744. The sequence continues at coordinate 2,257 of JBEKXJ010000021.1, forward strand.
TCTATGGCCCCTACGCGTTCGGAACCAGCGCCTACGCGCCCACGCTCAGCGACTGGCCCGGCGGCGGCATCGTCGGCATCCATGGAACCGATGAACTGCAGCTGATCCCCGGTCGTCCCTCGCACGGCTGCATCCGCCTGCGCGACGCCGACATCGCGCGCCTGTGGCCGTTGATCGGGATCGGCACCCCGATCGAAATCGTCTGAGCGCAGCGGTCGTCCCTCTTTTTACCTACGCGCCCGAGAGCTCCTAAGCATGGGTGCCGGGATGCACGCCTTGACGGCGCCGGGTGCGCACGCTAAACCCCTTGAAGGGACCATGCCGGCGCGGAGACATCAAGGCGAGAGTTTGTCAGCGCATCGCGGGTCCGCGCGCATCGGGGTGCGGGGTTTGGTGATGGCGCTGGTCATCGTAACGTGCATGCTGATCGGCCCAACGGTCGGAACCGCCGCCGCGCAGAAGCCGGTGAACAACTATGCGCCCGAAGTCGTGGGCAACCCGCGGATCGGGGAAAGGCTCGTATGCGGGGCCGGCAGTTGGACCGGCCCTGTGTCGGAATTCAGCTACGTGTGGCTGCGCGATGCGATTCCCGTTGGCTCGGGCGTGACCTATACTGTCACGGCCGCCGACGCGGGTCACTCGCTGTGGTGCGTCGTTACGGCGACCGGCGGCGGAGGCAGCGCCGAAGCGGAAAGCAGCAACAGCCTCGCGATCCCGGGCGGCAAACCCGGACGCCCGCCGGAAAACATCGTAGCTCCAGAAGTGTCCGGAAAGCCGGCGCTCGGGGAAACGCTCACTTGCTTGACGGGCACCTGGAGCGGAAGCCCCACGCCGACGTTCACATATCTGTGGGTGCGCGAAAAGGGACCAAATGAGACGATCATCGAATCGGCTACGGCGAGTACCTACAAGGTGGTGAGCGAAGACGAGGGCCACTCGCTGGCCTGCGAGGTCACCGCGACCAACAGCTCAGGGAGTTCCTCCAAGCTCAGCAGCAACGAACTTCCCGTTTCGGGGACCAAGCCGAAAGACATCGTCGCGCCAAAGCTGTTGGGGGTCGAACCCCCGGCAGTCGGCGAATCGCTGACCTGCTCGCCGGGCACATGGAGCGGAAACCCCACGCCGGCCTTCACATACCAGTGGCTCCGAGACGGGACGAACATCGGATCGGCGACGGGCAGCACCTACATGGTTGAACCTGCCGACCAGCTTCACTCGCTTTCCTGCGAGGTCATCGCGACGAACATCGCAGGGAGCGCCGAAGCGGTCAGCAACGTGATCGTGATACGCGGCCGCGAGCCGGGGAACATCGAAGCGCCACGGATATCCGGCACCCCGGCGGCCGGGCAAACGCTGACCTGCAACGAAGGCGCATGGACCGGGGTGCCGGCCCCGACGATCGCATACCTGTGGGTTCGCGATCAGGGAACGCCCGGGGAAGTAGCCATTGGCGGGGCGACCTTCAGCACATATCTAGTCGGGAGCGAAGACAGGGGCCACTCGCTTTCCTGCGACGTGACAGCGACGAACAGCGAAGGTCACGCCTCGCAGAGCAGTGAACCGGTCGTCGTTCCCGCCGGCGAACCCGGCGGTAGTCCACCGCAAAGCACCGAAGCTCCATCAGTGTCCGGGAAACCTGCGGCCGGGGAAACGCTCAGCTGCTCGACGGGCACCTGGAGCGGGAGCCCTACGCCGACGTTGACATACCAGTGGCTGCGCGACGGGTCGACGATCCCCGCGGCGACGACGAGTAGCCACGTGGTCGTGGAAGCCGACGAGGGCCACTCGCTGTCCTGCAAGGTCACCGCGATCAACAACGAAGGGGTGGCTTCCGAGAACAGCAGCCCCCTGGAAATACCCGGCAGCGCGCCGGAAAACCTCAAAGAACCACAGGTATACGGGACTCCTGCCGTCGGCGAACCGCTGGCGTGCCTGCGAGGCACCTGGAGCGGGAGCCCCACGCCGACGTTCACATATCTGTGGGTGCGCGACGAGGGACCAAACGAGACGATCATCGAATCGGCGACGGCGAGTACCTACAAGGTCGGTAGCGAAGACGAGGGCCACTCGCTGGCCTGTGAGGTCACCGCGACCAACAGCGCAGGCAGCGCCTCCAAGCTCAGCAAAGCGATCCTGATACCCGGCCGCGGGCCGGAAAACATCGAAGCGCCACGGATCTCCGGTACCCCGGCTGTCGGGGCAACGCTGACGTGCCTGCGAGGCGAATGGACGGGGCAGCCGACGCCGACGTATGCTTACCGATGGCTGCTTAACGGGGAAACCGTCCCTACGGCGACGGCGGAAACGTTCACGGTCGCAAACGCCGACCGGGGCCTCTTGCTCTCCTGCAAGGTGATCGCGACCAACCGCGAAGGGACCGGATCGGCCACCAGCGCAGGCCTCCACGTCCCCGGAAGCAGACCGCAAGACATCGAAGCCCCTCAGGTATCCGGCACCGCTGCCGTCGGCCAACAGCTCACCTGCCAGCGGGGCATATGGAACGGGGAGCCGCCGCCGGCCTTCACATACCAGTGGCTCCGTGACGGGACGAGCATCGCCTCGGCGACGAGCAGCACCTACACCGTGGAACTCGCCGACGAGGGCCACCGGCTGTCCTGCGAGGTCACCGCGACCAACAGCGAAGGCCGGACCGAAGCGCTCAGCGGCAACAGCCTCACAATCTCCACCGGGACGCTCGGAGCCGAAAGCACGCCGACATTGACATTCCCGCCGTCCGCTAGTGCCCCCCCGCCGCCCACCGCGGCCCAGATCCTCGCAGCCGTCGGCGCTCAGCTCGCGCACGCGCAGCGCCGCGCGCGGGTGACCTTGCTTCGCAAGACAGGCCTTTACGCCTTCTCCTTCACTGCACCGGTTGCGGGCAGGCTCGAACTCTTCTGGTACCTGGCTCCCGTGGGCAAGAGCCATTCCGCCAAGACCAAGCCGGTTGTGTTGGCGCTGGCCAGCGCAACGTTTGCCGGCCCCGGCACCAAGAAGGTGACGCTGCGCCTTACGAGCGCGGGACGAAGCCTGGTCGCTCATAACGCGCGCATCAAGCTCATGGCCAAGGGCGCGTTCGTTCGGCCGCACGAACGCCCCATGACGTGGGGCGAAGTGGTCCTGGTCAGCCACTGAGGAGTGGTGCGCGAAGGCGCCCGGACGCCGGCACCGGCGCGGGGCCTCGGCTAGACTGGCCGGGTGAACGAGAGCGCAGGCGCACCCACCGAGGCGGACGTAATGGATGCGCTTGCCAACGTGATCGATCCCGAGCTCGGCTTGGACTTCGTCGAGCTGGGCCTGATCTACGGCGTCGAGGTCAGCGAGGGCAACGTGCGGGTCACGTTCACGCTGACCACGCCCGGCTGCCCGATCGGTCCCCAGGTGACCGAGCAGATCGAGGAGTTCGTCGGCGAACTCGAGGGTGTAAAGACGATCGAGTCCGAGATGGTCTTCACGCCGCCCTGGTCTCCGGAGAAGATGAGCGAGGACGCGAAGTTCGCGCTCGGCTACTGACCCAACCTTGAGGCCCCGGCCATCGAGCGTTGGCCGCGCCGGGCTGAAGGGCTTCGGCTGAGCGGCTTCCCTTCAGGCGGGCGCGGGAACCGACTCGCGCGCGAGTGACACGAGCGTGGCGAGTTCCTCGGCGATGCTCTCGCCGATCGCATCGAGCTCGGGAAGTGCGTCGAAGTCGCCGAGCAGCCCGAAGTTCATCTGACCGTTGTAGGACATGATCGCGATCGCCAGCGCGTGGTTCTGCGGCAAGAAGGCGACGGGAAAGGCCTCGAGCATCTCGCGCCCGAGCACGTAGAGCGGGAATTGCGGGCCGGGCACGTTCGTGACGATCAGGTTGAAAAGGCGCGTGGAGAAGTTCAGCCGCGAGGCCTGCGCGAGGATCGTCGGCGGCGCGAAGCTCTGGGCGCCCGCTATCACCTCGGCGCCGAGCGCCTGCTTGGACTCCTTCAGGCCGTCCATCGCGTGGGAGACGAAGCGCAGCCGCTGAATCGGATCGGCGATGTAGACGGGCAGGGGCCCGCGCATCACGACGATGCGGTTTCCACCCTGGTGGTGCTCGTCCTCGGTCCGGACCGAGACCGGCACGAGCGCGCGCAGCTCGACCCCCTCGGTGTGCCGGCCGCGGGAGATCAAGAACGAGCGCAGCGCGCCGGCGACCACGGCGAGCACGACGTCGTTGACGGTGCCCCCGAAAGTGTTCTTGACGAGCTTGAAGTCATCCAGGCGGGAGCCGACGCCGGCGAAGCGCCTGTGCGGCCCGATCGGCACGTTCAGGGGTGTTTCGGGCGCCGGGTTCAGCCCGGCCCAGATGATCTCACCGACCCCCTCGGCCGCCTCGCGCGCACGGGCCAAGGCCCGCTCGGGGTGGGCCATGGCGTCAAGCGCGCCCTCGGTCAGCTCGATCCCGGCGCGGATCGCCCCGAGCAGGCCGGCCGCGAGCAGGTGGGCGGTGCTGGGCTCTGCGTGCGGCTGCCAAGGGCGTCCTGAATGGGCAATGTTCACCGGGTCGGGCGTGAGGTCGAACAGCACCGTCGCCAGGTCGACCCCGGCGATGCCGTCGATCACCGAGTGATGAGTCTTCGTGATCAGCGCGAAGCGATTGTCTTCCAGGCCCTCGATCAGCCACATCTCCCACAGCGGCTTTGAGCGGTCGAGCTGTTGGGAGAAGATCCGCGCGGTCAGGTCCTGGAGCTGCTGCCAGCTGCCCGGGGTGGGCAGCGCGCTGTGGCGGACGTGATACTCGAGGTTGAAGCTCGGATCATCGACCCACACCGGACGCCCGCTGTCGAGCGCCGTGAAGGCGAGCCTGTGGCGGTAGCGGGGGACCAGGTGCAGGCGCTTGCGGATCTGCTCGAAGAACTCCTCCATACTCGGCGGCGGACCCTCGACGAGCGTCACCCCGCCGACGTGCATGTGCGAGACGGGGCCCTCCTGATGCAGGAAGGAAGCGTCGATCGGCGTCAGCCTGTCGAGGTGTCGTTGGCTCATCAGCGCGTAGCGTACCTGGGCGCGCCCTACAATGACGATCGTGGCGAACACGGTCGAAAAGCTCCTGCTCGCGGCGCCCCGCGGCTACTGCGCCGGCGTCGATCGTGCCGTTCAGACGGTCGAACACGCGCTCGCGATCCACGGCGCGCCCGTCTACGTCCGCAAGGAGATCGTCCACAACAAGCACGTCGTCGAGCGGCTGCGCGAGCGGGGAGCGATCTTTGTCGAGGAGCAGACCGAGGTGCCCGAGGGAGCCGTGTGTGTGTTCTCCGCGCACGGCGTCGCCCCGAGCGTGCGCTCGGGAGCTCTCGAGCGCGGCCTTCAGACGATCGACGCGACCTGCCCGCTGGTCACGAAGGTACACCGCGAGGCGGCCCGCTTCGCCGAGCAGGGCTACACGATCGTGCTCGTCGGCCACGACGGCCACGAGGAGGTCGAAGGTACCCTGGGCGAGGCACCCGAGCGGATCGTGCTCGTGCAGAACGAGCGGGACGTCGAGCAGCTTGAGGTCGAGGATCCCGAGCGTGTCGCCTACATCACCCAGACGACGCTGGCGGTCGATGAAACCAGCTCGATCCTCGCCCGCCTGCGCGGGCGTTTTCCGAACATCGTCGGGCCCCGCACCGACGACATCTGCTACGCGACGACCAACCGCCAGGCGGCCGTCAAGCAGATGGCTGACAGGTGCGACCTGATGCTCGTGATCGGCTCGCGCAACTCGTCGAACTCCCTGCGCCTGGTCGAGGTCGCGAAGGACTGTGGCACCGAGGCTCACCTGATCGACAACGCCGGCGAGGTGCGCGAGGAGTGGCTGAAGGACCGGCGCGTCGTCGGCATCTCCTCGGGTGCAAGCGCGCCGGAGGACCTCGTTCAGGATCTGGTCGAGTTCTTCCGCGAGCGGGGTGTCCGGGACATCTCGGAGTTCGATGTGGTTCGCGAGGACGTCCGCTTCATGCTGCCCAAGCAGATCCGCGAGCACCCGCAGGTGAGCGCGGTCTCTCGCTGACGGTGAGAGCTCCTGCCGCCGCCGCGGCGCGGACCGTCAGGAGAACAGGCCGAGGCAGTCAGCCTCGCGCTGCAAGCCCGCTCCGTGACCACTCAGAAGACCTAGCGGCGCGGCGACGCTCCTACGCTGTCTCATCATGCGCACGCTGATCGTCTCAGACCTGCATCTCGGGAGCCTCTCGCGCTCAGACCTCCTGCGCCGCTCTGAGCTCCGCGCACCGCTGATCGAGGCGCTCGCGGACGTCGATCGGCTCGTGCTGCTCGGCGACGTGCTCGAGCTGCGTCACGGCCCGCCACGCGAAGCGCTCGCCGCCGCGCGAGGGTTCTTCGAGGACCTCGGCCGCGCGCTCGCGGGCCGTGAGCTCATCATCATGGCCGGCAACCATGATCATGCGCTCGTCGAACCCTGGCTCGCGAGCCGTGCTCTGGAGGATGACCCGGCCCCGCTCGGGCTCGAGCAGCTGCTCGAGCCCGCACGGGCCTCACCGATCCTCGCGCAGCTCGCCGAGTGGGCCTCAGGCGCGCGGGTCATGGCCGCCTACCCCGGGATGTGGCTGCGCCCCGACGTCTACGCCACCCACGGCCACTACCTGGACGCGCATCTGACGGTGCCGACCCTCGAGCGCCTGAGCGTGGCCGCTATGAGCAGGCTGCTCGGGCGCCCGGCCCGGAGCTTCGCCTGCGTCGAGGATTACGAGGCGGTAGCGGGCCCCGTCTTCGCCTGGAGGGACGCGGTTGCCAGGGACGCCCCCACGGGGAGCCTGCTGAACGGGGCCTCGACCGTCGGCGCCTGGAGAGCTCTCGCCGGCGCCGGCGCCGACACGGGCGCGCGCGGCCACGGCGGCAGCGACGCCGACACGGGCGCCCGGGGCCACGTCGGCGGGGGGCTTGTCGGCGGCGCGGCTCGCAGCTCGCTGTCCGGCCGGCTGCGTCGGCGCGCGCTCGTGGCCGGGTTCCCGCTCGCGGTGGCGGCACTGAATCGCGCGGGCCTCGGGCCGCTGCGGGCGGACATCTCGGGCAGCGAGCTTCGCCGCGCGGGCCTGAAGGCGATGGGCGAGGTTGCGGCGCGCCTTGCTCTCGGCGAGGCGTATGTCGTCTTCGGACACACCCATCGCGCGGGACCGCTCCCGGGTGATTGCGAGCAGGAGTGGCGGGCGCGCAGCGGCGCCCGCCTCGTTAACGCGGGCAGCTGGACCTATGCGCCCATCTTCCTGCGCTCGAGCGCAGGCGAGGGCCCCTATTGGCCGGGAACCGGGGTGCTCGTCGAGGACTCAGGCCCCCCGCTGCTGAAGCGGCTGCTCACTGAGCGCACTCATGCAGAGCTCAGGCCAACCCGGGCGTGAAGCAGGTCGCAAGGCAGCGAACCCCGGGGCCGATCTCGAGCTCGAGCACCGCCGCGGTGTGGCGTTCGTGCTCGATCAGAAGGTGGGCGCCCGGGCTCCTGATCTGAAGCTCCGAGCCGCCCGCCGCGTTGCCGCGGTTGACCCGCACCGTTCCGCAGCCGTCGAGCACGGCCCATACGCCCCCGGCCTCATACGGGCCCGAGTAGGCTCCGGGTTGATCCTCGGTCTGGGCCTCTAGGCGCGCCCCCGGCGCGTCCTCGGCGCGCAGCGGGCTCAGCGGCTCGCGCTCCACGCCGAGGAGCTCCTGGATCGCGAGCTCGGTCTCCAGGTAGCCGCCCTCGCCGTAGTGGTAGTCGAACAGCCGCGAGCGCCCGTCGAAGAGGTAGCGTGCGGGCCAGCCCTCGTTGCCGTAGTCCTCCCAGACCTCGAGCCCGCTGTCGATCAGCACCGGATGGGAGATCTCAAGACGCGCGACCGCTTCGCGCACGGCCCGCTCCTCGCGCGAGGCGTCGAAGCCGGGGCTGTGCACGCCGATCACGCGCAGGCCCGCCGGCCCGTAGCGCTCGTGCCAGGCCTTGATGTAGGGGAGCGTGCGCAGCGAGTTCGGGCGGCAGAAGTCCCAGAACTCCACCAGCATCGGCTTGCCCCGCTGGATGCTCGCCTTCGGCGCAGGGGCGTTCACCCATGCCAGCCGCGTTCCGAACAGCGGAGCGACGATCGTGTCTACAGGCGCGCGCAAGATCGCCCGCCCGCTAGCCGATGCTGCCGACCATCTCCAGCTGGATCAGGCGGTTGAGCTCGACCGCGTACTCCATCGGCAGCTCCTTCGTCACTGGCTCGATGAAGCCGTTCACGATCATCGCCGCAGCCTCGTCCTCGGTGAAGCCGCGCGAGCCCATGTAGAAGAGCTGATCTTCAGAGATCCGCCCGACCGTGGCCTCGTGGGCGACGGTGACATTGGGGTTCTGGATCTGGATGTCCGGCCAGGTGTCAGACCGCGATTCGCCGTCCATCATCAGCCCGTCGCACTGCACACGGGCCTTGGATCCCTGGGAGTGCTGGCCCATCTTGACGAGGCCCCGGTAGCCCATGATCCCGCCGTCCTTGGAGATCGACTTGGCGAGGATGTTCGAGGTCGTGTTCGGCGCGAGATGCACGACCTTCGCGCCCGTGTCCTTGTGCACGCCCCTGCCGGCCACGCCGACGTTGAGGTGGTCGGCGCGGGCGCCCTCGCCCATCAAGAACGAGCCGGGGTAGAGCATCACGTACTTGGCCCCCATCGATCCGCCGACCCACTCGACCGTGCCCTCGGCGTCGACCACGGCGCGCTTGGTGTTCAGGTTGTAGACGTCCTTCGACCAGTTCTGAACCGTCGTGTAGCGCGCCTTGGCGCCCTCGTGCACGAAGATCTCAACGACGGCGGAGTGCATCGAGTTGACCGAGTATGTCTGCGCTGTGCAGCCCTCGATGTAGTTCACCTCGGCGCCCTCATCGGCGATGATCAGCGTGTGCTCGAAGGTGCCCTCGCCGGCACCCTCCATGCGGAAGTAGGACTGCAGCGGCAGATCGCACTTGATGCCCTGCGGGATGTAGCAGAAGGCCCCACCCGACCAGACCGCGCCGTGCAGAGCCGAGAACTTGTTGTCCTGCGCCGGGACGCATTTCGTCATGAAGTATTTCTGCACGAGCTCGGGGTACTCGGTGATCGCCGTGTCCATCGAGCAGAAGAGGATGCCCTGCTTTGAGTACTCCTCCTTCAGGCCCTCATACACGGGCTCCTGGCGCCACACGCCGACGACGCCCGCGAGGTGCTCGCGCTCGGCCTGGGGGATGCCGAGGTCCTCGTAGGTCTGCTTCATCTCAGCCGGGACGTCGTCCCAGCTGTTGAACCGCCCGGCCGTGGGAGGGGAGTACAGGACGAGGTCGTCGAGGTTCAGGCCGCTCAGGTCCGGGCCCCACGTCGGGATCGGCTTGCGTTCGAAGATCTCAAGCGATCTCAGCCGTTTCTCTGCCATCCAGTCGGGCTCGCCCTTGATCTTCGAGAGCTCGCTCACGACCTCTCGCGAGATGCCCTGACGGGCACGCAGCTGCCCCTGGTCATCCTCGACGATCGGGCTGGGCTTGGTGATCGTTGTCCGGTCTAGCGTCGCCATGCTGGCTCCTCACTGCTCCTCGATTTGAGAATCCTGTGCTCTGTGGTAGGGATTGTATCGCTGCCGTCAGGCGGGCCAGCTGTGGTCGCCCGTGACCGCACCTCTGACGACCTTCAGGTTGAGCAGCGCGCACTTGCGCCGTGTCGCGGAGACCGGGATGCCGAGCAGCTCGATCATCCAGTCGGCGTCGAGCTTGCCCACCTCGGCGAGCTCCATGCCCTTGAGCTCCTCCGAGGCGATCGAGGCCGAGGCTTGGGAGATCGCGCAGCCGTGACCGTGAAAGCGCAGGTCTTCGATCCGATCGTCCTTGACCCTGATGTGCACCCCGAGCTCGTCCCCGCAGAGTGGATTGTGCTCGAGCGCCTCGAGGTCGTGGGGTTCGAGCTCCCCGAAGTTCCGGGGCTGCTTGTAGTGGTCGAGGATGTAATCGCGATAGAGGTCGTCCATCTCCTTAGTCCCCTCTCAGCTGCTCGCCTTGGGGATCACAGACCGAAGACCCCCCGCCCGGCGAGCAGGGCGTCGATGAGCGCGTCGATGTCGCTCGGATCGTTGTAGACGCCGACGCTGCTCCGCGCGGTCGCGCCCACGCCGAGGCAGCGCATCAGCGGCTGGGCGCAGTGGTGGCCCGCGCGAATGCACACGCCCGCGCGGTTCGCCAGCTCGGCGACGTCGTGCGGGTGCATGCCCTCGATCGTGAACGATGCAAGGCCGCCTCGGCGCTCGGCCTCGGGGGGCCCCACGACACGCAGCCCGGGCACCTCGTCGAGGCGCTTGAGCATGTAGTCGGTCAGCGCGCGCTCGTGCGCGCGCACCCGCTTCATGCCGAGATTCGAGAGGTAGTCGACCGCCGCGCCGAGCCCCACGGCCTCGGCGACCATCGGCGTGCCCGCTTCGAACTTGAACGGCAGCTCGTTCCAGGTCGCGCTGTCGAAGTCGACCGAGGCGATCATGTCGCCCCCGGTGAGGAAGGGCTCCATCTGCTCGAGGACCGCCCGGCGGCCGTGCAGCACCCCGATCCCGGTCGGCCCGAGCGCCTTGTGGCCGGTCCACGCGTAGAAGTCGGCGCCGATCTCCTGCACGTCGACGCCGATGTGGGGAACGGCCTGGGCGCCGTCGACCAGCGACACCGCGCCCGCGGCGCGCGCCCGGGCGCACATCTCTGCGACGGGGTTGATCGTGCCGAGCACGTTCGAGACGTGCGTGAAGGCCACCAGCCGCACGTCTCCGCGGGCTAGCTCCGAGTCGAGGGCCTCGAGCGAGAGCTCACCGCGCTCGTCGAGCGCCAGGTAGCGAAGAGTCGCGCCCCGCTCGCGGCAGAGTACCTGCCAGGGGACGATGTTCGCGTGGTGCTCCATCTGCGTGATCAGCACCGCATCACCCGGCTCGAGGTTCGCCCGGCCCCAGGAGTAGGCGACGAGGTTGATCGCCTCGGTCACGTTCTTGGTGAAGATCGTCGTCTGGGAATCGGCGTGCGTGAAGGCTGCGATCCGCGCCCGCGCGCCTTCGAAGGCCGCGTCGGACTCCTGCGCCAGCGCATACACCCCGCGATGGACGTTCGCGTTGTGGTTGCCCAGGTAGTCGACGACCGCTTCGATCACGCTTCCAGGCTTCTGGGAGGTCGCGCCCGAGTCCAGGTAGACGAGCGGGTGCTCGCCGAAGCGGCGGGCGAAGATCGGGAAGTCCCCCTTCACCCCCAGCTCCTGCTTGAGCGCCGCCGCGCGGGACCTCGGCAAGAGACCCTCGTTTCCACGAGCGCCGCGCGCGCCCGACCCCCGGAGGGGGTCTTCATCAAGGAGGTTCTCCCTAGCGGCTCGCCGCATAGGCCTCGATGTCCTCCCGGGCCGCCGCGAGCTTCTCCGCCACCTTGCTGCGCACGAGCTCCTCCAGAGCCGCGTCCGCCAGCTCCGCGACGAGCGGCTCGAAGAACCCCTCGACGATCACGCGCACCGCGGCCGGGCGGTCCAGGCCACGCGTCTGCATGTAGAAGACGGCGGCCTCATCGAGCTCTCCCACCGTGCCTCCGTGCGAGGCCGAGACGTCGTCGGCCGAGACGAGCACCGACGGGATCGCGTCCAGGCGCGCCTTGGGGGAGAGCATCATCGAGTGGATCTGCAGGTAGGTGTGCGTCTGCTGGGCTCCCGGTTCGATCTGGATCAGCCCCTCGAAGCTCGCGCGGCTGTGACCCGTGGCGGCACCCCGCCAGTGGACGTCCCCCTCCGAGGGACCCGTCTCGTGCAGGTCGACGGCGAACACGTCCAGATGCTCGTGCTCCTCGCTGAAGAAGAGGCCGCGGAAGGCCATGCCCCCGCCTGGCTCTGAGACCGCGAGCTCGAGGTGCTGGCGCACGAGATGGCCGCCGAGCAGCGCCGGCAGCCAGTGGCAGTAGGCGTCGCGGCCGACCCCGACGAAGCGTGTCGAGACGTCATACACCTCGCCGCTGCCCCAATCCTGGAGCGCCGCCAGGCGGCAGCGGGCGCCGTCCTTGAGGTAGAGCTCGAACGCCCCGGCGTGCAAGGCCTGGCCCTCGAAGTCCTCGGCGAGGTCATACTCGTGCACGCGGAACTCGCTCGCCTCCCCTCCGAGCACGAGCGTGCGGGCGTACTGCGCGATTCCCGGCTCGGCGATCGCATAGACGATCTCGAAGGGGTCCTCCACGACGACCCCCGGCGGGAGGAAGAGGAAGGCGCCACCCGTCCAGAAGGCCGCGTTCGCGGCCTCGAGCTTGTGACGGTCGATCGTCAGCCGCTTGGAGTACCACTCCGTGAGCAGATCGCCGTGCTCGCGAAAGGCATCCTCCAGCGGGCAGAGGATCACGCCCCGCTCGGCGAGCGCCGGATCGAGCTCGACCTCGACGACCTCGCCGGCGCTCTGCACGAGCCTGCCGGCATGGGGCCGCTCGGGAAGGGTGCGCCGAACGACATCCGGCACGGCCCCTGGCCCGGCGCCCGCGCCGGAAGCTCGAACGTGAAGGGCCTCGAGGTCGAGGCTCTGAAGGCTCGTCGTCCAGAACCCCGATCGCCGCCACACGGGCAGATCCAGGCTCTCGTAGACCTCGAGCGCGGCTTCGCGCAGCTCTGCGAGCGTGCGTCCCTCGCCCGCCCCGGCACCCGCCAGCGCGTGGTAGAGCGTGGCCTCGCGGTGGCGGCCCGCCTTGACCTTGGTCGGAGCTCCGCCGTCGGAGTCCGGGCCGGCGCTCCTCGCCTCGGAGGACTCAGACACCGCGCTCACCGGCCGTGAGGGCACCGGCCGCGCTCGCGCCAACCTCCTGGCGGATTTGGTCGTAGCCCTCGCGCTCCAGCCGCTCGACGAGCTCGACGCCGCCCTCGAGCACGATGCGGCCGTCCATCAGGATGTGGACGAACTGGGGCTTGACATAGTGGAGGATGCGCTGATAGTGGGTGATGATCAGCGCGCCGAGGCCCTGCTCGTCGTGAAGCCGCTGAACGCCCTCGGCGACGGTTCGAAGCGCGTCGATGTCCAGGCCGGAGTCGGTCTCGTCGAGGATCGCCACGTCGGGGGTGAGCATCGCCATCTGGAGGATCTCCGCGCGCTTCTTCTCACCGCCGGAGAAGCCGTCGTTGAGGTGGCGGGAGGTGAACGAGCGGTCGACGTCGAGCAGATCGATCGCGTGCTGGAGATGCTCGCGGAACTCCTTGACGCCGATCGGCTCCTCGCGCTTTGCGTTGATCGCCATGCGCAGGAAGTTCGCGACCGAGACGCCGGGGATCGAGACGGGGTACTGGAAGGCCAGGAACAATCCGGCCTTGGCCCGCTCGTGCGGCTCGGCCTCCGTGATGTCCTCGCCCTTGAAGGTGATCGTGCCGGCGGTGATCTCATAGGAGGGATGCCCGAGCAGGGTGTTGGCGAGCGTCGACTTGCCCGAGCCGTTGGGCCCCATCAGCGCGTGTATCTCCCCGCGGCTGATCTCGAGGTCGACGCCGCGAAGGATCTCGCGGTCCTCGGTGCGCACGTGCAGGTCTTTGATCTCTAGGTCGGCCATGTCTGTGGTCAAGCTCCGCTCGTCAGGGGTTCGGCCAGGGGTTTCGCTCGCGTCGGGGGCTTCATCCTCGGGGAGGGCAGCACGGGCCCGCTCGGCTTCGCCCGGGCGGGCACGAGTTCGGCGAGCGTCGTCTCCGCGAGCGTGCTCACGATCGAGAAGCGCACGCGCGTCCACAGCAGCTTGGTCGGACAGGGATGCTCGGCGCCCGACTCGCGTGAGCACACGATCGAGCCGTCGGATCCTTGGGAGATGCACTCGATCGGGGCGATCGAGCCCTCGAGCGCCTCGATCACCTCGGCCATCGTGATCTCGCCGGCGGGGCGAGCGAGCAGGTAGCCCCCGCGCGAGCCTCGCCTGGAGTCCACGAGCCCCGCCTTGCGCAGGCGCGCAACGAGGTGCTCGAGGTAGGCGAGCGGAAGCTCGCCATGGGCTGCGATCTCCGCGAGCGGGATCGGGTCCTCGCCCGCTCGACGAGCGAGCTCGACCATCACGCGTATGCCGTACTCGGCCTTGGTTGAGAACATCATCTGGAAGTCATCTGAAAGATTTCCTACCTGCGGGCTAGGGTATCAGCCCTCCTGCAGCTTCCTGGTGTCGTGGGCGATCGATTCGGGGGTCAGCTGTTCCATCTGGAAGAGCACCCGCTCGCGGCCCCGCCGGTCGAGCAGGAGCACCGCGGCGTAGCGTTCGAATGCCTGCTTGCCCGAGCTCGCCGGAGTGATGTGGTAGGCGCGCCAGACCTGCCGCAGGCGGGTCTCCGAGCCGCTCAGATAGAGCACGCGCCCGCCCAGCGAGACCTCTGCGAGGAAGCGGCTGACGCGCGCCGGCGTGTCCGCAGAGGGGTCGACGCTCACGAACAGCACAGCCGGTGGTTGGGCGAGTTCGTCAAGGGCGCCGCGGATCTGCTGGGCGATCACGACACAGCTCGACCCGCAGGTCGTGTAGAGGAAGGCGAGGATCACGACCCGTCCGCGGTACCCGCCGAGCGATACCCGGCGACCGTGCTGGTCGGTGAGCGTGAAGCCCGGAGCCTGCACGGAGGGGAGGGCCGCGCCGTCGAACCCGGACGCTTCACCCGCGCTCGATGACGGCGAGGGCGAGCCCCCTCGAGACCCGCTCAGGGCGAGGACGGCCGCGAGCGCGACCACCAAGACGGTGGCCGTCGCGAGCAGCGCGAGCCGGGGACGCGGGCGCATCGCGCTTGAGGGTAGGGAAGCATCGGTGAGCGGGTGGACAGGCCCCTTCTCTGGGTAGCTCTCCGGCCAAACGAGCTAACGTCCCTGAGAGCTTCAACAGAAACCATCCGGCCGCTATACTTTCTGAAGTCAATAAAACCCGACCGTGGTTTAGGAGTTTCCAGATGAGCCCGTCCGGAGCAGAGCTTCTCCGTCAAGTCAAGAGTCAGATCGACGAGGTCGACCCCTCCGAGGTGCACGAGCTGATCGACGAGGGCGTGACCATCGTCGACGTGCGCGGCAGCGAAGAGTTCGTCACCGGCCATCTCCCCGGCGCCAAGAGCATCCCCCGGGGCCACCTGGAGGCGCGCATCGAGAGCGCCGCGCCGGACCGCTCCGCCGAGCTGATCCTCTACTGCGCCTCGGGCGCCCGCTCTGCCTACGCGGCGCGCACGCTGCAGGAGGATCTCGGCTATGAGCACGTGCGGTCGATGACCGGCGGGATCACGCTGTGGAAGGACCGCGGCTACGAGGTCGAGGTCCCGCGCACGCTCAGCCGCGAGCAGCGCGAGCGCTACTCGCGCCACCTGCTGATTCCCGAGATCGGCGTCGAGGGCCAGCAGAAGCTGCTCGATGCGAAGGTGCTGCTGCTCGGCGCCGGTGGCCTCGGCTCGCCGACCGCGCTTTACCTCGCCGCGGCCGGCGTGGGAACGCTGGGAATCGTCGACGACGATGAGGTCGACCTCTCAAACCTTCAGCGTCAGGTGATCCATAACACCGACCGCATCGGGATTCTCAAGGTCGAGTCCGCCGAGGAGTCGATCCACGCGCTCAACCCCGACGTGGAGGTTCTGAAGTACCCGCTCCGGATCGACGCCTCGAACATCATGGAGATCATCGAGGGATATGACGTGATCGTCGACGGCGTCGACAACTTCCCCACGCGCTACCTGCTCAACGACGCCAGCGTGCGCCTGAAGATCCCGGTCGTCTCCGCCTCGATCCTCGGCTTCGACGGCCAGCTGTCGGTGTTCAAGCCCTACGAGGGCCCCTGCTACCGCTGCCTGTTCCGCGAGCCGCCCCCGGCCGAGCTCGCGCCGTCGTGCGGTGCCAACGGCGTGCTCGGCGTGCTGCCCGGCACGATGGGCCTGCTCCAGGCGACCGAGGTCGTCAAGCTGATCCTCGGCATCGGTGAGCCCGCGATCGGGCGCCTGCTGCTCTATGACGCGCTGGGGGCGACGCTGACCGAGGTTAAGGTCCACCGCGACCCCGACTGCCCGATCTGCTCGCGCGACCCGCAGGAGATCACCGACGAGGAGCTCGGCGTGTTCCCCGACTACGAGGCGTTCTGCGCCGCCGCCGGGTAGCCTGCCCGGGATGGCCACGGTCAAGATTCCCCCGGTCCTACGCGCCTCTGTCGGCGGCGAGAAGGAGCTCGCGGCCACCGGGCAGAACGTCGGCGAGATCCTGCGCGACCTCGCCCACAGCCACCCCTCAACGGAGAGCCAGCTCTTCTCCGCCGAGGGCGAGCTGAATCGCTACGTCAACGTCTACCTCAACGATGAGGACGTCCGCGTGCTCGACGGCCTGCAGACGGCCGTCGGCGACAACGACACCCTGGTGATCCTGCCGGCGATGGCCGGCGGCGCTCGCTAGAAGCGCGCCGGCGCTCCCGGAGCCCGCCCGCGCCCCGACCCCGCTATATTCCGTGAAGTAATGGCGGTCGAGCGGCTCAGGAATCGGCCCTGTGGAGGCCGGTATGGTGACATCGTCCAATCGATCGGCAACACGCCGCTGATCGAGCTCGCCCGCCTCTCGCCCAAGCCGGGCGTCCACATCTGGGCGAAGCTCGAGTCGCGCAACCCGACGGGCTCGGTCAAGGACAGGGTCGCGCGGGCGCTGATCGAGGACGCCGAGGAGAAAGGCGCGATCATCCCCGGCCAGACGATCCTCGAACCGACCTCGGGCAACACGGGCATCTCGCTGGCGATGATCTGCTCGCGCAAGGGCTACCGGCTGAAGGTCGTGATGCCCGAGAACGTGACGCCCGAGCGCACGCAGCTGCTGCGCATGTACGGTGCGGAGATCGTCTACTCCGAGGGCTCGAAGGGCTCCAACGGAGCTGTCGCCAAGGCTCTGGAGATGGCCGCCGAAGATCCCTCCTACTACATGCCCTATCAGTACGGCAACCCGGCGAACCCCAATGCCCACTACAACGGCACGGCGGTCGAGATCCTCGAAGAGCTCGACGAGGTCGCGGCCTTCGTGGCGGGACTCGGCACCGGCGGCACCTTGATGGGCAACGGCAGGCGGCTGAAGGAGGCGTTCGGCGACGCCGTGAAGATCGTCGCGGCCGAGCCGATGCAGGGCGAGCCGGTGCAGGGTCTGCGCTCGCTGCAGGACGGTTTCATCCCCCCGATCATCGACCTCTCGCTGCTCGACCGCAAGATCTTCGTGACCAACAGAAACGCGATCGTCTGGACGCGCCGGCTGCTCGACGAGGAGGGCGTCTTCGCTGGCGTCTCCAGCGGCGCGATCGCGAGCATCGCCGTGCGCATCGCCGGGGAGATCGAGGAGGGGAACGTCGTGTTCGTCGTCGCAGACGACGGCTGGAAGTACCTCTCCAGCGGCATCTACACGCTGCCGGTGGAGGAGATCGAGAATCTCGAGTCCACCGTCTGGTGGTAGGCCTCGCCGGCCCGTGCGAGGGCGCTCAGCGGACATGAACATCTCCAGGGGGCTGCTCGACGAGCTGATCGCGCACGTGCGCGAGGACCCTGAGAACGAGTGCTGCGGGGTCGTGGCCGTCGCGGCGGATGGGCCGCTCGGTGCCGGCGAGGCGCGCGCGGTTCGCGTTCTGCGCGCGAGGAACCTCCATGCAAGCCCGCTGAGGTTCGAGATCGACCCGAAGGAACTGCTCGAGCTGTGGACCGCGATCGAGGCCGAAGGCTCCGAGCTCGGCGGCATCTACCACTCGCACGTTCGCAGCAGCCCCTACCCGTCACAGACCGATGTGGCCTTCGCCGCCAACTGGCCCGGAGTGGAGTGGATCATCGTCGGCCTGGCGAGCGGCGAGGAGCCAGAGTTGCGCTCCTACTTGATCGACGCCGGCCGCATCCAAGAGGTCTCGATCACCGAGATGGCGCTATGAGCGAGGCGCCGCTCGTGTGCCCGGGCTGCGCCCGCACCTATCCTCGCGATGATCGCTTCTGCGAGGAGTGCGGGATGCCCCTCGTCTACGTCCCCGGCCCACCGCGTCAGGCGAGCGAGCGCCAGCGCAAGGCGAGGAAGATCAAGCCCCAGTACTCCGAAGGCGAGCTCGTGAAGGTGGCCCGCGCCGAGAGCCAGCCCGAGGCCGAGTTCATCGAGGGGCTGCTGCTCGAGGAGGGCATCCCGAGCATGCTGCGGCGCTCAGCGGGCTTCGACGTCCCCGAAGTCCTGGCCGCCGGCCCCCGTGACGTGCTCGTGCCCGAGTCGGGCGCCGAGGCGGCCCGCGAAGCGCTCGCCTTCGAGCAGTCCTAGCCGCCGCGGAGTGCAGGCGCCGGCTCCAGCTAGACGAGGACGGGCTGCCCGGCTTCGCTCGTGATCGCGCGGATCTCCTCCGAGGCGCGTTCGAACTCCGCGTCGGAGAGAACGGGGGTGCCCTCGAAGGGAAGTTCGCGCGCCAGCTCGACCCAGGCCTGGGCGCCGGTGTACTCGTCCTTGACCTTCACCGTGACCGGACGGGGAATGCGGTAGGTGCGCAGCAGCAGCACATGCAGAGGCTGACGCCTGCGCCAGCCGAGCCGCTTTTCGGCGTAGTTGGGAGTCCACACGTAAAAGGGCGAGAGAGCCTCGACGCAGCGCGGATCGGCGATCGTGAAGTGATCGGTGACTTCAGCCCAGGCCCGGATGCGCACGCGGTCGGGCTGCTGGAGGGGGGCGCCGGAGGTGAAAGCGTTCAGAGGCGGCTCGCCGTCGCTCCAGACGCCCTCCTCGAGCGCCCGGCGCAACTCGGGCTGATGGGACTCGCGGACCAGATCGCCCGGCTGGTGGTCGAAGGTCGGGTAGAGGAAGAAGCGCTCGTGGGCGAGCTTGAACGGCTTGCCGGCCTGCTGCAGGCCGCCCTTGCGGAGAGTTATGAGCTGCTCACCTTCGGCCAGAGCGCGGACGGTGACGGCCCATTCTTTGAAAGCAATTGGCATCGAAAAAGGGAACGGTATGAGAGGGAACTTCAGGTTCAAAGGCCGCCCTTCTCGCCCAACATGGCGATCCGACGACCTGTTAAAGATACGAACTCCGAGCGGAAATCCCAAATCCCCTGCAAATCAGTCGTTTTTTGGCGGGTCGGGAGCGATTGGAAGCTTAACAATCTTTCACAAACGTCGTCCCGCGAGCCCCTCGGCAGCCTCGACGATCGCGGCGTAGTCGCGCTCCCCATGGCCGCGTCCGACGGTGGCTGTGAGCAGGTCGCGCGCGTGCGCGGCCGAGGGGAACGGCACACCCGCCGTCTGGCCCTCCTCCAGGCACAGCCTCACGTCCTTCAGCAGGTGGGCTGTCTTGAACAGCGTCGTGTAGTCGTGCTCGCGCATGGCCCCGGACTTCAGCGCCAGCTGGGCCGAGGCGCCGGAGCCGTTGGAGAGGACCTCCAGGAAGGCATCGAGGTCGATGCCGGTGGCCCGGGCGAGCAGCAGCGCCTCGGCGACGGTTGCGGCGTTGGCGGCCGCGACCGAGTTGTTGATCAGCTTGAGCATCTCTCCCTGCCCGAGCTCTCCGACGTGCACGATCAGCTCGCCAATCGTCTCAAGCAGCGGCCGCACGCGCTCAAAGTCGCCGGCCTCGCCTCCCACCATGATCGTCAGCGTTCCGTCCTCTGCACGCGGGGAGGAGCCGGTCACCGGGGCGTCGAGCATGCGGATGCCCCGCGTGCTCAGGACGGCGCCGATCCGTCTGGTGTCCGGCGGGGCGATCGTCGACATCTCGACGCAGAGCAGTCCCGCTCGCGCGGCCCCGATCACACCGTCCTCGCCCAGCAGCACCGTCGCGACCTGCTCGCCGTCCACGACCATGCTCACCACGATGTCGCTCCTCTCTGCCACTTCGGCCGGGGTCGCGACCGCGAGGGCCTCGTGCTCTGCTGCCCAGCGCTCCGCCTTGCCCGGGGTGTGCGTCCAGACCGTCAGCGGATAGCCGGCGCGCGCGACGTTCGCAGCCATGCGCGAGCCCATGATGCCTAGGCCGAGGAAGCCGATCCGCTCGGGGGTCTCATGCTCGGGCATGCCCGAATCCTCCACCACCCGGGGTTTCGATGCGCAGGCGCCCGCCGCGAGCCAGCCTGCCGGTGGTCTTGCCCGGCAGCGGGCGCCCGTCGAGCAGGTCGCGTCCGGGGGTGCCCGGCTCGCCGCCCATCGCCCCCCGCGGGGCATGGCGACGCCGCTCGGCGATCAGCGAGAAGGTCATCTCTCTGAGCGCTTCGAGCTCCCTTACGACGCCATCGCCGCCGCGGTGCAGGCCTGCCCCGCCGGAGCCGCGCCGCAGCGCGTACTCGACCACGCGGAGCGGGAATTCGCGCTCGAGCGCCTCGATCGGAGTGTTCAGCGTGTTGCTCATCGCCACGTGGACACCGCTGGGCCCCTCAGCGTCCGCGCAGGCGCCCTGACCGCCCCCGAGCGTCTCGTAGTAGGAGAAGCTCGAGTCGCCGAGCGTGAGGTTGTTCATCGTTCCCTGACCCTGGGCCCGGCCGAAGGCGCCGAGCACGAGATCCGCCACGCGCGAGGAGGTCTCGACGTTGCCCGCCGCCACGCCCGCGCCGGGAAGCGCGTTCAGGACGCTCCCCACCGGGGCGAGCACATCAATCGGACGGTAGGCCCCGGCCGAGGGCGGGATATCCGGGTCGGTGAGCACCCGCACGGCGAAGAAGCAGGCCGAGCGCGTGACGGCGAGCGGGCAGTTGAGGTTGCCCTCGTGCTGGGGGGCGCTCCCGGCGAAGTCGAGGATCAGCCGCTCGCCCTCGACGGTCGCGCGCAGGCGTAGCCGCAGGTCGCCCGCGGGCGCCTCGAGCACCTCCTCGGCCTGCACTGTCCCGTCTGCCAGCTTCCCCAGGCAGGCACGGGTCCGGCGCTCGGCATAGTCGAGCACAGCGTCGGTGGCTTGCCGCAGTCCATCGGGCCCGTAACGATCGGCGAGCTCGGACAGGCGCAGCGCTCCCGTACGATTGGCGGCCAGCTGGGCGCGCAGATCGGCGCGTCGCTCGGCCGGCTGGCGCATGCGCGCGACGAGCTCCTCGATCGTCTGCTCGTCGAGCGGGCGAGGCGAGATCACGACCCCCTCCTCCTCGAGTGAGCGGCTGTCGGCGGGCATCGAGCCCGGCACGCGCCCCCCCACATCGGCATGATGAGCGCGGCTCGCGGCAAAGCCAATCAGCGGGCCCGCGCCCGCCCCGCCCGCGCCGGCGGCGAAGACCGGTGTGATGACGGTGATGTCGGGCAGGTGCGTGCCGCCGGCGAAAGGGTCGTTGAGGATCCATGAGACCCCCGGTGAATGATCCTGCCCGAGCACGGCTGCGACGGCCGCGGGCATCGCGCCGAGATGCACGGGGATGTGCTCGGCCTGCATCACCATCTCCCCGCCGGGGTCGAACAGCGCCGTGGAGGCGTCGCGGCGCTCCTTGATGTTCGACGAGTGGGCCGAGCGGATCAGCACGACGCCCATCTCTTCACAAGCGGCGCGCAAGCCGCCGGTGATGACCTGGAGTTCGATCGGGTCGATCATCAGCGCCAGCGCAGTTCGATCGTCCCTTGAGCGTCGACCTCGCCCACCCAGCCCGGTGGAACGAGCAGGGTGGCCTCTGCCAGCGCGCATAGGGCCGGTCCGGCCAGCCGCGCACCCGCGGGCGGCTCGCCGCGGAACACCACGGACTCGACGGCCTCCCCATCGAAGATGATCATGCGGGTCAGGCGGGTGGGCTCGGCACCGGCCTCGGCACCGGCCCGTGTTCTCAGCGAGGGTGAGGGACCCCAGACGGACACGCGCATCGTCACGAGCTCGACCTCGGCCGAGTCGTCGCGGTAGCCGTAGCGCGACTCGTGGGCCAGGGCAAAAGCCGCGCGCAGCTCCTCGGGACCCAGGCCCGTCTGCATCCTGGCCCCGAGCTGCTCCTCCACGGGCAGCTCGAAGGACTGTCCGCGGTAGCGCAGCTCGTGGCGAACGCGCACCCGCGATGGGACCTCGGCGAGGGCGGCCTGCGCTTCGGCGATCAGCTCATCCCGCGCAAGGGAGAGCGGTCGGGGAGAAAGCGACTCGCCGCGGAGCATGACCGTGCGGGAGACGTCGCGCCGGGGCGCGGCGGCCGCGAGGCCGAGCGCACAGAGCACGCCAGAGGCGCGGGGGCACAGCACGCGCGAGATGCCGAGCTCGCGCGCGAGCGAAGCGGCGTGGAGCGGGCCGGCGCCTCCGAAGGGCATCAGGGCAAAGCCGCGCGGGTCGATCCCCCGCTCGACGGTCATCAGCCGCAGCGCCCCGAGCACCTCGGTCTCGGCGACCCGGACGATTCCTTCCGCGCAGGCGCGCAGCTCGAGGCCGAGCTCCTGCGCAAGCGGCGCGAGCGCGAGCTCGGCGGCCCGCCGATCGAGCGTGACCGCGCCGGCGAGAGGGGTGTCCTCGAGCAGGCGCCCGAGCAGGAGGTTGGCGTCGGTCACCGTCGGCAGAGGGTCGCCCTGCACACCGCCGCCGCGCCCGTAGCAGGCCGGTCCCGGCACCGCACCCGCCGAGGCCGGCCCCACGCGCAGCGCTCCCCCCGGGTCGCGCCAGGCGATCGAGCCCCCGCCGGCCCCGACGGTGTGGATGTCGAGCGCGGGGAGCGCGAGCGGCCGTCCCGCGACGGCGCGTTCGGCGGTCTCGGGAACCTCCGATCCATGGATCAGGCAGATGTCGCAGGAGGTGCCGCCCATGTCGAAACAGAGCACATCCGGCTCGCCGGCCGCCTGCGCCAGCAGCAGCGCCCCGCCGACGCCCCCCGCGGGGCCCGAGAGAACGGTCAGCGCGGCATGGGCGGCGGCGTTCGCAGCGTCTGTCAGGCCGCCCGAGGACTGCATGATCTGCGGCTCGGGCAGGCCGCGGGCGCCGCTCTCGGCCGAGAGCCGGCGCAGGTAGCCCTCCAGCAGCGGCGAGAGGGCCGCGTCGAGCACGGTCGTGGCGGTGCGCTCATACTCGCGGAAGGTGCCCACCACCTCAGAGGAGAGCGATACGTGGGCGCCGGGCAGGAGCTCTGCGATCAGCTCGCCGAGAAGGCGCTCGTGGGCGGGGTGTGCATAGGAGTGAAGCAGCGCGACCGCCACCGCTTCAGGCTCGGCACCGGCGAGCTCTTCGACGAGCGCCCGCGCGAGGGCGGGGTCGAGCGCGAGCAGCGTGCCCTCCGGCGCGCTTCGCTCCTGCGCGGCGAAGCGCAGCTCGGCGGGCACGAGCGGAGCGGGGGCTGACTCGCACAGCTTGTACAGGTTCGCACGCCCCTGGCGGCCCAGCTCGATCACGTCGGTGAAGCCGGCCGTCGCGATCAGCGCGGTGCGTGCCGAACGCCCCTCGAGCAGGGCGTTCGTGGCCACAGTCATGCCGTGGGCGAAGCGCTCCACGTCCTGCGCTCGCCCGCCGCCTTTAGCGAGGACGAGGCGCACGGCCTCCAGTACCGCGACCGACTGCTCGGCCGGCGTGGATGGCACCTTGGCGGTGTGGACTGCCGAGTCCGCGCCGAGAAGTACCGCATCGGTGAAGGTCCCGCCCACATCAACCCCGAGGAGCATGTCCTGAGACTACGGGGAGCCGACCAGGAGGGCAGATCAGGGGAGCCCCGCCGGTCAGGCCGATGGCAGAGGTTGGGCCGATCCGTAGCCTGGGCGGGCGCCTAGCGCGGGCTCATGCGGCGGCGAGCTCGCGATTCTCGGTGTCCGCGAGGTGCTGATGGGACGGGCAGTAGCCGTTGTGGGCGAGCGGCACGCGCTGGCAGGCATCCCCCTTGCGGGTCGTGGCACGGCACTGCGGCGGAGCCCCGCTCACCGCCGTGTAACCCTCGTGCGGGTGTTCGGCGAGGAAGCGCTGGGCGTAGTCCACGTAGCGGCAGACGATCCTGTGGACCTGTGCCTGGTCGGACATCGCGAAGTAGTTGCGTATGTCGCAGAACAGGGTGCGGGCCGGACGCGCGAAGTAATGGCGGTCGGTGGCAAGCCGGGTGATCACCTCCTCGCATGCGCCAAGGACGGCGGCGTGGTCGGCGGCGGAGGAAGTTCCCGCGGCGGGGGTCACGATACGGGGAGCGAGCTCGCGGTAGATGGCCCGACTGAACTGGTACATGACGATTACTCCTCACGCTCTTGTGGTTTGGAGCACACCCGCCTTCCTCAAAGACCGCTCTCAAGCCTTCAACCTTGCTACGAGCGATAACACATCCCAGATCACAAAAGGACCGACCTAAAGAGGAACAGACGTTTTTCTTATGTAGGACCCCGGAACCTCTCGAGTTGCCCACGGATCCCGCCGCGGCAGGCGTTCACGCCGCCTTCAGGACCAGGTCTCCCAGCGGAGCTCCCCGTCGCCGTAGATGACGACGTGGCGATGGTCGAGTGCAGGGTCGCGCTCGGGGTAGTCAAGGCGCCAGTGGGCTCCGCGGCTCTCCTTACGCGCGAGCGCGCATCGCGCGATCAGCCGGGCCAGCGGGTGGGGCTGCTCGAGCAGCCGCTCGAGTCCCTCTCGTGAACGGACGATGCCCGCATCCCGCCACAGTGCCCGGCGTGTCGCGGCGTCGGCGAGACGGGGCGGCGCGAGCGCCCGGAGCGCCTCGATCTCGGCTGCACGCGGGGGCGCTGGCGCGGGGGTGGCGAGGGCATCCTCGATCGCCCGACGGGCGAACACGAAGCACTCGCTCAATGAGTTCGAGGCGAGGCGGTTCGCGCCGTGCAGGCCCGTGCAGGAGGACTCTCCGACGGCGTAGAGCCCCGGCAGCGTGGAGCGGGCGTTGAGATCGGCGACGATCCCCCCCATCGTGTAATGGGCGGCGGGCGCGACGGGTATGAGCTCGCGCGCCGGATCCAGGCCCGCCTCGCGTAGCGAGGCTACGACGTTGGGGAAATTCGCCGCGTCGATCCCGCGCATGTCCAGGCCTACCGATCGCTGCCCCGTCTCTTCCAGGCGGGCCTGGATCGCCCGGGAGACCTCGTCGCGGGGGGCGAGCTCGTCCACGAACCGCTCGCCGGCCGCGTCGTGCAGCGTCGCGCCCTCACCGCGGATGGCCTCGGTGACGAGGAAGCCTTCGCGCCCCGCAACCCCGACGACAGCCGTCGGATGAAACTGGAGCAGCTCGAGATCCGCGAGCGCGGCGCCGGCGGCATGGGCGAGCAGCAGCCCGATGCCCTGGGAGCCCGGCGGGTTGGTCGTGCGCGCCCACATCGCGGCGGCGCCGCCCGTCGCGAGGACGACGGCGCGCGCGCCGATCAGCTCACCCTCTTCGCAGATCAGGCCACGGCAGCCCTCCTCGGCGCGCCACAGCCCGCGGGCCCGAGCGCCCTCGAGAACGGTGATGCGCGGCTCCTCCGCCGCCAGCGCGGAGAGCTGGCGCACGACGCGCCGGCCCGTCGCGCTGCCGCCGGCGTGGACCACACGGCGGACCGAGTGTCCGCCCTCGAGACCGAGCGCGAGCCGTCCGAAGCGGTCGGCGTCGAAGCGGACGCCCAGCGCCTGGAGGTCGCGAACACAGCCCGGCGCCTCGCGCGCGAGGATCTCGGCTGCCGAGCGCCTGACCAGCTCGCGCCCGGCGAGCTCGGTGTCGCTCAGGTGCAGCGCGAAACTGTCGTCGGCGGCGAGGGCGGCCGCGAGCCCCCCCTGTGCCCAGTAGCTGGCCGTCTGGGCGAGAGGCGTTGCCGAGACGAGCACGACCGTCGCCTGCTCGCGCGCGGCGCAGAGCGCGGCATACAGCCCGGCGGCGCCCGCGCCGACCACGGCGATGTCTGCCTTCAGGAAAGGCGCGGGAGGGGATGCGGCCATCGCCGGAACCGTATCTCGCAAGGCGCCTCGGCCTCCGCCGGCCGACCGCGGACGAGCCGCTCGCCGTCACTTGCTCGCTCGGCCCGAGAGCACGCGAAGCCTGTGCACCGCGATCGGTGCAGGCAACAGCGAGGAGCGGACCTTCGCTCTGGCGGCGCCCGTCGGTCGAGCGGCGCCCGTCGGCGGCGAGATCGTGGTGGGGGTGCTCGAGCTGCCGCCAAGCGCCCGGCCGGCAGTCCGCGTGGGCGAGCCGGGGGCGCTCGCGCCGCCGGCGGTCGCTCCCAGCCTCCTTTCCCCGGTTTGCGTGGTGGTCGTCGTGGTGGGTGTGGCGGTGCTCGCGCCCGGCGTAGGCGTCGTCGGCGTGGGAGCGGCCGCGGCGGGTGCCGTCGTCACGGTCGTCGTCGCGGGCGCCGTCGAGGAGTCCGAGCCATCGGCGAGCTTGACCAGGGCGGCAGCGAGCACTCCGAGCGAGAGAGCGGCCACGAGCGCGAGCGCGATCACCGGGACCCTCCAGTTCGGGGTCGCCGCCAGGCGCGTACGCGCAGCGGCACCGCAGCGAAGGCACCACTCCTGCTCGGGCTGCAGTGCACCGCCACAGAGCGGACACGTTTCGCCGGCAGGCGGAGCCTGAGGCGCGGGGGCCGCGCCGCTCGCCGAGGTCGCTGGCGGAGCGATCTGCGCTCGGGGGGCGGCGATGCTCACGCGCCGGGCGCCCGGGGGCGGAGGATCTCTGTGGTTTCGTCCTCCTCACTGGAGGACGGCCGAGGGGGCGGCGAAGCCGAGGGCGCCGCGGGGGCAACGGGAGCGCTCTCGGGCGGAGTCCCCGCCGCGGCCGGACTCGCCGTGCGAGGCGGGGGCGGCGTCGGCGATCGGCCGGTGCCCGCCGCCCCGCGTGGACTTATGCCGCCTGCGTCACCCGTCGGCGGAGCCTGCGCGGGTCCGGGGCTCTCGGCGGGCTGCGGCGCCGGTGGTGGAGAGGCCCCGGCGGAGACGGTCTGCGCGGGGCTCGCAGCGGCCGGAGCAGCCGCTACGGCCGGGGCGGGAGCGGCTGGGGCGGGAGCGGCTGGGGCCGGAGCGGCGGGGGCCACAGCGGCGGGGGCCGCCTGGGCACCCGCGATCGGCAGGTCGACATGGCGGCTCATCGGCAGCCCGCAGTTGGGGCAGAACCGATCCTCGCCGCTGTGGATGGCCGCGCAGCGGGGGCATGCGGTGATCCCCGGCACGCGCAGGACCGTTACGGGCTCGCGCTCTCCGAGCGCGGCCTCGAGCGTGCGAAGCTCGCTGTCGATCTGACCGAGCGTGCCCAGCTTCGCGAGCACGAGCGGGTCGTTTCGCTGGCCGAAGCGATGCAGGTTGAAGACCAGGCCACCGAGGTCGCGATAGGCGAGCTCGCGGGCCTTGCGCAGAAAGCGCGCACGGCGGCGCAGGCGGCCGCGCGCCCTGAAGCCCGGCGGCTCGGCGCTCGCCTGGGCGCCGGCGGGCGGGTTCTCCTGCGGAGCGGGCGGGGGTGGCGCTGCGGGAGTCGTGGCTGATGGCTGATCCACGGCCGACCCATGCTATCCAGACCGCTCCAGCGCCGCGCGCCATGCCGCGAGAACTCGCTCGGCCATGCTTTGCGCGGAGAAGCGCATCGCGCTCGCTCGACCCTCGACTCGCGGGTCGAGGGCGGTGAGATGAGGCTGGAGCGCCGCGCGCCAGCCGGCGAGGTCGAACGGAGTGCAGAGCGTGCCCTGGACGCCCGCCAGCGCCTCGGCGTGGATCCCGACGGGGGTGGCGAGCACCGGCACGTCGCAGGCGAGCGCCTCGAGGACCGCGAGCCCGAAGCCCTCGCGCTCGGAGGGTACGAGCACCGCGTTGGCTGCGTTCATCCATAGCGGTACAAGGAGGGGGTCGACTGCGCCGAGAGCGAGCAGCTCGGCTCCACAGTCTCGAGCCAGTGCGAGTGCGCGATCGTGGCGCTTGTGCGGGCGTGAGGGGTCCGCCGGGAACAGCAGATAGGGGCGCTCGGGGTCCAGTCCGAGCTCGGCGCGCGCCTGCGCGCGTGGCAGCGGGCGGAAACGTTCGAGGTCCACGCCACAGGGGAGCACCTGCGCCCGGCGCCGCGCCGCGCGGCCGGGCAGCTCCTGCACGAGCGAGGCGGAGACCGCGGCGAGGAGGTCGATCAGCGGAAGCACGGCAGCGGTCGCCAGGCGTGTGCGCGGGTGGTGCAGATCGGTGCCGTGCACGGTCAAGGCCCGCACCCGGGCCGGAGCCGCCAGGGCGGGCCAGGCGGTGAGCCCGAAATGCGCGTGCACGACGTCGAAGCGCTGCTGATGCCGCCGCCGGCCGCCTGCCGATCGGAGGGCGAAGCGGCGGCCCAGGTCGGCGCCGGCGCGGGCTAGCGCTCGAGCGCCCGGCGGGTACTCGTAGAACTCGAGGTCGAGGTCCTCGAGCCGGCGCAGGGCGAAGACCTGGTCGCGCACGAAGCGCCCGCGCTCGGGGTGCGCTGCGTCGGGGAGCATGTTTGAGACCACGAGCGCGCGCACGATCCTTCGACCGTAGCGCTCTGGAATGATGGCTCGCGTGCAGAGCGGTTCAGCCGGCGGAACGGGCCCATCGGGCGCACAGGCGCGAAGCTACGGGCGCGGGCGCAACGAGCTGCGCCCGACCTCGATCGAGCCGGGTTTCATGCGCACGGCCACCGGCTCAGCGCTGATCTCGGTCGGGGAGACACGGGTGATCTGCACGGCCTCCGCCGAGGAGAGCGTGCCACGCTGGATGACGGGCAGGGGCACGGGCTGGGTGACTGCGGAGTACGGGATGCTGCCGGCCTCGACCGGCGCGCGCAAGCAGCGCGACGCGACCAGGGGACGCCAGGACGGACGCACGGTCGAGATCCAGCGCCTGATCGGTCGCTCCCTGCGCGGGGTGATCGATTTCAAGGCGCTGGGAGAACGAACGATCTATCTGGACTGCGACGTGCTCCAGGCTGACGGAGGCACGCGTTGCGCGTCGATCACGGGCGCCTACGTGGCGCTGTCGCTGGCGTGCGCGCGCCTGCAGGCCGACGGCCGCCTGGAGCGCTCTCCGCTGACGGGGTCGGTCGCGGGCGTCTCCTGCGGGATGATCGATGGGGCTGCGCTGCTCGACCTCGACTACTCCGAGGACTCCACGGCGGAGGTCGACGCGAACGTCGTCATGACCGGCGAGGGTGGCCTCGTCGAGGTCCAGGCGACCGCCGAGCGCACGCCGCTCTCGCGTGCGCATCTGGATGAGCTGCTGGCGCTCGCGGCGGCCGGCATCGAGCGGCTGCGGGACTTCCAGCAGCAGGCGATCGCTCAAGCGGCGCTCGCACAGGACGCCGATCGGAGACCGAACGGCGCGGACGCTTGAGGCTCCTGCTCGCGACGCACAACGAGCACAAGCGGCGCGAGTTCGCGCGCCTGCTGCACTCTGCCGGTGATGGGGAGGCGTTGGAGGTGCAGGCGCTGCCCCCGGAGGTGGTCCTGCCGCCGGAGGATGCCAACAGCTTCGCCGAGAACGCGCTCGGCAAGGCCCGCGCCGCGGCCGCGATCAGCGGCCGGGCGAGCATCGCCGACGATTCGGGCATCGCTGCGGCCGCGCTCGCCGGAGCGCCGGGGGCGCGCTCTGCGCGATACGCCGGGGAGCGGGCGAGTGATCGCGAGAACCTCGAGAAGCTCCTGCGCGAAGCCCCGAGCGGCAGCGGGCTCGAATACGTCTGCGCGCTCGCATACGTCGATCCGGCGCGGGGCCAGGAGCGCGTCTTCGAGGGCCGCTGCATGGGAACGCTCGCGGCCGAGCCCCGAGGGTCGCGCGGGTTCGGTTATGACCCCGCCTTCCTGCCCGACGCCGGCCCCCCGGGCCTGACGATGGCGGAGCTCTCCGATGAGCAGAAGGACGCGATCAGCCACCGCGGCCACGCCGCCCGGGCGCTGCTCGCATGGCTCAGAGAAGGTTGATCGCGGCCGAGGCGGCCACGGCGACACCCAGACCGGCGTAGCCCGTGTAGCCGCCGAGCAGCAGCAGCAGGGCGGTGATCAGCGCGACCAGGACGGTCGTCGCCCAGGCGATGCGGTCGATGGTCATCGGAACATTCTTGCGGATGCGCCCGTCCGCACACGGTGTTAGGTTCGATGCAACTTTTCTCACGAGCGAGGAGGACGAAGTGACGAAGTCCGAGCTGGTCGACCAGGTCGCGGATCGCGCCGATCTGACCAAGCAGGATGCTGGGCGCGCTGTGGACGCGGTGCTCGCCACGGTCGAAGACGCGCTGCGTCGCGGAAGCGAGGTCACGGTGTCGGGATTCGGCAAGTTCCACGTCAGTGAGCGCGGTGCGCGGCTCGGCGTCAACCCGCGCACCGGTGAGCGCATCCAGATCGCTGCCTCCCGCGTGCCTCGCTTCACGGCGGGCAGCGGCCTGAAGAGCGCGGTGAAGGCCCGCTGACACCGGCGCGTCCGTTCGGCGACACCCTGGCCGCGCGGGTGGCCGAGCGCGAGTCGCAGATCGTGCTCGGCATCGACCCGGATCCCTGCGAGCTGTGGCCGCTCCCCGCCGCGGACGCTCCCGCTCAGGGCCCCATATCGTCGTTGGACACCCCGTGCACCGCCGTGCTGGGACACTGCCGTGCGCTGATCGATGCGACGGCCGAGGCCTGCGTGGCCGCCAAGCTGCAGCTCGCGCGTTTCGAGGCGCTCGGCGCCGGCGGCTGGAGGCTGCTCGCGGCGGTGGCGGCTCACGCCCGGCAGGCGGGGCTGCTGGTGATCGCCGACGGCAAGCGCGGCGACATCGATCTGAGCGCGCGCGCCTATGCCGGAGCGCTGCTCGCCGGTGTCGATACGCCGTTCGGCAAGACCGAAGGACTCGGCGCCGATCTGCTGACGGTCAACCCGCTGATGGGGAGGGACACGATCGAGCCCTTCGTGGCGGCCGCGCGCGGGGCGGGCGCGGGCGTGCTCGCGCTCGTCCGGACCTCCAACCCGGGGGCCGCGGACATCGAGGACCTGCGCCTGGAGGGGGGAGGCTTCGTTTGGGAGCGCCTGGCGATGATCGTCGAGGAGCTGGGCAGGCCGGGCGTCGGCGCGAGCGGCCTCAGCGACGTCGGCGCCGTCGTTGGAGCCACGGCCCCGCATCACCTCACGCGGGCCCGCGAGCTGATGGGCAACGCGATCTTCCTGCTCCCCGGCGTGGGCGCGCAGGGGGGACGGGTCGAGGACCTCGCTCCCGCGTTTGCGCCAGGACGCGCGGGCGGCCTGGTCACGGCCTCGCGGAGCATCGCCAACGCGCACCTCGCGCGCGGGGGCGGCCCCGCGCAGGCGGCGCGAGCCGAGGCCGAGCGCATGCGCGAGGCGGCGTGGGCGCTGTGCACCTGATCTGTGCACCTGATATTTCACGATCGGGCGGCCGGTCGGGGAGGGCCCGGCCGCGGTTCGCTAGCCTTGTGATGCGCTCCGCGAGCAGCAGCTGCCGCGGAGGGGGCCGGAAGATGGGTACAAAGTCAGGATGATCATCACGGTCACGCTCAATGCGGCGATCGACAAGTCGCTCGCGGTTCCGAACTTTCGGCTCGGACGGCGACACCGCACGGTCGATCAGCGAACGATGGCGGGCGGCAAGGGCGTCAACATCGCACGCACGCTGAAGGCCCTCGGCCAGCCCGTGATCGCGACCGGGTTCGCGGGCGGCGCGACGGGCACGCACATCGTCGAGCAGCTCACGGAGGAGTCGATCCTCAACGACTTCGTGCGGATCCGCGAGGAGTCGCGGACGAACACCTCGGTGCTCGACCCGACGACGGGCGAACAGACCGAGATCAACGAACGCGGACCTTCTGTGTCCGAGCCGGAGATCGAGCTCTTCCGCGACAAGCTGCTCTACCTGGCGCGCGGCGCCGCGATCGTCGTCTTCGCCGGTTCGCTTCCCCGCGGCGTGCAGCCCGACTTCTACGCCGCACTGATCCGCGACCTCGAGCGGATCGATGTCATGACCGTCGTCGACACCGACGGCGAGCCGCTCCGCCAGGCGATCCGGGCTGAGCCCGATGTCGTCTCGCCCAACGTGCTCGAGGCCGAGGAGCTCGTCGGCCACGAGTTCGCCGGCGAAGAGGAGCGCTCGCTCGCAGTGCGTGAGATTGCTGCGCTCGGTGCACGCGAGGCGATCGTGACCCTCCCCGACGGCTGCTTCGCACAGGTGCTCGTGGACGGCCAGCCGCTCTTGAAGCGCGCGCGGCTCGAGCCGCGCGAACCGATCGCCAAGCGCGGCTCGGGCGACGCATTCCTCGCGGGCTATCTGGCGGCGCGATACGAAGGCCGTGCGCCCGACCAGTGCCTGCGCTTCGGGGTCGCCTGCGGGGCCGAGTCGACAGGCCGCCTGGGTGCCGGCCTGATCGACCCGCGCGAGGCCCGTCGGCTGATGGGTGACGTCGAGCTCTCCCTGGTCGAGCCCGCCGCCGAGCTGACCTAGAGTCCGGAGTCCGGCGCGCGGGAGCCTCACCCTCCGGCTACGTCGCGCCTGAGGAAGATGAGGTAGGCGGCGAACAGCGTCGGAACGCCATAGAGCGCGCATACCCAGGCCGAGTGCCCGATCGGCGCCCAGTCGGTGGGGGTACGCAGCAGGCCATGCCAGTTGCTGTACTGCGTGGTGAGCAGGTATGGCTGGAGGCCTTCCAGTCCCGGAATCTGGGAGACGATCGCGAGGACGAGCGTGACGCCGACCGTGCCCACGACCGCGGCGGCGCTGTTGCGGGTCACCGTCGAGAGGAGCAGGCCGATGCAGGCGACGGCCAGCAGCGGGATCAGAAAGCAGGCGTTCGCGGCGAGCACCAGCAGCAGCCCTTTGGGTGCCGAGACGACGGTTCCGGAGTAGGTGGTCACCGGCTTGAAGCCCCATGAAGCGATCCCGGCGATGGTCGCGACCGCCGCCGACAGGTACACGGCGATCGTCGCGTAGGTGCTCGCCGCGAGGGCCTTCGCGGCGAACACCTGCCCGCGGTCCACCGAACGTGTGAGGATCGTCTTCAGGGTTCCGTTCGAGTCCTCGGCGGCGACGATGTCACCGGCCACGAGCGCCGCGATCAGCGGGAGCAGGAAGAACGACTCGAACAACAGCATCAGCACCGGCGTCGCGAGGCCCGACTGGGTGATCTGCGAGGCGAAGATGTTGCCCTGTTCGTGGGGGTGATGGTGGCGCAGATGTTGGGTCAGGACGAA
This sequence comes from Solirubrobacteraceae bacterium, assembly GCA_049512215.1. Taxonomy (GTDB): domain Bacteria; phylum Actinomycetota; class Thermoleophilia; order Solirubrobacterales; family Solirubrobacteraceae; genus Palsa-744. The sequence continues at coordinate 35,144 of JBEKXJ010000021.1, forward strand.
GATCAGCGGCATGATCACTGCCAGCCCGAACCCGAGATAGGTGCGCTTCTGGGAGATCAGCTTGCGCAGCTCCCAGCGGTAGACCGTGAAGGTCGACGGCCGGCGCACGGAGCGGGCGCGGGAGACCGCAGCGGCGGGGGATGCCACGGCGCTGCTCACTGCGCCTCCACGAGCGGCTCAGGGCGCGCCGCCGGCGCCTGCGCGAGCGGCTGAGCCGGCCCCTCGGCGCTCATGCCGTCCTCGGTCAGCCGGAAGAAGAGGTCCTCGAGCGTCGCGAGCTCCGGTGTGAGCGCCAGGACCCCGATGCCTTCGTGTGCGAGCGCGAGCGAGAGGGCGCCGACCTCGCGCTCCTCGGCCTGGAAGCCGACGCCGTGGGCCTCGGCGACCGCGTGCTCGATCCCCGGCTGCTCGCATGCCACGCGGAGCGCCCGCGCGTCATCTGTCGTGCGCATCCTGTAGCCGGCACCGCCCTGACGGCGCAGGTCCTCCAGGGCGCCCTCGTAGACGACGCGCCCGGAGTCGACGATCGCGACCCGGTCGCACAGCTCCTGGACCTCTGGCAGCTGGTGGCTTGAGAGCAGCACCGTGATCCCCTCGCTCGCCAGCTGGCGGATGAGTTTGCGCATGTCGCGCATGCCCGCAGGGTCCAGACCGGTCGCGGGCTCATCGAGGATCAGCAGCCGCGGACGGCGCAGAAGCGCGGCGGCGATGCCGAGGCGCTGGCGCATCCCGTGCGAGTAGCCGCCGACGCGATGCCCCGCGCGCGGGGTCAGCTCGACGATCTCGAGCACCTCGTCGATCCGCTCGCGCGCGCCCGCCCCGTCCAGGGCGGCCAGCAGCTCGAGGTTCTTGCGTGCGCTCAGATAGGGGTAGAAGCGCGGCGCCTCGACGAACCCGGCGACGCCCTCGAGCGCCCGCGCGCCCTTGATCATCGGGTCGCGGCCGAACAGCTCGATCGTGCCCGCGGTGGGCGTGATCAGGCCCAGGGCCATGCGGAGCGTCGTGGTCTTGCCCGCCCCGTTCGGCCCCAGGAAGCCGTAGACGTCACCCGCGCGGACGTTCAGATCGACGTGGTCGACCGCGAGGATGTCCTTGTAGCGCTTGACGAGGCCACGCGCGCGGACCGGCAGCGCGTCGTCGCTCATGCTAGAGGCCCCGCGCGTAGGCCTCGATGACGGCGGGGCTGACAGAGCCGGCGAGCAGGTACCGAACGCCGGAGCGCTCGAAGCTCAGGAGCGTGCCGAGCGCGGTCGGCAGCTCGGTTGCGCTGATCTGGTTGATCTTCACCGTCGGAAGCCCTTCGGCGACGCCCTTGGACTCTTTCCCGCCTTCCTTGGACTTGCTTTCAAGCACGGCGATACCGGTGAGGCCGTGGCCGTGGGTTGTGAGCTTCGGCCGGCTCGCCTGGTCCTTGGCTGAGCCGGAGCGCTTGCCGCCTTCGCGCGGCGTGCTGATTTCGTCGATCTTCACGCCCGTGGGCGGGGTGAATTCGAAGACCGAGCTGGGCACGGCTTCGTAGGAGACTTCGCTGGCGGCCAGTTCGATCACGGGGGAGGAGCTCGTAGAGGAGTAGATCGCCGCGCGCAGCGGCACCCCGTGCACCGCGTCGAAGGAGAGCTCGGCCCCGCCGATCAGGCTCCCGGTTTCACTTGGGGATACGCGCACCGTGTAGGCGGGCTGGCCCGCGACGTCCGTGGGCATCGCACCGGAGATGTCCGCGTGCTGCTTCAGATGCGAGATTGCTTCTTCGACCTTCGCGAGGCTGGGCGCTTCGTGCTGGGCCTCGGCACTCCGAGCGCCCTTGGCCGAGGTGGCTTCCCCTTCATGTGCCGGCGGCGAGTAGCGGTAGAGGGTGTTCGTGGCCGCGTCGTAGAGCGAGACGGTGTGTCCGTCGTAGAGGATCTGGGTGTCACCTTGTTCGGCCTGCAGCTCCAGGCGCACACGTCCGTCCTTGGCGATCCACAGCCGCCCGGAGGCGCCCGAGAGCAGGGGGCTTGAGGCGAGCTGGCCGGCTTCGCCGCCGCTCGCGATGCTGGCGCCTTCCAGGAGATGGTCGGTCAGCTGGACGCTCGCGCTGACGCCTTCCACGGGGGCGGCGCCCAGAGCACCGTGAACGGCGACGGCCAGCGGCTCGGGGGCGGGCGTCGGCCCCGAGCCGAGCGCGAAGGCCAGCGCCGTCGCAGACACGCCGACGAGCACCAGCAGTCCGCAGGCCAGGAGCAGGCGGTAGAGGGGAAGGCGGCGAAAGATGTTCACGAGCGGTATGTCCTGTCCCTTTTGGACCCCGAGAGAGGCTAGCTCCAGGGTAGCGCCTAACCTCACCGACACCTAAAGGTGGGGGGAATCTCATGAGGGCCCCCGAGCCATATCGGGGAGAGCGAGCGGGCGGGTGAGATATCGCTCGACCTTGCCGCGGGCGCACGCGATATCTTCCCGCCGGCATGATCATCGCCTTCATCGTCTTCTGGGTCGTGGTCGGCCTCGCGGTCTTCTTCGTCGCGATGCGCGGTGGCGCGCGCGGCGCATCTGAGCGCTCGCAGCCCGGCCGGCCGCGAGCCGAATCGAAGGTGAGCCAGCGTCTGGTCACCCTCGGCATCGTGTTGGTGTTCGCATTCGGCCTGATCGTGCCGGCGCTCGTGCTTGCCTTCAACGGTGATCACAAGGCCAGCGTTGCGGTCGGCGGCCTGCAGCTGAACGCCGAACAGCAGAAAGGCCGCGCGCTGTTCGCCCGCGCATGCACTTTCTGTCACACGCTCGCGGCCGTCAAGTCGGTCGGGCGCATCGGACCGAACCTTGACGTGCGCGTGGGCGAGGACATCGCGACCGCGGCAGGGCGCAGGGCGCTCGTGCTGAACGCGATCGCCGAAGGCCGCGCTCGGGGTCTCGGACAGATGCCGGCGCTGCTCTATCAGGGCAAGGAAGCCGAAGAGGTCGCGGCCTTCGTCGCGGCCGTGGCCGGCCACTGAAAGCAGCCCGGGTTGGCCATCCGTCGATGGCGCGGCGCGCCGAGCATGGGTTAAGGTCCCGCGGGATGCCTGAGCAGCCGCAGACCGCCGAGGACGTCAAGGCGCTTGTAGCCGAGCGCGACATCCGTTTCATCCGCTTCTGGTTCACCGACATCCTCGGCCAGCTGAAGTCGTTTTCGATCAACGTCGCCGAGCTCGACGACGCCTTCGAGGCCGGCATGGGCTTCGACGGGTCCTCGATCACCGGGTTCAACGCGATCGAGGAGTCCGACATGATCGCCATGCCCGATCCCTCGACCTTCGCGGTGTTGCCGTGGCGCCCGGCGGAGCAGGGGGTCGGGCGCATGTTCTGCGACGTGATCACGCCCGAGCGGACCCCATACGAGGGCGACCCGCGTCATGTGCTGCGGCGTGCGCTCGAGCGGGCGCAGGCGATGGGCTTCGACACCTTCAACGTCGGTCCCGAGCTCGAGTACTTCCTCTTTCGTGACTCGCGTTCGACGGAGGTCCTCGACGAAGGGGGCTACTTCGACCTGACGACACTGGACGCGGGATCGGAGGTGCGCCGCGAGACGGTGCTCGCGCTGGAGCAGCTCGGCATCCATGTCGAGTACACCCACCACGAGGTGGGCCCTTCCCAGCATGAGATCGACATGCGTTACGCCGACGCCCTGAAGATGGCCGACGACTGCATGAGCTACCGGATCACCGTGAAGGAGTACGCGATGAAGTACGGCTGGCACGCGACCTTCATGCCCAAGCCCATGTTCGGTGAGAACGGCTCAGGGATGCACACTCACCAGTCGCTGTTCAGCGATCAGAAGAACGCCTTCTACGACCCCGATGATCAGTACTTCCTCTCCGATGTCGGCAAGGCCTTCATAGCCGGCCAGCTCAAGCACGCCCGGGAGATCTGCTCGATCTTCGCGCAGTGGGTGAACTCCTACAAGCGCCTGGTTCCCGGCTTCGAGGCGCCTGTGTACGTGGCCTGGTCGCGGCGCAACCGCTCGGCGCTGGTGCGCGTGCCGCTCTACCACCCCGGCCGGGAGCGGGCGACGCGGATGGAGCTGCGCTGCCCCGATCCCTCCTGCAACCCATATCTGACGTTCGCGGTGCTGCTGCAGGCCGGGCTCGAGGGGATCGAGAAGGGCTACGAGCTGCCTGAGCCGATGGAGAAGAACCTCTACCACCTCTCTGGGGAGGAGCGCAGGCGCCTGGGAGTCGAGCAGCTCCCGGAGAGCCTCGGCGAGGCGATCGAGATCACGGCCGAGTCCGAGCTCGTGCTGCGGACGCTCGGCGAGCACATGTTCAACCGCTACGTCGAGATCAAGCGACAGGAGTGGGACGAATACCGCGTCCAGGTGACCCAATGGGAGCTCGACCGCTACCTGTCGATCCTGTGAGTCGCCGGGCTCGTGCCGCCGGCCGGCGTGACGGTGCAGGCGATCGGGCGGGCCGGCGAGAGATGCCAGTGAAGTGCCTGCAGCAGATGTCCGAAGGCGCTCGGGTGAAGTGGCGCGATCTCGTGCAGTAGGCGCAGCACCGAGACGCCCTGGCGCTCGTACTCGCGCTCGCCGGTGAGCTCGGCCAGGCGCAGGAGGCCGACCGCGGCGCTCGAGGCCCCCGAAGGGATCGGCGTGTCCTCGAGATCCTTGCGCCGGGCGATCAGCGGCTCGTGATCGGAGGCGGTCGAGAAGAAGCCGCCTCGCTCGGGGTCGGCGAAGCGGGCGATCGTCTCATCGGCAAGCGTGACGGCCTGCTCGAGCCAGCGCTCCTCGCAACTCGCTTCGAAGAGCGCGATCATCGCCTCGAGCAGGAAGGCGTGGTCCTCCAGGTAGGCGCCGATCCTCGCCTGGCCACGGTTGTAGGTTCGCAGCAGGCGACCGTGCTCGTCGCGCAGCTCGCGCAGGATGAAGTCCGCGCAGGCTACCGCCGCCTCGGTGTAGGACTCCTCTCCGAGCGCAGCCCCGGCCTCGGCCAGCGCCGAGATCATGAGGGCGTTCCAGCTCGTCAGCCGCTTGTCGTCGAGCGCGGGACGCACGCGCTCGGAGCGCGCCTGAAATAGCCGTGCGCGGATGCGCTCGCGGACATCCTCGCCGGGCTCCGGGCCACGGTCCTGAAGGACGTTCAGCCCGGGGCGGGGCTGATGGGGGTCCGCGAAGTTTCCCCGATCGCTCGCGCCGAACCAGGCGATCGCCGTCTCGCCATCATCGCCGAGGACGTCTCTCAGCTCGGCCACGGTCCAGACGTAGAAGCGCCCCTCGGCCCCCTCGGAATCGGCGTCCAGCGCGGAGTAGAACCCGCCCTCCGGGCCGCGCATCTCGCGCAAAGCCCAGCCGAGGGTGTCCCGGCAGACCTCCAGCAGGCGGGTATCGCCCGAGGCCTTGAAACCGTGCAGGTAGGCGCGGGCGAGCAGAGCGTTGTCATAGAGCATCTTCTCGAAGTGGGGCACCGTCCAGGACGCATCGACGCTGTAGCGGGCGAAGCCGCCGCCGAGAAGGTCGTGGATCCCGCCGCTCGCCATCGCGTGCAGCGTGGCGGGCGCCATCGCGCGATCGCCGCGCAGAAGCAGGAACTCGATCGTCGAGGCCTGAGGGAACTTGGGCGCACCGCCGAAGCCGCCATGGGCCGGGTCGAACTCCTGCGCGAGCTGCGCCACCGCGGCGTCGAGCGCCGGCTCGGCGATCGGCTGCGAGGAGGGCGACAGCCGGGCCCCGCCGGAAAGGCGCTCGCGCAGGCGCTCGCCGCCCGCGCGGATCTGCTCGCGGTTCTCGCTCCAGGACTCTGCGATCGCCTGAAGCACCTGCGTCCAGGCCGGCATGCCGTGGCGGGGCTCGGGCGGGAAATAGGTCCCCCCGTAGAAGGGCACCTGCTCGGGGGTGAGGAACACGTTCAGCGGCCAGCCGCCGTGGCCGGTCATTCCCTGGACGGCCTCCATGTAGAGCGCGTCGACGTCAGGGCGCTCCTCGCGGTCCACCTTCACGCAGATGAAGCGCTCGTTCATAAGCTCGGCCGTGCGGGGATCCTCGAAGGACTCCCGCTCCATCACGTGGCACCAATGACATGAGGAGTATCCGATCGAGACCAGCAGCGGCTTGTCCTCAGAGCTCGCGCGCGCCAGCGCCGCCGGGCCCCAAGGAAGCCAGTCGACAGGGTTCTCCGCGTGCTGGCGAAGGTACGGGGAGGTCTCGGCGGCGAGCGCGTTTGGCAATGTCGGCTTGGCGTCGTGAGCTTGACGGCCCCGCGGATCGTGGCGCGCAGGAGCCCGCCCGGAGCCGCAGGGCATCCGCCTCTCAGCGTAGCCGAGCGAGGGCGCCCGGCGGGAAGGGGAGGGCCGGGGCGGGCCATTCGGCTTCGCCGCTCAGGGGCGCCGCGTGTGTGCGCGCGAGCTTCGCCGAGACGTTCACGGCGAAGCGCTCGCCGGCCAGCACGCCCGAGAGCTTCCCGCCGGAGCTGATCCGCAAATTGCCGGCTGCTGCGGCAGATCCGCTGATGCGCAGACTTGCGGGCGAGCCCTTGCCCTTGAGCAGGATCGCCGAGGAGATCGTCCCGCTCAGCTGGACGCCGGGGACGTAGGAGAGATCGGCGAGCACCGCTCCCGTCTTGTTCATCCTCACGCTTCCGCCCCGCAGCCCGCCGAAGCCCAAGCCGACCGGAAGCTTGCCGAGGTCGACGCCGAGCTCGATGATCGTGCGCCTGAGGTCGCGGACCGTGTCGAGGCTTGCCGTGAGGGTGCGGCCCCGGATGCCGCCCACGCCGCGCATGGGGGTCAGAGCGGAAAGCGAGCGAGGCGCCAGGGGCGCGGGCAAGAAGCGGTTGGCGGTCGATCCGCACGCGCCGACCGGCGCGCCGGCGAAGAACCTGACCAGCGCCGACTTGGCGCAGCCGCTGAGGTCGCTGCCGATCACCGAATGGCCGACGTAGGGGACGGTGAGCAGTTGAGCGTCGGCAATGAGCTTGGCGACGCCGCGCGCGTCCGCGGTCGGCGTGCGCAGATCCTGCCCCCCGGAGAGGATCAGCGTGGGAACGTCCGGGAGCGGGCCCAAGGGCGCCGGGGCGCCAGACGCGTCCGGCCAGGAGATGCACAGCGGGATCGTCTGGTCCAGCAGCGCGTTCTCGGGATCGAAGGGGTAGAAGTCGGACCGCGGCAGGGCGTTCAACGCCGCTTCTGCTTCGAGCGCCCGCGTCGCTTCCGAGGCGTCGCGCTGCCAGGGGAAGGGGGTCTCCTCGCAGGAGGTGTCGATGAACAGCGTCTCGTCCACCTCGTTGCTTTCTTCGCTGGAGGAGCTGAGGTCTGCCAACGCGGCGAGCCGAAGCAGCGGGCCGGGATCGTGGTTCAGGGCTCCGTGGACAACGGCGGGCAGTTCTGCGCGAAGGGCGGGGTTCAGGTCGCCCGCGAGGAGCAGCCCGAACAGGTCGCCGCTGCCCACCGAGAGTTTGAAGGGCTTGCCGTGTTCGTCGTAGGCGTCTCCGGTCAGGGGGGATACCCGCAGGCGGGAGACCAGGTGCGCGAGGTCTGTGACCGGGTTGCCCGTCACACCGTCACAGGCGTGCTTTGAACACAGTTCAAGCAGCACGGGGGTCATGGCCTTGAACGTGCTCACGTGAAAGGGTTCCGGGCCTTCGGGGGTCTCGGCCGAGTCCAGCACGAGCGCTTCGACGTGCTGCGGGTAGCGCTCTGCGTAGTCAAGGGCGACCTTCGTCCCGTAGGAGGTCCCGTAGAGCACGAGCCTTTCGTAGCCGGCAGCCCGACGGATCGCCTCGATGTCTTCGACCGATTCCGCGGTCGTGTAGTCCCCTCTCGCGGGTCCCAGCTCAAGCGCGCAGCGTTCAGCGAGGCTTCCCGGCGCGCCCTCGGCTTCGAGCCCCGAGGCGTCGCTCAACGCGGGGCAGCTGAGGGGGTCTGAGGTGCCCGTCCCGCGCTGGTCGAAAAGGAGCAGATCCCGCGTGGCGAGCGCCGGCGCGATCGCTTCGGCGACGAACTGGCCGAGGGGCAGGAGCGCCTGTCCCGGGCCGCCTGCCAGTGCGAGGACGGCAGCCGGGGTCGGGCTCGCCGCCGCCAGTTTGTGCTCGATGCTCAGCGAGATGGTTCCGGGCACCTGCCCGCTGCGGTCGAGAGGGACCGCGACGGTCGTGCAGGAGAACCCCGGGCTATTCGCGCAGGGCCCGAATTCGAGCGCTCCGGCCCGCGGAGCGCACACGCCGGCCAGGGCAGCGGTCGAGAGCGACGCCGCGAGCAAGAGGGTCAGCGTCCGCCCTGACATCCCGCAGACGTTAGCGTCAGGCGCGGGTGCCGGCGAGGGGCAGACGGGGCCGGCGGCCTTGGAGAGCCGGCCTGTGCCCGCGGCGAGACGGGCTGGGAGATCGTCGCGCTAGGCTCCTGATCGCGATGAGCAGCGAGCGCGAGATCGTCCAGGCCGCGGGGGCACCGCCCGCGATCGGCCCCTACAGCCACGCTGTGCGGGCGGGCGGTCTCTTGTTCTGCTCGGGCCAGATACCGCTCGACCCGGCCACAGGAGAGCTCGCCGGCGTGAGCTGTGCCGAGCAGGCGCGCCGCTGCCTAGAGAACCTCAAGGCCGTCTGCGCTGCGGCGGGGACCTCGCTCGAGCGCGCGCTGCGCCTGACGATCTACATGACCGACCTCGGCGAGTTCGGCGCCGTCAACGAGGCATACGGCGCCTTCTTCTCGCAGGAGCCACCGGCCAGGGTCACGGTGGGAGTGGCGCAGTTGCCGAGGGGCGCCCAGGTCGAGATCGACGCGATCGTGGCGGTGTAAGGGGGCGGGTCCGCAGCGGCTTCTTAGAGAGGCCGCGCGCGGGCTCTACGCCCGCGCCCGCAGGGCCGCCCGCCTGATCTTCCCGCTCGCGGTCTTCGGCAGCTCGGCGGCGAAGTCGACGATGCGGGGATACTTATAAGGGGCCGTCTGTCGCTTGACGTGATCCTGCAGCTCGCTCACGAGCTCCGGCGAGGGCGGATAGCCGTCGCGGAGCACAACGACAGCGCGCACCACCGCTCCCCGCTCCTCATCGGGCGCCGCCACCGCCACGGCCTCGGCGACCGCGGGGTGGGAGACGAGCGCGGACTCGACCTCGAAGGGCCCGATCCGGTAGCCGGCCGAGACGATCACATCGTCGTTGCGTCCATGGAAGTGCAGCCAGCCGTCCTCATCTTCGCTGACCAGGTCGCCTGTGCGCCACGTCCCTGCCGCGCGGCGGTCGTCGATGCGCCAAGCGCCATCCGCGCCGCGTAGCACCCGATCGCCGAGGTAGCCGAGGAAGAAGGTCGGTACGGTGGCCGGGTTCACCGTCAGCTCGCCGTCTTTCACGAGCAGCCCCACGCCCGGTAGCGCGCGCCCCATCGAGCCCGGCCGAGCCCCCTCGGCGAGAGGGCTGCCCGTCAACTGCCCGGTCTCGGTCTGGCCGTAGCCGTCGCGGATCTCAAGGCCCGTCGCCTCCCGCCAGGCGCCGAGCACCTCGGGGTTCAGCGCCTCGCCGGCGGCCACCATCCCGCGCAGATCGGGAAGCTCGCGCAGGGTCGCACGCTTGGCGATCACCCGGTACTCGGTCGGGGCCATGCAGAGCACGTTCACGCGCTCGCTCGCGACGAGCTCGAGTCGCTCGTGCGGATCGAAGCGCGCATCGTGAAGCAGGGCGCAGGCACCCGAGAGCCAGGGCGCGATGAAGACGTTGCGCGCCGACTTCGACCAGCCGCTGGCCGCGGTGCACCAGACGAGCTCTCCCTCGTGCGCGTTCAGCCAATGCCTCGCCTGGAGTCGCTGGCCGTAGAGATAGCGCTGGCCGTGAACCACGGCCTTCGGCTCGCCCGCGGTGCCGCTGGTGAAGGTGATCAGACACGGGTCCCCGGCTCGCATCTCGGCGGCCGCTGCCGGCTCGGCGGCGAACAGCTCGGCCCTGGGCACGTAGAGGACCGGCACATCCGCCCCGCTCGCCTGAGCCGCGGGCGAGCCTCCCGCCCGCGAAAGCGCCGCCTCCGTCCTCGCTCCAGCCTGCTCGAGCTCAGCGCGGTTTCGCTCGTCGGCGAGGATCAGCTCGGGACGGGCGACCTCGATGCGCAGGCGCAGGTCCTTCGCCCGCAGCTGCTCGGTGCAGGGGAGAACGACGGCGCCGATGCGCAGGCAAGCCATCATCGCGAACACCCAATCGGGGCGGTTGCCGATGAGCGTCATCACCACGTCGCCCTTTCTGATGCCGCGTGCCTTGAGCGCCCCCGCGAGACGGGTCGAGCGCTCGGCGACCTCGGCGAAGCTGAAGCTGCGCCGCGCGCCGTCGCGAGCGAGCTCGATCAGCGCGCGCTCGCCCGGCCGGCGGCGGTCGAGGACCTCACTCGCGAAGTTCACGACGGTATTCTCTCCCCTAACAGCTCAACACGACCCTGGAGCGCTAATCAGAATGGCCGTAGCCGCCTCCCAGTACACCGAGATGACCGACGAGCAGCGGGCGATCACCGAGATGGTGCACCGGTTCGCCGACGAGCAGATCCTCCCCAACGCCGAGCACTACGACCACGAGGACTCCTTCCCGGAGCCGATAGTCGAGCAGATGAAGCAGCTGGGTCTGTTCGGGGTGACGATCCCCGAGGAGTACGGCGGCATGGGTCTCGACCTCAGTACCTACGCGATGATCGTCGAGGAGCTCTCGCGCGGCTGGATCTCGATCTCGGGGATCGTCAACACACACTTCATCGGCTCCTACCTGCTGATGAAGTTCGGCTCAGAAGCCCAGAGGCAGAACTACCTGCCGCGCATGGCGACCGGCGAGATTCGTGCCGCATTCTCGCTTTCAGAGCCAGAGCTGGGCTCGGACGTGCAGGCGATCAAAACCTCCGCGCGCAAGGGCGAGGATGGGCGCTATGAGATCAACGGCCAGAAGATGTGGGTCACAAACGGCCTGCTCTCCACGCTCGTGTTCGTGCTCGTGAAGACCGACCCCGAGGCCGAGCCCCGCCACCGCGGCTTCACGTGCTTCATCGCCGAGAAGGAGCCCGGGGTGAGCGAGAACACCGGCGCCTACGCCGGGCTGAACGTCCCCCCGAAGATCAAGAAGCTCGGCTACAAGGGCGTGGAGTCGACCGAGCTCGTGTTCGACGGCTACAGGTGTCCGGCCGAGAACGTGCTGGGCGGTGAGCAGGAGGGCCTGAACAGGGGCTTCGCCCAGATGATGGACGCGCTCGAGGTCGGTCGCGTGAACGTCGCCGCGCGCGGGGTCGGGATCGCCCAGCGCGCGCTCGAGCTCGCCCTGCGCTACTCCCAGGAGCGCAAGGCCTTCGGCAAGCCGATCGCAGAGCACCAGGCGATCCAGTTCAAGCTCGCCGACATGGCCACCCAGGTCGACGCCGCACGTCTGCTCACCCAGCGCGCCGCTCGCCTGAAGGACGCCGGCGAGCGCTCGGATCTGGAGGCCGGGATGGCCAAGCTGTTCGCCTCCGAGGCGGGCCGCTTCTGCGTCGAAGAATGCTTCCGTATCCACGGCGGCTATGGCTACTCCAAGGAGTATGAGATCGAGCGCCTCTACCGCGATGCCCCGCTGCTGCTGATCGGCGAAGGCATATGGCCGAAGACGCCAAGGCTCTAATCGAGCTAGCGACCCGCAGGTTCCTCAGCGAGGTGCCGGCACTCGAGCCGATCAAGCTGGTCGTGGGCATCGAGCTGCGGGGAAGGGGCGATGTCCAGCATTTCCGCCTCGAGATGCCGCAGGTCAAGGTGACGAAGGGCCCCGCGTCCGACGCCCGCCTGCAGGTCGGCATGCGCCGCGAGTTCTTCAACGTCATGGCCCGCGAAGCGAAGGTGCCCGACTGGATCGAGGCGTTCGCCTACGGCCAGGCGAAGGCCACCGGGCCCGAGCAGTTCCTGCGTCTGATCACCAATGTCGTCGAGCGCCAGCAGGAGCGCGAACGCACCCCCAAGACGCGCAGGCAACCCTGACTAAAGCCATGCGTCCTTTGGCGGGCGCCTAGTGATAGGACGTCAGCTGCTCGGCCAGGAACGCGAGCGAGGCGAGCAGGAAGAGGCACATCACGATCAGGGAGAAGTTTTCGTTCACGGACCCGTGATCACGATAGTGGACGCTTCGACTGCCGGCAACAGGGCCCGGGCGGTTCGGCCGGGCGCGGATGCGCCTAGAGCAGGGCGCCGGCGTCGTAGAGCTTGATGATCTTGATCGCGCCGGCCGGCGCGGCGTCGAGGCACAGGCGGCAGAGCACGCACTCGTCGAGGTTCTGCTCGAGGATCTCGAGCGCGCCGTCCCCGCGCTGGGCGAAGATGTCGACCGGGCAGGCGTCGCTGAGCTTGCGTGCCAGGTCCGCCTCCGCCGCTGCGCGGTCGTCGACCTCCACGGCGATGAAGATCCCGTCCTTCCTCATGCGGGGCTCCTCTCGGCGATCTTCGCGCGGATCATTCCCGGGATGTCCTCGATCCGCTCGGCCACTGCGATGCCGGCCTGGGCCAGGCGCGCGATCTTCTCAGAAGCGGTGTCCTGCTTGCCTTCGACGATCGTGCCGGCGTGGCCAAAGCTCATTCCGGGCATCTCGTCCATGAAGCGCCCGGCCATGAAGGCGACGATCGGCAGCCGCGAGTGATGCTCGGTCACCCAGCGTGCGAGCTCGGCCTCCATGCGGCCACCCGGCTCGGTGTAGATGACGATTCCCTGCGTCTGCTCGTCGGCCTCGAACAGGGGCATCAGCTCGGCATAGCTCTGGCCGATGATGGCGTCGCCGCCGATCGAGACCGCGGTGGACTGGCCGAGGCCGGCCGCGGAGAGCGTCGAGGACATCTCGGTGGTCATCCCGCCCGAGCGCGAGATCACGCCGATCGGTCCGGGCGTGTAGGCCTGCGCGGCATTTTTCGCGGGACCGCCGATCCCGCCCATCTTGATCACCTCGGGGACGATGATTCCCAGGCAGTTGGGCCCGATGATGCGCGCGCCGCGAAGGGCCGCGAGCTCGACCATCTCGGCCACGTCGCGCCGGGGGATCCGCTCTGTGACGATCACGATCAGCTTGATGGCGTTCTCGATCGCCTCGAAGACGGCGTCCTTGGTGAACGCCGGGGGGACGGTGACGACCGAACCGTCGATCGGGCGGCCGTGGTGGGCGACGGCCTGGGCGACCGTGTCGAACACCGGCACCCCGTGCACCTCGCGGCCCAGCCGTCCCGGGGTCACGCCCCCGACCACCGGCTTCACCGGCGTTCCCCCTTTGGAGCCCGCGCCGTAGTCCAGGCACTCCCGCGTGAGGTTTACCGCCTCGCGCCCGGTGATCCCCTGGACGATGAACGTCGTCTGCGCGTCGATCAGGATCGACATCAGCCGCCGCCCTGGATCTTCTCGACGGCTCGGCGGGCCGCCTCGTTCAGCGAGACCGAGCGATCGGCGTAGTCGACGCCGTACTTCTCGAGGATCTTGAAGCCCTCCTCCTCCCAGGCGCCGGGGATGCGGAAGATCGCGATCTTCTCGCCGGGGTCGTGGCCGAGCTCGAGGCAGGCTTTGATCACGCCGCGGGCGACGATGTCGACACGCGTGTTCGAGACGATCGACATCATCACCGCGATCCGCTCCACGCCGGGCTTCTCGAGGACGAGCTTGGCCAGCCCGCATGCCTTCGCGACCGAGGGGTTGCCGCCGATCTCGCAGTAGTTGGCCGGCTTGCCGCCGTGGGCGCGGACCGCGTCGAACAGGGTCAGCGAGCCGCCGCCGGCGCCGATCACGAGGCCGAGGTTGCCGTCGAACTCGGTCACGTTGCCGGCGACGCCGCGGTGATCGGTGGCGTCCACGGCCTCTCCCGCGAGCTCGAACGGGGTCGCCTCGCGCGCCTGCCTGGTCTCCTGCTCGCCTACGCCGAGTTCGGCGAGCAGCTTGCGGTGGCGGCCGCGGGCCTCGTTCTCCATGTCCATGTGCGCGTCGAGCGCGACGAACGAGCCGTCGGCGAGGCGCCCGAGGGGGTTGATCTCGGCGAGGACCATGTCGTGCTCGACGAACAGCCCCGCCAGGCGCGTCACGATCGGGACGAGCTTGTTGAGCGGCGATCCGCTGACGCCGGTGGCTGCGATCACCTCCTTGGCCTCGAAGTCGCTGAAGGGAAGGATGTTCGAGAAGTGCCGCCGCCCGACGGCCTGCGGCTGCTCCTCGGCGAGGAGCTCGATGTCGATGCCGCCGACGGGCGAGAAGATCATCACGGGCTGCTTGGCGATCCCGTCCCAGACGACGCCTGCGTAGTACTCCTGCTCGACCTCGGCCCTGGGGTCCACGAGGACGCCGCGCGGCATGTGGCCGTTGATCTCGAGCTCGAGGATCTCGCGCGCGTGCCGCTGCGCCTCCTCGGCGGTGTCGGCGAACTTGACGCCACCGGCCTTCATGCGCCCGCCGGTGAGGACCTGGGACTTGATCACGGTCGGGCCGCCGATGCGCTGGGCGATCTCGCGCGCCTCGGCGGGGTCGGTCGTGAAGCCGTAGTCGGTGACAGGGATGCCCGCGCGCTTGATCAGCTCACGCGCCTCGTACTCGAAGAACCTCATGCGGCGCGGAAGCCTATACCGAGCGCAGCGGCTATGCCGGCGTCGAGACGAACCGGTAGGCCTCAGCCAGCTCCGGATCCTTCTTGGCGAGCATTTCGGCGAGGTTGACCATCACCTTGCACTGCTTCCAGGTCGCATCGTCCTGCATCTTGCCGTCGATCATGTGCACGCCGCGTCCGTCGGGGATCGCCTCGATGACCTTCTTCGCAAAGGCCACCTCCTCGGGGTCGGGCGAGTAGACGCGCTTGGCGATCGCGATCTGGGCGGGGTGCAGTGACCAGGCGCCCACGCAGCCCAGCAGGAAGGAGGCGCGGAACTGCGTTTCGCAGCCCTCCTCGTCGCGGATGTCGCCGTAGGGGCCGTAGAAGGGCAGCGCCCCAACCGATGTGCAGGCGTCGACCATACGCGCGATCGAGTAGTGCCACGGGTCCTGCTGATAGCTCGGGCGGGGGCTGTCCGGGGCGGCGGGGTCCGGGTCGGCGATCGTCCGGTAGCCGGGGTGTCCTCCGCCGACGCGGGTGGTCTTCATCCGCCGCGAGGCGGCGAGATCGGCGGGCCCGAAGCTCATGCCCTGTATACGCGGCGAAGCGCAGGCGATCTCCTCGAGGTTGGCCACCCCCTGGGCCGTCTCGAGGATCGCGTGGATCAGGAGCGGGCGCTCCAGACCGGCCTTGGCCTCGAGCTGGGCGAGCAGCCGGTCGACGTAGTGGATGTCCCACGGACCCTCGACCTTGGGGATCATGATGACCTCGAGCTTGTGCCCGATCTCGGTGACCAGTTCGCTCAGATCGTCCAGCACCCACGGAGAGGCGAGCTCGTTGACGCGCGTCCACAGGGCCGTGTCGCCGAGATCCATCTCGCGTCCCACCCTGATCAGCCCCGCGCGTGCCGCCAGCTTGCGGTCGACGGGCACCGCGTCCTCGAGGTTGCCGAGCAGGATGTCGACGCTGGGTGCGATGTCGGGCACCTTCGTGACCATCTTCTCGTTCGAGAAGTCCAGGAAATGAATCATCCGGGACGGCTTGAAAGGGATCTCGCGCGCCGGCTCGGGGGCGTCGATTGCGAGGGGCTTTAGGAAGTCGCGGGGGTTGCGCAAGGGCCCTCCTGGCTTTGGCTGGCGTACAGCGGTTGACGATAGGTGCTAGGAAGTATCGATGATGCGTGTTCGTTTGGCATCGCTGGCGCTGCTCGCGACGTGTGGATCGCTTCTGTTCGGTGCCGCTCAGGCGAGGACGGTCGCCCCGGCGAGGGCCGCCGTCGCCCGCGTGGGCCCCGCCCGAGGCGCATCGGCTGGGCGCCGCTGGCCGATGACCCTGTCCCCGGCGCCAGGCGACCTGGAGCTCGCCCAGATCAGTTTCCGCGCGGGCGCCGGGAAGAGAATCTCAGGCCGCTCCCTGCAGGTGGCGGTCATCGGCCCCTTCGGCGATGACTACCTGGCGGCGGCCGCGCCGCGATTCAGCACGGCAAGGGCTGCCCGAACGCTGGTGTTGATCGTGAATCGACCCTCGGCGCTGCTCGACCCTGTGCACGTGCGCCTGGTGCTCACGGTCGGGCGCTTGCTCGGCACGCCGCTCGTCCTGAGGCTCGCCGATCCCTTCACGCGCTCCGCCGGAGCTGTGAAGCCGGCCCTGTGCGACCTGCCCCTGCACGGCTCGGCCCTGCGCGGGTCCGAGCTGCTGACGCTCCGCTCCCACGGCGCGGCGCTCACCGGGTTCGCCGCGGCGAGCGCGGTGGCCGCGGCCTACGACGTGGCCTGCGGTCTGCCCTACGCGAGCTCCTTCAAGCAGGCCGTCAGACAGTCGGCGGGCGGCGCTTGCCCGACCGCCGACGCCTCGAAGGGCGCGCTGTGCTGCCCTGCGAACGCGATCTGCGCAACGCCTCCCGGTGCGCCGGCCCCGCCGCCGCCGCCGCCGCCCGCGCCGCCGCCCGCGCCGCCCGTGCCCGGACCGCCGCGCTGCGCGCCATGCAACCCCCCACCGCTGCATGCCTGCCCGCTCGTGCTCCACCCGATCGTCTGCGCCGCGCCGCTCGCGGGCGGCGTGAGGCGCCAGGCGGCCGGCGCCCTCTAGAGTTCGCCCTCGAGCTGCCGCGGCTTGCCTCTAGATGCTCAGCGGGGGCGCCCGGCCCTGCGCGACGGCCGGCGCCGGCCCGCTGCATCCTCTGAAAGCCGCGACTCGATCCGATCCCCTGGCACAGGAGACACCCGACACCCATGAGCGAGACCCAAACCGTCGAGACCGATCAGGCCGCCCGCGAGGCGAGCGGCGCCCATCCCTATGGCCGTTACCTGGAGGAGTTCGAGGTCGGCGCGGTCTACAAGCACTGGCCCGCGAAGACCGTGACCGAGTCAGACGACCATCTCTTCTGCCTGATCACGATGAACCACCATCCGCTGCACATCAACGACGTCTACGCAGCCAAATCCCAGCAGGGGCGAAACGTCGTGGTTGGCCCGCTCGTCTACTCGCTCGCGCTGGGCATGTCGGTGAGCGACGTCAGCGGCAAGGCGATCGCGAACCTCGCCACCGATGAGCTCAAGCACCCCGCGCCGGTCTTCCACGGCGACACGCTCTTCTGCGAGTCCGAGGTGCTCGAGAAGGCCGAGTCGCGCTCCAAGCCCGACCGCGGGACGGTCAAGGTGCACACACGCGTGCTCAACCAGGACGGCGTGCTCGTCGCGGAGTTCAAGCGGCTCGTGCTCGTTCCGCGCAAGAACCCGGGCGGGGGCGCGCCCGAGGACAACCTCGAGTAGGCGTGCGGTAGGCTTTAGATATCGCCCCAGGAGGGGTTTTCCGTTTTCCAGAGCCCATCTTGGCCGGCGCCGGCGCCGTGTGGCGTACGTCGATCCCGCCAGCGACACCGAGGAGCCGCGTCACCCCCATGAGCACCACCGCACCCGTCCCCACCAAGAACGAGCGTCTGCTGGCCTGGGTCGCGGAGGCAGCGGCGCTCACCGAGGCTGACGAGATCCACTGGTGCGACGGATCGGCCGAGGAGTACGACGCGCTTTGTCAGCAGCTCGTCGACGCGGGCACCTTCGAGCGGCTGTCTGACGCGAAGCGACCGAACTCCTATCTGGCGCTGTCCGATCCCGGCGATGTAGCGCGCGTCGAGGACCGCACGTTCATCTGCTCGGCGAGCGAGGCCGAAGCGGGCCCGACGAACAACTGGCGCGAGCCGGGCGAGATGAAGGAAGCGTTGAATGAGCTGTTCGCGGGCGCGATGCGGGGTCGCACGATGTACGTCGTCCCCTTCTCGATGGGCCCGCTCGGCTCCGATCACAGCTACATCGGCGTGCAGCTGACCGACTCCACCTACGTGGCGGTGAGCATGAGGATCATGACGCGCATGGGCCAGGGAGCCCTCGATGCGCTCGGCAGCGAAGGCGACTTCGTCCCCTGCCTGCACTCCGTCGGCATGCCGCTCGCTGACGGCGCGCAAGACGTGCCGTGGCCTTGCAACGCCGAGAACAAGTACATAGTGCACTTCCCCGACACGCGCGAGATCTGGTCCTACGGCTCGGGCTATGGGGGCAACGCCTTGCTCGGCAAGAAGTGCTTCGCGCTGCGGATCGCCTCGGTGATGGCGCGCGACGAGGGCTGGATGGCCGAGCACATGCTGGTCCTCAAGCTCACCTCGCCGGAGGGCGAGGTCAAGTACCTCGCCGGCGCCTTCCCCAGCGCCTGCGGGAAGACGAACCTGGCGATGCTGATCCCCACGCTCGAGGGGTGGACCGTGGAGACGATCGGCGACGACATCGCGTGGATGAAGTTCGGCGAGGATGGGCGGCTGTACGCGATCAATCCGGAGGCCGGCTTCTTCGGCGTCGCACCGGGAACGGGCGAGGAGACGAACCCGAACGCGGTCCGCATGATCGAACGCAACTCGATCTTCACCAACTGCGCGAGGACCGACGACGGAGACATCTGGTGGGAGGGCCTCTCAAAGCAGGAGCCGGCGCACCTGATCGACTGGCGCGGCAACGACTGGACGCCGGGATCGGAGACGCCTGCGGCCCATCCCAACGCGCGCTTCACCACCCCGGCAGCCCAGGACCCGGCGATCGCGCCGGAGTGGGAGGACCCGAAGGGCGTCCCCATCGACGCGATGCTGTTCGGCGGCAGGCGCTCCACGGTTGTGCCGCTCGTGACCGAGGCGCTGGACTGGGAGCACGGCGTGTTCCTCGGCTCGGTGATGGGCTCCGAGAAGACGGCGGCGGCTGCCGGAACGGTGGGCGAGCTGCGCTTCGACCCCTTCGCGATGCTGCCGTTCTGCGGCTACAACATGGCCGACTATTTCGCCCACTGGCTGAAGATCGGGCGCCGGGAGGGGGCGGGGCTGCCGAAGATCTTCTACGTCAACTGGTTCCGCAAGGATGAGAACCGGCGCTTCTTGTGGCCGGGCTACGGCGAGAACTCTCGCGTGCTGGCCTGGGTGTTCGCACGCTGCGCCGGTCACGGCGCGGCCAAGGAGACTCCGATCGGCCTGATCCCTCCCGTCGGCGGCGAAGGGATCGACACGCGCGGGCTGGACGTCTCCGAAGCGGACATGGCCGAGCTGTTGCGAGTCGATGTCGATGAGTGGAAGGCTCAGCTGCCGCACTTCCACGAGCACTTCGGGAAGTTCGAGCGCCTGCCGGCGGAGCTGCACGCGCAGCTGAAGGCGCTGGAAGATCGCCTCGGCTGAGGCTTGGCTTAGGGGCGCGAGGCGCCGTTGAGAGCCGAGAGCCTCCGCTTAGTCATGGCCGTGGCTCTCGCCGGCGGCAGCCGGCGGGCGTGACTCCTCGGCCAGCGATGTGATCGTGAGCGCCCCGCGGGCGGAGGACTCGAGCACCTCGGTGGCCTCCTCCAGGGAGCGCGCGTAGAGCTCCACGAGCAGGTGCACGATGATGCGGGCGTCGTCCTCGTGCTTGTGGAATCGCACGTGGGTGAAGAACTCCCGTACGCCGTGATCGCCGAAGGCGGCGTAGGACAGCGCGTCGCCGGCCTCGGGTCCCGAGCAGCTCTCGACATCTTCGGCGTCGACGCCGACGGTGCAGGATGCGACCCAGGGGGTGCCGGCGATCATCCGTTCCCAGCGGTCCTCGATCGGCTCGACCCGGCCGTTGTTGAAGCCGAGGTGAGGCTGGTCGTGCATGCAGTCAAGGCACTGCACGACGGCCTCCTGGAGCTCGTCGACCACTTCCGCGCGCTCGCCGGTATCTGGGTCGATCTTGTGGATTCCCTCGTAGTGGACCTGGACCTCCAGGTCCTGGGACCAGCAGCGGTAGCAGCGCAGCCAGCTGCGCGCGCTCGTCTCGGCCATCGAACCCTCCATGAGGGCATTGTAGGGCTCGGTCGCGGGGCGCGCGTGGGTGCGCTCGTGGCGGCTCTCGCGCTGGCGCTCGCGGCGAACGCACTCGCGAGCACGAGCATCAGTGCGGTGGTCGTGCCGGAAGCCAATTTACTTGGAATCGGGTTCGTGACGGCCGGTAGCGCGCCAACGTTCGATGAGGGCGCTTAGGCGCGGGACCGGGCGCGCGGCTCCCTACCCGAACGTGAACGCGTAGCCGGTCACGCCCGGCGCGAACCTCAGCGACAGCCGGTGCTGCTGATCCCCCGCCAGGGACACCAGCGAGTAGAGCCGCTGGCGGCGCACCGTGAGGACTCCGTCGTGGACGTCGGCGCCCGCATCCGCTGCGGATATCGGCCGGCCGTCCAGCAGCACGCTCACGGGGAGCGGACGTTCGCCGGGTGAGCTCAGCACGAGGTAAACGTTCTTGGCCTCGAACTCAACGTCGATGCCGGCTCCCGAGACGGCTTCGGCCGGCTGGGTGTCGATCTTCCAGGTGCCGCTGTAGGCGAAGTCGTTGAGGGCCAGTTCCCCAGCCGGCGGGCCGTAGTCATGCGTCCCGGTCTTGGGGCCGTTGATCCAGCCCTGGGCGCGGGCCGTGCCCAGGTAGGTCTCGGGGGTAGCTTCTTGGGAGGGCACGATCACGCCGGTGGGGTGGCTCTTGCCGCCTATGTGTGCGCCGGCTTCTGCCAGGAGAGCCCGGATCGCCGTTTCGGTCTTGTCGTAGTCGCCCTCGCCGAAGGCCGTGTAGCGGACCTGGCCGTGGGCGTCGATCAGGTAGTCGGCCGGCCAGTACTCGTTGCCGTAGGCGTTCCAGGTGCCCATGTTGTTGTCCTGCACCACCGGGTAGCGCAGGCGGAACTGTTCGATCGCGTTTTCCACGTTTCCGGCATCGTGCTCGAAGGCGAACTCCGGACTCTCCACACCCACGATCTCAAGGCCGTCCTTGCGGTAGGTGGTGTCCCACGCCTTCAGATAGGGGAGCGTGCGGATGCAGTTGATGCACGTGTATGTCCAGAAGTCGATCAGCACCACGCGTCCGCGCAGTGAGGCGAGCGTGAGCGGGCGCCGCTGGGGCGTGTTGAACCAGTCCTCGGTATCCATGAATTCCGGCGCGGTCCCGAGGTCGGGTAGGGAGCTCGCGTCGGCGAGCAGGCTCGCCTGGCTGGCGTCAGCCGCGGCCACATGCAACGTCGTTGAGGAGCTCCCGCAGGCGGATGAGCCGTTTGCGGGAGCGAACTTCGCGTGGCGGCCAGTGATCTCGTGCAGCCGTTCGGTTACCGTGCTTGAGCACTCGAGGTTGGCGGTCAGGTTGACGTCGGGGATGTGCTGGGCGACGAACTGGTCGAAGTTGACGTCGAGGTTGGTCAGGATCGCGACCGCTGTGAGGATCATGATCGCGCCGAGCGCGCGCTGGAGCATCGGACCGCGGCCGGCGTTGCGGACCCGGTCGAACAGGCGCCTTCCGCCGAGCGTGAGCGCCAGCAGCACGAGCGCCGAGCCGCCCGCGTAGGCGAGGGCGATGAAGATCGTTTTCCCGGAGGCGGCGCTGACGGAGATCACGGCCGCGAGGATCGGGCTGGCGCACGGCGTGTAGACGAAGCCGAGCGCGCCGCCGACGAGCAGGCCCGAGGCGAAGCCGTCGCCTCTTGAGCGGGGACCGAAGCGGGCGAGCCTCGAGAGCGGCGCCTCCAGGCGCGAGGCGAGGTGCGGCAAGAGGAGCGCGACGCCGAAGGCCAGGAGCACGACGATCGCGACGTCGCGCAGCGGATCGCTGCCGAGACCGACGCCGTCGACGACCTTGGCTACCCCGACGATCGTCACGGTGAACGTCATCGAGAGCCCGAGCACGATTCCCAGCGGCCGGCGCCGGCCGCCTAAGCCGCCGGCGGACAGGAGCGCCGGGAGCACGGGCAGCACGCACGGCGAGAGCGCGGTGCCGGCGCCCGCGAGAACGGCGAAGAGCAGAAGGATCAGCATCGCTCCACAGACTAGGACGGCCGGCCCGCGAGGGGGCCGATCTGCGCCAAAGACAGCTCAAGGCAAACAACCGCGTCAACGCTTGAACACCACGTAGACGGTGCTCGCCGCGAAGGCGATCTGCCCGAAGGCGAGCGCGGTGCCGAGGTTCGCTGCACCGAGCGCACCGGCGATCGCGCTCGCGAGGACGAAAGCCCCGAACATGATCAGCAGGTCGCGGCCCATGCTCTAACCCGCCCGCCCGGGCGCTCGGGTCCGAGAGGACGCGTTCACGACAGGCCCTGCTCGAGGACGGCCACGAGCGCGGGAACCTCGAGACCCCGTTCCTGGGCTGCCAGCGTGCGCTTCGCAGTGAGGCGGCCACCCAGGGCCCGCAGCCCTTGCTCGCCGTGCTCGACCTCGAAGTCCCTGAGGGCCGCCGAGCGGCGGGCCTGCAGGCGCCGCGCGGGTAGGTCGAGTTCCCGGCGGTGCTCGCTCAACGCCTCGATCAGCTCGTCGATTCCGCGCGGCGGCGGCAGCGAGGAGACGGCGAGCAAGCGAGTGGAGCTCGAGCCGAGCGAGCGTAGCGCGGCGCTCAGGTCGCGCTCGGTGCTCGTCGCGATCCGGCCGAGATCCGCCTTGGTCACGACGAGCAGGTCCGGGATCTCCATGATCCCCGCCTTCAAGAACTGGAGCACGTCGCCGCCACCGGGTTGCACGACGACCACGACCGTGTCGGCCACATCGGCCACGTCGGTCTCGGCCTGGCCGACGCCGACCGTCTCGATGACAACGATGTCGAAGGCAGCTGCCAGCGCGTGGGCGGCGGCGCGGGTGGCGGGGGCCAGGCCGCCCAGGCGTTCGCCGGCGGCGCTCGAGCGGATCAGCACGCCGCCGTCGCTCGGATCGAAGTCGATGCGCGCGCGATCGCCGAGCAGCGAGCCGCCCGAGCGGCGCGAGCTGGGATCCACGGCGAGCATCGCGACGGTTCGATCCGTCGTGCGCCAGCTGCGCAGCAGGGCAGAGAGCAGCGTTGACTTGCCCGCTCCCGGCGGCCCTGTCACGCCGACCACGTGCCCCTGGGCCTCTCCCCCGAGCGCGGCGGGGGCGAGTTCGTTCAGGAGCTTCGCCGACTCCTCGCGGTCACCGGGAGACGTGCTCTCCAAGAGGTTGAGCGCGGCGGGGGCCGCGGAGAGGTCTCGCTCGCGCAGGCGCGCGCCGAGGGCCGCCCCGTCGAGACTCACGCCGAGCCGTTGGCCGAGGAGCCCTTGGCGCCGAGCGCGGCCTGGCCGGCGCCGGACCCCACCCCGGCGCCGGATCCCACCAGCTCGACGATGTCGCGCATGATGCGGGTGATGTCGAAGTCCTTGGGCGTGTAGACCGCCGCGACGCCGGCCCGCTCGAGCGCGGCGATGTCCTGCTCGGGGATGATCCCGCCGACCACCACGGGCGCGCTCACGCCCGCCGCCCGCAGCGCGTCGATGACCGCTGGGATCAGCTCGCGGTGGGAGCCCGAAAGGATCGACAGCCCGATCACGTGTACCCCCTCCTGCAGGGCGGAGGCGGCGATTTGAAGGGGCGTCAGGCGTATTCCTTCATAGACCACATCCATCCCCGAGTCCCGCGCCCGCAGCGCGATCTGCTCGGCGCCGTTGGAGTGGCCGTCGAGGCCGGGCTTGCCGACCAGGATCTTCGGACGGCGCCCGAGCTGCTCCTGCAGCCGGGCGACCTCCTCGCGCAGCTCGCTCAGCTCCCCGTCGGGGCAGGCCGCGGCGGCCTCGCCGACACCGGTGGGTGCGCGATAGCTGCCGAACACCTCGCGCAGCGTGTGCGCCCACTCTCCGGTCGTGGCGCCCGCCCGCGCGGCGGCGATCGTCGGGAGCATCAGGTTCTCCTCGGCGTCATCCTCGCTCGCGAGAGCCCTCAGCGCCGCGAGCGCCTCCTCGACGGCGTGTTGGTCGCGCTCGGAGCGCCAGCGGCGCACGGCCTCGATCTGTTCGGCCTCGACCTCCGGGTCGACGACGAGGATGCCCCCCTGCGCGTCGGCGGTGAGCGGCGAGAGCTCGGACTCGGTGAAGCGATTCTGGCCGACCACGACCTGCTCGCCCGCCTCGATCCGACGCAGGCGCGCCCGGTGGGAGTCGACGAGGGCGCCCTTCATGTAGGCGACTGCCTCGACCGCGCCGCCGTGCTCTGAGACGACCGCCATCTCGGCGCGCGCCCCCGCGAGCAGCTCCGCGACCAGTCCTTCCATCACGTGGGAGCCGGCGAAGATGTCGGCGTACTCGAGGATGTCGGTCTCGTAGGCGAGCACCTGCTGGATGCGCAACGACCACTGCTGATCCCACGGGCGCGGCAGGCCGAGCGCCTCGTTCCAGGCGGGCAGCTGGATCGCGCGAGCGCGCGCGTCGCGCCCGAGCGTGACGGCGAGTGCCTCGAGAACGATGCGCTGGATGTTGTTCTCCGGCTGGGCCTCTGTGAGGCCAAGCGAGTTGACCTGCACGCCGTAGCGGAAGCGGAGATGGCGGAGATCCTTCACGCCGTAGCGCTCGCGTCCGAGCTCCTCCCACAGGATCGCCATCGCGCGCAGCTTCGCGTGCTCCTCGATGAAGCGCACGCCGGCATTGACGAAGAACGAGATCCGTCCGAAGACCTGTTCCATCAGCTCCTGAGCATCGGGCTCGTGGGCGCCGGCGCGGCGAGCGGCAGTGCGTGCCAGTCGCTCGCGCACGGCGTCGAGCACGGCGATCGCGTTGCTCATCGCGTAGGCGATCTCCTGAATCGGTGTGGCGCCCGCCTCCTGGAGGTGGTAGGAGCAGATGTTGATCGGGTTCCACTTTGGCACGCGCTCGACCGTGTAGGCGATCATGTCCGCGATCAGGCGCATCGAGGGCGCGGGGGGAAAGGCGTAGGTCCCGCGCGCGAGGAACTCCTTGATGATGTCGTTCTGGGTCGTGCCTTGGAGCTTCTCCTGGGGCACGCCCTGTTCCTCGGCGGCGACGATGTACAGCGCGAGCAGCCACGCGGCCGTGGCGTTGATGGTCATCGAGGTGTTCATCGCATCGAGCGGGATGCCCTTCATCAGCGCCGTCATGTCGCCGCGGTGGGATACCGGTACCCCGACCTTGCCGACCTCGCCGCGCGCGAGCTCGTCGTCGGGGTCATAGCCGGTCTGGGTCGGTAGGTCGAAGGCGATCGAGAGGCCGGTCTGCCCCTTTTCGAGATTGCGCCGGTAGAGCTCGTTCGACGCCTTGGCCGTCGAGTGACCGGCGTAGGTGCGCATCATCCAGGGACGGTCGCGTTCGGGCAACCGCGGGGGCTGATCGCCGCTCATGCCCGCAATTGTACGGTCGCAGTGCGATCTCTATCCTGCCCGCAGTGGCTCAGACAGTCGAGATAACGCGAAGCGGGACGCCCGGGGGGGGCCTCGGGGACTCCTGGAAGGTGATCGTGCGCAACGACGACCACAACACTTTCGAGCACGTGGCCCAGTCGCTGGCCCGGGTCATCCCTGCCACGACGCTCGCCCGCGGCCACGAGCTGGCCAACGTGATCCACAGCTCAGGGATGGCGATCGTCTACAGCGGCCACCAGGAGGCGGCCGAGCACTACTGGGAGCAGCTGAAGGCCGCCGGGCTGACGATGGCGCCGCTCGAGCAGGGCTGAAAGCCGCGCGCCCGGCCCTAGCTCTTTCGACGCGCCGGCCCGCGGCCTCAACGCCGCCCGCTTGTGCGCTGTGGCTATTCGCTCTCGCCTTCGACCACCGAGGCGCCGTTGCCGTGGTGACCGTTGCCGCTCGAGGGGGGCTCCCCCATCTCCCCGCCGCTCGCCGTGAGGTCCCACCAGCCGTAGAGCACCGGCACCTGATACCAGCTCGAGTGACGGACGCGGAAGTCCGTCATCTCCGGTCCCTCCCAGTAGCGTTCCCAGCCGAGGTGATCGTTGAAACTCGCGAGCTGCTGGAACTTGTAGCGGTCGTCTCGGGCGCGCAGCACAGCATAGGAACTCGCGCCGTAGCGGAGCGCGGTGGCGGCGACCTCGTTGAGTGCCTGCTCGAAGGCCTCCCCGCGAAAGCCCGTGGCGTACCACGGCACGATCAGCGTTCCCGCCATCAGCCCCTCACGCCACGGTTCGTGGGCGGTTTGAGCGCTTGAGTCATGCGCCGACCTCGGCGTGGATCGCGCCGGCGCCATCGGCCGTCTTGCCCCGGCCCTCGGTCTCGGCGCCGACGAGGATCGAGATCTTGCCGAGGTGCCTGTTTTCGAGCATCAGCTGATGCGCTTCGGCGACTCCCTCGAAGCCGAGGGTGCGCCAGAGCACGGGGCGGATCTGACCACTCTCGATGAGCTCGTTGGCCTTCGTGCACTCATACGCGTTGGCGAAGTGGGAACCGAGGATCTCCTTCTGCTTCATCCACAGATAGCGCACGTCGAAGTCGAGGTTGAAGCCGGTCGTCCCGGCGCAGATCACAACCTTGCCGAACGGCTTGACCGTGAACACCGAGGTCGGGAAGGTCGCCTGGCCGACGTGCTCGAAGACGATGTCCGGGGCGTCTCCCAGGATCTCCTTGACACGCTTGGAGAACTCCCGCGAGACACCGAAGCGCGCCTTCTCCTCGTCAGGAGTCTCCTTGCCCGTGCGCATCATGCCCGCGAACTCGCCGCGATCGATGAAGTCGACTGCGCCCAGGCGCTTGACTAGCTCTCCCTTCTCGGCGGATGAGACGACGCCGACGCAGTGGGCGCCGGCGGCCGCGCAGAGCTGGGTGGCGAACACACCGAGACCGCCGGCGGCGCCCCAGATGAGCACCCTCTTGCCGGCCTGGAGCTTGCAGCGGGTGATGAGCATACGGTAGGCGGTGAAGTACACGAGGCCGTAGGAGGCCGACTCCTCCCAGGTCAGGGCGGCCGGCTTGTGTAGCAGCTGCTGGGCCTGGACCTTTGTGAACTGCGCGAAGGAGCCCCAGGTGGTCTCATAGCCCCAGATCTTCTGCGAGGGCGCCGCCATCGGGTCAAGGCCGTGGACCTCGGGGTCCTCGTAGGAGGCCTGGTTGCAGTGCACGACGACCTCGTCGCCGGGCTTCCAGCGTGTCACTCCGGCGCCGACCTTCCAGACGATCCCCGAGGCGTCCGAGCCGCCGATGTGGTGGCCGAACTCGGGGTGATCGCCGTAGCGCATGACCGAGACCGGCTTGCCGAGGGCGGCCCATACGTTGTTGTAGTTGACCCCGGCCGCCATCACCCGCACGATCACCTCGAAGGCCCCCGGCTCGGGCACCTCGATCTCCTCGAGCTGGAAGGCGTCCTTCGGTTCGCCGAACCGCTCCTCGCGGATCACCCAGGCGGCCATCGTCTTGGGCAGCTCGCCGGGCTCGACGTCTAGGGAGGAAACCTGCTGGAGATCGATGGCCACGTGCTCTGGAACCTCGCGTGTAGGGGACCGGGGGCTCCGGCAATCCTAGCCTGGGGTCGCGTCGGGCGCATCGCGGCGGGCGCGTCGCCAGACCAGGCGCAAGCCCGACCAGTCTTCGTCGAGCGCTGCGACCTTCACGTCGACGAGTCCGAGGGGCAGCGCCACCGAACGGATGTCCTGCTCGCGGATGTCGCGCTCGTGACCCGCGGCGCGCCGTGGCCAGGCCGCCCAGATCGCGCCGGCGGGGAAAACCCGTGGCGCGAGCAGAGGGATCCTCTCATGCAGCCTGGCCAGGGACGGAAAGAAGGCGAGGATGATCTCGGCCGGTGCCTGTCCGCGGTCCTCGCCGGCCTCGGCGATGCTCGTGACCCCGGGGGGCAGATCCGGGACGCTCCAGTTGCGCGGCGGGTCGAGGAGCAGCAGCCGGTCACCCGAGCGCACACCGAGCTTCTTCCATAGCGGCGTCTCCGAGTAGCCGGGCGGCATGCCAGGCGGTGCTCGGGCTAGCTGCGCTCGTCGCCGGTCACCTGCACCCCCGATGCGGGCGCGGGAGCGAACGGCAAATCGGTGATCTCGGCGGTCGTGCCGTGCGTGCCGACGCTCACCCTTGCACCCGGCGCGGCCTCCCGGCGCACGAGCGCCAGGGCGATCGGCCCGAGCTCCGGGGAGATCACCGCGCTGCTGACGTGCCCGACGGTGCGCTCGCCGAGGCGCAGCTCTTCGCCCGAGCTGGCAGGAGCGGACAGGCGCAGGCCGCGCAGGTGGCGGTTGGGCTTGCCCCTGTAGAAGAGGCGTGCGACCGTCTCCTGGCCGACATAGCAGCCCTTGGTGAAGCTGACCGCGCGCTCGTTCAGGCCGGCCTCCTGAGGGATCGTGCCCTCATCGAGGTCGATCCCGAAGCGCGGGCGCCCGCACTCGACGCGCAGGCACTCGGCGGCTTGGGCCGAGATCCGAATGGCGCCGCGCGCGAGCAATGCGGCGGTGAGCAGCTCGCTGTCGGCGGCCTCGCAGAGGAGGTCCACGCCGACGTCGGTGCGCACGGCGAGGGCCGCGACTCCGCCGATCTCAACCGCGGCATTCGAGTGCTCGACAGCCGCCAGCTGCTCGGCGCCGGCGATCCGCGCGGAGTCGGGGCCGATCAGCGAAAGCAGCCCGCACTCGACCGTGCGCTTGTGCAGCTCGACTTCGTAGCCGACCTTGTAGCGGCGGATCATGTCGAACAGCCCTTGAAGCGCGACGCGCTCGGTGTCCAGCAGCAGTTCCACCGGCGCACCGGCCTCATCATCTCCCACCGCCAGGATGCGCAGGTCGCCGAGCATCTTGCCCTTGTGCGTGAGGAAGGCTGCGTAGCAGCCCTCGCCGGGATGCAGGACGGCGAGGTCGTTCGTCACCTGGCCGTTGAGGAACTCGACGGCATCAGGGCCGCTCAGCGCGAGCTTGCCCCGCTCTGAGCGATCGAGCAGCCCGGCGCCCTTCAGCAGCGCCTGACGCTCCGCGTTCGAGGCCTCGGTGTAGGTGATTGCCACTGTTTTTCAGAATAGCCGCGCTAGGCTTCTCCGGCGATGGGCCTCGCCGACACCTTCCAGGGCATCGTCGACTCGCTGCCCGAGGACTGGACCGACCTCGAGCTCGATCTGCGAATCGCCGATGAGTCTCGCTATGTGGAAGCGGCCCTCTATCTGACGACCTGCAACGCGCAGCCCTACTCCCACCATGACTGGCATTGGCGCCTGGCGGTTGCCCACCGCTTTGGGCATGCCGCCTCGGCGCCGACAGTGCACGGAGCGCTGCGGCTGCTGGACGACGCCGATCTTCAAGGCGAGCTGGTTCTGCGCGAGACGCGTACGGGACGAGCCGAGGTCACGCAGATGTGGGGCCGCCCGCAGTCGGCTCGCGAGGCGTCTCGCCGCCTGCGGGCGCAGTAGCGATGGCGCTCGTGCTGGCGCTCGTTCCGGACCTGCTGTTCGGATCGCGCGTGCAGGGCGCCCTCGCGGCGGCCGGCCACGAGGTCGAGCTGATCGGAGATCAGGCCAGCCTCAGAGACCGGCTCGCGGACGCCGAAAGGCCGCCCGCGGCGGTGCTAGTCGTCGACCTTACAGACGCGGAGCTCGAAGGTGCGGCGCTGATCGAATCGCTCTCGCGGGGCGGAGAGCTCGGCTCAGCGCGCACGCTCGCGTTCTACTCCCACGTCGACGTGAGCGCCCGCGAACGCGCTGAGCTCGCGGGCTTTGACCTGATCGTCCCGCGTTCGCGCATGGCCCGCGAAGGCCCGGAGCTGGTCGACCGCCTGGCCGCGGGCGCCTGAGCTAGCCGCAGCCCCTAGGCGGCGTTCGTGGTGCGCTCTGCGCGGCGGCGCAGCGGGTGCTCGGGTCGCGCACCCGGCCCGGGCAGCGCTCGCACGTCCCTCACCGATAGCCGCGCGCCGCAGTCGGCGCAGATCCTGTGCTCGTCGACCGCACCGCCGCAGCCCCGATGTTCGAGCAGTACCGGTGGCCCCGCCGCTGGGGCCGCGTGGACGTCGCCCCACTTCATCAGCGCGACGATCGTCGGCCAGAGGTCGAGGCCCTTCTCGGTCAGGCGATATTCATAACGCGGCGGGCGCTCCTGGTAACGGCGCTTCTCGAGCACGCCGTGCTCGATCAGGCGGGTCAGACGCGTCTGCAGCACGTTGCGCGCGATGGCGAGGTCGGCCTGAATCTCGTCGAAGCGGCGTAGGCCGAGAAAGACGTCGCGCACGATCAACAGCGACCAGCGCTCACCGACCACCTCTAGCGCGCCGGCGATGCTGCAGACCTGGTTGTCGTAGCTGTTGTTGAGCATCTTCTGTACGAGCAGCATAGCGCGAAAGGGTTGCATCATGCAACTGACATGCTAGGGTGCGTTTCATCATGCAACGGAAATGGCGTGTCTCTCTCATCGTCTCTGTCGGGGTGTTCATGTCGAGCCTCGACCTGTTGATCGTCAACATCGCCTTCCCGGCCATCGGCAAGCACTTCGGCGGGGCGTCACTGGGCTCGCTGTCCTGGATCCTGAGCGGCTACGCCATCGTCTTCGCCGCGCTGCTCGTCCCCGCGGGGCGCTGGGCCGACGCATTCGGCCGCAAGCGCGCGTTCCTGCTCGGTCTCGGAGTCTTTGTGCTCGCGAGCGGGGCGTGCGCGCTCGCGCCGTCGGTCGGCTTCTTGATCGCCGCCCGTATCGTGCAGGCAGCCGGGGGCGCGCTGATGCTGCCGACGTCGCTGGGGCTGATGCTGCCCGAGTTCGGACCGCACGAGCGCCACGTCGCGATTGGCGTGTGGGCCGCGACCGGAGGCATCGCGGCCGCCGCCGGGCCGCCGCTCGGCGGTCTGCTCGTTCAGGCGGACTGGCGGTGGGTGTTTCTCGTGAATGTCCCCGTGGGTCTCATCGGCCTGGGGCTTGGTTTGCGCACGCTGGCCGAGCGGCGTGAGCTTGGCGCCGGACGCCCGGACGTGCTCGGTGCCGGCGCTCTGATCTTGGCGATCGGATCGCTCGTCGTGGCGATCGTCAAGGGTCAGGAATGGGGTTGGGCCTCGCCCGCGATCGTTGCCCTGCTCGCGGTCACGGTCCTGCTGCTGCCGGCAATCTGGTGGCGCTCGGATCACCACGCGGCGCCGATAGTCGAACCGGCGATGTTGCGCGTTCGCAGCTTCGGCCTGGCGGTGGGCGCTTCGGTGCTGTTCTTCGGCGGCTTCGGGGCGATGCTGCTTGCCGGCGTGCTGTTTCTCACATCGGTCTGGCATGAGGACGTGCTGACGGCCGGCCTGATGTTGTTCCCCGGCCCGGCCATGGCGACCGCCTTCAGTGTCCCGGCCGCTCGCCTCGGGGCCCGAGTCGGCTATCGAATTCCGGGGCTGATCGGCGGGATACTGTTCTGCGCAGGGCAAGTCTGGTACATCACCCAGACGGGCAACACGCCCGCTTACCTCTCCGAGTACCTGCCGGGGCTCGCCATCAGCGGAACGGGCGTCGGTCTGATCATCCCGACTCTCACCGGCGCGGGCGCCTCGTCGCTGGCGCCGGAGCGCTTCGCGACCGGCGCGGCGGTCCTCACCATGGGCCGCCAGATCGGCGCCGCGCTCGGCGTGGCGGTGCTCGTCGCGGTGCTCGGCACGGCGACGAGCACGGCGGCGGAGTTCCACTCGGCATGGCTGATCACGCTCGCCGGAGGACTGTCTGCCGGTCTCGCGCTCGCCGCGCTCGGCCCATCGGTACATGGTGGCATCGAGGTGCCTGCGATCGCTGAGTGGACCGCGGAGCCACCGATCGCGGAGCCACCGATCGCGGAGCCTCTCGTCGTGGAGAGCCCGGCATGAGCACGATCGCCGAGCGGACGCGGACGCGCAGCTTCAGCTGGGAGGACCCGGCCGCGACTGCCGCCAGTGGGCTGAAGCTGCCCGGGCACGAGTACATCACGGCGATCGCCGTGGGAAGGCTCCCGCCGCCGCCGATCGCCCAGCTGCTCGGGCTCGAGATCGTCGAGGCCGAGGAAGGACGGGCGGTCTTTGCGATGGAGCCGGCCGAGTGGATGTACAACCCGATCGGGATGGTCCACGGCGGCATCGCGGCGACGATCCTGGACTCCTGCATGGGCTGCGCGGTGCACACGACCCTCGAGGCGGGCATTGGATACACGACGACCGATCTTCACGTCCGCTACATCCGCGCGATGCGCGACACGACTGGGCGCGTGCTCGCCGAGGGCCGCGTGGTCCACGGCGGGAAGCGCACGGCTACGGCCGAGGGGCGGCTCTATGCCGAAAACGACGAGACGCTGATCGCGCACGGCACGGCCGGCTGCGTGATCCTGCGCTGAGCTCCAGCGAGCGGCCCGATCTGATGGGATCCAGCCCAGCTGCACAACGACAGACTTGGGGGTCCGATGAAGTACTACACCGTTGCCGAGCTCGACATCACCGACCCGGGCTGGGTTGCCGATTACGTCGCGAACGTAACCGGCATGGTCGAGCGCCGCGGCGGGCGCTACCTGTCGCGCACAGCGCGGATCGAGAAGATCGAGGGCGAGCGGACGCCACCGCAGGTCTTCCTGATCATCGAGTGGCCCTCAAAGGGCGCGGCGGAGGAGTTCTATGACAGCGAGGAATACAGGCCCTACCGCGAACGCCGCAGGCGGGGAGCCAGGAACGAGTTCGTGCTCGTGCCCGGTGAGGACGTCAACAAGGCGGCGCGGATGTCCTCCTAGGAGGGATCCCGCATCAGCTGGCGGGTGTCGCCGCTTCGTCGCCGAGCGCTTGTTGGGCGCCGATGGGATCGAGCGGGATCAGCGCGCCGTTCGCGACCCGCACGCCGCGGGGCAGCCAATGCCCGGAGCGCACCGAGAGGGCGGCGCGGATGACCATGCCGTGGCAGACCACCAGCGCGGGCAGATCTCCCCGTTCGACGTCCTCGAGCGCCGCGGCCACGCGCAGCTCCTGCTCGGCGAAGGACTCGCCACGCGGGAACGCGAAGCTGGGGTCGCCGGCGAGGAACGCGGCGAAGCGCTGGGGCGCTTCGGCCTGAACCTCGGCGAAGGTTCGGTCCGTCCAGGCGCCTGCGTCGGTCTCCACGAGCCGCGGGTCCTCGCGCGGGGAGAGGCCGATCCGTCGCGCGACGATATCCGCCGTTTCGCGTGCGCGCAGCAGGGTGCTCGACCAAAGCGCGGCGAAGCCGTGGTCGGCGGCGCGCTCGGCCAGCTCGGCGGCCTGTGCGCGGCCGGTCTCATCGAGCGGAACGGGTAGCCGGCCCTGGAAGCGGCGCTCGAGGTTGTAGGCCGTCTGGCCGTGTCGGGCGAGGTAGAGCGGATGTTGCGTCGGGCTGGACATGGCAAGCTGAGCATAATGGGACCCTGACCGCCCGGACCAGGCCGTGCTCGGTCGGAAGGGCGGCGAGCCCACCCCTAAGACAAGCCGCCGGACATCTACGACTCGGAGGATCGACATGAGCGACGCCCCGCCCCCCACCAGCACCGACGCCGGCATCCCCGCGCCGAGCGATGAGCACTCGCTGACCGTCGGCTCGGACGGCCCGATCCTGCTGCAGGATCACTACCTGATCCAGAAGATGGCCCAGTTCAACCGCGAGCGCGTCCCCGAGCGCGTCGTGCACGCCAAGGGCGGCGCAGCCCACGGGTTCTTCGAGGTCACCGAGGACGTGACGCAGTGGACGAGCGCCGCTTTTCTCTCGCAGGTCGGCAAGCGGACCGAGACGTTCCTGCGCTTCTCGACTGTCGCGGGTGAGGCGGGCTCAGCCGACACCGCGCGTGACCCGCGCGGCTTCGCGTTGAAGTTCTACACCGAACAGGGCAATTACGACCTCGTCGGCAACAACACGCCGATCTTCTTCGTCAAGGACCCCTCGAAGTTCCAGGACTTCATCCATTCGCAGAAGCGGATGCCCGACACGCATACGCGCTCGAACAACGCCCAGTGGGACTTCTGGTCGCTCTCACCCGAGTCCTATCACCAGGTCGAGTTCCTGTTTTCAGACCGGGGCACGCCCAGGACCTGGCGCAACATGAACGGCTACGGCAGCCACACCTACATGTGGATCAACGCCGGCGGTGAGCGCTTCTGGGTCAAGTACCACTTCAAGACGGTTCAGGGCATCGAGAACTTCACGGACGCCGAGGCGAAGGCGATGGCCGCCGAGGATCCCGACTTCCACCTGCGCGATCTGTTCGAGTCGATCGCACGCAAGGACGCGCCGGAATGGCGTCTGGAGATGCAGATCATGCCCTTCGACCACGCCAAGGACTACCGCTTCAACCCGTTCGACCTGACGAAGGTCTGGCCGCACGGCGACTACCCAGCGATCACGATCGGGCGGCTCGTGCTCGACCGCAACCCTGAGAACTACTTCAGCGAAGTCGAGCAGGCCTCCTTCGAGCCGGCGAACATGGTGCCGGGTATCGGGCCGAGCCCGGACCGGATGCTCCTGGGACGGCTGTTCAGCTACCCCGACACCCACCGTTACCGGATCGGGGCCAACTACCTGCAGCTGCCGATCAACCGCCCCAAGAGCGAGGTGCACTCCTACAACAAGGACGGCGCCATGCGCTACGAGCACTCGGGGAGCCAGCCGGTCTACGCGCCGAACAGCTTCGGCGGCCCGAAGGCCGACAGCGGGCGCTACCCCGATCCCTCCTGGCAGGCCGACGGGGATATCGTGCGCACCGCTCAGGCGCTGCACAGCGAGGACGACGACTACGGGCAGGCCGGCGCCCTCTTCCGCGAGGTGCTCTCCCCGACCGATCGCGACCATCTGGTGGAAAACCTCGTCGGCCACCTCGCCACCGACGTGAGCCGGGAGATCCAGGAGCGCGCGGTGGGCCACTGGCGGAAGGTCGACTCAGGGCTCGGCGCTCGCGTGGCCTCCGGTCTCGGGCTGGACGGCTCGAGCAACGGCGGGGCTCCCGCGGATCCCGGCGGGCCCCAGGGGGCGCGCGTGGAGGGCGCCGGCGAGCCGGCCCGGGGCTGAGGGGGAGAGCGCTCCCCGTGCGCCGCCGGGTCACCTTCTCGCGCAACCTGACGCTGTCGCTGTCACGGACGTGCCGCTGCTACTGCAAGTACTGCGCGTTCGTGACGCACACGGCGCATCTGTATGCGCCCGAGGAGGTGCTCGGGATCCTCGACGGGGCGGCGCGCCGCCAGGTCAAGGAGCTGCTCGTCCTGACCGGGGAGCGCCCCGAGGTCAACCCTGTGGTGGCCGAGCGCCTGCGCGAGTACGGGCACGAGGACTTCACCGCGTATGTCGTGTGGGCCTGCGAGCGGGCGCTCGAACGGGGGCTCCTGCCCCACACGAACCTCGGCGTGCTCTCCCGCGAGGATCTCGCTCGTCTACGCGAGGTGACCGCCTCGCAGGGGCTTATGCTCGAGTCGGTCTCTGAGAGGCTGATGGAGACCGTGCATGCCGGCTCGCCGACCAAGCATCCGGCTCGCCGCCTGGAGTGCATCCGCGCGGCGGGCGAGCTTCGGATCCCGTTCACCAGCGGGATCCTGGTGGGTATCGGGGAGACCGAGCAGGAGCGGATGGGATCGCTCGAGGCGCTTGCGGCCCTCCACGCCGAGCACGGCCATATCCAGGAGGTGATCCTGCAGAACTTCGTCCCCCACCAGCGCTACTACGGGCAGGAGCCGGCGCAGATAGCCGAGCAGGCAGCGCGGGAATACTGGCGCACGGGCGTGGCCGACGGGCGCCCGCGGCTGGGGCTGCCCGAGTGGGCCGCAGCCGAGGAGCCGATCAGGATCGAGGACGTCAAGAGGCTGATCGCAGAGACGCGGCGGCTGATGCCTGAGGTGGGGATCCAGGTCCCACCCAACCTCGCCGACTGGTGGGGAGAGCTGGTGGCGGCGGGCGCAACCGATCTCGGGGGCTTGAGCGCGAACGGCGATCACATCTCCCCCGAGCACCCGTTTCCCTCGCCGCATCAGGTGCGCAAGGAGCTCCAGCGCGACGGCTGCGCGCTGACCGAGCGGCTGTGCGTGTACGCGCGCTACATCGACCCCGAGTGGGTCGCGCAGGGGGTGATGGACACGATCAAGCTGCGCTACTGGAGCTTCATCCCGAGGCGCGGGTCCGGGCGCACCGATCCTCCGGCACCGATCCGCCGCGAACTCCTCGCGGGGGCGATCGCGAAGGGCCGCGAGGGGCTCGCGCTCAGCGCCGATGAGCTGACGGCGCTCTTCTCAGAGACGCGGGCAGAGGCGATCGAGGAGATCCGCCAGGCCGCCGATGAGCTGCGCGAGGAGCTCGCCGGGGAGACGGTCACGTTCGTCGTGAACCGCAACATCAACGTCTCGAACGTCTGTGTCGTGGGCTGCGCGTTCTGCGGGTTCGGGCAGGGCAAGCGCTCGCCGGACGCCTATGAGCACGACCGCGAGGAGTTCGCAAGGCGCGTCCGCGAGGCCGTCGAGTATGGGGCGAGCGAGCTGTGCATCCAGTCTGGCATCCATCCGGACTGGACGCTTGCGGACTATCTCGGCTGGCTGGAGCTGGCGAAGGAGACGGCGCCGGCGCTTCACCTGCACGCCTACAGCCCGATGGAGATCGCCCACATGTGCGACATCTCGGGCCTCGCGCCCGCGCAGGTGTTCGCGCGTTTGAGGGATGCGGGGCTCGGCTCGACGCCGGGCACCGCCGCCGAGGTGTTGCATGACGGGGTGCGCGAGCGCATATCGCCGAACAAGCTGCGGGTCGCACGCTGGGTGCAGATCATCGAAGCCTCGCACGCGGCAGGCCTGCGCTCGACGGCGACGGTGATGTTCGGGCACATCGAGGAGCCGTGGGAGCTTGCCGAGCACATGCGGGTGGTGCGAGAGCTGCAGGAGCGCACAGGGGGGATCACCGAGTTCGTGCCGCTCTCCTTCATCCCCTTCCAGACGCTGCTTGGGCGCACGCACGGGGTTCAGGAGATCACCCGCGAGGAGAACCTCAAGCACACCGCCGTCTTCCGGCTCGCGCTCGGGCGCACCATCCCGAGCCTGCAGGCGAGCTGGGTGAAGATGGGGCTAGAGGCGGCCACGGAGTCCCTGCGCTGGGGCGTGAACGATCTCGGGGGGACGCTGATGGAGGAGTCGATCAGCCGCCTGGCCGGCAGTTATCACGGCACGAAGCTCGATCCCGAGCAGCTCGTCGCCGCGGCGCACGAGGCCGCACGGCCGGCGGCCGAGCGCACGACGCTGTATGACATCAGGCGTCGCTACGAGTTGCCGGTCGCGGTCTAGGTGTAAGTACCGAGAAGGTTGGTTCGCTCGAGTAGTCGGGCGATCGGGGGCTTGTGGCCGAGGGCTGAGTGTCTTCGGTGATGGTTGTAGTGCCAGAGTCATCCGTCAAGGGCCGC